>CAJAFV010000001.1 GCA_903939115.1 uncultured Geobacteraceae bacterium
CCTCAAGAGCGAGTTCAATCTGGAAGTGACTACGGAAAACCTGGCAGCCTCAGTACGCAAGGCTTTCCTTCGCGGCCTGGCACTGGAGTTACGACAGGGGTATGAAAAAGAAGAATACACCATTCCGGCCGAGGTGTGGGAGCGCCCGAATCAGAACATCAAGCTGCCGAACATTACCGGTCAGGAATTTATTGCAGAGCTTCAGAAAAGGGTCTGGGAAATTTTCGAACCTGAAATGGTGGGGTTGTAATACCGCTAGACGCGGGTAACCAATCCGCAAATCAAGCTTCTTTGAAGGCTCTTATGGTGATGAAATTGGCCTCCCCATATATCGCATATAACTGGTTTTCTAAAAAACCAACCCGCGACGATCCAACCGAACTATCAGTTACGGGTAAGTATCTCACTGGGAGCGTTTTAGGGATTGTTTTCTATTCCGGCATAACTGGAAAAATATTTGCATGCATCCCTGAAATCTTTGGGAAACCCGAGCCAAAGGTGGCAAACGAGAGCGATCCATTCCGGGGGCTGAGTGTTCTATGCCGCAGCCTTTAACGCTGTTGGTTCGTCAGACCTCGTACCAGGGTACCATTTGCAGAAGGTTTCCCGCAGTTCATCGTTCAAAACCCGCACCCGTGGCTGCAGCAACAGGTGTGCGCCGCGTTGGGTCCAACGCATTTACTGCTTCTTTACAAAACGCTTGCTGACCACATATGTAGGTATGTGCCGATTCCCCAGCCCCCGGAATGGATCGCTCTCCCATCACCTCCCGATGAAGGGAGAATCTTATCGAAAAAGGGGACGACCACAACAGGCCATCACGAACTAACAGGAAGCCCGTTGATCGCTAAACTGGAAAATAAACTTGGCGCAGGCACTGGAAAATAACGTTGGCGCTTGACATAAACACCATGTAAGTTTTTTAAAACCTCAACTTCATCACTTCAGCCAATCTCTGGCATCGGTCATGAACCGACATACGTGATATTCAAGTGGAACTGGTGCTGCCTTAATAATCGCCAGATAGACACACAATAATTTGTATTCAGCATCATCGTGCGCGACAAAAATGGTCTTTCCACCTGAGCGCGCACCACCCTTGCATGACTCATACACTGTTTGAGCAACCTCTTTTAGATCAGATATCGATAACATTTGCATCGTCCCAACGCTCAGATTCCAGATAACGTTTTTACCGTGCCGGTAGCATAGTACTTATTGATAGTACCAATAAAGTCGCGTGCTGATAATTTTCCGGTAACTGAGAGAATCAGCAGGTTACCCTCGGTCGAAATGTTAATTGTAGCCACAGTACGTATGTCCCTCCATTTTTATTGGCTCTTCTCGGAACCTGCTCATGATGATACGGTTATAGCCTGAACATGTATGCCTGACGCTGTAACTCATCAACTTCGCCTGGAAGTGACTGGCGATCGAAGCCGATTAATAGCTTCTTTGCGCTGCTTTGTTCACTACGTACGACCCAATCTCACAGTTCCTCAACAGTCCTTGGACTTCATTTGGCATAAAAAATGCTGAAGCTTAGTTAACAGCTCTTTTTCCCAAAGTCCACCTGTGCCGGATGAGCTCCATATTCCTGTGCAATTTCATTGTATCCCTCCAGTGTTAAACGGGTATTTAAAAGTTCGGTTCAACATGTTGATTGTATTTCACTGATGTTCAGCTATAATGGCACCCATTATGGTCCTAAAAAAGTTCAAAAAAATAATTGCACTAATAATTCTGATTTTGTGCTTGCTTCAACCGTTAGTATGTTTTTCACATCCCTGCGCCTCGGGTCTAGGCTGTTTGGATACTATGGAAACTTCTGAAACGTCAGAAAATGATACACACAATCAGAATGCTGATAATTGTGATCTAACCGTTTGCTGTGCAGAATATGTGAATTCGATTGATTCAATCGGCGCTGCCTATGATCCACTAGTTTCTGTATTTGCTACACCTGAGCGAGAATCCATGCTTCCAAAAATCGTAATGCCAATATTTATCCCTCCGCAAATTCTCTCCTGAATAAACTTCAAGCTTTTTGTAGTCACTGTTATCGGAATAACAGCCCTTGTCATTGGCATCACTATGATGATTGCTTTACCCGGTTGTGCCATAGTTGTTATTCCACTCGCGTTAGGCTTACTTGCATTCGATTTGTCTGGGTGAGCAGACTGCTTAAAATAGTGCGGGCGAGGATACAGCAAACTGTGAGCTTTAAACTGAACAAAAAAATTAATCTATGAGGAGTAACTATATGAAATGCCCCGTATGCACCGCAATAGAACTTAAAATGACAGATCGCCAGGGAGTAGAAATCGATTACTGCCCGGAATGCCGAGGTGTCTGGCTCGATAGGGGAGAGCTAGATAAAATTATCGAGCGATCAGAAACCAACACTACCTCCTCTTCTTCACAACCACAGTATCAGCAATCAGTACACAACCAGCAGCCCTACAGAAAACAGGATCATGATAGCCATGAATACGGTCATAGCGGCCAATACAAGAAGAAGTCATGGATTTCAGAAATATTCGATTAGCTAATACTTGATATGGTAGGGGGTAACTCCTCCCATATCTTGAGTTTGGCCTTTTACTAGGTACTTGAGAAACGAGAGCTTACAACTCTCGTTTTTTTTGTATATTATTATCTATTTATTTAACTAGATTATTGGAGACATGCTATGGGATATCCCCCCCCCCCGAACTGGCGACCCAATGGAATCAAGTCTATCGATACCAAGTGATCCGGAGATGGAGAAGGAGAGACCAGGAGATTCTAAACTGGCTGTTCTCCTGAAACTGTGTACTGGCTGATCGGGAAAAGGCGATATCTCTGTTCTTATGCAACAGGGGCAAGGCTGGGCAAAACCGCAATCGCAAAGAGCGATTTCCTGTCCTCAAGAGCTATTTTAATACCGCCAACAATAGTCATAGACTGTAATCGGCGGATTATGATAGAAAGGCGCGGAACATGGAAGAATCAGTCGTCCGGTGAAAGGGAAAGTTTAATGACAAGATCAGACTTGATTGGACGACTGGCAGTGAGTCACAACATACATTTCCGTAAAGCTGAGGCAGTAATAAATCAAGTTTTCGGCAGTATGGCTGATACACTTGTCGCCGGCAACAGAATCGAAATAAGAGGCTTCGGTAGTTTTGAGATACGAGAGTACGAGGGGCACACAGGAAGAAATCCGAAGACAGGCAAGGAGGTAGTAGTTAAATCCAAGAAGCTACCATTTTTTAAAGTCGGAAAGGATCTGAAGGAGCGTGTTAAAGGTTCTGTGTCAGAGGGTATTATTGAGAATAGAGCCGTCAGTGGAATCTGATTTACTTCCCGGTCGCAATCGCACTTGATCTGGTAACAGCAGTCGCAGTCGCTTCTGCAAACTCAGCAATCCCTCCCCCACCCCTCTGGACAAACTTGACACCACGGGTTGTAGTTGAAATTTCCGACAACTTGTTGGCTATTGAAAACACTCCACCAGAAGGTTTGACATCGAGACTTCCTGTGGGAGATGTGCTCGCATACCCCCCAAAGTTGTAACTGGAATATCAAATCATTGTCACATATCGCGATATAATGGGACTTGAGCATTGAGCCACTATTATCTATCGGCATGTTGATGTGCTCTAAATCTATTCTGTTCACAAATTCATGAAATTCTGTCGGTATGGGGGTAAAAATGAGAAGAATATCGATAATAACAGCTTGTTTGCTTCTTGTATTATTTGCCAGCACTATTGCTTTTGCAGAAGAGCAAAAGCCAAAGGTCATTTTTGACCAAGCGCATGGCGAGCGTTTTTCAATTGAAGACAACGGTATATTGCAGTTATCGAAACTTGCCACTATTTTCAGAAAATCCGGACTGGAAGTTATTTCATCAAAGGAACCAATTACTGATGAATCTCTGAAAGGAGCCTCTGGCCTATTCATATCCGGTCTCTTCAATCCTTTGCAGCCGGAAGAGGTTGAGGCGATAATGCGATTCCTTGAAAGGGGTGGCAATCTGGCGGTAACAATGCATATAGCGCCACCTTTGAGCAACTTGATTTTCAGATTCGGTCTTGGCTTATCGCAAACTGTATTACATGAGCGTCAAAATATCATAGACGAAGACATCAACTTCCGTGTCACCGATTTATCACCCTCACCATTGTTTGCAGGCATAAAATCATTCTCAGCATACGGGGTATGGGCTATTGATCCTAATAATAAGGCACAATCAGCAGCCCGGACCTCTTCAGAAGCATGGATGGATGTATTCAACACAAAAGTATTTCAACAAGGTGATCCGGTCGGACATTTTTCCGTCATTGTCACCGGTAAAGTGGGGAAAGGTGAATACATGATTTCAGGTGATGATGCTATTTTTCAAAACAAGTTTCTTGATGAAAATAACTCCATATTTGCAAGAAACCTGGCTTTATGGCTTACGGCCAGACACATCTAACTATGAAGCCTATAAAGGAGAGCGATCCATTCCGGGGGTTGAGTGTTCTATGCCGCAGCCTTTAACGCTGTTGGTTCGTCAGGCCTCATACCAGGGTACCATTTGCAGAAGGTTTCCCGCAGTTCATCGTTCAAAACCCGCACCCGTGTCTGCAGCAACAGGTGTGCGCCGCGTTGGGTCCAACGCATTTTCTGCTTCTTCACAAAACGCTTGCTGATCACATATGTAGGTATGTGCCGATTCCCCAGCCCCCGGAATGGATCGCTCTCCTGAATCTTAACTTTTTACTGATTGTTTCAATTGGCCGAAGTTGACAATAACAGCCTGCTTTGCTGGCTACACATGTATCGTTACATTCTGCACATATAAAGTAAGGGGAGAGCACAAATGACCAAAGCAGATATTTTTGAGAAGGTTCAGGAAGGAATGGGTTTGGCAAGAAAAGAATCCGCTGAAATGGTTGAGGCGGTCTTTGCAATAATGAAGACTACCCTTGAGTCAGGGGAAAATCTAAAAATATCCGGCTTCGGGAACTTTGAAGTTAAGCAGAAGAAAGATCGTAGAGGCAGGAACCCGGCAACTGGCGAAACCCTCACCATAGAAGCCCGGCGCATACTTACTTTCAAGCCAAGTGCTCTGTTGAAGGCGGCGATTAACCAATTGACATCACACAGTTCGGGTCCGAAGGGAGATATACCATCAATAATGTGACGGTAATCACCGTATACATTTATGGATTTGATACTGTGTTTTCACGATGATTACATAAGGTTTGGACAACAGCCGTCACCTTGATCTTACAAAACTCAATAAGTCACCGAAAAGGCACGATCTGGGGAACCAGATTTCGCAAAGCCACCTACCCAGAACGGGATGAGGAGCTGTCGAAGTGGTAGCAGCCAATGCATATGCAACGGCAAACTTGGACCCGCCTTTTCAACAAAGAGGCGGGTTTTTTATTTTTACTCACAAAAATCAAGAGGAGGAACGTATGAACTCATCAGTAGATGGCGTAAAGAGAAATAAAGTATGGCATATACCAGCATCGATTGCCACGCTCGCTATGGGTATCTATCTCGCTCTGGTCTATTTTGTCCCGTCATTCGCCCCTGAATATCACGAAATGGTAATGGCCGGAAATGCCACAAAAATTATTCCCTACGCTCTCCTACTGTTGATCGGCTCTCCGGTATTCAGTCTTTGGCACTACGTAAAATTGGATACAGATCCTGAATTTGTGGAACGGAATTACGAATAAATCTACACATATCTGCAGAAATCTTGTCCAGACAGAAAAGGAGACGAGGCCATGATTGTTTTATTTTGTTCAGCAATGGTAACAATTTTGAGTGTTCCGATTCTTTCTTATCACAAGCCTAATCAGAATAGCAGTGACTCAATACCAAGTGACACAAAAAGTTGGGCTATGTGTCCGCCTGAAGTGTTTCTTGGCACTGCTACACCATTTCAAAGATAGCTTCAATCTCAACGGTTGCATCCAAAGGAAGCTTAACCCCAGGCACACTCTAACGTTGAAAGGACATGCCCTTCGTTGAAACAGAATTGTTCCAAATTGGAACGAATATTGCGCGAATATCTTATTTGGTAGGTATAGCTACAGGAAGAGTGCCAGATTTAATATCTGTGAAATTTCTGAGGGTTACTCTTTTAGTACGCTGGAAAGTGCGGCAAAAAAGAACATAGTGAGGCAGAAAGGTACGTTTTTAATACTAAAAGTGTTTGCGGCACACTTTCAAGAGTGCTGCTGCCTGCGATATGTGGAGCATGGTTCTGACGTGCAGGTGCCAGCGGCTTTTTCGTCTGGTCTTTCCATGTTTTTTGTGTTTTGATAGTTGCCGATCAGGTTAGAGGTATCGCCCGGGTTACAGGACACCATGATGTCAAGCAAGCTGTTGATAATCGACGATGAGTCGGATTTTCGTGAGAGCATCGCCCTCTATCTGCTTGATGCCGGCTTTACCGTCTTCGAGGCTTCGAATGGCCGGGAGGGAATTGAAGTTTTTGAGCGGGAGCGCCCGGATATCGTCTTCACAGACCTGCGGATGCCGATCATGGACGGTTTCGAGGTTATCTCCGGGATTACCGCCTTAAGTCCCGATACACCGATCATCGTGATCTCGGGAACCGGTCTCGTGAAAGAGGCCATCCATGCAATGCGTCTCGGCGCCATTGATTACATCATTAAACCTATTCTGGTCATGGATGAGCTGCGGCTTGCCATCAAGAGGGTTCTGCGCGAAAGCTCGCTGCTAATGGAGATCGACCTGCTCAAAGATACGCTGTTGAGTGGCCGGTTGCGTCATCCGGAGGCATTCACGGCGATAACAACGCAATGCCCGGGCATGATTGACATCATGATGTACCTTGAAGCGATTTCAATCACCGCCCAGCCGGTTCTTGTCACCGGAGAAACGGGAACGGGAAAGGATTTGCTCGCACAGGCCGTCCATAAGATCAGCGGACGCAAGGGGAATTTTGTTGCAGTCAATGTCGCCGGACTTGATGACCAGATGTTCAGTGACACCCTGTTCGGCCACGTAAAGGGCGCCTTCTCCGGTGCGGACCAGAGACGCGAGGGACTTCTGGTTCAGGCCGCCCAGGGCACCATCTTCCTTGATGAAATCGGTGACCTCTGCGAAACCTCCCAGATCAAGCTGCTCCGACTGCTGCAGGAGGGGGAATATTATCCCCTCGGTTCAGATGTCACCAAAAGAACGGATGCGAGGATGGTCATCGCAACACATCGTGATATTCGGGGGATGGCGAAGGAGGGCACCTTCAGATCCGATCTCTATTACCGTCTCTGTGCTCACCAGATAAAGATTCCGCCATTACGTGAACGTAACGATGATATACCTCTGCTCCTGGATTGTTTTCTCAAGGACGCCGCCGAGGCCTTCGGAAAGAAAAAACCGACACCTCCACCGGAACTCTGTTCGTATCTTTCTTTATATGACTTCCCGGGAAATGTTCGCGAGATGAAGGCCATGGTCTTTGACTCAATGGCGCGCTACGATCATGGCATTCTCTCCATCGAAAGTTTCCGGGAGGCCATTGGCAGCGAGTTTATGGTGGCAAAGGCGGCCGTTAACAGCACATTGAAACGCTCCATAATTCTTCGCGAAGGCGAAATAGAGCGGATGCCGACATTGGATGAAGCCGAGGTCATACTGATCGAGCAGGCGTTGGAGCAGGGGGGAGGGAACCAGGGGGTCGCAGCACTCTACCTGGGCATCTCTCGTAACGCCCTGAATAAAAAAATCATCCGCCGCAGAACGTAAAGAGCTCTCAGACCACCCATCATAACCCCTACGCCATTTGTACCAACTGCGCCACTTGTACCTTCCAGAGTAAACCCCCGTAAATTCTACTTCCAGCTGCTATTCCCGTTTTTCCTGCTCCAATTGTACCAGGGGTCGCCGATCTCACACCTATATAAACATCTGAAATGTAATGATATTTTATTTGGCACTCCCTTTGCTTTATAAATTATATGGTGAGTCCGTGATGCCATGCACATGTATCGACTCTTGTTGCCATACAGGAGACGAAAAACCTGAAAGGAGCGATTGTATGAAAAATTTCGTAAAGAGTTTCATCGTTATTATGGCGGCCTGCCTGCCACTGTTGGTCGCACACTCGATGCAAGCCGGGGAAACAAATGGGCACAAAACACCTAAAGCAACTGAACCGGGTGAAGTGCGTACACTGGAAGGGTATGTGGCGCAGGAACAGGAGTTTTATGATTTTCTAAGGAAAAATCATCCACTGTTCAAGTACGAAAAGGCCGGGCGACTGGTTGGCAAGTACCAGATCAGTGACCGTGAGGAGGAATTTGTCGAGTTTGGCGGCGGCAAGGATTACGCCAAAAAAGTCAACATGCAGACCGCCATGACGTATCGCCTTGGCATGGAATCGATTCTGGACCTGCCCAACAAGTTTGTCGGCGCTAAAAAATGCGGCGAATGCCACCCCGCCCAATACGAAAAATGGAGCCGTTCACGTCACGCCATGGTAGTCCGCTTCCCTGACGAGATGGTTGAGGTGCCGAACAAGGATCTTAATGCGCCTCTGTACGGTACTAAAGATTTGTCTATCCTGCCGAAAGGCATTACCTCGGATATGGTCTACGCAATTATCGGCACTCCCCGCACAAAGTACGGCTTTCTGGATGCCTGGTTGGTGCGCGGCACTTATTCCATTGAAGATGGCCTACTGCGCGATTTGACCGGCAAAATGGTAGCAGGCGGCAACCAGCATTCCCGTCACTGGGGTGAATCATTAACCCCGGAAATGGCTAAGAAGATCGCAACGTTTGTTCCTGGGTTCCCGACTAAATTGGAGGATTTTGGTGTCAACGGATCCAGCGAGTGGGGCCGGACATCATACGGCGCCAAGTACAGACAGAGCATGCTCTTCCAACCAGCCACCTCTTACTGTGAAGTCTGCCATTCGTTTAAATTTGACTTCAAAAACCAGGGAGAGCTCATAGCCGCTTTGGGGAAACCTGAAGAGCTGCGCAAGCACACTGTTAACAAAGGGATCACCTGCGAAGAGTGCCACGGAGCCGGCGCCCACCTGGTAGGAGCCCGCGGGGCCGGTATGCCGTCAAACTGCGAGCGTTGTCATCAGCGTTTCGCGTACAACGAGGATGACGCCAAGAAGGACCCAAAACACCAGCTTAGCGCCTATTTCAAGAGTGCCTGCCCTTCTTGCGGGACCGAAGGTTCACAAGCATATTACACTGATCATTATAAAAAAGGTATGCGCTGCGGTACTTGTCATGACCCTCATGAAGTAACCGAAAACGATTGGAAAGACTCCTTCACAGTGCCTGGCCTCAAGAAACAGTGTCAGGACTGTCATAGCACACAAGCTGATTTCATAAAGAATAACCCTGCTCACGGCACTCATAAATGCGCTACGTGCCATATGCCGGTCATGATGAGCTGTGAAAATTTCGGAACAATCCAGTTTCCCGATAAGGCCGGCTTTGACAACACTCGCGCCTCCCACATCTGGAAGATCAATGTATCCCCGGATGAAAAAACTCTCAACCCGCCCGATGGCAAACCCCGCGATTTCAAGGGCCCGTGGCGTCTCACCAAGAAAGACGGCAAGCCCTATATCGACCTGATGTGGTCCTGTGGCCGCACCAGTTTCAGCGATGGCAATCTTCTTCATGCCGGCGGCTGCCATAGCGGCGCGCAGTCACAACTGCCGAAAGAGCTTCACTTCACCGATCAGAAGCAGATCTTCAACGTCGTGAATGCATGGCAGCAACCGGTGAAAAACGGCGTCAAAGGACTGAAAGAAACCTTTGCCAAGCTTGATACACAGCTTGCCTCGTCTAAAATACCTGCAGCTCAAAAAGCCCAGGTACAGGTGATGGTCAATCAGGCCAAAGACATCGTCACCGCGGTCGAGAAAGACGGTTCATGGGGTGTTCACTCACCTGACTACACACTGAAAAAAGTCAAGGAAGCCGAGACTCTAGTCAATGGCGCCAAAGCCTCACTGAAGTAAGACAGCACATCAGCCGACCCGATGGTTTTATACCGGGTCGGCTGATGTGGATAGGAAGGAGATTGGAAATTATGGGAATAAACTCGAAAAAATACGTACTATTTCTGGCAGGTATGGTCATTTATGGCATTCAGGCTGGAACTGCATACGGAATAGAGACAGATGAAGTTCTCGCCAGAGTTAACGGCAGCGCTGATATAACCCGTGCCGAAGTAGATCGGGTCATACGGATATACATCGCCCAGAATCGCGTCTCTCACGATATATCTCCTGAAGCACGCAAACTGGCTGAAGATGCAGCTCTGGAGCAACTCATCAGTACAAAGCTTCTGTACCAGGCTGGTGTCAAGCTGGAAATCATGAATCTGGATAAGCAGATTTTAGACAAAATAAACCAGGAAAAAAGTAAGTTCGCCACTCCTGCTGCATACGATGCCGTCTTGAAGTCCAATAATTTTACAGAGCACGATGCACAGGAAATCGTGCGCACTGACATTATAGTTACGAATCTGATCAACAAGGAAATAATAAGCAGGATAACAATAAATGAATCAGATGCCAGAAAATACTACGATCACAACCTGGAAAAATTCACGAAGCCAGAAAGTATCCGGTTACGGCACATCCTGATCGAAGTTGACCCGCGGGCTGTTACCGAAGAAAAACAGCACGCCAGACAAAAGGCTGAATCTATACGCAAAAGGATCATCGCAGGAGAAGATTTCGTCGCCATTGCCAAAGCAGACTCATCATGTCCCAGCAAGGAACAGGGTGGTGACCTCGGTATATTTCAAAAGGGTGAAATGATTCCTGAATTCGAAAGTGCTGCGGCAGCCATTAAGCCGGGCGAAATCAGCCAGGTGGTTGAAACCATTTCCGGATATCACATCCTTACGTTTGAAGAAAAAAAAGATGTTTCTGTCACCCCGTTTGACGAAGTCAAAGTTAAGATTGCGCAGTACCTGAAACAAACCGGAACACAGCAGGCAATAATGGCCTACGTTGCCGGGTTAAAAAAGAAGGCGACGATCGTGATGACTGCAGTCAAATAGCAAAAATACTATTGAAACCAGAATCTTTCATGATTGGCATTCTGGTTGACTGATGCATTTTTCAGGATGGCACACTATGAAACTATTATTGCATATAACGGTTCTTTTGCTTCTGCCGGCAGTTCTTTTTGCCGGTGACTTCTTTCAGCCGGTTCCTATGGCTGATGTTGCCCGACTGATGAAACGGCCCGGCGTTGCCATTATTGATGTCAACATCCAGGAACTGTGGGAGAAACACCATATTCCCGGCGCCATCCATATAGAAAGCGGAAACCTGGCGAAACAGCTTCCGGCGGATATGAGCACCACGCTGATTTTTTATTGCGCCGGGCCGCTCTGTCTGGAGGGTGCCAACATGGCAACCGATGCCATCATGCTTGGCTACCACCGCGTATTTATCATGACTGATGGCATCTTCACCTGGGTCAAAGCCGGTTATCCGGTTGAAGCGGCGGCTCCCGTAAAAAGGCATAGGACGGTTAAGCGCTAATGAGGTGTATTTTGAAACGCTCGATGATACTTCTTTTTCTATTGCTTCTTCCGACCCTTCTTTGGGCTGAAGACTACTTTCAGCCAATCCCCATGTCTGAAGTTGCTAGGCTCAGAAACAGGCCTGATGTTGTGGTTTTTGATGCCAACGTACATGAGTTATGGGTGGAACACAGTATTCCCGGTGCTGTGCATATTGACAGCAGGGCTATTGCCGGATTCCTCCCGGCGGACAAAAACAGCATACTGATATTTTATTGCGCGGGTCCTCAATCGAGAGAATCCGCCATCGCGGCAAACGCGGCCATCATGTTTGGATTTCGCCGGGTATTTGTCATGACTGACGGCATATTCACCTGGCTTCAAGCCGGATATCCGGTGGAGTAAATAGTTTTTATCCTGCAAACCACCGATCCGGACGGGCGAAGGAAATAACGATATGATCAGAAATAATCTTATAATCGGCGCGGTCCTGCTGAGCATTGTTGCACCGGTATGTATCGGACTCAGGGCGGAAGCCAGCGATAAAAAGAATCAGAAAAGCATTGAGAGTTATGTTGTCCCGGATGTCGTCCTGACAGACCAGAATGGCATGAAAGTTAATCTCAAAAACCTTTTACAAACCAGCAAGCCCGTTATGCTCGATTTTATCTACAGTTCATGTACGACCACTTGTCCTGTTCTTTCCGCTGATTATGTAAGTGTGCAGAAAGTAATTGCACCGGACACCTTGAAGGTTCAGCTCATATCCATTTCAATTGATCCTGAGAATGACACGCCGCAGGTCATGAAAGGGTATCTGAAACGATATCGGGCAAAGCCGGGATGGGTTTTCCTTACAGGGAACAGAGAAGAGATAGATACTGTAATGAAAGCCTTCAGGTTAAAAGAGATGTCATACAATTATTTTACGCTGATCCGCACGCTTCCGAGCGACAAGTGGACTAAAATTAACGGGCATTTGAACGCGAAGGAAATACAGGCTGAATATCTTAATTAAAGAGGTACCGAGCCATCATGAATACAATGAGCATAGAAACAGACAATTGCAGGCGGGACGAACTTCTTTCACTGGCAACTTGTCTCCGCTTGTGCGCGACTCTTTTGCGCTATCCCGATCAAACAGTTTGTACCGCCCTTGAAAGTGTCCTCCCGCTTTTCGGTGCTCTGCATCTGGCTTTGCTGGGGCGCAGTCAGGTTCCGCTGCCCCCTCTTGAATACCTGCAAGTCAGCTACACAGCTCTTTTTGTGGCCAATCCTGCAGGCATCCCGGCAGTGCCGTATGTTTCATGCCGATTGGAACCCAATGGGCAGGTTTATGGCGCCGCCACAATGGCACTGCGAAAGATGATGGCGGAGGAGGAAGTCGGACCGGACAGATCTCTTGGAGAGCCAGAAGACCACGTTGGACTTGTATTCGATTTTGCCGCGCTGCTGGCAGAGCGTTCGGTAGGTACTCCAAAAAAAATTCGTGAGTTGTGGCATCTGTTCGAGACTTACCTTACCCCTCTGCTGCCCGGTTTTGCTGCTGATGTGGCACAGGCGGAACCGGCTGGTTTTTATGCGGATGCGACCGCTTTTTGCAACGCCCTGATAGAGAATCATACCGAACTATTTCCGCTTTTCGCCAATCAGTCAGAATACTGAAAAGGAGGTTTCAATGGAGTTCACAAGACGGGATTTTCTCAAGTTAACCACAACGGCAACCCTTCTCTGTCCCCTCTCATCGCTCACGTTCTTCATCAAAGATGCAGCTGCGGACGATGCGCTGTTGTTTGATTTTTCCAAAGAAAAGAAGGTACCGCTCGCATGCCGCATGTGCGCGCAATCCTGTCCACTGATGGCCACAGTGCTTGATGGCCGCCTGGTCAGGATGGAAGCCAACCCGAATACACCGTATGCGGGTGCGTGTGGTCGGGCTATGGCTGCAGTCTCGGCCCTGTATAACCCGAACAGGATAAAAAGTCCGTTGATCAGAGTCGGCGAACGCGGAGAGGGAAAATTCCGCAAAGCCACGTGGGATGAGGCGCTGGAGGTGGTGGCAAAAAAAATGGTTGAATTGCGGGCAGTCGGTGAAGCCCGTTCTCTGGCTTATCTCCCACGTTTCAACAGTGCGCCCGGCATGGATAAAGAGTTTTTTACGATCTTTGGCACTCCCAACGTAGTGGGCTATGGTGACAGCTGTTTTGGTAATGCGCTGCAGGTCGGTCTGGGCGCAATCTGCGGTGGCAAAGCAGATCATGGGGTGCCGTCTGCAAGTACCACAGCCACCAGCAGTGACTATGAAAAGGCCTCCTACGGCCTGTTGATGGGTCGTAACCCCGGTGGCGGGCTGGTTACCTATACCTGGGGAGTCTCATTTGGAAGAGGTAAAAAGAACGGCCTCAAAGTAACCGTTGTAGACCCCCGTAAACCCTCAGAGGCTGGCGAGAATGATGCAGAATGGCTGCCGATCCGCCCCGGTACAGATCCGGCGTTCCTGCTGGCACTCATGAACATTATCTTCAAAAAAGGGTATTATGACGCACCGTACCTCCTTAAGCATACCAACGCACCAATGCTGGTGGATCTCGCCACAGGACTGCCGGTCAAAACCAGGGAGAAGCAGGATAAAAAAGAAGAGGTTGATTACCTCGTTTTCGATACGGTGAAGGGATACGTTTATTCTAACGAAACAGAAACGCCTGCTTTACTGGGGAGCTACCTGATCGAGCAGGATGGCGGGAAGATTCAGGCCAAGACCTCTCTGCAATATCTCATGGATGAATCGGAACAGTATACCCCTGCTTGGGCGGAGAAGATCTGTGACGTGCCGGCGGCAAGAATCATTGCAGTTGCGGAAAAATTAAACAGGCACAAACCGAGGGTGTTCGTGGATCGTGGCTACCGTTCCGAGCGTTACGCCAGTTCTCTGCGCGAGAAACTCCTGATATCGACCCTGAACGTGCTGCTGGGATGTTTCGGAGTAGAGGGCGGGGTTCTGTGGAACCGTTCGGCCAGTCTGAAGGGTTTTATGCATGTCGAAAAGCCCAAAGAAGAATCCATCATGGCTTGGTACATGAAAAATGACCCTAACCTGAAAATGGCCAGTGCCGGCAACTATCGTCGAACCTACATCCGCTCGATTCTGGAAGGAAAGCCGTACCCCGCCAGGGTAGCCGTCTTTTACGGCCAGAACATCGTCGGCGGTTCTTCAGGCGGCGCCATCATCGGTGAAGCCTTGAAAAAACTGGAGATGGTCGTAGCAATATCCCCCTTTTTTAACGAGACCACACTCTTTGCCGATGTAATCCTGCCGGATGCCACATTTATGGAGCGGGACGAAGCATTTAATGACAACGGCTACAAGTCGCCTGTTCCAACTATCGGAGTCAACCGGGCCGCTATTGCTCCGCTCTTTGATACCAAAAACGGATATTGGATTATTTCTCAACTGGCCAAACGGGTACTGAAACCGGAGGAATTCCAAAAATATTTTAGCGAATATATGGAAAAGGGAATCCAGGGTATATGGGAGAAGCAGCTGAGTGCCATCGGAGGGATCTCTGATGAGGAAAAGGCCGGCATCACCATGGAAACGCTTCTGGCTAAGGGGGTTTGGACCGGTAAGAAAAAGTACGGCGTTTCCTCCAAGGGAACTCCAACAGGCAAGCTGGAGGTTTACAGCCTTTACATGGCTAAATCCTTCAATGAACTGAAAGTTAAAAAGTATGCCAGACTGGATCAGGCCTCACCGCTGCCGCGTTGGACTCCTCCGTTCTGGATGGAGAAAAAACAGATTTTAGGCGGCAATGAATTCATTCCCATCACCGGTTTTTCTGCCTTGAGTTCTTTTACCGGCGCACAGACAAAGGATAACCTGCTGCTGAGGACGCTGGGTAATAAACTGGACCTGGATGCTGTTTTTATCAACAAAACAAAGGGCCGGACATTGGGTCTTAAAGACGGTGAAATGGTTGAAATCATTAATCCTGATCTGCCTGCACTGAAATCCACGGCACGCGTGATTCTTTCGGAAACGGTTCACCCTGATGCGCTCTTTTCTTTCTACGGCATCGGAGCCGGATACTTTACCGGATTAAATTCTCTCCTGACTAACGCTGCAAAGACAGGATTCAATCCGAACCATGTTTCAGAACTGCAATTTTCTCCTCTTACCGGGGGTATGCCATCGCAGGACTTTATCGTTACTATAAGGAAGGTGTGACATGAGCAGAATCGCCCAATGCTATGATAGTCAGAGTTGCATTCGCTGCTTTTCCTGCATGGTCGGCTGCGGTGCGGAAAACCGTGTACGCCTGCAGCGCGACAAGAAACGCCCAGTGGATAAGACCGTTACCGACACGCTTGCCCATCTGCTTTACCTGACGCCCACAGTAACAGAAAGCGGGGTTTTTCCTGATGCACGGCGCATCACCGCCTTTAACCACTGCCGGCACTGTGAGACTCCTCAATGCAAACCGGATTGCCCTGTAAGCGCCATCATTACCCGCCCCGGTGGATCTGTGGTTATCCTGGAGGAGAAGTGTATTGGCTGCCAGACGTGCGTGGGCGTCTGTCCTTTCCATGTGCCGGTCTACAGTAAGGAGATGGATAAGAGTTACAAATGCATACAGTGTTTCGATCGTACCGAAAATGGTCTGAAGCAGGCTTGTGTCACCGCGTGTCCGACCGGCGCTCTCTTTTCCGGCACTCACGAGGAAGTTGTCGCCGAAGCCCGCAAGAGGTCGGATTTTTACAGCAAGAGTACCGGCATCACCTTCATGGTCTACGGAGGTGACAAAATTAACTCCGTTGTTGGTTCTCTCGGATGGATGACCATTGCTCCGATACTCGATGCCACGCCGTATCTGTTACCGGTCAATCCACAAAAATCGTAGAGGGTAACGGAAACTTACTTTGGTTTATAGTGACGGATCAATTGCAATTAGATTGCTACAAGCGGTATGTTCAGCTACGTTGGCCCGATGACAGATTATAAGGCACGTGAAATGACTATTAAAGTCAAAATGATCCTGCTGGCGTTGGTTATCACGATATGCGTTTCGGCCATGGCTGTGACCGCCACCGTTAGTGTAAAAAGGTTATCGGAGGAGTTCCAGTTCCTTCGTACTCATGAAATCACCACCCAGTTGAGCGTTCTCAAAGCGGGCAGTGATATGAATTACCTGTCCCGATTGTCACGCGACATCATGTTGGGTGGTGACTACGAAAGGGACATGAAAGCTGTTAATGACATTATAATAAAAGTAACAAATAATTTTGTGATACTCGATAAAGCTGCAGAAAAGAAAGAAATAAAGCAGCTGATTGCCGTTGCAAATTCCGATGTTCAGGATTGGCTCACTACCACTAAAAAGGTTATGAAGGCGCTTGGAGCAATCCCGGCCGAAAGCCGGTATAAGGCGTACGCTGAGTACGAACGGATTATAACTCCCAAGGCTATGAAGACTCGTGAAAGCTTTGCCAGAATACTGAAATATACGGAGAGTGATTTTGAATCAGGAGTTGAGACGTTTGAAGGCACCATAGCTAAATCAGCCACAATGTTTATCATCATTAGCCTGGCCGCTATCGTTCTCATTATTTTAACTTTTATTGTGATCCTGCGTACCATTCTTGTGGAGATAAAAAACCGTCACTTTGCCGAAGAGGCGCTGTATGCAAGCGAGAAGACGGCTCGTGCGCTTCTGGATGGAATAGATAATTCTGCATATCTCATTAATTTGAATGGTATTATTCTGGCTGTCAACGCAAATGCGGTAAAGCGTGCCGGAAAAAGCACTGATGAATTGGTAGGAACGAGTCTCTGGACCCATTATTCTCAGCCTGATATATCGCACAACAGGAGGCAGAAGGCGGCGCAGGCCGCAGCCACGGGAGAGGCAGTACGATTTGAGGATGAGCGTAATGGCAGGATATTCGATCAGACCTATTATCCGGCGTTTAATGAAGCCGGTGAGGTCGTCAGGATAGCGGTGCTTGCCATTGACGTCACTGAGCAGAGGAAGGCGTTGAAGGAACTGGAGGAGAGCGAGAAAAGGTTCCGTACCCTTATAGAGGACTCCCCGATCGGTATAGCCATGAGCCGCGACCTCCATTATTACTATGTTAATCAGGCCTATACGAAGATTTTTGGCTTCAACGAACCGGCCGAGTTGATCGGAATGCATATCGGCGACCGCATCGCTCCTAAATTCCGCAGTGAGATCATAGCCCTGGTGCTCAGGTGTATCGAGGGAGAAAAAGCTCCCTGCTCATACGAGACGGTCGGTATTCGAAGCGATGGATCCGCCTTCCCCTTTTATGTGGATATCACAAGGCTGATTGTCGATGGCGGGCTGATATCGGTCTCGTTTGCCAGAGATTTGACCGAGCGCAGACAGGCAAGGGAACTCACGGTACAGGCAGAAAAAATGGCGATGGTAGGCGGTTTGGCCGCCGGTATGGCGCATGAAATCAACAATCCGATCGGCATCATCATCCAGAACCTGCAAAACATCGAGTTAAGGCTGTCAGTCGATTCATCGAACAATCTGGAGGTAGCGGAAGAACTGGGTATTAGTTTGCCGCTTGTTCGAGCATATCTGGAGAAACGCAGTATCTTGAAGTTATTGACAAAAATGCACAGTGCAGGTGAACGGGCGGCAAAGATAGTATCCAATTTGCTCGTATTCAGCCGTAAGAGCGATGCTGAACACAGTTTTGTTTCACTGCCGGATATCATTGAGCGTGCCGAAGAACTGGTGGCAAATGATTATGATCTCAAAAAAAAATACGACTTTCGTCACATACATATTATCAGGGATTTCGCCATTAATCTTCCCCTGGTGTCGGTCAATGCGACCGAACTGGAGCAGGTGATTATAAATATACTTAAGAATGCAGCTCAGGCTATGGCGGAGGACAGGTCGATTGAGCCGCAAATCAATATTTCTGCGTATCGAGAAGATACGTTGGCTGTTATAAAAGTTTCGGATAATGGTCCGGGTATGGACGAGGCCACGCGCAAAAGGATATTCGAGCCGTTTTTTTCGACAAAGGAGGTAGGATCCGGGACCGGTTTGGGGTTGTCTGTGTCATATACCATCATCACCCAGAACCATAAGGGGCTTTTCACTGTTGATTCAATCCCGGGCGAAGGCGCCTGTTTCACTATCAAGGTTCCGCTGGATCAACCGGTCGTCAGTTTATAGGATCAAAATGCGGGATTTGTCATGCATCTACCCACACTCCTCATGGCTATCAAAAGGCAACTTCATAACCCTTTTCATCCCGGCGACCAGCTCCTTCGTGAATATCTGTACTGTTTGAAGTGGTTATTTTCATGGATTCAGACTCCATATTTATTCAGCACCTTGTCCTTTCACCTTCATAAAACCGGGGGGGGCCAAAAAAACAGCACGCGTAACCCTTGCGACGCATTACACCCTGTTTGGGCTTAGAACCCCAAATTGGTGACGAATTCCATTGAACATTATTGTCTCAACAAACTCGTTAAAGGAACAATCGCATGGTAACCATTGAAGAAGCTCGGCGGATAATAATGCTGCAGGCAAAACGCCTTCCTGTTGTCTCAACTCCGCTGTTAGATAGTCTCGGAATGGTACTTGCTGAAGACGTCAGATCACCGTGGGATATCCCTGCCGCTGACAATTCTGCTATGGATGGCTACGCATTTTTTCATGACTCACTTCAAGGGTTTTCCCTCCCGGTCTGCGGTTTCCTTCCGGCCGGAACAATCAGGACTGAAGCCATACCGCCGGGGCAGGCTATTAAAATCATGACTGGTGCGATCATTCCGTCGGACTGCGATACCGTTGTTCCCATTGAAGACGTGCTGGTAACTTCTGCAGGCATTACGCTCAAAACGGGATCAAAGCGAGGTTCTCATGTCAGAAAACGCGGTGGGGATGTTGGCGCTGATGAGCTTGTATTTACTGCCGGAACGTTAATCAGGCCGCAGGAAGTAGGAATGCTGGCGTCTTTCGGGTGTACTGAAGTGCCTGTCTACCGAAAACCTGTGGTGGCAATCCTTGCAACGGGTGATGAACTGGTGGAACCTGGTGAGAAACGGTTGCCAGGAAAGATAATCAATAGTAACAGCCTCAGTGTTGCGGCACAAGTATTGGAAGCAGGCGGTATTCCGGTAATGCACGGGATTGCCCGCGATGATCTTGAGGCTACTCGCGAACTGCTACAAAAATGCCTTGCGGCGGATGCCATAATTACTTCAGGGGGAGTATCGGTTGGGGACCATGACTATGTAAAAGAGGTCATCGAGGCGATGGGTGGAGAACTCAAATTCTGGAAAATCAACATGAAACCGGGAAAGCCGTTAGCTTTTGCAGTTGTTGCCGGCAAGCCGCTCTTTGCCCTGCCAGGAAATCCTGTTGCCGCCATGGTTGGTTTTGAAATGTTCGTACGCCCGGCTTTGCTTGCCATGATGGGGCATGCCCGGATCATTCGGCCACTTGTCAGGGCTGTTGTGACCGAACCCATGTGCAACAATAGTTGCCGTCCCCACCTGATTCGAACTCAGGTGGAGCTTAAGGACGGTAAATACAATCTTAAGTCCACCGGCGACCAGAGTTCGGCGCGCTTATCATCTCTGACACTCGGCAACGCTCTTGTTCTTATACCTTCTGGGGCTACAATCAACGAAGGTGATGAAGTTAGCGCTTCACTCTTGGACAGAAGTTTTGAGATGTTGGAATAGGGGTATGAGGTGCAACGGACCAGTTATGCTAAGCGTCGCATAACCTTATGGAAAGTAAAAGATTATGCGAAGTAAACTGAATGTAGAGCAAGGTGGTATCAGTGAAATACCATATATATTCTCTGTCTAGCTTCACATAATACCGCAGCCCATCAGAGCTGATCTTAAATCATAGGTGCAGTCAACTAATGCCCTATTTCCAGTCTCTATCAGCGTTGTATGATATCGGGTCGACAAGCGGCCTCGCATTACTTTCTGAAAGTGGCATTTTGTTATGTTAAAGTTTTTCAGGCCATTTGCTCACCTTGTGGGTCTTGAATCAGCGTACTTTCCATAATAATATTCTTTCCATAAGAACGGAAAACATACATAAGCTTTCCACTCACTCGTCATCTGCCGGATTACGCAATGGTCGCAGTTCACCATTGGTCACTATTTCTGGTAATGAAAACGAGTAGCGTCCCATCATATTTATATGTGGGTGCAGCAGCGGCGATAGCCGCAGTACATCTTCAATTCTGACAGGGTAGCCTTCCTCTCGCAGTTGATTCAACGCAGCCTCCATGTAGATGGTGTTCCATAAGACAATCATGTTGAGCACCAGGCCAAGGGCGCCAAGCTGGTCTTCCTGTCCCTCGCGATAATGCTGTCGTAACTCACCACGCTTTGCATGGAACACGGCACGGGCTACGCTATGCCGCCCCTCACCACGATTGAGCTGTATCAATGTGCTGCGGCGCTTGGCTTCATCGTCAATATAAGTAAGCGTATGCTGTGTTTTGCTGATTCGACCGAACTCTGCAATGGCTTGCGCCAGACGGGTAGGTCTGTCGCCGACCTGAAGAGTTCGCATGATGTCAATTGCTGGTACACGTCCAAGCAACAAAGAGCCAGCAAATCCGTAATACGGATTTGAACCGGTGTAATCATCTCAACTGACACGCCATAGATCATTGGCCCATAAATGATATACAGACTTTATTGCTTTCTCCAAGTCCCTGGTTTCATCAAAATTACCGCAAAGGCCTTTCAATTTGATCAATTCC
>CAJAFV010000002.1 GCA_903939115.1 uncultured Geobacteraceae bacterium
AGTGAAAAATTCAGCACCTCACTCCTCGATGGCATTGATATGCGGGAGACGATCCGCAACATCCACGAAGGTGCAATCTATGTGCGGGAGCAACAGCGGGCAAAGGGGGGCGTGGGGTGTCTTGTGGTTATTTTTGATGATCGTCGGAAAGAGCACTACCCCTATCGCATGACCTGGCTGGGGGAGCATGAGCAGGAATCGGATATGGCTTTTTACGCTACAGATCCGGCTGAGAATATTGTCGGGCCCGGTATCTGTCGTTGCGAATACGGCGGTTTTCTGCTCTCGTATCCGCCTCGCCGCATGATGGACGTCTGGCAGGACCCCGATTATCAGACCGCCGCAAGCAGATCAGAAGTTCTGTTGATGGCCGCACTGGACTACTCGATCGAGAAGCATGTTGTCTACGTGGCGGCAAAACCGCCTCGCAGCGTATTCAAGCAGATGGCCGCCCGTCAGGAACGTAAAATCATCTACATACCGCTTGGCTCACTCTCGCCACACAAACTCAAGCAACTACGGATACTGCATATACTCTCCGGCAAGGACAAACGCGAGATTGCGAAGGATTATATTTGGTGAGGGAAAACAATAAATAGGAGAATATTCTATAGTGATGAGTATGCTTTTCGGCGGCAAATGTTCTCGGTTTAGTGGCAACCGGTCAAACCTGCCATTCAAACTTCGACCTTGCTTTTTATAACGGATTCCGTTATTTTTCCATTATGGAAAAGCGGCGCGCCCATTACTCTCTGTATGACATTAAAGCTCTAATCGCAAACAGAGGCGCTGATTCTTTCACCTTAACCGCTCTTACTAATGCCCGTTTGATGGGGCTTTCTGCTGCACAGGCCGTTGCGGTAATCAACTCTCTGACTTCGGCAATGTTTTATAAGAGTATGACCACTCACATCAACTCCTCTGTATGGCAGGATGTCTATCATGCCCCTACGCCGGTTGGCTGTATTGCCTACATTAAGCTAACGTTACAGGATGGAGTTGTTGTGATCCAGTTTAAGGAGAAATGAGATGAAAACATGTCCTGCATGTGGTTCCACTACTATGGTGTCTGAATCGCGAGATATTCCGTTTGACTACAAGAATGAACACCTGATGGTTGAACAGGTGCGCGGTTGGTTTTGTCATTCATGCAATGAGGCGCTGTTTGCCGATGGTGAAGGCATTCGATATGCAGCTGTGCTTGACCGCTTTGTTGCAGATGTTGACAGTCGCCAGGCTGAAGAACTGCGGCGCATACGCCGCAAGCTGCATCTTACTCAGAAAGAGGCGGCACAACTATTTGGCGGCGGCGTCAATGCGTTTTCCGAGTACGAACGAGGTGTGACAAAACCTGCCAAATCAACCATGCTGCTATTGAAGATGTTGGACAAGCACCCTGACCTCGTTGAGGAAGTGAGGATGTATGGATAGCAGATTCATCACCGTATCTCCTTCAAAACCCTAAGAATACCCTGTAAACGCCGATACTCATCATCTGTCAGGCGCCGGTCGTGATAGACTGCTCCGGCATAGATAGTGACAAAGTCAGTTACGTTCTGGTTATCCGCTGTAGCAGACACCTCAAACAATCCGATGCTCCCCTCCCCCGTTGAAACAGTGAATGCGCGTTCAACCGTGCGCAAAAAACTACGCAGGATGCGCTCTTCCCGGGTAATGAATAGCGATGATCGTCTGACAGTAAACAGGATTCCGACAAAGAGCAGAATGCCGGCACCATACGGAAGCAAACTGCGCAAAATTTTAGATGGATCTATCGTTTGTATCTGTGAACTGACCCTGCTGACAACGCTCATCTGCTGCTCAAAGTCGTACGTTATAACCAGACGGTTCCATTGGTGATTGAATGAGTCAAGTGCCAGGGCCGCTTGAAGCATGAGGCTTCGGGATCTGTTATTCTTCCAGACATCTCCGGCGTTTGTGGCAAAACCGCTCGGATCGATTCTTACCCACCCGCTCCCGTCAATGTATGCTTCCACCCAGACGTGGGCTTTGTCTTCTGTAACGATATAATAGCCGCCCAGCTGATTATATTCGCCCCCGAGATACCCGCCAACGAGTCGACACGGCACACCGGCACAACGCAGCAGCAACGCAAATGATGAAGCAAAAAACTCGCAGTGCCCCTGTTTTTTTTCGAAGATGAACAGCTCCAGAGCTCTGTCACCAGTTACCAGCTCTTTTGTTGAGTAGCGATAGTTGCCGTTTCTGAAATAGTTTTCAAGCAACTCGACTTTACTGCGATCGTCAGCTCCTGAGCGTGTGATATTTCTGGCAAGCGTGCGTACCCGATCCGGAATATGATCCGGCAGCTGCTGGTAAAATGTCTTATTGATTGAATTACGCTGCGGAATTACACTGCTTGTCTGTGACTCGGCGGTATAACTGACTCGCCTGCCTGTAGGTCTCCAGAGCTCAAACACTCCATCCGGCGACTGCGACACGCGCTGCCGAGTGATAGTCGTTGGTCGATCAAGCGCAGATAGCACGCGGCTTGCAGACGGTTCCTGATAGATAGCCTGTACGACCGACTGGCCGGCAGCATTTGTCAGTTCAGCCGGTATCTGACCTGAGCGGGTCCATTTGTTGCCATCGGTACGGTTGAATACAGTGCCACGCCAATACAACTGCGGCTGAGGCTGACGAATCATTTCAGCCCGGAAAGCGAGCGCGCGTGATTCAGTTATGCTGCTTTGGCTGCCCGGCTGCACAGAATCTGAATACCCGGAGGTACGGGATGCCGGTGGCGTGAGAAAATCCCAGAGCGGCAATTGGGTACGCGGCATGATCGGGAAGAAAAACAGCAGTAGCGGTACCGCCAGGATCGGCATCAAGATGCCTGAGCAGAGAATTCTTTTCAGATCCGCTTTCGTTACTGTCATTGCAAGGTCTTGATCATGAAACGTCAGCAGTAC
The DNA here is from genome assembly GCA_903939115.1 of uncultured Geobacteraceae bacterium. Classification (GTDB taxonomy): domain Bacteria; phylum Desulfobacterota; class Desulfuromonadia; order Geobacterales; family Pseudopelobacteraceae; genus JACRCG01. The sequence continues at coordinate 2,934 of CAJAFV010000002.1, forward strand.
GAGGGCAAGAGCTACCATAAAAAGCAGTAAGCCGAGGTAAATCAAAAAGACAGGGCTGAGATCGAATAGCGAAGAAGAAGCAAGACAGAACAGAGAGAGGGCATATATCTGCAAACTATGCCGGACCGTTTTTTCACCGCCAAGCCGTACGGCAAGCATAATCGCCAGCACACTGACGACCGGCTCAGCCGGGTTACTGCGACTGAATTGAACAGCATAATAGAAAAAAAACGGGACAATTGCGACATTCTGCATCCAGGGCTTCAGCTGCCAGATCCCCCTCCGCTCCTGCCAGAGTCCTGACAGTATGCCGCACGCCAGAACCACGCGAGGAAAGGTTGACAACCAGGGGAGGAGCGGCAGCATTCCGCAACACCCGATGGCATACGTACATATGACGACCAGTTTTCTAATCGCAATCATAGAGCGCCAACTCTTTCAGCAGCTGCAGACCGTGCTGCTTACCGATTCCGGCAGAAATGAGCCGGCCACC
>CAJAFV010000003.1 GCA_903939115.1 uncultured Geobacteraceae bacterium
CGATGATGGTGGTGGTGCAGGCGAACCCGAGCTGTTCGGCGACGGTGACACCGACCTGAGCGGAGCCGCGGTCCTGGCTCTGCATGCCGGTGAAGATAACGTCAAAACCTTTGTCTTTGGCATATGCTGAGATGATCGAGGCTATCTGCCAGGGGTCTTTGCTCGATGCGTCAGGGTCCTGGATATGGGCGGCGTTGTCGCACCCCATCGCGAGGGATTTTTTGATCGCTTCGACGACACGGTCAGGGCCGATGGAGAGGACGGTCAGTTCGCAGCCGTCACCACGTTTCTCTCGGAGCTGAACGGCCTGTTCCACCGCATATTCGTCGTATTCGTTCATGCGGAAGGCAAGATCGGCTTCGTTGTACCAGACCCCTTCGGCGTTCGCTTTGAAACGGGATTCAAGGTCCGGGACCTGTTTGATGCAGACAAGCAGTTTCATCTGATGTACCTCCTTAATAACTATTTGAGTACCGAATTACCGAATTACCTTTTGGTGGCAATTTACACTGACTTAATTGCAGGAGTCAATGACAAAACTCCTTTACGTACAAAATTCTACAGAGAACCGGCCTGATTGAATGTGTGCGCGTGCCCCCGGTCATATAATCCCGGTACCCCTTAACCGCTCCAGTTCTTCATCGGCAAGCCCAAGCATCCCCTTCAGTATTTCATCGTTATGCTCCCCCAACTGAGGCGGCGCTTGACGGTCATTCAGCGGCGACCGGGAAAACTTCATCGGACTTCCCACCAGCGGAATATGTCCTGCTCCCGTATGAGGGACGTCTATACGCATACCGCGGGACTGAACCTGAGGATTGGCAAAGACCTCCGCAATGGTATTGATTGGCCCGCACGGCACCCCGGCCTCCTCAAGTGCTGCAATCCACTCGGCACGGGTTCGCTGCTTGAGTACCTCCATAATAATGGCAATCAGCTCCGCACGATTGTGTACCCGGTCGGCATTGCTGCGAAAGCGCTCATCCTCAGCCAGTTCCGGACGATCGGCCACGGCACAGAAACGTGCAAACTGGGCATCATTTCCGACTGCCAGAATAATGTGACCGTCGCTGGTTGCCAACGCCTGATACGGGACGATGTTCGGATGTGCGTTGCCGAGCCGTACCGGCGAACTGCCAGACACCAGGTAATTTGTCGCCTGATTGGCCAGAGTTGCTACCTGAACGTCGAGCAGCGCAAGATCAATATACTCTCCCTCTCCGGTCCTCTCCCGGTGTGCCAGGGCAGCGAGCACCGATGTTGCTGCATACATGCCGGTAAAGATGTCAACAATAGCAACACCGGTTTTGACCGGTCCGCCTCCGGGTAGTTCATCAGGCTCACCGGTAACGCTCATCAACCCACCCATACCCTGAATCAGAAAGTCATAACCGGCACGGTTCCGATAGGGACCGGTCTGGCCGAAACCGGTTATTGAGCAGTAGATGACCGCCGGGTTGATCGCCCTGATTGATGGATAGTCGAGACCGTACTTTGCGAGGCCTCCAACCTTGAAGTTCTCAAGAACTATGTCACTCTCTGAGGCCAGCCGGCGCACCAGTTCCTGTCCTTCCGGCTGTGTAAAATCAATGGTGACCGATTTTTTCCCCCTGTTTGCCGCGAGGAAATAGGCTGCGTCGCTGGTCGGACGCCCCTCACGGTCCGCCAGAAACGGCGGTCCCCAACTACGGGTGTCATCGCCGGCACCGGGCCGCTCCACCTTGAGAACCTCAGCCCCCAGGTCTGCGAGGGTCTGTCCGGCCCAGGGACCTGCCAGCACCCTGCTTAAATCCAGAACACGTATGTGACTTAAAGGTCCTGCCATTGCCAAACTCCCTCAGTGAAATAGAATGAAATTACACCTTCAAATGCGATAACGCTGTTTTTACATTGCCAACCAGATTTTGCAGTCGAGGGCCGATATCTTTTTCAAACATCTCACTCGTTAATTGAAAAGATGCTCCGCTGCAGCTGAACACCATTATTTCAGAATTGTCGCTCGCAACCAGAGGCACCGAGATCGCATTGACCTCCTCCCTCCACTCTCCCAAAGAGTAACAAAATCCCTTTTTCTTGAAGTCAACCATGGCCTGTTCAATGCCCAGCTTAATGTTAGGCCAGCTATGTTCATCACTTTTACGGATCTGTCCCATCAGCTTGATCCGCTCCATTTCCGGCAGAGCGCACAGATACGCCCTCCCCATCGAGGTGGTGGCAATTGGAATCTGTGAGCCGACATCGAGCTGTACTGTGAACGTCGAACTGTTACGGTAGGTGTCGATATAGACCATATTCTGCCGGTCACGGATCCCGAGGTTGACCGATGCCTGCGTGTACTCGGCAAGTGACTGCATCAGCGGACGGGCAATTCTGCGGATATGCATCTGCGCCAGCATTGAATAGCCGAGACCGATAAAGGTTTTCCCCAGGCAGTATTTGTTCTGGTCCATGAAATAGCGAAGATACCCGAGTTCCGTCAGGGTGTAGGTAACACGGGAGACCGTCGATTTCGGGAGGCCGGTACGTTTTGCGATTTCCTGGTTCCCCAGGACGCGATCGCTTGACATAAAGCAGACCAGAACATCCAGGCCCCGCGCGAGTGCTGATATGAATTTGCGATCTTTGTCGCCGCTCTGAACGGCTTCATTGTCTGCTGTCGTCATGTGACCGCACCCTTTCTGCCTGCTGCGTAATCTGCTCTAAAAGTGATTGGAGATGAACGTGGATCTCACGCTCTCACAAACAAACCGTATGCGTCAACACAGAATCGGCACTATGCAGAATATGAGTTCCGTATAGCGGAATTAGAGGCCCACAAATGGAACAGTCTCTGCATTTACTACTGTATCGGCGTGCGCAGAAGGCCTGTGGCATCTTCCACTTTCAGCAAAAGAGCGTGGGGATACGGGGGAGGAGTGTGTTTTTCGGTGGGGATATTCTACACAATTCAGAGGGGGTGCGGCATGACGCTTGAAACGACGAACTCCACAATCTTGTCCGGACAACAGACGTGGTAACCGTCGTTGTGTCCCATTTTATCCGACTCAATGCCAAAACGGGCGGTCATGACAAAGGGGTAGATCCCCAGCAGGGCGGTAACACAGACCGGTGCCGATGTTGCGTAATCAATCATCGGCCCGTCCAGGTACACACAGGAATCCACCTTCATCAATGAGCATTCCGACTTTACAACTTTAATCTGAACTCTTTTATCCGGTTCGAGTTTCACGGTTCCCCCCTCTGTGGTTGACGAATGGGGCGAGAAACTGCTCGCCCCATTCGTTTGCAAAATATTCCTACGACCGCAGCTGTTGAAGTGATTCTTCCAGAATCGTCAGGCCACGCTCAAGCTCTGCATCGGTAATCACCAGCGGCATCAGTACGCGGATCACGTTGCCGTAATTTCCGCAGGAGAGCAGTACCAATCCTTTTTCATAGCACAGTTTAGTCAGTTTCTTCGCCTCATCGCCGGCCGGCTCCTTTGTTTCCCGGTCGCGCACCAACTCCAGTGCCAGCATTGGGCCCTTGCCGCGGACCTCGCCGATGATCTCATATTTCTCCTGCAGTGCCAGAAAACGCGCCAGCAGTTTATCCCCGAGGTCTACTGCGCGCTTCAGCAGACCATCCTCAATCAAGATTTCCAGCACGGCCAGGGCTGCGCGACATGCCAGCGGGTTACCGCTGTAGGTACCACCGAGCCCCCCTATATGGGACTGGTTCATAATGTCTGCTCGGCCGGTAATGGCGCTGAGCGGCATTCCTCCTGCGAGACTTTTTGCCGAGGTGATGATGTCCGGCTCAATGCCCCAGTGATCAATGGCAAATATTTTTCCGGTTCTCCCCATGCCGCTTTGCACTTCGTCGACAATCAGCAGAATGCCATGCTTCTTACAGACGTCGTGCAGCTTCGCAAAATACTCCGGTGGTGGAGTAATGAATCCTCCCTCCCCTTGTATCGGCTCGACGATTACGGCCGCCGTCTGTTCTGCGGCAACATTGGTAATGAAAAATTCTTCCAGATAATCAGCACAGGAGGCTTTGCACTCAGGATACTTCATGCCGAACGGACAGCGATAACAGTACGCAAAAGGCATACGGTAGGTTTCTGGAGCGAAGGGGCCGTATCCGAGTTTATACGGCTTGACTTTGCTGGTGAGGCTCATGGTCAACAGGGTACGGCCATGAAAGGCATTCTCAAAGGAGATCACGGCCGGACGTTTTGTGGCGTAGCGGGCAATTTTGACCGCATTTTCATCAGCCTCGGCGCCGGAGTTTCCCAGCATGGTCATTTTATCGAAATCACCGGGCGCCAGCTCATTGAGGCGGGCGGCAAGCTGCACATACGATTCGTAGGGGTTCACATGAAAACAGGTGTGGATGAATTTGTCCGCCTGATCCTTGATGGCAGCCACAACCTTCGGATGACAGTGGCCGACATTGTTCACTCCGATGCCGCCGGCAAAATCGATCAGCTCGCGCCCATCGGCATCAATCATGATAGCTCCACGGGCTTCCGTGATAAATGCAGGGGTCAGATTGACCAATCCCTGCGGGACGTGTTTATTGCGCAGCTGCATCAGTTCTTCGTTTCGCGTTGTCATGGGAGCTACTCCTTTATCCGTTTGATCTCAGACTTCATTTATGTGATATCAGCCGTCAGGCGGAACGACACAATTGTGCCGTAGCTGCGTTCCTTCATCAAAGATCATGCCATCACAGGCAGCCAATATATATCTATCCGTTTTTATTACTATTAATTTTGTTTCGCGGAACAAACCCCCACGATCATCCCGAATACCGGTTCCCTGGAACGGCTAAAAAATATTCCAACTTGCATATTTTATTCTTTTGTGAATAATTACGACAGCGGTAGGCGCTTTGCCCGGCCGAGAAACACCTAAAAGAGAATAATTCAAGTATGTTGAAGCTCAATCATACTAAAGATGAGATATCATGCCCCTTACATCCGAACCACGCCAGCTCACCGCTTCAACGTTCAGCGATGCACCGCTGCACTCGGAAGATTTTTATCATGCCCTCACGGACGCCGTCGACGTGGGGCTTCTCGCCATAAATAATTCCGGCATGACGATCCATGCCAACCGTGTTGCCCGGGAGAGTTTCAACATATCCCGCGGCACCCACCTGAACAGTATCATGCCGGAACTGTGGCACAAAATTTCCCAGACACTGCGCGAAAGCAAGCCACGACTGGAGATTTCGGTGCGTGGAGTAGAGTCGAACTACTTGGTTAAAGTCAGTCCGATCATGGTTGATTCCGAGCGCGTCGGGGTGGCGTGCCTTTTCATGGAAAGCACCGAACTTGAAGAGATCGCCATGCAGATGCGCTTCTTTCAGGAACTCAACAGTGAACTGGACACCATCATCGATTCATCGTCGGACGGCCTCTGGATCTGTGATGCTGATGCCAACGTACTCCGCATCAATCCTGCGTCAGAGCGGGTCAATAAAATAGAGGCGATCGAGGTTGTCGGACGCAACATGCGCGAACTGGTTCAAGAAGGGTTTGTGGACAGATCCGTAACTCTCGAGGTCATCAAGACGCGGGCAGTCTTTAACATGCTGCAGCAGCGGGAGGGAAGCAAACTCATTTTGACCGGCAACCCTGTATTTAACGCGGATGGCGACCTGATTCGGGTCGTCGTGAGCGAGCGCGACATCACAGAAATCGACACATTGCAGCGGGAACTGGAGGAGCAGGGGGCTATTAAAGACCAGGTACTTCACCATATGCTGGAGATGCAGCAGATAGAGCTTGAATCGCGGCGGGTTATCGCAAAAAGCCCCTGCATGCTCAAGGCGCTTCGCCAGGCACTCAAAGTGAGCGTAGTTGACTCATCCGTGCTGATCCTCGGCGAGTCAGGCGTTGGTAAAGGCCTGTTTGCCGACCTGATTCACAAGAACTCGGGCCGTGCCGATAAGCCGCTCATCAAGATCAACTGCGGCGCGATCCCTGAATCACTGATCGAATCGGAGCTGTTCGGTTATGAAAAAGGCGCTTTTACCGGGGCCCAGTCGAGTGGCAAACCGGGTTATCTCGAATTGGCAGATGGCGGCACCCTGTTCCTGGATGAGATTGCGGAACTGCCCACTGCCTCGCAGGTCAAACTGCTGCGCTTCCTTGAGGATGGCCGCGTCACCCGCCTGGGCGGGACCAAGAGTCGCACGGTAAATGTTCGTATTCTTGCAGCGACCAATCGCAACCTGGAAGAGATGGTAAAACAGGAGCGTTTCCGCCTTGATCTCTATTACCGCCTCAAAGTCATCCCGATTCAAGTCCCATCGGTGCGTGAGCGCAAAGAATGTATCCTCCCGATGGTACACCACTACATAGATCTTTACGGTGCGAGGAACGGTATACTAAAACGACTTTCCGGCGCTGTTTCCGATGCTCTTTCAACCTACCAGTACCCCGGCAATGTCCGGGAGCTGATCAATATCTGCGAACGCCTGGTAGTCATGTCGGAAACAGAAATAATCGACCTTCAGGACCTCCCCGGAGAAATTCTCGGCCACGCCAAGGACGTCGGCACAAGCCTGGTCAACTGGCCCGCGACAATGACCCTGCAGCAAGCCATTGATAGCGTTGAGCGCTCTATTCTCACCCAGGCTCTGGAGAGATATGCCAACCAGACCCTGGTAGCTGAAGCGCTGGGAGTAAATCAATCCACCATCTCCAAAAAGATGAAACGCTACGGCCTGTCATAAAGATGAACTGAAACTGAGGCGAGCTGTCGAACGCACAGAGGCCAATTATTCCATTTGGAATAATTGGCCTCTGTCGTTTTCAGAACACCGTACCTGTTCAAATGTCTATTGTATGCCGCCTGAACGGGAGAATAGTATCCCATGACAGAATTGGCACGTCTTGTGCTTTTATATAACACAAATAACAAACTGTTCTGTTTCCGACAATGTTCACGTATCATCACCCAAACAGAGAGCGCTTGCAGGGGTCAATCAACCTGTAGGGTGTTCACACAAAAAGGAGGAAGTACAAATGAAAAAAAGATTGCTCTGTACCCTGGCCCTTGTCACGTCACTCTTGGTCGCAACTACACTTTACGCAGCGGATGAAGCTGTATTCAAGGTCGGGGTCGTCACCGAACTGTCCGGCTCTCTGGCCACAGGCGGTAACGTCACGAAAAGAGGCTACGATCTCTGGGCTCAGGAAGTAAACGCTAAAGGCGGTATCGACATCAAAGGAAAGAAATACCTGGTCAAGCTCTATTATGCAGATGCCCAGTCAAATCCTGCTTCTGGAGCAGCCGCTGCAGAGCGCCTGATCACCCAGGAAAAAGTTGACTTCATCCTTGGCCCTTACTCCTCCGGCGTCACCATTGCAGTAGCGCCCGTCGTCGAAAAATACAAAATTCCAATGATTACCGGCTCTGCAGAATCCCCACTTATCTGGAGCAATAAATTCCTCTACACCTTCGGCACCGTTCCTCCGATCAATTTCACCGGAGCAACCCCGATCAAAACCCTCAGCGAGCTCAATCCGGCCCCTAAAACCGCTGTCATTCTCGGCTCTAACGACACTTTTTCAAAAGCGTCCGCAGAGGCTTTCAAAACTGCTGCTGAAGCAGCCAAGATCAAAGTCCTCAAGTTCAACATCGTTCCCGCCGGCCAGGACCTCACACCGCTCCTTTCAGCGGTACGCGGCCTGAAACCGGACCTGATCGCCTTCGGCGGCCATGACGAAGAGCTCATCAAGCTGGTAAAATCGCTGCGCCAGATCGACTACACACCCAAGGCTCTGTTGATGCATTACGGTGTAACCGAGCCGGCCTTCGTAGAGGCTCTCGGCAAGGACGCCAATCAGGTGTTCGGTGCCTCCGTCTGGACCAACACAGCCAAAACCAAGAGCGCGATTCTCTGGCCGACCGCCGCAAGCTATGACGCCGCATCAATGAAAGCATTCAACACTCCGGCCGACTACACCCAGGCAGGCTCTTCGGCTGCCGGAATAGCCTTCCAGGTTGCCCTGCAGAAGATTGGTGCCACACCCGGCATGTCTGAAGCAAAGCGCACAGAGCTGATCAAGGCCCTGGAGCAGGTGAATATCGATACGTTCTACGGCAAGGTCAAGTTTGCCACGTCCGGAGAGTATTATCACGCCAACGTCGGCATGACCCCTTTGACAGTCCAGATCCAGAATGGAAAAACCGTTATTGTTGGACCGAAGAACATTCAGGAGGTTCCCGCCCAGTACCCGCTCACTCCATGGAAAAACCGCTAGTACATTAAGAGTTAATCCCCCTCAATCCCCCTTTTCAAAGGGGGGTTAGGGGGGATTTACGCAGTCACATCAAGATCCGGATCACCAGAAGCAGTCGGAGGAAAATGTAATGGAACTTCTACCTCAAGCGTTGATGGACGGGATTCTGCTCGGCGGAATATATATCACCATCGCCATCGCCTTCTCCCTTACCTACGGGGTAATGCACATCATCGACTTCGCTGTCGGCGAATGGATCATGTTCGGCGCGTTTGCCGGATACTATCTTAACAAAGTGACCGGCCTCGACCCGTTTCTGCTGCTGCCGGTCGTTTTCATCATGTTCGCCCTGGTCGGGTACCTGATTCAGCCGGTGATACACCGGGTGCTGAGCGGCAACAAAGGGAACCCGTTGTTGATGGGACTGGTATTTACCTTTGGCCTTGCCATCATGTTCCAGGGGATAGCCCTGACAGTGTTCGGATTTTACAGTAACTCAACCCCCTCCGTTTTTTCCGAAGGATCGTTTTTCATTGAAAAGTTCGGCTTATCTCTGACAATTTCCTCCATCCGCCTGGCAGGACTGGTGTATGCCCTGGCAATAACCGCGGCTCTCCATTACCTGCTGAAGAAAACAAATTTTGGCCTTGGCGTCCGTGCCCTGGCTCTTAACCGGGAGTCAGCCGGACTGATGGGCGTCAACGGCAAGCAGACCGCTTCACTCGTCTACGGCCTGTATGTCGGCGTGAGCGCCATGACCGGCGTGCTGATCGGCTGCATCCTCTCCGTCAGCGCTCAAATGGGAACGGAATACACAATCTTCGCCTTCTTTGTGGTGGTTCTGGCCGGCATGGGTTATCTGGCAGGGGTACCGTGGGCGGCACTGCTTCTTGGCATGGTTCAGTCGATATTCCTGATCTATTTTAATCCAGGCCATACCCTGCTGGCGGTCTTTGCAATCCTGTACATAATACTGCTGATTTCACCACGAGGGTTATTTGGAAGGGGAGTCTGAACATGAAAGATAAAAGCATCCGCTGGGGCCTCCCTATTCTGCTGATTCTTATCGCCCTGCCTGCAGTCGTTCAGGATACGTTTTTTCTCCGGGTGATCACCGAGGCGATCATGTGGATCGGCCTGGCCCTGGCATTTGATGTTCTTGCCGGCTATACCGGCTACCTGAACTTCGGTCACGGCGCCTTCTTCGGCCTGGGGGCCTACACCACCGCCATCCTGATGATGCAGGCCCACTGGCCCTTTGCACTGGCTCTCCCGATGGGCGGCGTTCTGGCCGGCGTGGGTGCTCTGGTGGCCGGTCTGCCGACTCTCCGCCTGAAGGGTGCCTATTTCGCCATCGCCACATGGGCACTCTCCCGGGCAGTCCAGCAGTTGGCCCTGATCATGGATATTACCGGCGGCCCGGACGGCATGCGGCTCCCCTCGTTCCTCAATCCACAGTTCTTTTACTACCTGATGCTTGCCATCGTTGCCGTTACTTTTGCCCTGCTCTGGTTCCTGCTCGAATGTTCACCCTTCGGCCTGAAGTTGAAGGCGATCCGCGAGGATGATCAGGGGGCCATGGCGCTGGGGCTCAACCCTACCAAGCTGAAAATGCAGGCGTTCATCCTCTCGGCTGTTCCGACCGGAATTCTGGGAGGTGTCTACGCATACTGGATTACCTTTATCGACCCTGCCTCGACCCTGGGGGACCTGGTGAGCGATCAGGCGTTGGTTATGGTCGTATTCGGCGGGATGGGTACGCTGGTCGGACCGGTCATCGGTGCTCTGCTCATTTTTGCCTTCAAGACTCTGTTCTGGGCGTATCTGTCTGATTTTCAGCTCCTGTACCTGATCATTCTCGGCGCAGTTATTGCCTTGAGTGTCGTGTTCATACCGAACGGGCTCTGGGGAACGCTGAGAGGATTGAGATCTCACAAGAAGAGCGAAGAGAAAAAGGATGAAAGCCTTGCTGCTAAACTGCCACAGAATGAAGGGGAATAACCATGGCTGAACCGATCTTGCAAGTAAATTCGGTCACAAAATGTTTCGGCGGCCTGACCGCAGTCAATAACGTCTCTTTTGAGGTCCAGCAGGGCGAAATCATCGGACTGCTCGGCCCCAACGGCGCCGGCAAAACGACCCTGTTCAATGTCATCAGCGGTTTCTACGCTCCAACCAGCGGCACGATCATTTTCAACGGGAAGGATATCAGCGGCAAACCTCCCTATACACTGGCAGACCGCGGCATCGGCCGGACGTTCCAGGTGGTGAAGCCGTTTGCCGGCCTGACGGTACTTGAAAACATCATCATCGCTTCGTTCCTTCGCTATCCCAAACGGAAAGAAGCGGAGCGGCATGCATGGAAGATTCTTGAGAATACCGGCCTGGCGGATCGTGCTGATGTTTCTGCGGCGAGCCTGACCCTTGCCGGACGCAAGCGACTTGAAATCGGCAAAGCGCTCGCACTTGAGCCGACGTTTCTCCTGCTGGACGAAGTTGTTGCCGGCCTGAACCCAACTGAAGCGGACAAAACGGTGGAACTTATTCTGGAACTGAAAAAGCAGGGGATGACTATTCTGATTGTGGAACATATCATGCGGGTTATCATGAACATCAGTGATCGTCTGGTGGTGTTGAATTTCGGCGAGAAGATAGCGGAGGGTACCGCAGCGGAAGTGGCACGGAACCCTCTGGTTATCGAAGCCTACCTGGGAGAGGCGGCGGCATGAATGTACTCGACGTAAAAGACGCAGCGGTGAAATACGGTGACCTGCAGGCTCTCTGGGGCATCTCGTTTTCTGTCAAAAAAGGTCAGCTCGTCGCTCTGATCGGCGCTAACGGCGCCGGCAAGACCACGACCCTCAAATCTATCTGCGGCCTCGCACCACTTGCTGCAGGAGAGATCTCGTACAATGGCGAAGTCATCAGCGGCCAACCGGTTCACAAGGTGGTTGATCTCGGCATTACCCTCGTTCCCGAGGGGAGACAGCTCTTTTCCAAAATGACCGTTGAAGAAAACCTGCTGGTCGGCGCCTATCTCAAGCGTACTCACAGCAAACGTGCGGCGACCCTCAAACATGTCTACTCGATCTTTCCGAGGCTTGAGGAACGGCGCAATCAGACCGCGGAAACCCTCTCCGGCGGAGAACAGCAGATGGTCGCCATCGGCCGCGCCCTGATGCAGGATCCCCAGATGATCATGTTCGACGAACCGAGCCTCGGACTGGCTCCGCTTATGGTCAAGGAGGTGTTCAAGGTCATTCAGGAACTGCACCGTCAGGGACTGACCATCTTCCTCGTCGAGCAGAACGTCCACCAGACGCTGAAGGTAGCCGACTACTGCTATGTCATGGAAAACGGCCGTATCGTTGGTGAAGGGACCGGCAAACAACTCGAGGCTGACGAGTCCATCCGCGAAGCGTATCTCGGTTTCTGAAACCGGTGTACTCTTTCCCGGGATCCGAACGAACAGGAGAGACACAGTTATGAGGCGAACCGACAAGGAAATCAGAGACCCAGCACTAATCTCACAGATCATCTCCGGCAGCCAGGTATGCAGAGTCGCACTGGCAAAGGATAATGAGCCGTATATCATCCCTGTATCCTTCGGGTACGATGGCTCCTCAATCTACATTCACACGGCACAGACAGGAAAGAAGATCGATTTTTTTGCGGCTAATCCGTCCGTCTGTCTTGAATTCGAGCAGGGTGTTGCTCTCAAACCGCATGATATCGACCCATGCAGCTGGAGCTTTTCGTACCGGAGCGTCATTGCCTACGGCACAATCCGCGAACTGGCCGATCCTGGCGAAAAGAGTGCGGGCCTGCATCTGATCATGAAACAGTATTCAAAGCAGGAGTGGAACTTCAGCGAAGAGAGTATTGCTGCCTTAAGGGTCTGGAAAATAGCCCTTGAAAGCGTGAGCGGGAAACAGTCGAAAGACTTGATGACGTTGTGATCAAAAACGGGTGGCGTCAGAGCTATAATTGGCCTGATAGCGGCATCTTTTTCAATTAACCACAGGGAGATCTGTTGTATGCCTTTAAAAAATATACTCATCCATCTGGATAATTCAGATCATTCCGCCGCCCGACTGACCCTGGCCATCGGGCTTGCCCAGAGGCACCAGGCGCGGCTTACTGCGCTTTATATCATCACACACCCGTATTACGAACCTCTGCATATGGACACAAAAACAAAGACGCAGCAGGTTCAGGACCAATTCAATGAATTGATTGCCGGAACCGGGGTACAGGCAGAATTGCGCACCGTTGACTGGAAAGTGACCGGCACCGCAGTTGCCGAGATCATAAATCTTCATGCACACTATGCCGACGTCGTGATTATCGGACAGCCCAATCACGCCTCCGGTGACAATGACACTCCTTCGGACCTCCCGGAGCGGTTGATTCTCGGTGCAGGACGACCGGTACTGATCATCCCCTATACCGCATCGTACACTGAGTGCGGCACCAGGGTGCTGGTCTCCTGGAAACCGGGACGGGAGGCAACCCGCGCTGTGAATGACGCCATACCTCTGATGACAATGGCTGAAGTTGTTAATATTCTGGCAGTAAATCCGACCGATGCCGAGCAGTCCGAAGAAGAAAAACTCTGCGCCCACCTGGCCTGTCACGGCATTACAGCCAGGGCGGAGCAGACGGTCTCCAGCGATATATCAATCGGCGATGTGCTGCTAAACCGCGCCTCTGATGAGGGGAGTGATCTCCTCGTGATGGGAGCTTTTGCGCAGACCCGGCTCGGCACCCTGACGCTGGGTGATGTGTCCCGGCATATTCTTAAATATATGACCGTGCCGGTACTTATGTCCCATTGATGCGTTATATAAGGAAAACAATGAATGTGACCGTAAAACTTGTTGGTATTTTTCGGACCGGCCGTTTTAATGAGGCGGTCTGCGAGTATCCCTCCGGCACCTCTGTGCGGAAAGTGGTTGATGAGCTATTGATTCCCGATCCTCTTCTCGGGATCGTGCTCATCAATGGTGTTCATGCCGACGTCGAAGACATCCTCCATGATGGCGATGCGCTCTGTTTATTACCATTTATAGATGGAGGGTAATCCGGAAAAACTGGCCGCCTCAGAGCGCGGGTAAGTGAGGTTTTCGGGCCGGAGTGCTGCCCCTTTTCAGAGGATGTCATATCATAGCTGCTTACAACAAAGGGGGATGCCATTCGGCACCCCCCTTTGTTGTAAGACGAAGAGTCTCCTCTTCTCATTCACCACGACGTGGCATGTTTTTTAGTGCCCGCCTCCGGTCGCAAACGCCAGAATCATGAGTGCCATCAAGACAAGCCCGATCGTAACGGCGGTAAAGCCGAAACCTTTCAGCAGGAAGTCATATACAGCGCCACTGGTCCTCTTGCAGGCGAACTGCTCGGTAATACCCTCTTCCTCGTAACGTTTCCACTGATCGCCACGTTCCTCGATCATTTCTTCTTTGGCAATCTGCCCGTTGAAGATAACAAAATCCATCGGGAACTTCTCCGGTCGTCCGTGAGTATTGAAAAAATGGACCGTGAAGATGAAACCGGTAGCAAGGAGTGCTTCGTCAGAATGGACGATCGTTGCAATATTGAACGCCCACCCGGGAAGGAACATCCCGAAAAACACAGGGAACGCGAGCATCAATCCAGATCCGCCGATGGCGAACATACCCCAGAAGACCGCGACAAAGTCGAATTTCTCCCAGTAGGTCCAGCGTTCAAATGTTGGCTTAGGCCCTTTGAAGAGGAACCATCTGACCATGAAGAACACATCCTTGATATCACGCAGATTGAAGCAGAGAGAATCCGGCCCGAACAGGCGCTGCAGTGGATTCCCTTTGATGTCTTTCCTGATGAAAAGGAAGTTGATGCTCATAAGCAGGGCTGTGCCAAAATAGACAAATGTGATTACGGCACCGACGCGATGCAGATATGCAGCATTGGCGGCCCCACCGTAGAACTGCATCATGAAGTTTGCCCACTGCTGACCGCTGAACTTGAGCGGCAGACCGGTCAACGAAAGCAGCAGGAAGCTGGTGATGACCAGCAGGTGCAGGAAGATGTGCAGTCGATTGAAACGGCGATACTGTTTGTGCGCATCCGGGATAACATGAACATGTGTGCCGGCGTCGGTAACATGGACATGATGGTGCGTACCAGCCGCCAATTCGGCAGCCTTCTCGCGGTTTTCAACGAAGCCGCGGAACATCCAGAGCAGCGTGTGAATCCAGAACACGGCAAAAGTAGAAAGGAGCAGTCCGGTCATGCAGACAAACGTGTAGAACATGATCGGATATTTTTCACGATCGGTCATCTCGCCATGCGAATAAAACTGAGCAAAAAGTGGTGTCGCGCTGGTATGGCACACGGCACACTGCTTGACCAGGTTTGCCGGGTTGACACTGGAGGCCGGGTCACTCTTCGGAAGTACCGAATGGGCGGTGTGACAATCGGCACAACCGGCAACCTTGTCTGGATTACCAAGGCGATAGTTTTTGCCGTGGTAACTCTCCATATACGACTTGACTGCGACGTTGGTGATATTGTTCCTGGCCATCATCTTCCCGTCGCTGTGGCACTTCATGCAGACTTTTGTGTGGAACTCGCGCCCTTTGTGGTCCTTGGCGCCAGCAAGCTTATCAATAGCGTGGAGATTGTGGCAGTCATGGCAGGCAGCTGAATCCATGTTGCCGGCCGCAACACCCTTGCCATGGATTGACTTCTGATAGACGGCTTCTTTGTCATGGCATTGAACGCATTTGGCCACGGCGATGCGCTTGTCGTTTTTCCAGTAATTGTGGGTATGGACGTCAGTGTGGCACTGGGCGCACGTCACCCCTTTTTCCGCATGAACACTGGCATAATGCTCAGAGTTCTGCTTTTTGTGACAGCGCTCGCACTGCACCTTCTGGACTTTGATCTCTTTTTTCATGTGCTTGGTGAGATCGGTAATGTCTACGTGGCAGCTGGTGCAGGCGTTTTTGCCATGGACAGAAGCAGCAAAAGAGCTAATGGATATTTTATTGCTGTGGCATCCAAGGCAGGTGGCCGGATCAATGGCCATTCCCTGCTCGGCCGGTACAGGTGCTGTCGTCAGTACTAACAAAAACAACACCAAGGCAATACGAATGTACATTTCTAATCCTCCCGGCATATTTGTTCAAAAACTACCCCGCAGCAAGCTACGGGGTAGTACGTCAGCAATTGTGTTCTCTCATCGAAGTAAGTTTCGGGGGGATGCAATCTGGAGAGATTCAATCCGTGCGTTAAAACTGGACCTGCAGATTACTTGGTATGGCATTCTTTACATTTTGTCGGACCTTTTTTCATTTCTGTGTGGCAATCCTTACAGGACTTGTGGGCAAAATCCTTGCCGAAGCCTTCAATCTTGCCGCCTTCGGCTTTTGCATGGCATTTTTTGCAGTCTTTAAGGGCTTCTGCATGGGCTTTGTGATTGAAGGTGACACCTTTTTTCATCTCAATGACATCAGCGGCGAGTGCTGATCCGGAAAAAACGGTTACTGCCAATAGTGCGATAAAAATCTTTTTCATGTTTACATCTCCTTTGTTTTGGGTGTCCGCACAGAGCGGCGGTGTGATGATACCAGCTAAACGAGAAATCGCAACCTCTTCAATGTAAAAAAACGGGACGGCTGATTATTGTCTGCCGTCCCATAAAATCTACATCTTGTGACACTTGCCGCAATCATCCTGAACCGGGAAGGCGTCCTTGCCTTTATTATGACAGGCGCCGCACGATTTTCCGGATTCCATGTCACTCATTGATGCTTTCAATGCCCCGGCCTTGTACGGGAAAATCCCGGTGTGACAATCAGCGCATTTGTAACTCTGCAGATGGAATTCGTGGCTGAATGTCGCTTCACCGCCAGCTGTCTTGAACTTGACAATTCCAGGCTTCAGACCTTTATGGCATTTTCCGCAATCACCGGATGATGCAAAGGCGTCCTTGCCGTTGTGGCAGATACCGCACGATTTCCCTTTGACCATATCAGCCATGCTGGCTTTGCCGACAACAGTCTTGTAAGGGAAGGTTTTCGTGTGGCAATCTTTGCAGCTATACGCCTGCGTATGGAATTCGTGGCTGAACGTAGCCGGCGCTACCCCCTTCAGTGCGAAGGTGATCTCTTTCGGCTTGAGCCCTTTGTGGCAGCGATCACAGTTTGCCGTTACCGCAAAAACGCGCTTGCCGTTGTGGCACGAGCCACAGGTACGCCCTTTTTCCATTTCCGCCATAGTAACCGCACCTTCCTTGCCGGTTATGACAGTGCCATTGTGACATCCTTTGCAGGCGCCGCCTGTTTTGGCTATGTGGGTAGCATGACTGAATACTGCGGAACCTAAGCCTTTTACCGCATAGGTGACGTCCAGCGGCTTACCACTATGGCAACGGGAACAATCTTTCTCAGAGGCAACACTGAATGCCCTCGCACCGCTATGACACGCACCGCAGGATTTTGTTTTCTCCATTTCTGCCATTGTGTAGCGTTTTTTTGTTTTTAAATTATAAATCGCGTTGTGACACATTTTACAATTATTATTGTACTTTTTCAGATGCAGAACATGGCTGAAAACTACCGGACCGGCATTTTTAAAGGTATAAGTAATTTCCTTGTACTCGGCCGCGCCGCAGACAGAAGCTATCAGAAGTAAAAGCATGAGAGATGTAAGTACCACTGTTTTTTGCATTGCCCTGACTCCTCTTTTAAAACAAATAACCCACACAATCGGGGGACTATACATATCGGGTTGGAAATCGTCAATTGTAATTTGAGGGGAGAGTGGAAATCAATCAGGATCAGACAAAGGCAGCGGAATGTTCCGAGCATGGAAGAGGGCTACACCTATAGGCGTAACCCTCTGATATTTTTTATTTTAAGTATGTACCGGCACCTACGAGCATATCTGTCCATCCGACCCGGTGGATGAAGGTGAATTTATCCGACGGGACTTTTTTATTCGGCTTTGGCCATTTGTAATCAACCCACCCCTCGCCGTTATTAAAAGCCACATCGACAAACTCTACAAATATTTTTTTCGGCTTCAGCTGATTTTTATCTGTATCACTCAGCAGGGTATCTTTTTTGAGTAACTCGGGAATGAATGGATGAGCCAACATCTTGCCACTTTTGTCCATAAGAAAAACATACGAGTCCTTCCAGACGAATTTACCTTTAGGGTTGTTGATCTCCCTAATGCCTGCCGCTTTGTCCGCTTCAAGCATTTTTGAGGCGGCTTTGGTCATGGCGATGCATTCCTCCTTTGTCGCTCTTTCCTCAGCACCGACGACACCTGATAACATGACCCCTAAAAACAGTGTCCCCAACAAAATCGTAAGTATTCGCATGCATTCACCCCTTTGTGTATTGATAATGTGAGCGGGAGTTACTTCTTATTCTTTTGGTGACAGATTGCGCAATTGTCCGGGTCATTTGTCGCAAAGGCCCGTTTGCCATTGTGACATTTACCGCAGAATTTTCCGGCATTTATATCCGCCATTGAAAACGTGGTTGAGCCCTTCTTCATCTTAAAAATTTTTGAGTGACAATCCAGGCAGCCAACCTTTGCATCCGCATGGTTTTTACCATCGAAGACAACTTTACCCATTGGTGTGTCCCACGAGACCGTTTTTCCGGGTTGGATCGCCTGAACAGAGCCCGCACAAAAAACCGTGATTACTGCTGCCACACCTACCGTAAAGCGGTTCATACATCCCCCCTTTGCACCAATGTATTCATTTTTTTTATTCATATACTCTAAATAGGGCTATTTGCAATTATAATCAAGCGATATGTATGAAAAAGCCGTTTGTATTTCATGCATTCGGGTCCCTTTCCCTGCGGGTGCCTACAACCATAAAACCTGTGACAAAACCATGTTATTATGAAAACGTTTTTGTATTGACAAATTCCCTATACTTTCATATCACTACAGTACAAAAGGCTATATAACCGGTAAACTGCGCCCTAATCTTTGGTACACAGGGCAACTTCAACATACTATAAACGACATTGAGGTTGAGATGAAAATTCAGTGCATTGCTCGTCCCACGTTAGTTTTACTCGGCATGATGGCAGTAATGGTTATGTCTGCGCAACCGGTGTCTGCCGCCAAAGTGAAGGAATTCGACCGCTCCGGACAATTGATTGTCACAGAGAAGTCCGCCTCTGACCTTCAACCGCAGCCTGTTTACGATATAAAGAACCGGCCAAAGGAAAAAACCTTTGCGGTACCCCGTCCCCCTTTTACGGAAGGGGCCTTTCCCTGCAGTCAATGCCACAAATATATGAAACCCAATGAGAAACGCCGGACTTTGACCGAATATCATACCGAAATAGTGCTCCATCACGCTGAAGGGGAGCGTTGGTGTACGGACTGCCACAATCTGGTAAACCGGGACAAGTTGCGACTGGTATCGGGTGAATTGGTCGATTTCACAGAATCATACCGGCTCTGCGGCCAATGCCATGGCGATAAGTTCCGCGACTGGAAGGTGGGCGTCCACGGCAAACGAACCGGCGATTGGAATGGTGACAAGCAGTACCTGCTCTGCGTTCACTGCCACAATCCGCACGATCCGAAGTTTAAAGCGCTGAAACCGCTTCCGCCACCCGAAAGGCCGGGAAAAGGGCAGCACTGAACCAGAATAAATATTTCAAGCACCAGGGAGCATGATTCATGTCAGATACAAAAAAATGTGATGATCACGTCCTGCATAAGTCTCGTCGTAAGATGCTGAAAGGTATGGCGGCAGGCATCGGCCTTATTGCCATGCCCGGCAGAGATGCATCGGCTTCCATCTGGGAGGAGTTCTTCCAGAAAAATTTTCGCGAACTCTCAAAAGATGAGCTCAAAGCGGTAATTGCTCGCCTGGAAAAGGATTACAGTAAACAGTACGCCAAGCAGATCACCGTCAAGACGACTCCGCCGATTGAAGGCGTTCGCTACGGCTACGGTCTTGACCTGTCGCGCTGCATCGGCTGTCGTCGTTGTGTGTATGCCTGCGTTAAGGAGAATAACCAATCACGCTCCCCACAGATACACTGGATCCGGGTTATGCAGCTGAACAAGGAAAAAGGGATTGACCTGTCACATGCGGAGCATTACTACAATCCGGCAACGGTTCCGGAAAAGGGGCATTTCTACATGCCGGTTCAGTGCCAGCAGTGCGAAAAGCCCCCCTGCACCAAAGTCTGTCCGGTCCAGGCCACCTGGAAGGAGCAAGACGGCATTGTCGTCGTCGATTACAACTGGTGTATCGGCTGCCGCTACTGCATGGCGGCCTGCCCGTACGGTGCACGCCACTTTAACTGGGCTAAACCGTCAGTTCCCGCCAATGACATTAATCCCAATACGCACTATCTTGGCAATCGCCCCCGCCCGAAAGGGGTTGTAGAAAAATGTACCTTCTGCATTCAGCGAACCCGCGAACAGCCGGGCCGTTACCCTGCGTGCGAAGAGATCTGTCCTGTCGGAGCCCGCAAATTCGGTAACCTGCTCGACCCGGAAAGCGAGATCCGCTACCTGATTGAGAATAAGCGGGTCTTCATTTTCAAGGAAGAGCTGAATACGCAGCCGAAGTTTTACTACTTTTACGCAACCTAATTCGCGTCAGGGAGCATCCATGAAAAACATCTGGCACTTTTTTCTCGGTACAATCGTTCTAATTTCCAAAGGGAGCAAGGGCTACTACTGCTGGGTACTTTTTTTGTTGAGTTTGATGACCATCGGTGCTTTTGCCTATGCGCAACAACTGAATGAGGGGCTCATCGTCACCAACATGCGGGATCAGGTATCGTGGGGATTTTACATCTCTAACTTCACGTTTCTGGTCGGGGTCGCCGCAGCGGCGGTTCTGCTGGTAATACCCGCCTACGTCTACCACTGGAAACCGATCAAGGAGATCGCGGTTCTCGGAGAGCTGCTCGCCGTGTCAGCAATCGTCATGTGTATGATGTTTGTCACGATGGATATCGGCCACCCCGAGCGTTTCTGGCACCTGATCCCTAAAATCGGCCTGCTCAACTTTCCCCAGTCGCTCCTGGCATGGGATGTGGTCGTGCTTAATACATATCTGGCGATAAACCTCACGGTGGCGGTATATATTCTCTACAACAAATACTACAAGCGGGAGCCTAATAAAAACATAACAACTCCGTTGTTGCTGCTTTCAATCCCTTCAGCAATATCTATCCACACGGTGACCGCGTTTCTTTACAACGGCTTGGGAGCTCGCCCTTTCTGGAACTCCTCCATTCTGGTGCCGCGTTTTCTCGCTTCCGCATTCTGCTCCGGTCCCGCCTTCATGATCCTGATCTTTTTTCTGGTTCGCAAATACACAAAATTCAAGATTGAGGACGAGGCCATTCAGAAGGTGGCTGAAATAATTGCCTACGCCATATTCATTAACCTGCTGCTGCTTGGAGCAGAACTCTTCAAGGAATATTATACCGCCACGATCCATTTGGACTCCTTTCGATATCTTTTCCAGGGACTGCATGGCCATTCAGCATTGGTTCCCTGGATCTGGACGGCGATGATTTTCAACGTCACTGCTTTTGTTCTCTTCCTGAACCCTGCAACACGGAGAAACAATGTCACCCTGGTAATGGGGTGCATTCTTGTGTTCATCGGGGTGTACATTGAAAAGGGGATGGGACTGGTCATACCCGGTTTCATCCCTGACGTCCTGCATGAGATTTACGAATACGCGCCAACCGGTATTGAGCTGCTTCTCGCGATGGGCGTCTGGGCTACCGGTCTATTTGTCTTCACCATGCTGCTCCGTGTTGCCATACCGATCATGAACGGAGATTTCCATGTCGCCGATGATGGCGTCGGTTCTTACATTGGCGACCAACTGTTTCTGGTTCAGCAACCGGACGCCGTCATTTCGGAGTCCGAACCTGTTATCTAGAGAGCCGGACTTTTTTCATCCGGCCTTTAATCAATCTTTAATCAGGGTTTTTATTAGCCTATTTCAGCAGCCACTGTACTATGGCAAGAGGGAGAGAGAGTGAAAAGTCATGTCTGGCGACCGCTGTACGTGGTCATTGCATTGGCAGTTGCGTTACTGGTATTTCGTTTCTTCTACGTGCCTAACGACTTTGGATCGGGAAAAAGAGGCTTCATGTACTCGTACCATCGTCAGTCGAATGAAATGGAATGGAAGAACCAACCGGTAAAATATTCCGTTTCCGGCCGCGAGAGAATGCATGAATACTGCAGCGAGTGCCATGGAGAGATTGTTAAGGTACGTTCTGAAAAACTGCACGGCATCATCCCCTGTGAAGACTGTCACGGCCCGGCACTGCAGCACCCTGATAATCCGGAGAAACTGACCATCGACCGCAGTCGCCTGCTTTGCCTCCGCTGTCACACCAGCCTCCCCTATACGACGAGCGAGCGGCATCGTATTCCAGGCATCGACCCAAAAACACATAACACCGGCCTTGAGTGCGTAAAATGTCACAATCCGCATAATCCCAGTCTGGAGGGAATGAAATAATGGAAAGGCGAGAATTTATACAAAAATGTATTCTGGTTGTTGCCGGTGCTTCTGTGCCGCTCTCTGCCCTGACACTGATCGACCCAAAAAAAGTGTTCGCCGAGAATCCCGATATCCAGTGGGCGTTTCTGGTAGATACCAACAAGTGCGTTGGCTGCGGTTTTTGCGTAAAAGCGTGCAAAACGGAGAACGACATTCCCTTTGAGGCTCATGTTTCCCGAACCTGGGTGGAACGTTACGTCTACACGAAAGATGACAAGCGTTATGTGGACAGTCCGGATGCCGCACTGAACGGATTCACCGAATCTCGCATAGACCTTGGTCGGGGTGAATACAAGGAGATTGACAAGGAAAATGTCGGTAAGGCGTTCTTTGTCCCCAAACTTTGTAATCACTGTTCATCTCCCGCCTGTACACAGGTCTGTCCCGTCGGAGCTACCTATAAAACTGATGATGGCGTCGTTCTGGTCGATCGGACCTGGTGCATCGGGTGCGGTTACTGCATCATGGCTTGTCCGTATGGTGCCCGGTTTTTCCATCCCATAGCTAAAGTTGCCGACAAGTGCACCTTCTGCTATCACCGCCTCAGCAAAGGCCTTGATTCGGCCTGTGTCAACGCCTGTCCCTTCAAGGCCCGCAGGATGGGTAATATTCACGATAAAAACGATCCGATCACCCAGCTCATCATGAATGAACGAGTCGGAGTACTTAAAGATGAGTTTGGAACAAAGCCTCAGGCCTTTTACATAGGGCTTGCCCAGGAGGTGCGTTAGCCATGGTCGGAGAAATCGCACAACACGCAGCTATGGTGGTTCACGGCGAAGCATGGACGGTCAAGGAACTCTTCACCCTGCCGAATGAGTATATCTACTGGTCGATCCAGATAGTAATGTACCCGTTCATGACCGGACTTGTCGCCGGGGCATTTGTACTCTCCTCGCTCTACCATGTTTTTGGCATCGAAAAACTGAAGGAGATTGCCAGATTCTCCCTGGTATTTTCGTTTGCCCTGCTCCCGGTGGCCATGATGCCGTTGCTGTTGCATCTGCAACAGCCCTTTCGCGGTATACACGTTATGATGACGCCGCACTTCACCTCCGCAATCGCCGCTTTCGGTTTCGTATTCAGTACCTACGCCTGCATTGTTGCTACCGAGTTATGGCTGGTGTACCGAAAATATTTTGTGCAGACCGCAGTGGCGTTGAAGGCTCAGAAAAATCGTGGCACTGTCGATAGTTTTCGGATGCTGATGTTTACGGCCCTGACGCTTGGCGCTTGGGATATCAGCGATGAAGCGGTGGAAAAAGACCACAAAGCCTGCAAAATAATGGCTGGTATAGGCATCCCGGTTGCCTGTTTCCTGCATGGTTACGCCGGATTCATCTTTGGCTCGGTCAAGGCCAACGCTCTCTGGATGACACCGCTGATGCCGGTTATCTTTATCTGCTCGGCTGTCGTTTCCGGAGTCGCCTTATGCATTCTCTGCTACGTAATTGTGCAGGAGATTCGTAAGTTTATGGCCAAACGAAAGATAGCCCGCTGGGCCAAAGATCCTAACGCGCCGACAATTGAAGAGCTCGAAGGGGCCAAGCACGAAGAGGTCATGATTGCATCGAGCTATCTGATGTACTTCATGATTGCCGCCTTGACCCTGGAGATACTGGACCTGATCTTTCGCGGCTATACCCAGGTTAAATCCTGGGACATCCTGCGCGAGGTCATTATGGAGCGCGACTTCTTCAAGATATTCATCATGCAGTACGCACTTGGCAACATACTCCCTTTCCTGATTATGGTTATGCCTGGCCGTACCGTACGCCGGACGACCATTGCTACGGTACTGGTACTGTTCGGTGTATTCATGATGCGTTATAACGTCGTCATTGGCGGCCAGGCGTTTTCGCTCAGCTTTGCCGGCTTCATGGATTACACGCTGCCGATCATTCCACACGACCTTGAGACCTTCAAAGAGGGGCTGTTCGGCGCAATGACGGTTGCGGCCACCCCGTTTGTACTCTTTTACTTTATAAACAAGGTAATGCCCGCCTTCCTGAACGAGGAAGAGTCGACTCACTGATACCTGTTTTATCCGGTCTTCCAGACATATGCATGTGATCGGTGCCGTTTGACAGTACTGGGCGACAGAGATAATCTGCCGCCCAGTACTGCTTATACCAAGTTGCAGGCCCAGAGGTTTGTCACTATTTGACTTTCTCACAACCATCTGCTAGCCTGCTGCAGCTTATAATCTTACCAAGAATCGCTACTGGCTACTGGAGTTAGATGATGCACAAAAAACTGTTTATTCCCGGACCGGTAGAAGTCAATGCAGACGTATTAAAAGCCTTGGCTTCGCCTATGATCGGCCACCGCATGAAAGAGTACGGGGAGTTGCATGGTCGGGTCACCACAGGTTTAAAAAAACTATTGTTCACGAATGATAAAGTTTTTCTGGCAACGTCAAGTGCTTTTGGCGTTATGGAAGGGGCTATACGTAATCTGGTCGGGAAGCGCTGCGCCAATTTCTGCAACGGGGCTTTTTCTGACAAGTGGCATGATGTCACTCTCCGCTGCGGCAAAGAGGCGGACGCTATCCGTTTTGACTGGGGCACCCCGGTTACACCCGAAGCGGTCGAAAAGGCTCTTGGCACCGGGAAGTACGACAGTATGACGATGATTCACAATGAAACATCCACAGGGGTAATGTCGCCTTTGCCGGAGATCGCCGAAGTCATGCGCAAATTTCCGGATGTCATGTTTATCGTTGATACCGTTTCTTCAATGAGTGCCCTCAAAATTCCGGTTGATGAGCTTGGTATCGACAGCTGCATTTTCGGCGTACAGAAGGCGTTTGCCCTGCCGCCCGGCCTGGCGGTCTTTACGGCGAGTGAAAAGTCTCTGCAGCGGGCAGCCGGCATGGCAGGTCGCGGCTATTATTTCGATTTTATCGAGTTTGCCGCCAACGATGCAAAAAACAACACTCCTTCGACACCCTGTATCTCATTGATATATGCACTCGATTGTCAGCTGCAACGTATGTTTTCGGAAGGCTTGGAAAATCGCTGGGCCCGTCATAACGACCTTGCCGGGTATGTCCGCGGCTGGTTGACTGATCGCGGCTTTGCATCATTTCCGGCACCTGCATATCGCTCGCAGACGTTGACCTGCAGTCGCAACAGTCGAGGAATTGATCTGGCCGCTCTAAAAAAGAAACTTGATGAGGCTGGTTTTGCTTTTGACGACGGCTATGGCAAAATAAAAGGAGAAACCTTCCGTATTGCCCATATGGGTGACATGACGCGAGCTGATATGGATGAGCTTTTTACAGCGATTGTAAAAATTTTGCCGGAACTGGCATAGCACATGCGGAGAGAAGAAACGGGGAAATAGCGGGGCGGACATGTGAGCCCGCCCCGCATCCTGTTATTCCTGTTCGAAAACATCCTTGCCTGCTCCGCAGAGCGGGCAGCACCAATCGTCAGGCAGCGCCTCAAATGATGTCCCCGGTTCAATGCCGCGATCCGGATCGCCAACGGCTGGGTCGTAAACATACTGACAGATAGTACAGATCCAACGTTCCATAGTGTTTAGCTCCTTGTATACTACGTATTATGTCCAGCGGATACACTGGACGGGACAGCCGTCAATTGCACTTTGAATATCAGCTTCAGGGGCTCCGGCAGGGTCAAAACATTCCGATTTGCCCGAAGCGTCAAATCTGAAAACAGCCGGACATGTTGAAATACAGAGACCGCAGCTGATACAATTTTCTGTTTCTACTGTTGCAATTTTCATCGATTTTCTCCGGAAGTGGGAGGTATTTGTAAACGCTGGTCAGTTTACGCATCTCCCATGGGGATGTCAATACACAGTGAGTCTTTTTAATAGTATCCGACGACTAATACCGGAATGAACTGAGAGAAACGAGAGGAAGTTATGATATTTGAATCAATCGCCGTAGGACCGCTGTCAGTCAATTGCTTTGTTGTTGCGTGTGAACAGAGCCGCGAAGGGATTGTTGTCGATCCGGGAGGCGATGTTGAGTTGATCGTCGAGATTGTGAAGCGACATGGGCTGGAGGTCCATACGGTAATTAATACGCATGGCCATTTTGACCACCTGGGGGGAAACCGCCAGGCTCTGGAGACCTTTGGTGCCCGACTGCTGATTCACCAGGCCGATGCGCCGATGTTGAGCAAATCAGCTGAAGTCGCCCGCATGTATGGCTTGTCGGGTGATAATTCGCCGGAAGCAGATGCCTATCTGGTTGATGGTATGGAGGTGTTTTTTGGCACATGCCGCTTGAAAGTACTCTATACGCCGGGGCATACCCTGGGAGGATGCTGTCTCTATTTTGAAGACGAGCATAAAGTGATAACCGGGGATACCCTCTTTGCCGATTCAATCGGGCGTACAGACTTGCCGGGCGGGTCGCATGAGCAGCTGTTGCATTCAATCCGTACCAAGCTTTTTACGCTGCCGGACGACGTAATAGCCTATCCCGGACATGGCCCGGAGACAACCATCGGGCATGAAAAGCGCAACAATCCCTATTTCTGAGGTGGTTCCTGCCAATGCTTACCGATAAAAAAATCATTCTGGGCGTATGCGGAGGAATTGCCGCCTACAAGGCGATTGAGTTACTGCGGCTTTTGACCAAAGCAGGTGCCGACGTTCATGTCATTATGACCCGTGCAGCCCAGGAATTCGTTGCGCCACTTACCTTTCAAACGCTCTCGTCAAATCCTGTTCATACAGATCTTTTCAACCTGATCGCAGAACGCGAAATCGGGCACATCTCGCTGGCTGACAAAGCCGATCTGTTCATTGTCGTCCCGGCGACAGCCAATGTTATCGGTAAAATCGCCGCGGGTATTGCCGATGACATGCTCACAACGACCGTCATGGCTACAAAGGCTCCGGTGCTGTTCGCTCCCGCTATGAACGTCAATATGTTTACTAACCCGATATACCAGGAAAATGAGCAGAAACTGCGGCGCTTTGGATACCTTTTTGTAGCCCCGATAAGTGGTACCCTTGCGTGTGGATGGGAAGGCGAAGGAAAGCTGGCGTCGCCGGAGGCTATTTTCGAGGGAGCTCATGCAGCACTGACAAAAAAAGATTTGCTAGGACGGACGATACTGATCACCGCCGGACCAACCCGCGAAGAGATTGATCCGGTCAGATATATCAGCAACCATTCTTCCGGCAAGATGGGCTACGCCCTCGCTCGTATCGCATGTCGCCGGGGCGCGAAAGTCCTTTTAATCAGTGGTCCGACCGCTCTGGCGGAACCGGAGGGCATCCAGGTTGTCAAGACCACCAGCGCCAGCGAAATGCACCGTGAGGTCATGGCGCGTGTCGCTGAATGTGACGCCGTCATCAAGGCTGCTGCTGTGGCAGACTATCGTCCCCTAGTAAGAAGCGCTATTAAAATCAAGAAAAAGTCTGAATCTGTAACGATTGAACTGGTCAAAAATCCTGATATTCTCGCCGAACTGGGTGGGGCTCCCCATTGTCCGTTTCTGGTCGGATTCGCTGCGGAAACCGATGCGCTGACAAAAAACGCAGAGAAAAAACTGCGTGAAAAAAATCTCGATATGATTGTTGCCAACGACGTGAGCCAGGTAGATGCCGGTTTCAACGTGGACACCAACCGCGCGTTGCTGTTATTCAGAGACGGCAGCAGCTCTGATTGCGGGCTGATGTCAAAGGATCAACTGGCCGGGGCTATTCTTGACCATGTTGCCGCCCGTCTAATGGTACAGTGATGGTATTTCTGTTTTGTCTTGACTTGACTGCTCGAAAGTTCTAGGTTTTTCTCGCTTCTAACCCACTCGGAGGTATCACCCGTGGCCATAATCCTCGGCGCCGGCATTATTGTAAAACTGGTTCTCTTGCTGCTACTGTCATTCTCAGTGGTCTCATGGGCCATTATCCTGTTCAAATTTTTTCAGGTTCAACGTGCAAATAGCGAATCCGAACGGTTCATGGACTTTTTCTGGAAATCAAAGCGTTTTGATGCGATTGCGTCGCAGGTTGACCGATTTGCCAACTCGCCATTGACAGTTCTCTTCAATGAAGGGTACAGCGAGCTGAAAAAGGTTGTTGAACCTGACAGCAAAAGTGACGGCAGTGCTCTCAGTACCGATCTTGGTGGTGTTGAGAATGTTTCCCGGGCTCTGCGTCGTGCAACTAATTCCGAGATAACCCGCCTTGAAAAGTACCTGACATTTCTTGCCACAACCGGCTCAACTTCACCCTTTATCGGCCTGTTTGGTACTGTCTGGGGCATTATGACCGCATTCGAGGGTATCGGTAAAACCGGATCTGCTTCTTTAGCAGTAGTTGCCCCGGGCATTGCAGAAGCGCTGATTGCGACCGCTATCGGACTTGTTGCAGCCATCCCGGCTGTCATGGCGTACAATCACTTCCAACATAAAATTCGTGTACTGATAAATGAGATGGACAGTTTTTCCACTGAATTTCTTAACATAGTGCACCGTAATATCTCGGGGAAATAGCTATGGCTATGGGTGGACAAAATAATAATCGTGCCGTAATGGCTGAGATCAACGTTACTCCACTGGTAGATGTCATGCTGGTTCTGCTGGTCATTTTTATGGTTACCGCACCTATGATGCAGCAGGGCGTTCAGGTTAATCTTCCGAAAGCAGACACCAAAGCCATGTCACCGGCTGAAGCTTCTGTCGTTGTGTCAGTTGACAAGGCGGGGAAAATTTTCATAGATAAAGAACAGATCCCTGCAGGGCAGTTGCGCACGCGGCTCACCACTCTGTTTGCCACCCGGGCGAAAAAAGAGGTGTTTTTGAATGCCGATGCCGCAGTGCCGTACGGTGAAGTTGTGCGTACCATGGCCGATATTAAGGGGGCAGGCATCGAGCGCCTCGGCATGGTAACGGAACCGGCTGCAAAATAATGAGCCACCCCCCCGCTTCAAGAATTGATACCGGTGCCGGTGTCTGTTTCATAGCTTCGGCCGTCATTCACCTGACGGTTTTTTTATTACTGGTGTGGTGGGGGCGGCTCTTTCCGCAACAGACAGCATTTCAGGAAACATATTACGTGGATATAGTGAATCTTCCGGTTGCTGACCCGCAATCTGGCAGTTCTGCTCAGAAGAGTGATGATGGCGTAGCAGTGCACCCTCCTGCCGCGCCACAGGCGATGACAGCGCCGGTGCCTGCTAAAACTCCTCCAAAAAGCATCACGAAGCCGGTAAAGCCTACGGCTGCTAAAGAATCAGCAGAAACCGAGTCCGCGTTTGCTGAACGGATGGAAAAACTGGAGAGTGGCAGAGAGGCTCGTCGGGCAGAAGCCGTTTTAGATAAATTACGCAGCAAGCAGAAGGGTGCTGGCAGTACCAAAGTTGGAATGCCCGGTGCCAGTGGCAGTGAGGCGGGAAGCAATTATGGCGACTTCATTAAGTCTCGCCTGGAAGATGCGCTGAAGGTTACGAGCAGTTACAGCACTAAGAGCCCGGAGGTCGTTGTCCGCCTGACGATCACTGCAGAGGGGAAACTCTCCCGGATGAAAATAGAACGCAGCAGCGGTGATGCGATCTTTGAGATGGCGGTCAGGCGGGCTATCGATCTGGCCAGTGAAAAATTTGTCGCGCCACCAAACCGTACTGTTTTTGAAAATGGCTTTATTTTTAAACCGAGAGGAATATCGAGCGGTTCATCACGGTAATATGGGATATGGTATGAAAAATTGGTTGTTTGTTATTCTTCTTGTTGCCCTGCCGGCTGTTATATCTGCGCAATCGGATTACATAGAGGTGAATGCTCCCGGCAATCGTCAAATGAAACTGGCTGTAGAGCCATCACGTGCAGTTGACGGCTCACCGACTGTTGATCCGGTCCGGCACTCCGCAGACGTCATTGCGTTTGATATGAACATGTCAGGCGTTGTTATTGCCGAGAGCCGTTCACTGCAATTGCCCGCTGGGAATTTATCAATGGCGGACGTTAATTATGCCCCGTGGTTGAGCGCCGGGTTTGATATGCTGATCAGAAGTGAACTCAGTTTAAAAGGCGACCAACTGACAGTAGAGTTTCGTCTTTTTGATGTCATTAATCGCAAGATGATAACCGCAAAGCGGTATCTCGGCACGGCAAAAGATCTCCGGAGGTTCAGCCATTCATTTGCCGATGAAATTCTCCGTGTGCTTACCGGTGAAAAGGGTGTTTTTACGACCAGAATAGCCTACGTATCCACGCAGTCAGGCAATAAGGAAATCTATGTCATGGATTGGGATGGCTACAATCCTCTCCCGTTGACGAAAAATGGCTCCATCAATCTGAATCCCGACTTTTCCCCTGATGGCCGGGAGATTATCTTCACCTCATACAAGCGCCGCAATCCGGATCTGTATCGGCGTTCACTCTCTAGTCCGGTTGAGGTTCCGCTATCCAATCGTAAAGGGCTCAATATTACCGGGAGCTGGTCACCGGACGGCAGCAAAATAGCCCTTGCACTGAGCAAAGATGGTGATGCCGAAATATATACCCTGGATAAAGATGGCAGCCATCCGACCAGGTTGACCACGAATCCGGCTCTTGACCTGTATCCCGCCTGGTCGCCGGACGGCAAACAGATCGCTTTTGTTTCCGACCGTTTGGGAAAACCGCAGATCTTTGTCATGAAAGCCACTGGCGGTGAGGTCAGACGGCTGACAACTGCCGGCAGCTACAACGTCAATCCACGATGGTCTCCAAAAGGGGATAAAATCGCGTATTCGAGGATGGTCAGCGGGGGCTTCCACATATTCACCATCGGAACGGACGGCTCATCTGATACTCAGCTTACGACTGAGGGCAGTAACGAAAACCCCTCCTGGTCTGCAGATGGTCGACTCATCTGCTTCAGTTCAGTGCGAAGCAGCGGTAACGGCGTATATGTCATGCGTGCCGATGGCACCGGCCAGAGAAAAGTATCTCAAGTGAAAGGCACGTACTTTCAACCGGTCTGGTCCGCTCACTGATACTCATGAGAGGCACTATTACTGTAAGTTATCGTAATATCAGTTGCAATGCTAACGCTGTTATGTATAATCGCACCGTATTCAATTTTCAGGGCAGTATGCCTTATTTTATGGGAAACAGGAGCTTGAAATGAAAAAAAGGATGGTAGCATTATTGGCAGGCATCAGCCTGGCTGCGTTGCTTGCAGGCGGGTGCGCAAGCAAAGAAGCTGTTAAAAAAGAAGAGCCGATTCAGCCTTCCGCTGGTATCTCAATGACTGAATCTGCCAAACCGGTAGATACGGCAGAACAGGCGCGATTGGCAGAACTGGCACGATTGGCGCGACTGGCAGAGCAGGCACGACCTGCAGAACAGGCACGCTTGGATGCATTAAAGGCTGCCGCTCTTGAACTGAAGTTCCAAACAGTATATTTCGATTTTGACAAAGCAGACCTTCGTCAGGATGCCCGGGATGTCCTTTCGAAAAATGCCGAAGTCATCCTGAAATCTGTAGCAGGAACCAAAGTCCAGATAGAAGGCCACTGCGATGAGCGTGGGTCAGCTGAATACAACCTGGCGCTCGGTGAAGGTCGCGCCAGGTCAGTCCAGAAGTACTTAACGACTCTTGGAGTCAAAGCAGATGTACTCTCCATTATCAGCTATGGCAAAGAAAAACCGGCTGTTAAAGGGAGTGATGAAGCTGCCTGGGCAAAAAACAGACGTGCTGAATTTGTTATCGTAAAGTAGCATCCCCGCAACTCGCTTAACCAAGCCACACCGGATTTGCCCGCACAGGCAGCCGGTGTGGTTTTTTTGTGCAGTCTTGATACGTCAGGCGAGCCGGAAGTTTTGTATCGGCAGACGAATTCCAGCTGTCGCACGCAAAGCTTGACAAGAGTGTCGTTTTCTGCGATATATTGCCGCCGTTTTTTAAGACTACGCTCTATCAAGCACGCGGAGAAATATTATTATGGCGACAAAAACCAAAGCAGCACATGAGCCGGCGACGAAGCCGGCAACCGTAACGGAACCTGCTCCGCCCATTGCATCTAAATCCGCGAAGACGCCTTCTAAAGCAAAGCCGCTGTCCACTGCCGTTACTCCAGATCCTCTGCAGGAGATCGTTTCCAGCAATGACGAGCAGTCGGCTAATAACGTACCCGCGAAAGTCGAACCGGAAATTCAACCGGCAGCACCCTCGGCAAGCCAAGACCCTAGATGGCTGGAAATACGGCTGATTCTCGAAAAACTGAAAGATGATACTGTTCGTGAGATCAGGAAATCGGTTAAGAACGGGACTGAGGCGGTAGCAGCGATTGAGCCAGGCGGTGACATCTATGACCAGGCGTCTTCAGAGCGGGATCGGGAGCTGGGTTTGATACTTGGCGATCGGGAGCGAGAGAAGATCCACAATATTGATGAGGCGCTGCTGCGTATTAGTGACGGTGATTACGGTATCTGCGAAGAATGCGATGAAGACATCCCACTTGGCAGGCTTAAAGCAATGCCGTTTACCCGTCATTGCGTAAAGTGCAAGTCCGATCTTGAAAAACTGCAGGCCCAGACCAAGCGGGTTGAGGAAGAGCGAGCCTACCGTGAAATCCCTCTCGGCTCTGAAGAAGAAGAGTCCTAGGCTTTTTTTGCACCAGCCAGCAGAGTAAGGACCTTCAGCAGCAGCCCCCGTTTAGCCCTCATGGCATTATGTGGGCAGAGCTCACGGCAGCACCAGCAGCGAATACAGCGCGCATTGTCAACGGACAGCGCGCTGTTTTGTATGGTAATCGCCACCGGAGGACATGCGTCACGGCAAATTCCGCATAATACGCACGTTGCCTTATCTGCTTCCGGATACGCAAGAAGCTGATTCTTCAGCGCTTTTGCTAATAATGGCGGCAGGCCAAATTGAACATCAAGACCGGAGGGCAGCTTGAAGCTGATTTCCGGAATAGTCTCAATCGCGGTGCCGCAAAGAGCGATGTCTTCTCTCAATGTGCCAACAAGTCCCATCTTTGCCGCTTCCCGCTCAATCGGTAACAGGTCGGCAGGAATTCCGGCGAGAACTCCCGCAATTACATCAACGGCTACCGGGTTCACTCCGGCAATCAAAAGTCCGCGTTTAATCGGGTCTCCGCTCCCAGGTCCGTTCCCCTCCATCGCGATTATGGCGTCAACAATATTCAGGGCCGGCTTCTTCAGCAGATATATCTCCAGAAGAAGCTGTGCAAACAACTCCCGCGAACTACCGGCCTTAAGATGCCAACCCGCTTTTTCTGTCCCGATAACCGCCCCGAAAAGATTTTTAACCGCACAAGTCATTGTCATCATTTCGTGCGTCTTCAGCTTAGGAAGGTTGATGATTTTGTCTGCCTCATAGTAGGCGCGTGCAAGGTTGATGGAGCGAAATGTACCGATTCCTTTAAGCTCGACCGCATCAATGAATTCAACAAGAGCTGCACCACTCTCTCTTGCGGCCTCATGCAATCCGCATTTTTCTGCAACCCGCGAAAAACTGCCAATGCCGGGACTGTCGCCAATCAGTACAATACCTCCGGATTCCCGGACAAGTTCGGCTACGACCTGCACCAGAAAGGGGTGAGTGGTAACGGCCTTGTCCGGCGCTTTAGCTGCCAGCATATTCGGTTTGAGCAGCACCCGGTCACCGGGATTGATAAACGCCTGCATCCCTCCAAGAGGTTCAAGCAGTGTGAACAGGGCGATTCGCAAAGCTGGGCGCTCATAATTTTCAACACTTGTAATTGAAACTTTCTCCACAAAAACCTCTATAATCAAAGCGGTAGACGTCTTAATAACAAATCGAGAGGAGCATGATTTTGCTCACAATATCACAATAAGCAGAAATTAATAGCGCTTAGTCACAGTCGTTTGCGTGTAATGTCTTTGTCATGTAGCAGGCAGATTACAGTCATGGCGAAGGTGGATTGACGCAGAATAAAGAACGTATTATCGGGCAAATATGATTGAAAGCCGCTCAAGCAGATACTTTCTAACCAAGCCCAATACGCCGTAATTACTACATAGTTTTATATGCAGTAAAATAAACATTGACACCAATCAAATTATAAGGTAATTAATCTCTTCTTTTTGAGCCGCTAGCTCAGTCGGTAGAGCACCTGACTTTTAATCAGGTGGTCGTTGGTTCGACCCCAACGCGGCTCACCAAACATTCCAAGCACTTACGTTAACTCGTAAGTGCTTGTTTTGTTTTACCCTCAAAAGTATGGTAGCTAGTATGGTAGATATGGCTGTTGCTGGCCATGAAATGCAGTGAAATCTGGTGCCCTTCCCTTCTGATTATAGCAGCCCTTTCTCAACAAACGAAACATAACTATCCCCGATAATTATGTGATCCAATAGCCGAACACCTATTATATCCCCAGCCTCTTTCAATCGCTTTGTTATCTCAATATCCTCATTGCTTGGTGTCGGATCTCCACTTGGGTGATTGTGTAATGTGAAGCTGCGAGTAATGTGAAGTGAGGTCGGAATCTTTCACGGCATTTCGGACACAATAAGCATCTGGAAGGGCACGCGGCGTTGCAACCCTTCCAGACACTTCACATAACTATAGGGTTCTCAGCCACTC
>CAJAFV010000004.1 GCA_903939115.1 uncultured Geobacteraceae bacterium
CTATTTCGACAAACTGGGGTTGGTCTCATTCATGGACCAGCACCACCGACTTCAACACACTTCATGAACCGCCGTGTACGGAACCGTACGCACGGTGGTGTGGGAGGACGGCGGGAGTAATCCCGCCTCCTACCCGATCCTGTGGTATGACATGCGGCGAGAAGTTCAGCGACGAGCAACAAATAACTTCTTCGAAGGTTCGCACACTTTGACCGTTGTTGAGAATCGAGGAGATTAAGGTACTGACGGGAGTGAGTTTACTTTGTTACGCCGGTTGTCTCCCTGGATGCAATCTCAAATGCTCTGGGCGCCCATTCCCTGTCTACGATCTTAATATAGTTAATAATCCCGAATGAAACGAGCGACTGTTTACTTTTATCCTGGGTAGCCGTAACAAATTTCCAATCGATAAATTCGAGCCCATCCCATTGTGGCAATGAGTAAACCTTCTCGTCAACAGTTTCATCGGGGCCAACAGCCACTTGATAAATCTTTTGTTGATGCTTGAGCAAGAGAGGTTTGTAGTGATTGGCATAAACAAAGGGGGCTATTACCAACGCTATTATAATCCATTTTTTCATTGGCTATTCCCCCAGGATTAATTGACTAATACTATTGGGACAGGTTTTAACCGAGACAGCATACACTCTAAAAAATATTATTAACAGACTGTTTTTTTAAAAAATCGATGATATATTATAAATAGATGGAAAGAAGAATAAACCAACAAAAAGGAGGGCCCAATATCTATGAATGAGACTCCACCAGAGTATTACCAGACATAGGAATCAGGACTGCTCCGATTGACAAAATAGATCGGATTAATACCTAAAAGGTAATCGGATATATACTAGAAAAGAGAAGCCCACCGAATGACATGGTGGGCTTTTTATATATGAGTGCTCTCTTCGGTGTCATGTCCTATGTGTATGCTGTCATCCAACGGCCCCTCGGGCCGATGATGGATCGGCCGAAATCCCTCAATTCTATTCGAGCTCTTCCCCCACGACTTCCATCTCCCGCGAAATTTCCCTCAGAGCAGCATCTTTGCGCCTGAAAAACGTTACCAGCCAGTAACAGATGAAATATGACGCGCATGCTGCAAAAAAGCCAATTATAGAGCTTCCCAGGAGGATTGACTTGGCATACGGCTGGAGAGTGTGCCAGTCAAGGTTTGTGAAGCTGAGTTCCCTGGCCGGTTTACCCCGCAGAAATCTTCCCAGGTTGTAGCTAGCCACCAGGACCGGCACAATTGTCAAAGGCGTGTTGATCCAGGCACCGGTAATGCAGGCCACTTTGTTGAGGCGGAAGAGGAATGCCAGTGCAATGGCAAGTGGGGTGTGTAAGCCGAAGAAGGGGGTGAAACTGACAAAAACCCCAACCGCAAAACCGGTGGAAATATGACCGGGATGGGCATCGAGGGAGAGTATCTTTTTGAATTGCTGCTTGACTGTATCGATGTTTATCATAACGGCCCCGGTTGCTGGCAACAATACGATTTTGATGTCTGTTTTGTCAATTTAATAGACTTCACGATTCCGCCCATCTCTGGTATAAAGTGGGTAGAGTGAATTGAATTCGAAAGGAAAGAACATCATGAGTGAAACAACTATCGGCGTAATCGGCGGCAGCGGACTGTACGATATGGAAGGGTTGGAGCAGGTTGAGCGGATCAGGATTGAAACCCCCTTTGGCGACCCTTCCGACGAATATGTCACCGGCACACTGAACGGGGTAAAGATGGTGTTCCTTCCCCGGCATGGGAGAGGTCACCGCCTGCTTCCATCTGAAGTTAATTATCGCGCCAACATTTACGGTATGAAAACGTTCGGTGTGGAGCGGATTATCTCCGTCTCGGCAGTTGGAAGCCTGAAAGATGCCATCGCTCCGGGACATATTGTGATTCCGAACCAATTTTACGATCGCACCAAAGGAGTCAGGAAAGATACTTTTTTCGGAGATGGAGTTGTTGCCCATGCCGGCTTTGCCGATCCGGTCTGTGATGATCTTTCTCAGACTCTTTACAATGCTGCTCAAAAAGCCGGTGCAACTGCTCACATGGGGGGCACCTACATCTGTATGGAAGGCCCGGCCTTTTCAACCCGGGCCGAATCATTGTCCTATCTGGGACTGGGGGCTTCCGTAATCGGCATGACCAATTTGACCGAAGCCAAACTGGCTCGAGAAGCCGAGATCTGCTACGGCATCATAGCGCTTTCAACTGATTATGATTGTTGGCACGACTCGCACGAGGATGTAACGATAGAAGCGATCATCAAGATTATCCACCAGAATGTGGCCATGGCTAAAGATATTATACGTTTTGCTGTTGCGGAAATCGGTAGCGCACGCCCTTGCCTGTGCGGTAGCGCCATGCGGTATGCCGTAATTACTGATCGAGCCATGATACCTGAAACAACAAAACAGAAGCTGATGCCGATTGTCGGCAGGTATCTGTAGTGCTTTGCATACCGACTACGTTACGTTGGCCGTTTTGAAGCTGAAAATCGAAGCATTGCCGGATGCGCTGCGCAACAGCTGTTCGGTCTCTTTTGCCCGCTTCGGTTCACTGAAGAAAAAACCCTGCATTTCATAACAGCCGATCTCTTTGAGTGCTTTCGCCTGTTCGGCGGATTCAACACCCTCTGCAAGCAAATGCAGGCCATAGCCATTGGCGATGCCGATAATCGCCTGGATTATCGGGGAAGCGCTATGCTCATTAAAGAGATCGCGGACGAACGACTGATCTATTTTAATCGTATTGATCGGAAACAGGCGCAGATAGTTAAGAGAGGAATAACAGGTCCCAAAATCGTCGATCGCAATCCGGATGCCGTGACTGCGTAGCAGTTTCATTTTTGCGATGATACTTGATGCATCCTGCAGCAAAA
Source organism: uncultured Geobacteraceae bacterium (assembly GCA_903939115.1). Taxonomy (GTDB): domain Bacteria; phylum Desulfobacterota; class Desulfuromonadia; order Geobacterales; family Pseudopelobacteraceae; genus JACRCG01. Next base: position 2,892 of record CAJAFV010000004.1, read on the forward strand.
TATTTTCGGTTATTTCCACTTCCAGGGAATCGGGCGGAAGGTTGTAGCGGATTACGTGCGGCAGGATTCGATCTACGATGTCTTTACGTTCGAACTCCTGCGGGGAAACGTTCACGGACATACGAAGGTTTTCAAATCCACCCGCCCGCCATGCAGATAACTGTTTACATGCAGTGTCCAGCACCCAGTCGGTGATTGAACTGATCAAGCCGGTTTCTTCCGCTAAATCAATAAAGACATACGGGCTCAGCAGGCCTTGAGTCGGGTGGTTCCAACGAATAAGTGCCTCAACACCGACGATCACTTTTTCGTTTACATTGAATTGCGGTTGGTAATACAACTCAAATTCGTTCCTGCGAATGGCCAGTCGCAGATCGTTTTCAAGGGTGATTCGTTCATGTTTTGAAACATTCATATCCGGAATGAAATACCTGTATCCGTTTTTACCGCCCGCTTTTACTTTGTACATGGCGATATCGGCATTTTTTAACAGGACATCAACATTGTCGCCATCACGGGGCAATACGGCAATGCCGATGCTGGCGGTCATAAACATGTCCTGGCCGCCAACCAAAAATGGGGCACTGAGTTCGCTGATAATTTTTTCTGCGACAATAGTCGCGTCTTCCGCCTTCACCATATCCGGCAGTAACGCAGTAAACTCGTCCCCCCCTTTACGCGCGATCGTATCACCGGCACGCATGCAGAGGCGCAGGCGACACGCCACATTCCTCAATAATTCATCTCCCACAGCATGCCCATAAGTGTCATTGACCAGTTTGAAGCGGTCAAGGTCTATAAACATGACGCCAACCATGCATCCGAATCGTTTTGCATGGATAATGGCCATTTCGAGGCGGTCCTTAAACAGCCTCTGGTTGGGCAGGGAAGTGAGTTGGTCGTGAAAGGCCTGGTATGCAATGGCTTCTTCGGCAAGCTTGCGCTCGGTTATGTCGTGAGCCACACCATAGGTGCCCGGATACTGCTTTTGCATCTGGGTGGTGATTCCCGGCGTGGTGGTTGCGGGGGCGCTCAACATCGAGACCATCAGATTGATTTCAAAATGATAGTAACGGTTGTTTTTGCATTTCAGGCGTATCTCAAGATTGTCAGTTGCCTGGCCATCTCTGCGGCGTTCGGCAAAGGCATACAGTGCTTTTTCCACATCATCTTCGTAGACGATAGTGCTGTAGTCGCAGCCGATAAGCTCATCACGCGTATAGCCGAGCAGCGATTCAAAGCGGCTGTTTATAAATGTGAAACGGCCGTTGTCATCAAGGATATAGATGAGGTCGGGGGAGTTCTCTACGATAAAACGGTGGACCTGTTCAGAATGCTCCAGACGAGCCGTCATAAGGGCATTGCTGCGTTCCAGTCGGCACCGGTACAGGGCGCTGACCACCTTCTGCTTGAGTTCGCCCAGCTCTTCCGGTTTACGGACAAATTCTATTGCGCCTCTCCGTAGGGCGAGAATAGCGGAGTTTATGTTGTCGTTGGCGCTGACGAAAATAACGCTGGTATGGATGTTGTTTGCGGAGATCCACTCCATGACTTCCAGGCCGGAAATATCCGGCAGCTTGATGTCCAGCAGAACGAGGTCAAATTCTCCGGACTCAAGTGCAGCAATTGCGTCACATCCGGTTCCGCATTCAATGATTTCAAGGCCGAGGTCATTGAGTTGCAGCCGGATACTTGATCGCATGAGCGGCTCATCATCAACAATCAGCAGTCTCTGTGGATGGCTGAGAGCCTCCGACAAGGCGGCGGTATGGGATATATTGAGCCGGTTCATTGTTCAGTCACCGCTGAATGGGGAAGCAAAATTGAAAAACTTGTACCATGGCCGGATTTGCTCCGGCAGGTAATGAGCCCTTCAAGCTGCTGCAGCAGGCTTGCCACGATGGAAAGACCGATACCCGAATGCCCCGGTCGCCTTCCAGGTTCGAGCGGCTGGAAAAGGCGTTGCATGACGTCGTCAGGGAGTCCCGGTCCGGTGTCGTCCAGGCGTATCTCAATGTATGAACGTCCCCCCTGATTCACATTTCCTTGAGTGGAAACAGTAAAACGACCGCCGGTAGACATCGCATCTGAGGCATTATTCCAGAGGTTTACCAGAACCTGTTTGAGGCTGTCCCTGTTGCACGCGACCGGCATCAAAAGTGGATCAAGTGACTTTGTTACGGTGATGCCGCGACTGGAAAAAAGTGACGTGCCATACAGCACCAGCATGCTCTCGATCAGAGCGTTGATGTCGAGAATAGCGGCTGTTGCTGGCCGTTCCGGCAGGTGGTTCATCTGGCGCAGGATCTTTGTAACACGATCAATTTCTTCTCTTAGTATATCAAGCTCCTGATGCAGGTTGTTTGCGTCAGGCAGTTTGGTTCTGATGATGCTGAGATAGTTATTGATGATGCCGAGCGGGTTTCCCGCTTCATGTATCACCTTGCGGGTCTGCTGTTCGAAATGTCTGGTCAGTACCACCTCAGCCGAGTGCTCACGCTCCTGCATGTCACGCCACATTTCAATGCTGTTTGCGGCGACCTGTGAAAAGCTCATCATCAACGACTGCTGGTGGCGGAGCCGAAGATGGTTCGCTGCACTTATCCCGAAGGCGATGACGCCGATACTTGTTGTCCGGCCGGTCAGGGGGAGGTATACCACACCTTCACTGCCAAGGGCTCTGGTAACCTGGGTGTCAATCAGCGGTATCGATGCGGATTCAGTTTCGAATGTGGATCGTAGCAGGTCTCTCAGAGCAGCGTCTGCGGCCAGGCTCTGCGTGGCAATCAGCGGAATTTCAATCCGCTGCAGAATTTCCGGTTGGGCAGATATACCGGCACCAGACATTATCGCCGTATCAGGATGAGCCAGAAGAAAGGCGATCTGTCCGGGACCAAAGAGCAGAATGGCCGATTCACGTATGCCGAGCAGGATCTCGGTTTCACTGGAAAGTGATGTCAAGCCGTGCTGCAGAGGCTGCAGCAGAGCCATGTCACGTACCGCATCATTCAGGCAGGAATCAACAGGATCACTTTCAGCTGTTTTTGCATGATGGTGAGCGTGCGATTGGACTGTTGTCTGCGGAAATGTTTTGGTTGTCGAAGCCTTACCGATGTCAAGCGCCTCTTCAAGAACCGCAACCCGTTCGGCACAATCCCGGTAAATAACAGCAGTACTATGAGCGTCAATTCCCAGCATTAATGATATCGCGTGCAGGTCAGATGTCGCCGCTTCCTGGGCGAGGTCCTGAAATTTTATTTGATCACACAGAATGTGGGAAGACCAGATTATCTGACTTAACCTGTCAGCAGAAGAAATCTCCTCGGCTGTTTTGTGGTGGAACAGGATTGCATCTGCCATAAAGGAGGAGAGTTTCCATTGATCAATCAGCCAGGCACCGACGGCTGAATGGTTTGTGCCGAGCAGTATCTCTTCTGCATGCAGCAAGTCGGTCTCGTCAATACTTGACTCAAGTACCCTCCCATAGCACTCTTCCATCCCGCCCAGCAGGAGCAGTTGACCGACATCATGGAGAAGGCCGGAAAGGTATGCTTCTTCTGAGTCAGGATAGTCCACTGCGGTAGAAATTTCACGGGCCACTTCGGCAACCAGCAGGGAATGACTCCAAAAACCGGACAAATCATATTTGCGCTTATTTACTGCAGGAGAAAAAACGGCTTGCACAATAAGACAGGAAGCCAGGGTTCGTACGAGGCGTGTGCCGATGTTGACCAGGCAATGGGTGAGGTTTTTCGTTGAGGCTCCACGGAGCAGGGCGGGAGAATTGGCAACAGTGAGAATGCGTGCGCTCAATGCGGGATCTTGAGAAACAAGAGCCGCCAGTTCGTTCATGGTGGTGCGCTCTTGTTCTGCAAGGTGTAAGAACCGCAGTAATATCTGCGGCCGTGCCTGCAGTTGCATGGATTCAATCGAGTTTAGAACCGCTATCGGAATTTGCAACACGGATACCTCGTATCAGAATGGAGTTCTGCTCGCCAACCAGATATTACAGGCGTACCTAATAACATTTATTTAATTGCAATTATTTACCAACGTACACATTTAACATGTGAACCGGCGATGATCAAGAATTATAATGAATTTTACACATGTAGCTCTGTTTCCGTACGCGCTGAACTCTCTGATGAGTTTAGCCGTAAACATTGTTTATCGAACTTCTGCACGGAGGCGGCAAGCGTATTGTGTTTTTTAGCGCTTCCCGCTATTGTGAGAATATTATTTAATACAGGGGGAACCGTATGGTTTCATTTGAAGAGGCGCGCACGATAGTTCTGGAATGTATGCAGCCTGCTGGTATAGAGCGAGTTCATCTCCTCGAAGCCGCAGGCAGGGTGCTGGCTGAAGATTTGGTCGCCCCGTGGGATCTGCCGTTATGGGACAATTCGGCCATGGACGGTTATGCTGTGCGATGGCAGGATTGCACGAGCACACCCTGCACATTGCGGGTGACCGGCTTTCTGCCGGCAGGTGCCAAAGCGGATGGGATTGCGGTCGAAGCGGGCTGCGCAGTGCGGATTATGACCGGTGCGCCGACTCCTGACGGCTGCGATGCCGTTGTCCCGGTGGAAGAAACCGATGACGGTCGGCAGGAGGTGACACTGCTGGAAACGCTGAAAAAAGGACAGCATATCCGCTGTCGTGCTGAAGATGTTGCTGCAGGTGTCGTCTTTGCCAGACGCGGAGCGCGTATCCGCCCGCCTGAGGTCAACATGCTGGCCGGATTCGGTATGGCTTTGGTGCCGGTCTACTGCAGGCCGATTGTGGCGATTCTCTCCACAGGTGATGAACTGGTGGAGTTGGGATGCACGCCCGGCCCCGGTGAGATTATCAACAGCAATACGCTCTCCCTGGCTGCCGCAGTGCAGGAGGTCGGCTGCATTCCTCGGGTCATCGGCATCGCCCGCGATAGTCGGGAGAGCCATTTGGAAAAACTCAGCGAGGGATTGAAAGCGGATGTTCTGATCACTTCAGCAGGAGTGTCGGCCGGCGATTGTGACCTTGTCCGGGATGTTCTGGAGGAACTGGGAGCGAAACAGATGTTCTGGAAAGTGGGCATCAAGCCGGGTGGGCCGACTGCGTTTGCGATGCACGGTTCGACGCCGGTCTTCTCTCTGCCGGGCAACCCTGTTTCGACAATGATCACCTTTGAAGAGTTCGTCCGCCCCGCCCTGCTCAGGATGCAGGGGCATCAACGGGTGTTTCAGCCGATCTTTAAAGCCGCACTGCGTCATGCGCTTAACAAAAAACCGGGTAAGGTGCAAATTGTCCGGGTGCGCCTGGAGAAGGAACAGGGCCGCTGGTACGCTACCTCTGCCGGAAACCAGCAGACCGCCATTCTGAAGACCATGGTCGATGCCCAGGCAATCGCCCTGCTTCCGGCCGAGAGCAGTTGTTTTGCCGCCGGTGACGAAGTTAACGTTCACTTTTACGGCAATCATATCGAATTGGAGTCACTATGAACGATTTTCTTGGTGCCCATATGTCCATATCAGGTGGGATCCACCTGGCCATCGACCGGGCAGTCGCCGCCGGTTGCTCAGTGCTGCAGCTCTTTACCCGAAATTCCAATCAATGGAAAGGAAAGCCGGTCAGCGATGCCGATGCCGCTCTTTTTCGCACCAAGTTTGCGGCATCCGGCCTGCATGAAGTAATTTCTCACGATATCTACCTGATAAATCTGGCGTCTCCTCCTGGCGAAATGCGCGATAAAAGCCTGGCGGCCTTTCGTGATGAGCTGGAAACATGCGCCCGCCTCGGCATCAATAAAGTGGTCATGCATCCCGGTTCGCATCTGGCTGATTCTCCGCAGGCCGGACTGGAAAGAGTGGTTGAGGCTTTTGATCAGCTGTTCTCTGAAGTGCCTCAGTTCGAAGGGAGGGTGCTGATCGAGACCACGGCCGGCCAGGGGAGCAATTTGGGAAGAACGTTTGAAGAGTTGGGATCAATCATACGTGGTTCACGGTACCCGGACAAATTCGGTGTCTGTTTTGATACCTGTCACACCTTTGCGGCTGGTTACAACATCGCAACAGAAGAGGGCTACCGTGACACTATGGAGCAGTTAGACCGTCTGATAGGTCTTGCCCGGTTGCAGTGCTTTCACCTGAATGACTCAAAAAAAGGGCTCGGTTCACGCGTTGACCGGCATGATCATATCGGGCAGGGGGCTCTCGGCTTGAATCCGTTCCGCTACATCCTTAATGATCCCCGTTTTACCTCGGTGCCGAAAATCCTTGAGACCCCGAAAGGTGACAACGACGAGATGGATGCAGTCAATCTTGCACTGCTGCGGGGACTTGTTGACAAAAAGTAAGTCGTAAAGCCCTAAAGCAACTTCCGTAGATACTGTCCGGTGTATGAACGGGTCACCCTGGCAACCTGCTCCGGGGTCCCGACCGCAATAATTTCGCCTCCCCGGTCCCCGCCTTCCGGTCCCAGGTCAATAATCCAGTCGGCGGTTTTGATGACATCCAGATTGTGCTCAATGATAACGATCGTGTTCCCGGCATGAACGAGTCGCTGGATTACCTCCAGCAGCTTGGCAATATCGTGAAAATGGAGACCGGTGGTCGGTTCGTCGAGGATGTAAATCGTCCGACCGGTGGCGCGCTTTGACAGCTCCTTGGCGAGTTTGACCCGCTGGGCCTCCCCTCCCGAAAGCGTTGTTGCCGCCTGTCCCAGCTTGATATAGCCGAGGCCGACTTCATCAAGTGTCGCCAGCTTGTTCTTGATTCGCGGGATGGCACCCATAAACTCAAGCGCCTGCGACACGGTCATATCGAGTACATCGGCAATCGATTTCCCTTTGAAATGGACCTCCAGCGTTTCACGATTGTAGCGCGCCCCTTTGCACACTTCGCACTCCACATACACGTCCGGCAGAAAATGCATCTCGATCTTGATGATGCCGTCACCGGAGCAGGCCTCACAGCGTCCCCCTTTGACATTGAATGAGTAGCGCCCCGGCTTGTAACCGCGCAGTTTTGACTCAGGGAGATGAGAGAACAGATCGCGGATGTCACTGAAAACGGCGGTATAGGTAGCCGGATTGGAACGTGGCGTGCGCCCAATCGGTGACTGATCGATGTTGATGACCTTGTCGAGATGCTCCAGTCCCAGGACATCCTGAACTGCTCCCGCTTTCTCGCGACTGCGGTACAGTCGCTGTCCCAGCACTTTGTGCAGGGTGTCAATCACCAGTGTTGACTTGCCGGAACCGGAAACGCCGGTAACACAGGTCATAACGCCGAGCGGGATTTCAACCGTGACATTTTTTAAATTGTTTTCGGAGGCGCCGACTATCTGCAGTGACTTATCCGCCTTACGCCGTTTCTGCGGCACCGCAATCGACAGTTCCCCTGAAAGGTAGCGTCCCGTCAGTGATGCCTGATTTTTCATGACTTCAGCCGGAGTCCCTTGAGCCACAACTTCGCCGCCATGCACCCCGGCGCCCGGTCCCATATCGATCAGGTGGTCGGCTTCCATAATGGTTTCTTCGTCATGTTCCACGACCAGAACGGTATTACCCAGATCGCGCAGGCGTTTGAGAGTACCGAGCAGACGGGCGTTGTCGCGCTGATGGAGGCCGATGGATGGTTCGTCAAGGATGTAGAGAACACCGACCAGGCTTGAGCCGATCTGCGTCGCCAGTCGGATGCGCTGCCCTTCGCCCCCCGAAAGGGTTCCGGAGGTCCGGTCGAGCGACAGGTAGTCGAGGCCGACGTTGACGAGAAAGGAGAGTCGTTCGCGAATTTCCTTGAGTATCCGCCGGGCTATTTCCTGTTCTTTGTCGGTAATAACGACCTCTTCGAAAAACCGGAGGCAGTCACGGATTGAGAATGCCGTCACGTCCCTGATGGTCCTTCCCCCCACCAGCACATGTAGTGCTTCCGGGCGAAGACGGGCACCCTGACAGGTAGGGCAGGGCATAATGTCCATATATTTTTCAAGATCTTCCCGGGCAGAATCTGACTCGGTTTCACGCCAGCGACGCTGCAGATTGTTCAGAACCCCCTCAAATTCTTTTTGATAGGTATGGCGGCGTTCGCCATCCTCCTCCCACCAGAATTCGATCTTCTCTCCCTTGGATCCGTTCATAATAACGTCTCGAACAGCTGCAGGCAGATCTTTATAGGGGGTGCGAATGTCAAACGAGTATGCTTTGGCAAGTGCGTCCAGAATCAGGTGAAACCAGCCGGAGAGGCGTTTTTCCCACGGCGCAATGGCACCTTCGCGCAGTGACAGTTCCGGGTTGGGGATGACCCGGTCGGCGTCAAAATACATCCGGGTGCCGAGTCCGGTACACTCCGGGCAGGCCCCGTGCGGGTTGTTGAATGAGAACAGGCGAGGGGTGATTTCCTGGTATGACAGACCGCAGTCAACGCAGGCCAGTTTTTCGGAGAAGAGCATGCTAACCGGTTTTTCCTTTACCTTTCCCCTCACCCTTCCCTCTCCCCCGGGGAGAGGGTGGCCAACGGCCGGGTGAGGGGAGTCAGCCACTTCAACTTTCACGACCCCATCAGCATGATGCAGCGCGGTTTCCAGCGAATCGGCCAGGCGTCGTTGTACGCCATCCTTAATGACAATCCGATCCACGACGATATCGATATCATGTTTTTTCTTCTTGTCCATCTCGATGTCATCAGCCAGGTCGCGGACGGTTCCGTCAAGTACGACACGGGTAAAACCTTCCTTGCGCAGCTGATTGAGCTCTTTTTTATATTCCCCCTTGCGGCCGCGTATCATCGGGGCGAGCAGGGTCAGTTTGGTGCCGGTCTGCAGGGTCATGACCTGATCCACCATCTGGGAGACTGTCTGCGAAGTGATCTCCTTATCACAGGAGGTGCAGTGCGGTCGCCCGATCCGGGCAAACAGCAAGCGCAGATAGTCGTAAACCTCGGTGACCGTGCCAACTGTGGAGCGGGGATTCTTGCTGGTGGTTTTCTGCTCGATGGAGATAGCGGGAGAAAGCCCCTCAATAGACTCGACATCAGGCTTTTCCATCTGCTCAAGGAACTGGCGGGCGTAAGAAGAAAGCGATTCGACATAACGGCGCTGCCCCTCGGCATAGATCGTATCAAACGCCAGGGTGGACTTGCCGGAACCGGAGAGACCGGTGATGACGACTAACTGATCGCGAGGGATTTCGACATCGATGCACTTGAGGTTGTGCTCGCATGCGCCTTTGACAATAATGCTGGTGTGGGCCATTTGATATACCTATTTGATGTAGAGTTGCATTGATATACTAACGTCGCTATTTATCTGCGGGCAACTATGGACGAAGAGTGTATAACGTTTTTTACCGGGTTTGAGAAGTAAAGCCTGCCGGCTGCTTCACCTGAAGCGTGCGACCAACTCACGTGCCACAGCAATTATGCCTATCCCGGTAGGACAGACTGCGTCGCAACGACCGCAGAGGAAACAGCTGATCTCCCCCCATTTTTGCGGATCGGCGGCAAGTTTATGATGAATGCGCCGCCGGGTACGCTCAGCCTCACTTCCGAGCGGATTATGTCCCCCCGCCTCACGCATGAAGCCATCCAGTTGGCAGGAGTCCCACATCCTGCTGCGCTCGGTTTTTTTGGCCGAACGCCAGTCCTGTACACCGAAACAGGTGCAGGTCGGACAGGCAAGGTTACAGCCGGTACAGGCAATACACCGGTCACCGATCTCCGCCCAGAATGATTCGGGGACGCGGTTGGTGCGCAGCAGTTCAGATGCGTGCCTGATCAGAGTTTCATTTTTGTCCGGAAACTCTGCCGGCACCTGCAGGAACAGCTCCGCCGCTTCCGGCGTGGCGGTTTCCGGCAGACCAGCTATTATTTTTCTGCCGGTCTCGCTGTACGCAGTTACCAGCCAATTACTTCTGTCCCAGAAAAATTCCAGATCACAGTCGCCGCCGGCAGGCGAAATCAATGATCCTCCCGGACCACAATAGCCGGAGAGCCCCGCCACTGTGGCTCTTTGGCGCAGACGGAAGTAAAGATCGTCACGCCAGCCGTCGGCAAAGAAGCGGTCGATAAAACGGAGACATGCCAGGTCGCGGGGGGGGAAGCCGACTATAAAAAGCGGCCGGTCGGCCGGTGGCGGTTCCTGCATCGCGCCATCTGTGACAGTGAATAGTGTGCTCTGCTGCGGAAAGAACGCTGCGGTCGGTTTGCCGGAAACTGCTCCACCATGGAGGGCGAGCGGGCCGTCGTTCAGGGAGCCGATGACACGGGTGCCGTCCGGGAGTAGGATAGGCAGGCGCAGTTCCCAGACTGGCTCAAGGGATGAAAAAAACTGATCAAGTCGATCAGGAGTAATCGTCTTCATGGCATCTTCTCCACCCGTACAGCACATACCTTGAATTCCGGAATGGATGACTCTGGGTCGAGGACATTGTTGGTAAGGGCATTGGCAGCCCCTTCGACAAAGTGGAACGGCATGAACAGGACGCCGGCGATGACCATATCGGTTACACGCGCCTCGGTCCGGACCTCGCCGCGACGGCTTGACACCAGCACCATGTCACGGTGCCTGATTCCGAGGCGCGCGGCATCGTCCGGATGCAGTTCGATAAAGGAGTGGGGCTCCTCACGGGCAAGCAGATGGGTCCGGCGGGTCATGCTGCCGGTATGCCAATGAAAATAGGTGCGTCCGGTGGTCAGCACAAAGGGGAACTCTGCGTCGGGAAGTTCGGCCGGCAAACGGTGTACCACCGGACTGAAATGCCCGAGGCCGCGGGTGAAGCGATCCAGATGCATAATCGGCGTCCCGGGGTGTTCCTTGTCGGGACAGGGCCATTGCAGGCCGTGCGCAGCGAGGCGCTGATAGGCAATGCCGCCATAGATCGGTGTGAGAGAGGCCGCTTCAGCCATAATCTCAGCCGGAGAGGTATAGCGCATCCCGTTATATCCGGCGCGTTCTGCGATATCACAGATAATTTCCCAGTCAGCACGGGCCTTGCCCGGTGGCTCTACCGCTTTGTACAGGCGCTGTATGCGGCGTTCGGTGTTGGTGAAAGTCCCCTCCTTTTCGGCGAAACAGGCGGCCGGCAGCACTATGTCGGCAACGGCAGCCGTCTCGGTCAGGAAGATGTCCTGCACGATCAGCAGCTCTAAATTCTCCAGAACTTTGCGGGCGTGTCCCTGATCGGGGTCGGAGAGCATCGGGTTTTCACCCATGATAAACATTCCGTGCAGACGGCCCTCAGATGCGGCGTCCATGGCCCGTGTCAGCGGCAGTCCCGGTTCTGCGGGGAGAGAGGAAACCCCCCAGGCGTGGGCGAATTTGTCCCGAAGCCTCGGGTCGGCCACCTTTTGATAGCCGCTGTAGAGGTCGGGAAGAGCCCCCATGTCGCACCCTCCCTGGACGTTGTTCTGGCCGCGCAACGGATTGACTCCGGTGCCGGGGCGACCAACGTTACCGGTCAGCATCGCCAGTGCGGCGATGCAGCGGACGTTATCAACGCCATGGCTATGCTGAGTTATTCCCATCGAAAATACGACCATTGCCCGCTCGGCACCGGCGTACAGGCGTGCTGCAGCAACGATTTCATCGGCAGTCAGGCCGGTGGCAGCGGCGGTTCTTTCCGGCGTCCAATCGGCCACCGACTCTGCCAGCGCGTCGTAATTTTCGGTGCGGCCGGCAATAAACTCCCGGTCGGCTAACCCTTCGGCAATGATGACGTGCATGATCCCGTTCAGCAGGGCAACGTCGCTGCCATTTTTGTGGCGCAGATGCAGTTCGGCATGACGGGCGAGGCGGATGCGGCGGTTGTCGGCTACAATCAGGCGCGTTCCGCCCCGCACGGCGTTGAGGATGCGACTGCCGATCAATGGATGCTGTTCAGTGGTGTTGGAGCCGATTACGAGGATGACGTCGGTCTGATCGAAGCAGGAGATGGAGTTGGTCATCGCCCCCGATCCGAACGTTTCCGCAAGGCCGGTGACGGTTGACGAATGGCAGAGACGGGCGCAGTGATCAATGTTATTGGTGCCGAATACCGCCCGTGCCAGTTTCATCAGCAGGTAATTTTCCTCATTGGTCGCCTTGGCTGAGGAGGCAAACATAACCGCATCTTTCCCATGCTTTGCCTGGACAGCCTGCAGCCTTTCGACCACCAGGTTCAGCGCCTCATCCCAGGATGCGGGGCGCAGTTGGCCGTCACGGCGTATCAGCGGGGTCGTGAGGCGGTCGGGATGATGAACAAACGCGTAGGCATTCCACCCCTTGACACAGAGCCCGCCGCGACTGACCGGATGGGTCGTGCTCGGTTCGACCCCGACCAGGCGGCCTTTGTCGCTGACGAGGTAAAATGTACAGCCGACCCCGCAGTATGGGCAGACCGTGAGCGTCCGTGTCATGGCATGTGCCTTTGTCTTTGACTCATAGAGCTCCCCGCAGCAGCTCGATCTCATTCAGCCAGAATACCGGACCGTCCTGGCAGCAGTAGAGATGCTCGATTGAACAGTGCCCGCATTTGCCAACACCGCAGCGCATCTGCCGTTCCAGAGAAACGGCAATCCGGTCGGACGGTAACCCTTTTTTATGTAGTTCGGCAATAACGGCCCGGTACATGGCCGGTGGACCGACGATGGCGGCAATAGTGGTGTCGGGACTGAACGTGAGCGGTGGGATAAGGGCGGTAATGAGGCCGACGCTGCCGCTGAAGCAGTCTCTTCCGGAGATGTTGTCGACTGTCATGCTGCAGGCGAAGCGGGCCGAGGCGTCCCATGCGGCGAGCTCCTCCTTGAAGAGCCGGTCAACCGGACTTTTAGCCCCGTACAGGATGGAGATGCTGCCGAACTCTGATGGGCGGTCTTCGCAATACTGGATCAATGAGCGCATCGGCGCGAGTCCGCAGCCGCCGGAGATGAGAATAAGGTTTTGACCGCGCAGTCGCGGCAGATCGAACGCTCTGCCGAACGGCCCGCGGATGCCGAGGGTGTCTCCGGCTTTCAGGGTGTGCATGGCACTGGTGAACGTCCCGGCCCGGCGCACGCCGAGCTCGAAAAAACCGTCTCTTGTTGGAGAAGATGCCACCGATATCGGTGCCTCTCCCCAGCCGAGCAGCGATACCTGTACGAATTGTCCGGGGAGGTGTCCAAGCGGAAGGCCGTCTGCACGCCTGATTCGAAACAGCTTCTCTCCGGGAGTCAGGTCGGTGACAGTGATGATTTCGCACTCTGACGGGAGGTAGAGAGAGTCGCGGAGAGGCGCACCGGTCACGTTTTTTTTCTCAATCGCCACCCTTCCTTATTCACCTGCGGTATCCGCGAGAGAGCCAATGAATCGGGCGGCACATCAATCGTGACGGTTGTGCCGGCCGCTATCAGAGAGTTCCGGCCTATAGTGACCGGTGCTACCAGCTGTACGTCACTGCCGACAAACACTTCATCTCCGATAACCGTGCGATGTTTTTTTACGCCGTCGTAATTGCAGGTGATCGTTCCGCAGCCGATGTTGACGTTTCGGCCGATTTCGGCGTCGCCAAGATAGGTCAGGTGCGACGCTTTGGAACCTTCTCCCATAACGATTTTTTTTGTTTCAACGAAGTTGCCGATCTTTACTTTATTACCCAGTACCGAGCCGGGGCGCAGGTGAGCCATCGGCCCGATCGTAACGTCCTCGCCCAACTCGGAACTCTCCAGTACGGACGCTGCTTTGATGTGACAATCATCGCCAATCCGGCAGTCGGTGATGCTGACCGCCCCGTCAATTTCGCAACCGCTACCGATGATCGAGCCACCGTCAATCCGGCACCCTGGATGGATGGTGGTATCAGCACCGATCGTAACGCCGTGATCGATATACGTCTGGTCGGGGTCGATCAGGGTAACGCCGTTCAGCATATGATCACGGTTGATACGACCGCGTAATATGCGGGCGGCCTCGGCAAGCTGCACGCGATCATTCACCCCCATGATCTCGTCGGCATCCGCAATCGGCAGAGCCAGGCAGGTCAGGCCTTTCCGGACGGCAATCGCCAGTAGATCGGTTACATAATATTCTCCCTGGGCGTTGTCGTTGCTGATCCCTTTGATATTGCCGAACAGAAAGTCAGAATCCATGCAGTAAATGCCGCTGTTTATTTCACGGATTTCCCGCTCTTCCGGAGTGGCATCCTGCTGTTCTACAATACGGGTTACCCCCCCGGATTCATCCCGGACAACGCGACCATAGCCGAACGGATCGTCCATCAGTGCCGTCAGCACCGTTATCGCCGCCATGTTGTCGCGGTGATACGCCAGCATGTTTTTTACTGTTTCAGGTCGGAGTAATGGCGTGTCGCCGCAGAGGATGAGGACGGTACCCCGAAAACCTGCCAGCGCGTCCGCTGTGCAGGCAACGGCATGCCCGGTCCCGAGTTGTTCTTCCTGCATGGCACAGCGAATATCAGTTGCGCCGCGAAACAGACCCTGCACTGCAGATGCCTGGTGACCGATCACCAGCACAATCGGATCTGAACCGGCTTCCCGGGCGGCCGCGACCGGCCAGGCAATCATGGGCAAACCGGCAACCGGGTGAAGAACCTTGATCAAGCCGGACTTCATGCGGGTACCTTTTCCGGCGGCAAGCACAACGGTGGCAACTGATTTCATAGCGATTGACTCCATAGTATAAAATGTGGGTGAAATTCGTGCGGACACTTTATGCGATTCTTGATCAAAGCGTCAAGAGATTAGCACAGTTGCGTATCAGTGGCGTCTCTTTAACCTTTACTTATCGGCTGGTTTGGCTATAGTACGGTACGCTTGTTTATTGCCTTTCCCAAAGGGTTACCGATGGCCATTGCCGATGATGTCATACTTCTCGATAAAAAACTGAGCGAACTTATTACCAGATATGAACAGTATTTTATCGGTCTGGAGAAGCGGGAACCGCTGATATTGTTGGGAGAGGTTGAGAAACTGGTGCGTCGCTACACCGGCACACCGATTACCAATACCATGTACAAGCATCGCTTCACCATGCTGGTGGCCCGTCTCAATACCTATCGGGAACACTGGAACAGGATTCTCAAGCTGATGGAAGATGGGCGCTACTCACGCGACCGTTTTATCAGCGATCTGCGCCAGAACCAGAAACAAAAATCTGAGAGGGTGCTGGCAGAGGCCGTTGCCCCGTCAGCGGAATCTGATCTTGATCGTCTCGTCAATGAATTCCGTGAAGCACGAAAAGCCTGTAATCTGCCGGTCGATACAATTACGCGGGAACTTATTGAAGCAACTATTGAAAAGCAGAAACCGGCTCTGGTCGCCAAACTTGGCACCGAACATCTTGCCTTCAGGGTCGTTATTGAAGATGGCAAGGCCAAGCTGAAAGCCGGGCTTCGCAAACATTGACACCAATTTAAATTGGAATGCTATACTACGCCACACAGATGATCCCTATGACCACTCGTATTCCCCAAACAATTGAATGTATCGCCGCACTCCGGCGCGGCGAACAGCGCGTCGTGGTGCCGGGTTTGAAAGGTTCGTCTCCGGCCCTGTTTGTCGCCGAACTGGTGCGGGCAGGTCTTGAGACTCCGCTGGTGATTACTGCAACTCAGGAAGCGGCAGAGGAATTTTGCCGTGAACTGGCCTTCTTCTCACGCGGAGACGTGTTTGCCGGGCTCTTTCCTGCCTGGGATGCCGCGCCGTTTTCAGCCTCTTCTCCGCACCCGGACGTAACCGGTGCCCGGCTTGATACGCTTTTCCGGCTGCAGAACGGTTTGTCACGGGTTGTCGTTGTGCCGATTGCAGCGGCACTGCAGCGGGTGCTTCCTCGAAAGACCCTCAATGATGCTTCCTGTTATCTGCTTGCCGGCGAAGATTTTGATCGCGACGACCTGTTGGCACGGCTGGTCCGGATGGGTTACGCCAATGTGCCGCTGGTGGAGGATCGTGGTACATTTGCCGTGCGGGGAGGTATTCTTGACATATTTCCACCCAATCTGCCGACTCCGGTCCGAATCGAGTTCTTTGGTGATACGGCTGAGACCATGCGAGCCTTTGATCCACTGACGCAGCGCTCTCTGCAGCCGATTGAAGAGCTGGTGCTGCTTCCTTCCCGGGAGTTGCTGCTGTCTGATGAGGTTTTGGCAGATATTGCCCCGCGACTGAAACAGTGCTGCGACGATCTTGATATTCCGGCCAATCGCCGTCGTCTGATTCTGGAGGATTTGCAGAATGCAGTGTATTTCCAGGGGATCGACTTTCTGCAGCCACTTCTTCATCCCGGTCTTGAAACACTCTTTGACTACGTTCCTGCGTCAGCTCCGCTGATTCTGCTTGATCCGGAAGCGATTAGTTATGCCTGCCTCAGTTTCTGCACAGAGGTTGAGGAGGGTGTCGTCAAGGCGGCAGATACGGGAGTAGTTCACTCTCCGGCCGAAGAACTGTTTTTGGGCGCTTCAGAATTGGATGCCGTTTTTGCATGTCATCACGTGATTGAGCTGTCCGGTCTTCTCCTTGGTGCGCCTGAAGAAACGGCAACCATTGCTGTTGCCTGCCAGGATAACAGCGATCTGCGGGTGAATGTGTCGAAGGAGAGCAGTCACGCTCTGGCTCCGCTGGCCAATACGCTGCGCCAATGGCTCGACGGCGGGCAGCAGGTTGCGATTGCCTGTCATCAGCCGCCGCAGGCTGAACGGCTTAAGGATCTTCTCTCTCCATACAAGATTCCCTGTTCCATCAGCGAAACCGGGTTTGCAGAGGTGGCGGGCATAAAGACGCAAAACCGTGCGCCACTGCCTGCCGTTAAAATCCTCATTGGCGATATTTCCCGCGGCTTCCGCCTTCCCGATTCAAACCTGATCCTGATTGCCGAGGAAGAGCTGTTCGGCAGGCGGGTCAGGCGCCGCGGCGTTTCCGAGGTGCGCAAGAAACAGCTCCTCGCTTCTCTGGCCGAACTAAAGCCGGGCGATTATATGGTGCACATCGACCACGGCATCGCCCTCTACCGCGGGCTGCAGCATATCAGCGTCGGGAACACCGGCGGCGATTTCCTGCTGCTGGAGTATGCCGGTTCAGACAAGCTGTTTCTCCCGGTGGACCGCCTCGGCCTCGTGCAACGCTATGTCGGCCCTGAAGGGAGCCATCCGGCGCTTGATAAGCTGGGCGGGGTCTCCTGGGAGAAATCAAAAGGTAAGGCGCGCAAAAACATTGAAGAGCTTGCCGGAGAGCTGTTGGAGATTTATGCCCGGCGCCAACTCTCCGAGGGTTTCTCCTTTTCTCCCCCTGATGAGATGTATCGTGAGTTCGAAGCGTCTTTTGCCTGGGAGGAAACACCGGACCAGCTCTCTGCAATTCAGGACGTGCTGGCCGATATGCAGCATTCAAAGCCGATGGATCGACTTGTCTGCGGTGATGTCGGCTACGGTAAAACTGAAGTCGCGCTGCGGGGCGCGTTCAAATCGGCGCTGGATGGCAAGCAGGTCGGCATCCTCGTGCCGACGACTATTCTGGCCCAGCAGCATTATGAAACATTCCGTGAGCGCCTGAAGGATTATCCGGTCACCGTCGAGGTGCTTTCCCGTTTCCGTACCGCCAAAGAGCAGAAGGAAATTCTTGAACGGCTCAAGAAGGGGAACATCGACATCATCATCGGCACCCACCGCCTGCTGCAGAAAGATGTCGCCTTCAAGGATCTCGGTCTGATGATCATCGATGAAGAGCAGCGCTTCGGGGTCAAGGACAAGGAACGGCTCAAGTCGTTCCGGGCGGTGGTTGATGTCATGACGCTTACCGCCACGCCGATTCCGCGCACGCTCTACATGTCGATGATGGGAATCCGCGACCTTTCGATCATCGATACCCCGCCGGTGGACCGCCTCGCGGTCAAAACGATCGTCTCCCGCTTTTCCGAAGAGCTGATCCGTGAAGCGGTACTGCGTGAATTGCGCCGGGGGGGGCAGGTCTTTTTCGTCCATAACCGCGTCCAGACGATCGGTAAACGGGCGGAACTGCTGGCGCAACTGGTGCCGGAAGCCAGAATAGCTGTCGGGCATGGGCAGATGGGGGAGCATGAACTGGAGAAGGTTATGCTCGGTTTCATGCATGGTGAAACCAACCTGCTCCTCTGTACGACCATCATCGAATCGGGCCTTGATATCCCCAATGCCAATACCCTGATCGTTGATCACGCCGACAAGTTCGGTCTGTCGCAGCTGTACCAATTGCGGGGACGGGTGGGGCGCTCTACCCAGCGCGGCTACGCCTATCTGCTGATTCCCGGCGAGGCGGCGATTACATCCGACGCCCGGGAGCGGCTGCGTGTGCTGCAGGAGATCTCCGAACTCGGGGCCGGTTTCCGTATCGCCACCCATGACATGGAGATACGCGGAGCAGGGGACATGCTCGGCAACCGCCAATCCGGAACGGTCACCGAAATCGGTTTTGAGCTGTACAACCAGATGCTGGAAGAAACCATCTCCCGTATGCGGGGCGAAGAGTCGATCGAGCGGGTTGAGCCGGAAATAAGTCTCAAGGTGCCGGCCTTCATACCGGAGGCGTACGTCAAGGATGCCGGGCAGCGACTGGTGATCTACAAGAAGCTGACTCAGGCCGAATCTGAAGATGACGTGCTGGACGTGCAGAACGAGGTGCTTGATCGTTTTGGAAAATATCCGCTTGCGACATCCTACCTGTTCGAGATCATGAAGCTTCGGGTGCTGCTGAAAAAGCTGATCGTCCGTCAGATCGATTTTGACGGTAAAGCGGTGATCATCTCCTTCCATCCGCGCACCCCGGCTCAACCGGACACCATTATCGGCATGATGCGGAGTGAACCGAAAAAATATCAGTTCACCCCGGATTTTAAACTTGTCTGCACCTTGAAAGACACCTCGTTTGAGGGAATCCTGGATATGGCAAAGGGTGTGTTGAAGCGGCTGTTGCCGAGTCCGTAGAGACTGTCTCCATGTTAATCTATTCCGCGTTTGCCCAACTTTCCTTTGACTGACCCCATCTAATCGTATATACAATAAACATGGTTTACGAATGGGATGAAAATAAGCGTCGGGTAAACATCGAAAAGCACGGATATGATCTTTCATACGGCGATCTTGTGTATGAATCACTCGACAAGGTCACATTCGAAAGTCACCGTCAGCATGAACATCGATGGTGTGATGTCGCTATGATCGAGGGCGAGATATTTGCTCTGATTCTCACCTATACCGTCCGAAGTAATGCAGTTCGCTTTATCTCGCTGCGCAGAGCCAGTCGCAAGGAAAGGAGACACTATTATGGGCAAAATTGTCAGAATGACATCTGAAGAAATCAAAGCCATGCGTGCCGCAGGCGGTGACATGACAAGCCGGGAGCGCGTCGGCAACCTGACGGAAGAAGAAGTTGAGCGAATAGCCCTGGAAGACCCTGACAACTTTTTGAAAACTGATGAAGAGTGGGAACGAGTCATCGTTCATCGTCCAGGACTTCGTGGACCACAAAAAGCTCCAATCAAAAAACCGTTGGCTATCCGACTTTCGCCTGATGTGGTTGAATACTTCAAGGCAACAGGGACTGGCTGGCAATCGCGCATAGACTCTGCCCTTCGTGACTGGATGACTGGGCATCCGATGAAACAGGTTTGACTCATTTTGGTAGTAACCTGGTATAAGGAGCCTTTTATGTCCCGTTTAATTGCCGTCCTCTTGGTATCTGTTACGCTGTCCGCCTGCAGCACTGTTCCGGTTACCGGGCGCTCGCAGCTCAATCTGATCCCCGGTTCGTCAATGCTGTCGATGAGCGCCCAGCAGTACGGAACTTTTCTGAAGGAAAACAAGCTCAGCCAGAATCAGCAGCAGGTCGCCACGGTCAAGCGGGTTGGCAGCCGGATTCAGGATGCCGTTGAGCGTTATTTTGCTTCGAGCGGCCTGCAGGATTATCTGAAAAAATATAAATGGGAATTCAATCTGGTCGAAGACAAACAGGTTAATGCCTGGTGCATGCCGGGGGGGAAAGTGGTGGTTTACACCGGAATCCTGCCGGTAGCGCAGGATGATACCGGGCTGGCGGTGGTAATGGGGCACGAAATTGCCCATGCGATTGCCGAACACGGCAATGAACGGATGAGCCAGGGTCTGCTTGCCCAGTTAGGAGGGACGGCACTTGCAACGGCTCTTTCCACACAACCGGATGTCACGCGGCAGCTCTGGATGTCTGTATACGGAGTGGGCGCCCAGTATGGGGCATTGATGCCGTACGGCCGGATGCAGGAAAGCGAGGCGGACCATCTCGGCCTGGTCTTTATGACGATGGCCGGTTACGACCCGAATTCTGCAGTTACGTTCTGGGAGCGGATGGCTGCACAAAAAGGGGGGAAGGCGCCGCCGGAGTTTCTGAGTACACACCCCGCGGACGCCACTCGGATTGCCAACATCAAACGGCTGATTCCGGAGGTCCTGGCAAAATATCGGAAGTAATTCATTGTGCCATGAAGAGAGGCGCCGTAGACGCCGGAATGATCCCCGCCTGCCCGGCTTGCTGCAGCAGACACGTTATCGCACGAACTCCTTCATCGCCCAGTTCTGTTGAAAAATCATTAACATAGAGGCCGATATGGGCGGCGCAGACCTCCGGACTCATCTCTTGGGCATGTTCGCCGATATAGCGCCCCGCCTTGTCGGGATGAGCACGAGCGTATTCAACTCCGGCCTTTAGTGCCCGCTCGACAGCGGATATAGTTGCCATCCCCAGCGAGCGCCGTGCCACAATGCCGCCGAGCGGTATCGGCAGGCCGGTCTCCCCCTCCCACCACTCTCCCAGATCGAGCAGTTTGTGCAGCCCGAACCCCTGGTAGGTAAAACGCGATTCGTGAATAATCAGCCCGGCATCGACGTTGCCACTCAGAACCGCATCCATTATTTCATTAAAGGGCATGACAATAAAGTTATCCAACGCCGGATCAAACAGCTGCAACAGCAGGAGCGCTGTGGTATAGCGGCCGGGCACGGCGATGGTCCTGCCGCGCAGTGCGTGCGGATCACCTTTTTCCGAAGCCACCAGCAGCGGCCCGCAGCCGCGACCCAGAGCACTGCCGGAGCGAAGCAGGGCATACTCTTCACGGATATGTCCCAACGCGTGATAGGAAACCTTGCTGACATCCAGTTCACCGGCACGCGCCAGTTGATTGAGGGTCTCGACATCCTCCAGTCGCTCCCGGTAGAGCAGGCCTCCCGTATCTATCAGGCCATGCACGAGTGGATAGAACATGAAGGTGTCGTTGGGGCAGGGCGAAAAGCCGAGGGTAAGTTCTTTGGTCATTTGAGGTCACCATAAATTGTTATTTCGTCGAAAATTGTTGCCGCTCCAGAATAAAGGTTACCGGACCGTCATTTACCAGGGCCACCTGCATATCTGCCTGAAAGATGCCGGTAGCCACCGGCACACCAACCCGCCTGGCGGACTCGACAAAGTAGTCATAGAGCCGCTTTCCTTCGTCAGCAGGCGCAGCGGTGTCGAAGGAGGGACGCCTTCCTTTTGCGCAGTTGCCGGCCAGGGTAAACTGGGAGACTACCAGCAGGGCACCGCTGATATCAATAACAGACAGGTTCATTTTGCCCTCCTCGTCAGAGAAAATGCGCAGGGTTGAGATCTTATCCACCAGCCAGTCAGCGTCAGTCTCGTCATCACCCTTTTCAATACCGAGCAGAATTGCGATCCCTTGGCCGATCTTGCCGACAATTGTATCCTCGACTGTTACCGAGGCCGATGTAACGCGTTGGATAACAGCTTTCACGTGTTACGTCCTTTTTCCATAAATCATTACACCCTCACCAACTCATACTTCCTGCTTCCCAGCCCGATCTTTTCTCCATGCTCCAGCTGCACCTCCCATGGTATCTGCGGCCAGCAGCCACGGAATTTATCGCCACCCGGTTCGTGGCCGGTCTGTAGCGCGGAGCCTTCGTTGCCGCAGGCGCCGTTGACCAGATCGGCGCATGCCTGGTCGATTGCGACCGGGTCGGTGGCAGCGCAGATGCCGATATCGTTGACGATCGGGGCATCTGCATGGCCATAGCAGTCGCAGGCGGGGGATACCTGGGTGATGAAATTGATGTAGATCGCTTTGCCTTCCTTGCCGGTCAGTGCCCCCTTGGCATATTCGGCCATCTTGCGCATGACCATGTCGGCAGCTTCGTTCCACTGGATACTGATCGCCTTGACCGGGCAGACGGTGATGCAACGGGAGCAGCCGGCACATTTCTGCGGATCGATGAACGCTTTGCCGTCGGTGATGACAATCGCGCCGTGGGCGCAGGATTTGGGGCAGATGCCGCAGCCGATACAGCTTTTCTGCGTTACCTTGGGGGCAACAGTGGAATGCTGCACCAGTTTTCCTTTGCGGCTGGCGCACCCCATGCCGATGTTTTTAAGCGCACCGCCGAAGCCGGTCAGCTCGTGACACTTAAAGTGGGTCATGGCGACGATCGAGTCAGCCTCAATTATTTCGGTGCCGATGTAGGCTTTTTTCAGCAATTCGCCATCGACTGCAACCTCGGTCTCGGTGACTCCGCGCAGGCCGTCGCTGATGACAAGCGGCGCGCTGACGCAGGCGTAGCCGAAACCGTTCTCGATGGCGCAGGTCAATGCTGATACCGCTTCTTTGCGCTGGCCTGGGTAGAGTGTGGAAGAATCAGTCAGAAACGGGAGTGCGCCGAGTTTTTTTATCTCCTCAACTACGCGCCTCGCAAAGACCGGGCGGAGGTAGGCGTGGTTCCCCTTCTCACCGAAATGGATCTTAACCGCCGTCAGATCTCCATCAGAGACGGATTGAGGGAGCCCTGCCAACGTAAGGAGTCTGGCGATTTTGTCAAACAGATTTTCCTTCTGGCCGGTACGCATGTCACTAAAAAAGACTTTAGCCATCTCATTTCTCCTTTAAAGGTGATATTTTTGACAACCGTCAAGTTTTTCCCCAAAAAAACGGTATACTCTTCCTATCATAAAAAATAAAAAAACTCATCACACGAGTTAAATCGATCCACCACAAAAAGGAGAACAGCATGAGCATGTTTTGTAACCAATGTGAGCAGGCAGCAAACGGTACCGGTTGTAACATTGCCGGAGTATGCGGTAAGAACCCCGAAGTATCTGCGCTGCAGGATCATCTGATGTACGGCCTGAAGAGCCTGGCGCTGTATTCTGATAAGCTGGGGCGCAACGTCGAGATTGACCGCTTTACCATTGAAGGACTCTTTTCCACGGTCACCAACGTAGATTTCGATGCAGCACGTATCGGCGGCATGATCAAACAGTGCTACGATCTGAAAGAAAAGGCTAAAGCCGCTGCCGGTGTGACTCTCTCCGGTCCGGTTGCCGACTGGAAACCGGCTGCTGATCTTGCCGGAATGTCTGCACAGGGCGAAACGCACGGCCTCAGTACTCTGCATGTCAATGAGGATATCCGTTCCATCATCGAAATTCTGCTCCTCGGGCTTAAAGGTATGGCTGCATATATGGATCACGCCATGATCCATGGCAGAACTGATGATGAAGTCATGGCCTTTTTTCAGAAGGCGTTGGCAGCTACGACTGATACCAATCTGGGACTGATGGATTTCGTTGGTCTTTCCATGGAGTGCGGCAAGCATAACCTTACCGTTATGGGGCTGCTCAATGCTGCCAACACCGATGCGTACGGTCATCCGGTCCCGACAGCTGTTCAGCTCGGCACCAAGGCCGGCAAGGCCATCCTCGTCACCGGCCACGATCTGAAGATGCTGGAAGAGCTGCTCAAGCAGACTGAAGGTAAAGGCATCAACATCTACACCCACGGCGAAATGTTGCCGGCACACGGCTATCCCGGCCTGAAAAAATACACGCACCTGGTTGGTAACTTTGGTGGCGCATGGCAGGACCAGGCGAAAGAGTTTCTGCACTTCCCCGGCGCAATCATCTTCAATACCAATTGTATTCAAAAGCCGTCGGACAGTTACAAAGACCGCCTCTACACCTGGGGTCTGGTTGCATGGCCTGACGTAAAGCACGTTGACGGCTGGGATTTCTCAGCGGTAATCAATAAGGCTCTTGAACTTCCGGGTCTGCCCGAAAATCCGGGTCAGGAGATTCTGACCGGCTTTGGCCACAACGCAGTACTCGGTGTCGCTGACAAGGTTATTGCCGCCGTCAAGTCCGGCGACATCAAGCACTTCTTCCTGATCGGCGGCTGCGACGGCGCTAAATCCGGACGTAACTACTACACTGAATTTGCCGAAAAGCTCCCCAAGGATACCGTTATCCTGACGCTTGCCTGCGGCAAGTACCGCTTCAATAAGCTTGATTTCGGCGATATCGGAGGCATTCCGCGTCTGCTTGACGTTGGTCAGTGCAACGATGCCTATTCTGCCATTCAGATCGCCGTAGCACTGGCAGGCGCTTTTGAGTGCGGTGTCAACGACCTACCGCTCTCGATGATTCTCTCCTGGTACGAGCAGAAGGCGGTTGTCATTCTGCTGACCCTGTTCCATCTCGGTATCAAGAACATCAAGCTCGGACCTTCACTGCCGGCTTTTATAACCCCGAATGTCCTCAACTTCCTGGTTGAGAACTTCAACATCGCTCCGATCACCACCGTCGAAGCTGATATGAAGGCAATTCTTGGCTAGTTGTCTGGCCGCACACCGCTGAACCACAAAGCGCCCCCGTCGGAAGTTCCGGCGGGGGTGCTTTGCCATGCGGTCTCAAGCTGAAGCGTGATCTGATCCTGCTGCTCTTTCAATCCTTCAACGTACCTGTCAAGGCGTTGATCAGGTGAACAGATGCACCTTCATGAGGGTTCTACTCTCCAACCTTGGTGTTGGTGATTCATTTTTGACAGGCAAACATCTCTGTCGTACTATTATTCCGAAGCTCGCAGGCCAAGGCCCGTGACTTACTGTTTAGGTTAGTCTCGACGACGCCTTGTGCTGCAGCAGTTTCGTATCCGGCCAGGTTGGCTACGCAGCCGAATGTTATGAAGAACAGCGTGATCAGGCACTGCGCGTTATTGATTTCGAGGGTCAAGCCTTTGAAACCGTGAAGTTCTATGAAAAAAATCATGTTATCCTCCCTTTCAAACTTCATTCATACTGATTGATACATTACAAATGGAGTGCCAATGCGCAAATGATGCATTGTTGATGTATTTCAGTGTGTTGTGCCGTTTATTGGTGAGAGTTGCTATTCAGGGAAAAAGCGATATTAGTTGACGGATTATGGCTATTTCATGCTAACAAGCTAAAACTGTTGATACATTGTGCATGCAATATCTGTTGCTACTGCAACTATTGTCTGTTTTAGATGAGTGATGAGTGATGAGTGATGGCAGAGGCGGGTGCAAAACCGTGGGACTGTGTGCGAGGGTGCAGAATATTGTGGCAGGACTTCGTTCTGTATACTGCCCAGTTTAAATTAATGTTAGAATAAGTTTGCAATCCGTGTTGGTGATACTGTACATAAGGCACCGTCATGAAACTTTATAAAAAGCTGTCTGCTCAATTTGTTCTCCGGGTTCTTTCCCTCTTTAGCGCACTCCTTCTCTGCACCCCCGCAGCGTATGCCGACGTCAGGGAGGACGCTGAATCTGCTGTGTCACGTCTGCATCACAGCGAGGTCTCCCAAAAGTTTTCGGACGATATGAGAAGCCTGGATCTCGTCTTTGAGGTTGCCAACCGTTATTTTGCCAATAACAGTTTTGAAACTGCCGATAAGTTTTATCTGCTGGCACTCCAGAAATCGCAGATTATTGAGTCCATGCTCAGCGAACTGGAAATCGTGCCGTTGACTGAAATAGCCGATGTACCGCCCCCCCCCGATCCGGCCACGCCGGTTATGCCCACCAATGTAGAAATCTCAGACGAACCTGGTTCCGATAAGATTATTGGCACGAAAGGAGTGTATACGGTAGTCAAAGCTGATACGATTCGGCTTGTTGCCGCGAAGCTTGGGGTTACTCAGCAGCATCTCCGCAGCATAAATGCGCTGGATGCAAAGGCGAGCCTCAAAGTCGGACAGAAGCTTGCCTTCAATAATCGCAAGATTATTCCGCAGCAGCTTAAGAATGGCATCCTCATCAATATTCCCGACCGTACGCTTTATTATTTCCAGCGCGGGGTTCTTGTGACGGCGCTTCCCGTGGCACTTGGTTCCGTGATAAAAAATGAAAAGTACATATGGCAGACACCGGTCGGAAAATTCAAAATCACCGGTAAAGTAAAAGACCCGACCTGGACAGTTCCTTCATCCATTCAGACGGAAATGGAAGAAAAGGGGAGGGAAATTATTACCTCTGTTCCCCCCGGGCCAGAGAACCCTCTTGGTAAATATGCTATCAAAACCTCAATTCCAGGTATTTTGATTCATAGCACAACCAAACCGTCGTCAATTTACAGTTTTTCCAGTCATGGCTGTATCAGGCTTTCACCGGACCAGATGGAGGGGTTTTACCCGCAGGTAAAGGTGAACACCAGAGGGGAGATTGTGTATAAGCCAGTCAAGCTGGCAGTGACTGATAACGGGCGGGTTTATTTAGAGGTCCATAATGATATTTATAAAAAGAGTGCCGGCCTCGTCGAAGAAGCTCGCCATTTGGTCGAGAAACAGAAGCTTTCGGCGCTGGTGGACTGGGAAAAATTCAAATCGGTCGTGCAGCAGAAGCGGGGCATTGCCGAGGATATTTCGTTGTAAATTTCTATACGGTTCACTTAAGGATTAACTGACGGCGCAAACCGAAGCAATTTCCCTTATCCGGCCTACGGCCACCTTCTCCTTTAGGCCCCGTGGGTCCTTATGGAGAAGGGCTTCTCATTCATACGATGTTGGTTCCGTTCCCTTGATAAAACATTCCATAACCGCCCCACCGGTTCCCTCTTTTGCAAGCTTGCCGGTGCGTGGATTTATCAGAACAAATGAAATGTTTTCCGGTGCCGTAAAATCCTCGGCAGGCAGAGATAAAATCGCTTTCTGCATGAAGTCACCCCAGATCGGCGCTGCCGCCTGTCCACCACTCCCGCCGGCCCCCAACGAACGCTCCTGATCGTACCCGACCCATACTCCTGTCACTAATTGCGGAATATAACCGACAAACCAGGCATCTTTTGCGCCGTTGGTTGTGCCGGTCTTTCCTGCTACCGGTCTGCCGATGATGGATGCACGATGGCCGGTACCGCTCGAGACAACGCTCTGCATGAGGTTTGTTATGACGTAGGCGGTCTCCGGAGAAATTACCGGGACCGGCACAGGAGGCGGCGTTGTCTCAAGGGTCGTTCCATCAGTATCGGTTATTCTCGTAATGAAATATTGCGGTGTCAATACCCCGTTGTTTGCAAAAACAGCGTACGCAGATGTCAACTCAAAGGGGGAGACGGAGGCTGCTCCGAGCGCCAGAGCCAGGTTAGCCGGTATTTGCGATGTGAACCCGAGTTTTTTCGCATATTCAGCGGTGTACGGAGCGCCTATCTGTTCCATTATCTTCACGCTGACAATATTAATGGAATAGGTCAGTGCCTCGCGCATGGTCACAGGGCCGCGGAATTCGTGGTCATAGTTTTGAGGTTTCCAGGTACCGCCGCTTCCATCCGGGTATTCGACCGGTGCATCCTCGATGATCGTTGCCGGAGTCAAACCTTTGTCAAGTGCAGCTGCATAGATTATCGGCTTGAAAGCTGAACCGGCGTTGCGTTTTGCCTGAATGGCGCGGTTGAACTGACTCTTTTTAAAGTCGTACCCTCCGACCATAGCCTTTATGCCGCCGCTGCGAGGGTCAATGGATACCAGAGCCGCCTGTACTTCCGGGGTCTGATCAAGGGCAAACTGGGCGCCTCCCTTGTCAATTTCGGGAGCAACCACCGAAACCTCGATAACAGAGCCGAGTGTCAGTCCCTTGTTACCTTTCTCCGGTTTGCCGTAACGGTTGGTCATGCCGACTTTTCCTGCCCAGGACATGTTTTTGCGGGAGAGAATGCCGTTGCGCTCACCTACTCTCACGACTGCATCACCCCTCCCGGGGTCAAATCCGACTACGACACCTTGATAGGTCTCACCACTTTTCAGTGTGACCGAGTCAATAGCGTCCTCGATCTTGCTGCAGAAACTCTCTACCTCTGTCTCATCCAGATATTTTGTCGGCCCGCGGAAACCCTGGCGTTTATCTACCTCTTTAAGCCCCTTGCGGAGAGATTCATAGGCTGCCCGCTGCATGGCGGCATTCATAGTGGTGTAAATTTTCAGGCCGCCTTTGTAGAGCAAGTCTTCTCCGTATTTCTGTTCCAATTGGATCCGCAGGTGCTCAAGGAAATAAGCGGACTGCTCATTATTAACTTTTTTCATCGGTTGCAGAATAATGGGGGTGCTTTTGGCATGTTCGGCCTCAGCCGGAGTTATGTACCCCTCCTTGGTCATCCGCTCAAGGACATATCCCTGGCGGTCTCGGGCTTTATCAAGATGCTTGATCGGAGAATAGGAGTTAGGGGCCTTCGGCAGACCGGCAAGCATGGAGATTTCCGCCAGGTTGAGTTGCTCAACATTCTTGCCGAAATAGGTTTCTGCCGCCGCCTGGACACCATACGAGCCGCTTCCGAGATATATCTGGTTCAGGTACAGATAGAGAATTTCGTCTTTAGAGAGTCGCTCTTCCATCCTTTTAGCAAGGATTGCCTCTTTGATTTTACGGGAAAACTTTTTTTCCGGTGACAGCAGCATTGATTTTGCTACCTGCTGGGTGATCGTAGAAGCGCCCTCTTTTTTACTCAGGGTTATTATGTTTTTAAAGGCAGCCCGAACAATGCCGAGATAATCTATCCCTTTATGGGAATAAAAATTGGCATCTTCAGCCGAAACAAACGCCTGAATCAATTTGCGCGGCATCTTGTTGACCGGCACTATGATGCGGCGTTCCAGATAAAACTCGCCGACCAGGGTGCCGTCATCGCCAAAAACCTGCGAGACAATAGGCGGCTTATAATCCGTAAGGCGATCAACCCGGGGGAGTTTTGCCATCAGATAAAACACGTAACCGGATATGCCCAGGAGTGCTACAACCGTAAGGGTTGCAGTAAACAGGAGCACTGTTGACCAAATGCCGTTGGTTGTTGTGCGAGAGGGCATCTTTCTTTCCATGTACAAACCTTCCTGAAATTCTGATTGAGAGTGCAGCCGTCTGCGCTTTTGATTGCTGCAAAATAGCATATCATGGCAGGAATTCAAACATATTCAGGTGCGGGAATACGTGGAGTAACCAGGCACTATTGACTTCGGCAGTAAAAAAATGTGCTGTTTATTCCCGAATTATGGTACTACGTTCATCTGTCATGATTTTTAATTTCCATTCTTAAGGAGATGTATATGTGCGGCATTGTTGGATACATTGGTGAACAGCAGGCAACCGCGATTATTCTGGAAGGACTCAAAAAGCTTGAGTATCGAGGCTACGATTCAGCCGGAATAGCAACGCTGTCAAATAACGAGTCAGCAACCCGTAGAAGTCAGGGGAAGCTGGTTAATCTGGAAAATATCCTCAGGGATGAGCCGTTATCCGGGACTATCGGTATCGGCCATACCCGCTGGGCAACGCATGGCAGGCCTTCGGAAATCAATGCCCACCCGCACAAAGCCGGCCCGATTATTGTCGTGCATAACGGGATCATAGAAAATTATCTGCAGCTGAAAGAGCTTTTGAAGAAGAGTGGTCATGTCTTTAAGAGTGAAACTGACACCGAAGTTATCGCCCACCTTATTGAAGAAGCATTAAAGGTGGAGCCCGTTTTTGAAAAGGCGGTCAGGACGTCGCTCGCTCAGTTGCGAGGGGCATATGCAGTGTGTCTCCTCAATGAGAAGGATCCTGGCTGTTTAATAGCAGCCAAGCTCGGCTCCCCGATGGTAGTCGGGCTTGGGCAGGAGGAGTTTTTCGTCGCATCCGATATTCCGCCCATTTTGGCCTATACCCGTGAGATGGTGTTCATGGAGGATGGTGAAATGGTGGTTTTCCGCGATGGGGCGGCTCTGTTTTCGACCATTGCCGGTGCCGTTCTGGACAAAAAGGCGCGTCATATCGACTGGTCACCCATGATGGCCGAAAAAGGGGGCTACCGGCATTTCATGCTGAAGGAAATTCATGAGCAGCCGCGTGCGGTACGCGACACCATCGCCGGTCGGTTGCTGGAGGCAGAGGGTGACGTCTACCTTGAAGACCTGCAGTTCAGCGATCGCCAACTGGCCGCAGTAAAGCGAATAGTCATCATTGCCTGTGGTACCTCCTGGCATGCTGCTCTGGTTGGCAAGTTCTATATAGAGGGACTCTGCCGTATTCCGGTTGAGGTCGACATAGCGTCAGAATTCCGCTATCGCAACCCTGTTGTCGATGATAGCACATTGGCGATTGTCATCTCGCAATCGGGGGAAACGGCGGATACTCTCGCGGCCCTGCGCGAAGCAAAATCGCGCGGTGCCATGAACATTGCCATTTGCAACGTGGTTGATTCTTCCATTGCCCGGGAGTCCTCAGGGGTAATTTATACCCATGCCGGTCCGGAGATCGGCGTCGCTTCAACAAAAGCTTTTGTTACCCAGTTGACCGCCCTGTATCTATTTACGATCCGATTGGGGCGCGCTAACTGCTCGATTGATATTGCCCGTGGTCAGCGCATGATCGCAGCGCTTAAAAAAGTGCCGGGATTGCTGGAAGAGGCGCTGAAGCTGAACGAATATACTGAAAAAGTGGCAAAAAAATATATGAACGCTCGCGATTTTCTCTATCTCGGCCGTGGGAAAAATTTTCCGATCGCCCTCGAAGGTGCGCTCAAGCTTAAGGAAATTTCCTACATCCATGCGGAAGGATACCCTGCGGGAGAAATGAAACATGGCCCGATTGCCCTGATTGATGAGGATGTGCCGGTCGTTGTTTTGGTGCCAAAAGGGAGTACGTACGAAAAAACAGTTTCCAATATGGAGGAGGTAATCGCCCGGAGCGGTCGGGTCATTGCCATCTGTTCTGCCGGTGACGAAGAGATTCATGGTCGGGTGGAGACCGCAATCGAAATACCTCATCTTGATGAAGATCTCGATCCGTTGCTGCTCTCTGTGCCGTTGCAGCTTCTTGCCTATCACATTGCCGTATTAAAAGGAACTGACGTTGATCAGCCGAGGAATCTCGCCAAAAGTGTCACGGTGGAATAGATAATTGACTTCTAACCTATAAATTGTCCATGAAAAATAAAGTTGGTAACTGACTTTGTCTTAATATTCAGTAAGATACCAATTTTACAAAGGTATATCAAATTAATAAAGTTGGTAACCAGAAAAGATAATGGATTTAAAAGTGAAAAATAAAGTTGGTAACTATTAAACCTCCAAGCCCATGCTACTATTCTTGCTTTTTCAGCTACAAGTCACCCACTGCGTATTGGTTCTATTCGGTTGTGAATGAGCACCTGAATAGATCGCATTGTGCTTAGTACCCCTTATGGGTGTACCCAATCATACGACAGTAGCTGTCATTGGCTGCTAAAATATGACCAGTGACAGCAACTATAAGGAAACCGTCCAAGGAGGCAGCAAACATGGTGCGGAATTCGACTGATTCAATATGTCTTGGATTTTCAGCATCCATACTCACCCCCCTTAGGGAACACGATACGACTTCAACACTTCCTCTATTTTTTTACTAAGTTGGATCATATTAAACGGTTTTGGAATAAAGTTGACTTTGCCTTCCACAACACCTTTATCAGATATATAACTTGCTGAATATCCCGACATGAACAATGATTTTATACCGGGTCGAATCTGCTCAATTTTATCCATCATATCTTTGCCATTCAACTGAGGCATAATAACGTCGGAAAGAACAATATCTATACGGTTTTCTGCGTCTTCACAAAAACGGATAGCTTCATCAGGGGTTGCCGTTTGCTGGACAGAATATCCCATGATTTCAATCATGGTAGCGGTTAACTTGCGGACGGTCTCATCATCCTCTACCAATAATACGGTCCCTGTACCATGAGTTATATCGTTTGTCTTTTCGGCTTCCTTTTCAACTCGTTCTGCTAGTTGTGGGAAATAAATGTTGAATTGTGTGCCACGGTTCAATTCGCTGTGTACTGTTATAAACCCGCTGTTTTGGGTAACAATGCCATAGATGGTGGCAAGCCCAAGACCCGTCCCCTTGCCAACTTCCTTTGTTGTATAGAACGGCTCAAAAATATGCTTGAGTGTTTCCGAATCCATACCATGTCCATTGTCGCTAACTGTCAATTGAACATAATTTCCCAGAGTGGCGTCAGGATGTTTTTGGCAAAACCCTTCATCAATTTTTATATTGGTCGTAGATATGATGAGATCACCACCATCCGGCATGGCATCTCTGGCATTAACAGCAAGGTTCATAACAATCTGATCAAGCTGAACGGGATCCATCAGAACATTCTGAAGGTTTTCAGCCAAAGCGAATGACAGGGAGATGTCTTCACCAATAAGTCGGGGCAAGGTCCTCTGCATCTCTTTTATAGTGGTATTAAGGCAGATCGGTCTGGGTGAGATAATCTGCTGGCGGGAAAAAGTCAGTAGTTGTGCGGTAATGTCTCTCGAATGTTGTGCCGCAGTGCAAATTTCACGTAATTTTTCAAGAAGTTCCTGATTGTCTGGAAATTCAAGCTTAAGCAGTTCAGCATAACCTAAAATGACGGTAAGCTTGTTGTTGAAGTCATGTGCGACTCCACCCGCCAGCCGTCCGATTGATTCCATTTTAAGGGATTGGCGGAGTTTTTCTTCTGTCCTGCGTTGTTCGGTAATATCCTTGAATGCACCAAGAATTTTGATCGGAGTACCATTTTCCCGGATGACTTTGCAGGTGGTGTTAACCAATATTGGTCGCCCTTTGGCAGTAATAAGCTTCATTTCAAGATTGAATTCTTTGTCTTCCTCGATAGCCGCCTTGACCGCAGCGTTGATGATCGGTAGTGATTCAGGGTCATAGAATGCAATTGCTGTTTCAAGTGTTGGAGTATATTCGGCAGGGGACGTGTCATGTATCCGGTACGTTTCATCACTCCAGTACAGAGTGTTTGTTATGAGGTCAATCTCCCAACCGCCTACTTTTGCAATATGCTGAGACTCATCCAGCATGGCAGTCAGACGCGTGATTTCAATTTCCGACTGTTTTCGCGCCGTAATGTCACTGTTTATTTCAAAAACGGCATTCGGTTCACCCTTGTCGTCTCTGATCAATGTCCATCTGGAGGTAACGATGATCTGGGAACCGTCTTTTCTGGTGTGTTTTAATTCTCCTTCCCAATAATCCGTGCTATTAAGACAATCCTGTATTTCATTAAATGGAACTGGAAATACTGTTTTCAGAAGTGAATGGGTAACCTGCCCCTTTGCCTCTTTATCTGTCCAGCCATAGTTCTTTTCAGCACCGCGATTCCAGTAAGTTATTTTGTCTGCCATATCCCGCACAAAGATGCTGTCTTTGGTGAGTTCCAACAGCATTGCCTGTCTGGCAAGATCAGTTTCCGATTTTTTACGTTCTGAGATGTCACGGACAACCGCAAGAACTCTGCTTTCTCCGCTGTAATGAGACATGGTCAGTACGACTTCGGTGTAAAAACATTCGCCATTCTTTCTTTTGCTGAGCCATTCAAACGTCTGGGAGCCTTCGTTTACGGTCTTTTCTATAAGTTGAACCGCCTCATTCATGGAGAATGGTGCTGCACTCAAGCAGAGGTTATTTAAGGTAAGGCTCTTCAATTCATCTTTGGCATACCCGAACATGTCTTCAACAGCTTTGTTTGTCTTTAGTATTTCCCCTGTTTTGGCGTCATGCACAAAAATCGCTTCTTTTGTGGCATCAAATATCTCCTGATAATTATTTCTGCTTATTGATAATTCCTGCTCTCGCGAAGCAATTCCTTGAGCCATAGTATCAAATGTCCGAGCCAAGTCCCCCAAGTCACCACCAACTACTTGGTCTGCCACTTTGATATTAAGGTTCCCTTGTGCGAGTTGTGCCGCTGCATTCTGTAATGCTTCTATTTTATCAACCACATACTTCTTGCTGAAGAACACTGCAAATCCGAACATAACAAGCATGAAGGACACAAGAATCGTCAGATTTACTTGCATGTTCTTGTAAGCTTGACTCATTGCCTTTTTATGGTCAATGGCAGCACGCACATACATATACGGAGTTTTTTCATGCGGTAGTGTGAGTTTTTGGTATGATATAACTCTGTAAGTGCCGATATTCCCAACCGCCTTAAACGTCCCTTCTTCTAGTCCATCCGTCATGCGTTTGAAGAGTTCCGGCTTATCCTGTTTGCCAACTAATTCCGGATATAAGGCGTTATGTAAAATAGTGCCCTTATGGTCGAGCAACAGGACAGTTGCACCATCAAGATATTTTACATCGGCTAACATATTTTTGTAATTTTCAACACTAAGAACTGCAACGGCGACCCCGGTTATTTCCCCTGAATCTGCTTTAATCGGTTGAGCAAATGCAAAGGTTGGCTTGCCGATAAGTTTGCCAATAACAGTTTCACTCGATGAGAACTTCCCGCTGGCAATAGCATTTTTGAAATATCTTCTTTCTGAATACGATATAGTATTTTTTGCGGGAAGTGCTGAAGCCATGAGCTTCCCCGTTTTGTCCAACATCAGAAAGTTGGAATAAACAGGCTGTTGTTTGATAATGTCTGAAAAAAGATTGTTAACGGCAGGAACATTATGCTGTTGAACTATACCGAGTTTGGTAATTGTGGAGAGAAGCAACTCCGTACTAGCGGTAAATGAAGATAATTCCTTGCTTGCCTGCCTGGCAAGCTGCGACATATTTTTTTTTGTTTCAATTTCATCCTGATCCAGTTGCTTCAGAGAGGTAAAAATGATAATTCCCAGTGGTACCATCATCATGGTAGCGACTAAAATTAAAAGATGGGTGCGGATTTTTAGTTTGAGCAAGCTTTTCATATGGTTCCAATCGTAATTTAATCGGCATCTTAATCAGCGGGCACTTTAACAGACATAATTGTGATTTGGAAGTAGTCTAAACGGAGAATTGATCAATTATTACATGGGGAATGCGGGACCATGCAGTTGAGAAATTGGTAATGCTTATTGACGTGGTTGGATTGGAACAAAAATGTGGTAACGGGATAAAGACCCTGAACAGTTGATGGATTGGCTTACTGGTCAGCATAAACCTTTTCGGAAAAGCCTGACTAAGATAGATGCATTTTTAAAATGTCATCTATTAACAAGGTTTGAAGATTAGGTTCAGCATTGGCAATCGAACCATATTTTTCTATCCAGGAGTCCAATGATATGTCACCAAGTTTTTGATAATTGACATATGCGACAATATTTATTGCCCATGAATTTGGGCATTATTTGTTCCTACCGACCGAATTAAAAGCCTGCAGGACAACTACAATTTCCGTTGGCATCACAAAAAAGCCCTTTTTCATAGAGTTTTCCGTCAAACGACTTTACTTCAAAATAGCAGTCTTATTTCCTTTTGGCGGAATCTTTGACTTTGGATTGTCAACGGACGAAGTATTGTCATATTCGCGACGTTCAGCCATGGCTCGAATGTATCTTGCAGGTTCCGTTGCTGGCACCATTGCGGGAATGTTATTTGTTCTGGGTGGATTCCTGTTATTCGGCGGGGTAATGAGCAAATCCGACATTGATGCTTTTTTTCTACAGCACATGTCCATTCGCTTGGTGTAACTTACTGAAATTGCCTATTCGTTCTTTGAAAATATCAAAAAAATGCATTTTCATGGTGCCAATATCCACAGGCCTTTACTGTTGATAATGGGATATTGATTCATTATCATGGTGTCCTGATGGAGGTGCACCATGTTTGCACGAGTCAAGAAGTCAGGCGTCTACCAATATCTTCAACTTGTCGAGAACCGATGGGAAAGACCACCCGGCAATGACGGACATTGTAGACAAGGAAACCCGGAGCCGGATGATGTCCGGTATGCCCCGTCGGCAGACACCGCCAAAGAACTCGAAAGCGCAGGAGTGGGCGTTAAGCACCATCTCAAGTGTTTCACCGGTGTAGGCAATGCAGAACGGCTTCCGGCTGTGGCACAGTCGGAACTGAGCGATCTTTACTTCCGTCAGAATGCCACCCATCAGCAATTGCTCATAATCCAATCGAACTGAAAGGCGTCAAGCAACTCTTTTATATCTGCACCATTTCCGCAATGCGCTATGGCCTTCTGAGCACATAACTTACCTTCTTCCCCGTCAATTCCAGCAAGGATAAGCTGGTTAACAATCTGTTGAAATATGTCCGGCGGCCTTGAACCCAGCTTGCTCAAAGCT
Source organism: uncultured Geobacteraceae bacterium (assembly GCA_903939115.1). Taxonomy (GTDB): domain Bacteria; phylum Desulfobacterota; class Desulfuromonadia; order Geobacterales; family Pseudopelobacteraceae; genus JACRCG01. Next base: position 39,206 of record CAJAFV010000004.1, read on the forward strand.
TTTGTCTGGTTTGCAATCCGTTTAAAGGCGTTTTCATAAAATAATTCAAGGTTACTGAGAGGGGACTGGATATCTGGAACCGTACGAAGGATTTCCAGATTTCCCGCACGAAGCGCTGAGAGAATCGGCTGGACCAGTTGTAAACTTTCTTTGGCTACGGTTCTGAACACCTCTGGCGTAAGAAGTTCAGCTTCCTCGCCAATGACGGACCACTGAGCGAGCATATAAAGCTTTATTGCAATATCTGTTATTCCTTGCGACTCATCATAAATTACCTGAGACAGTTCTTTTGTAAGTTCGGTTGACTCCGAAGTCCATTGATATCTCCAGAGTCCCTCCAGAAAGAAATCCCAATAAGCATCTTCTTTGAATAATGGCCAAATCAGATCGCCTTGGCCTTCACCGCGCCGCGCCATGGCAAAGGTGCCTGAAAGTAAATTGTAAGCTTTGTGGGTACCAACGAGAACGACCGGAAGACCAATGGTATTGACAAGCAACACAAAAAATTCGAGCATTTCATCATTGCCACCGCTCGAAGCTGATTTCAACCGTTGAATTTCATCGATTACCAAGACACCTAGCCCTAGCAATGAAGCCTCTCTGGCCATGAGAGGAAGCAGTTCAAGCGCCGTTCTACGCTTGCTTTCACAATATTTATTGTAATAGCGGGTTCCTAGCAAGTTATCGAGCGCAAGGAAAAATGATACGCAGAGCCCCCTGGTTGAGCCATCATGAGGACAATCCAGCTTCAACCACACCAGTTGATTCTGATCAACGGGCTGAGCATTATACTCAGTATGTACGATTACTTGCGGGTACAGAGAAAGCACCGATTCAACTGCGGTACTCTTGCCGACACCGCTTGTTCCCAGAATGAAAAAACCTGACGCCGTAGACCGAATTTTTGGTCTATACCCTGGGATATCTTTTCCCTCATCTATTTTGGGAAAACCGGAGAGCATCTGCTTTTTCCACTCTGAAGAAAGTGGATTGCGGGCAATGTATCCGTTGCGGATGAGACGGCTGAAGCGCTGTTCCATTTCCAAGAACACCCACATCGGTTCAACATAGTTTGCTATTCGTTGTACACCTTGCAGGCGCAATTCAGGCGGAAGCAATCTTTCAGATTCGTGATACGCAGGTTCCCGCCGCATGAGATCGGCTGCGCGTTCAGAGGAATATACTCGTGGTAATGCCTCGGCGTAGCAGTTATGGCGATTCATAGGGTCTTCGCTATCATGATAGCATGCGTCAATGGTCTCTCCAGTAACAATACGATTATAATTGATCATGAAGACTCCTCATTACTTTTGGTACGCTGCTGTTTAAGCATTTTTAGAAAAGTTTCTTTTTTCGACAAGAGAGGTTCCGGTTCCGGTTGATCAGTCACAGGTGGCACCATGTCAACAATTGAATTAGGCGGTTCCGCATCTTTAGCCAGCTTCCAGGCTTCTTCCTCGCGACGCTGGTACTTTTCTTCTTTGCGATTTTTTTTGATGCCTTGAACACGCTTATGGTTGCTTTCGGTGGGTGGACTTTGTTTTTTCATACTGGCAGCCTCTTCGAGGACAGCATTAACCTGGGCATCGCAATCTGCAGTCCCCTGGTTTCTTGCACTTTCGTGGATATCTTTGGCAATATCATTGCCATACTGATAATCGATAATTTCTTCGTACGTACAACCGGCAAACCGAGCGTCTTTCTCCAGAAGGTGGCATATCTCCATAGGCTCATTATGTAAATGGAGATAAACCATGTCCAGCCAACGGGGATCATAGGAAGCTTCAAGTGTTGATCGGCCGTAATGCTTTGCATTAACAAACCAGTTCTCTTTAAGAGCACGGTCGCATACGTAATGTAAGCCTAAAACCATTATCCCCTCTTTAGTTATCCGGGCAGGAGCACGAGGCATCAACGCAAGCTTGACGCGATCAGGAGTAACCTCATGAAGGTGACCAACCCGATTGCGTATCCCCCATTCCCATAATTCAAGAGGTATAGGATTTACATCGTCCTCAATCATCTCTGAAGACAATGGATAATCCTCAATCCATTGAGATTTATTATGTCTGATCGTACAATGAATAAGAATCTTAGTGAATTGCTCTATATCCAGTTGGGCATCTAACCGGCAATCTTTTTCGCCCCGTTCCCTTTTCCTGACTGTGCCCGGGATCCACTTAATCGCTTGAAGGTTAAGACAACGAAAATGCTGTTCAACGATTCCCTTCCAATCAGCCCGGTATGGTGGAGTGTTTTCAATGGTAACACCAAGTTCTTCAACGAGCGTGTCACTGGAATTGCTTATAAACTCACCCCTGTCAGCCATGAGTCGTTCCGGCGGGTAGTGGCACGGCCAGTCTGCCTCTGTTATTGTTATTCCGTAAAGTGCACAGTATTCAACTTTTGAGTCGGTAGCATTCGAGAATGCAATCATCCCGCCGAGCCAACTTGGGCCTTCAAGGCCGACATATAATCCGACGACCATCCTGCTGAATACATCTATACAAACATACACAATAGGACGACCAATGATTTCGTGGCGTTTCAGCTTGTTGACAAGATAAACGTCAGCAATTGTTGCATCAATCTGGAAGACTGAACCAGGACCTTCAGCCATTTGAGTTGATTCTCCCAGAACGGCTCTATGTTTAAGGACAAACCCCCGATCTCCATGACGCGTCCGTAACAATCTTTCCAGATCAAGAAATTTCATTCCCCAGTATCTGAATTGTCCCTTGGATGGTAATTCATAAGCAGGTGGGAGCACGGGCGTCTTAACACCGTCTATCTCAACATGACCGATGTTGAAATGATTTTGAATCATTGTGTTATATGCTTTGGGAAGGGTAGTAGGCTGCTTTCTGGTATAGTAATAATCTATGGAATAGCGAATAATTTTTTTAATATCTTCATCAATATTGGCACGAACTTTTTCAGGGTATCTTACGGAAAGCTTGGAAGGTCTGCCGCGTTTTTTAGCATTTTCACGTAGTGATCGTTGTTTACTGTAGGCGCCACATTTTTGAAAGTCTGGCAACAGGGCATTGATCATTTTCCCACGCGTCCAGTATCGGTACAGATATTTGTATATACTTTTTTTAGTGGCCTTCTTTTTAAATACTACCTCATTAATCAAAGCCCCGCGTTTATTCTCATCGTATATTTCAGGTTCCTTTGACACAAGCTCTTTGATCATCTCCCAAGCACGGTCTCTTAGTTTTTTATGCTTGTTTACGAATTGTGCTCCAGGAGATGTACACCACGCGAATGGGTCTTTGTTTCTTTTAAGTGCCACTCCTTGCATTAATGATAATTCGATTTCTTTTATAGGTTGCCATACCGGAAGTGCGCCCGTATCATAAACCCTGATCGTTACACAACTTTCGCCTGATCCAGAAACCCATAAAACTCGATCAAGCACCGGGTTATCATCTTTTGACGCTTCATATACCCACTCAATAATAGTGTTTATAACTATCACTGGCATTTTTTTACTCCTCCCCGACATTACTGCAGAACCCGATAGAAAACGAAATCCCCTTCCGTTTATTAAGCGGTTGCTTCATGTCTACAATCCATCGCCGGTTGGCAATGAGATGCCTGATTGACCAGAGTCCGCAACCTGGAGGGAGTTTAAATGATTTATCCAGTTCAGAACCGATTTGCGCTAAAGATCTATAGTTCTCAAGAGGCATCTGTCTCAGTAAACTCTCAATGCCAGCCAAGATGTCTTCAGTAACAGCGGGTACCGAACCGAACTTTTTTGCTTTATGAATCCATTTGACGTTAGCAGCAATCTGCTCATTGATTTCTTGTTCGGTGACAATACCCCAGTCAACACCCCGCTCTTCCCAATAAACTCTTTCAATCTGGAGTTTTTCTGCGGTTCTGTCGGAAACATCGGATTCCTGTTTAAAAGTTCGGGCACATTTTCTAATTTTGCCATCCACAATAAAATCAATGATGAAATCAGTTGTCATTACCACCGGTAACTGAGTTACTGGGTCTGTGGGGTGTTTGATTCCTAGGCGATTTGCTATTTCGAGAGTTGCTTCAAGTGGTAAGAGGGGGAACTGTTCGCGGATATCGATTACAATAATCGACCATTCAAGGATGAAAAAATAGGATCGTTCATGGATGGATAGTAGGTGATGAACTCGGCCGGTTTTCCAGCCACGTATCCGTGATGAAAGACCCTTCGAAGGAACATCACGAACCGTAAGCCATGGCTTGTAGTTGCCACCATAGCCTTGGCCGCGGCCTTCGCGGATACGCTTTGCCATCACTTTTGGGGAAAAACTTCTTTTGTATCTAGCCACGGTCAGCCCCCTACATCTGAATAGGACCTACAGCAAAACCGTGGCTAGGATACACATGTTACTCTTGAGTTACCAACTTTATTTTCTAGTTACCAACTTTATTTTTCAGTTACCGACTTTATTTTCTAGTTACCGACTTTATTTTTCATGATCATAAATGTTCACCCAAAATAAAGTTGTTTACTGAAAAATAAAGTCGTTTACTGAATATGTATTATCATCCCAAGCCGAAGGTTGCGCGTTCGAATCCCGTTTATGCCACAATAAAAATAGGAGGTTACGGCTAATAACTGTAGCCTCTTTTCTTTTCAATCTTTGTATGCAATCTCTCGTGCAACCTCCAATATAGCTGCATGAATTATTTGGCAACCAACACCTAGCCCGCCGATACCAGTGGGGTAATTTCGGGTATTCGTATTACAGAGTGGGATTTGATAACTGAAAGAACTCATCATTGGACATTCCAAGCAGAATATTTATATCAACTCCTAATGATATTTTCTTTTCTTCTGTTGGGCTATAGGAGACTGTGGTTCGACCTAAAGTAAACATATCAAAATTACCACTATCTTCTTTTTTAAAGCTTTTCCTGTTGTATCTCTCAATACGATTTTTAATCATTCCTTCAGATAACAATAACTTTCCTCGTAGTACCTCAAATGAATAAGACCTTCCATCATTGTACAATCTCAACTTTTGCAGTTGATAAAATAAAGTAACTTATTGTAATTATTAATAGTATAGCGTCTCGACATATAGTAAGATAGGTTTATTCCCCAACAAACCAACTTACATATACAAGGAGACGCTACTTCATAGAATCTCCAATATCTAACCAATTGATATTACGGGCAAAACGTACACTAAAATCAGTAAAAAATCAAGCGAAAAACAACATTTATATCAATAATATCAGATAGTTACACAAGTTGATGAAATAAACGATATGCCGGACTCGATGCTATTAAGCCCGACAGACTCTTAGCACGTGACTAGTAGAAGTTAAAAATGCATTGAATGATAATAGTTAGTATGATATCTAATTTGTATGGATATATTCAAAACAAAAGTCAATCGTGGCAACCTTCTCTTTCGTCTTACGTATCTGACCCGCCGCTGGCGCAAGGTTCTCGATGCCGAGTTTCAATCTTCGGACCTTACCGATGCCACATGGCGTCCTCTCCTGCACCTGCACATTCTTGGTGAGGACATACGCCAGAAGGATCTGGCAGCCTCCCTCGGCATCGAGGGACCGTCTCTGGTCCGGCTTATCGACAGCCTGATCACCAAAGGTCTGATTGAACGGTCAGAGGATGCCAGGGATCGACGGGCAAAGCTACTCCGTTTAACTCCGGAAGGACTCAAGCTTGTGGGTCACATTCGGAAAACGGTAACAGGCTTGGAAGAGGGGGTCTTTGGCTCGTTTAACGACAATGAGCTGGCCCAATTTGCTGATTTTGTTCAGCGACTTGAATCTTCCGTTATCGACGCGCGGGAACGGCACAAACGTTGAGATACGGCGCCATACGCAAAGTCCTTCGCCGTGAGTGGCCGACTCTTTTGCTGGCTCTACGCGCCACGCTGGCAGCGTTGCTGGCTCTGGCAGTAGCAGTGGCGCTGGGTTTAGAATGTCCCTACTGGGCGGCAATGACGGCATTGATCGTTATCCAGCCAACACGGGGACTGTTGCTGGAAAAAAGCTATTTCCGTCTGGTAGGCACCGCGTTCGGGGCGGGTGCAGGTCTGCTGATTCTTCTTGTAACCCGCTCACCGCTCATGATTACGCTCCTGCTTTCCATATGGCTGGCCGGTTGCGTCGGCGTCGGTAACCTCCTTCACGGACTGCGTTCCTATGGAGCCATGGTTGCCGGTTGTACTTGTGCCGTAGTTGCAATGGCCGGCTACAACAACCCACCTCATCTGCATGATCTGGTTTTCGGCAGGATTGCCGGCATTATTGTCGGCATCATTGTTTCGACAACTGTCACATTGTACTTCACTCAACCGCGTTCAAAACGCGAAGTGCTTGAAAGAGTGTCACAGACAATTATAAACAGCCTTGAATGGACTGCACACCTGGTACGCGGCTCTGAACGGATAGAGCTGAATCTTCTCCGGAATACCATCCTTGCCGAGCTCGCTGATATCGAAAACAGTTTGGATGCATACTGGGCAGGTTCACTTGATCTTAAGAAGAGAAAACAACTTGTCAACAGCTTGATCATTAGCCTTCTTTCCCACATTGAAGCCGCTACGTTGGCTGAAAAGCAGTTACAGCTTCAAAGTCATAGCATCGCGTCATGGAGAGGACTCTTGGCCGACAAACTGGAATTGACCGTTGACTGTCTTCAGGAACGTGGCTTGAGTAATTTTGATCCCTCTGGTTTGTCAGGAGTAATGGCCGAGCTGTCATCACATTTGCCGCTACTTGCCACGTCACTGGATGATGTCATGACAACCCTTCACGTGACAGTTGTGCAGTGGGATGCAACGATGCCGGCACTTGAGCGACCGGCTGCAATGCCATATATACGACATCGAGACTGGCAGGAAGCTGGACGTGCTGCTCTGCGAGCCGCCTGCGCCATGGCGGGTGTCGGGCTGGTCTGGTATCTCACCGGATGGGACGAAAGTCCTTTGATGATAATAGCGGCATCTATCATGGTCAGTTTTTTTTCTACCCATGACCGCCCCGCCGTCATGCTCGGGCATGTCTTCTGCGGCGCTTTGTTTGGTGTCACTACAGCATTGATCACTCGTCTGCTTGTACTACCTGGAGATAGCAGCATTTTACTGCAGTTACTTGTATGCATACCGGTTCTGCTTGCAGGTAGCGTTGCACTGCATCATCGTCCGACAGCCCGTGGCGCCATGGATGCCATGCTTTTTTTTCTGTTCGTCATGCAACCTGGAGTGTCAGCGGTTCCTCCACCAGCTACATACGTTATGGGTGGTTTCGCATGCCTCGGTGGCATCGGAGTTGCCATCCTTTCATTTCGCTTTCTGCTCCCGGTTGACCCTGAAAGGCGTCTTAACTCACTCCTGGTTGTCATCGTCCGTGATCTTCTCGCCATTGCCAGAAGCGATTCAGCTCATAATTTCGAAAAGAGTCGATACCGGATGCAGCACCGGGTTCTTCGGTTGCTTACCAATGCTCGGAAAATTGATGCAGACATATCCTCTGCCGTTGAAGGAGGGCTTGCGGCCCTGGTAATTGGCGGTAGTCTGCAACAGCTCAGGGATAATAAAAGTAACGGCACCATGAATCTTCTTCTCGAAACTTCACGCCAACTCTCTGTAGCTACCCAGCGACCGGGTACGATTCTTCCTCTGCTTGAATCATTGGCTTTCAGACTCTGGCAAGCTACTGAACCAATCAGTGAGGTATGCCGTTTTCCGGTTGAATCAGAAGCATGCACCCGACAAAGGGAAAAGCTGCTTCTGATCGAGTCGTGGCATGTTGGCACAGGTAAACATGCATGCCTTATCTGAGATTCAAAGGTTTTGACGAAGGTTTCCTGCGGGAAAATGCACAACAGTTTATTGACGGATTTGCCCGCGTCGCCGAAGTGCCACGGGAAAAGGTCAAGATTGAACTACTTCCGGTGATCCAGATAACCGCCACCCCTCTGTCGCTGGAAATCTTCATGTTTCCGAGGGAGCAAGGGAAGCATGATTTTATAGCCGCAACGATGGCTACCCTGCTCACTCATTTCGGCATTCAGGATGTGCATATATTCTTTATCCCTCTGTCACCGAGGCTTTATTACAAGGAAGGCCAGCACCTGAAGCATATCAGTTGGCTGCCGGGATATGAAATAGACGCAAACTGATATTTTTTCATCTCCTTCATGGGAGGCGCATCATGTTTGATATCGAACAGAGTCTTAGTGTTGCGATTTACAGGGCAAATCAGAGCATAAAAGCTCTTTTCAAGGAAGAGTTCGGAGATTGTGGCATTACACCAAAACAGTTCATTCTGTTGCTGATTCTCTGGGAGCACGACGGACTGACCCAGATTGAACTTTCCAAAAGAGGCAGCATCGACAGGGCGACCATGGGTGGAATTATCGACAGGCTGGAAAAAAAAGAATTTCTGGTGCGCCGGCCATCTCACGAAGACCGCCGGGTTAACCATGTGTGGCTCACAGAACAGGGCAGATCATGTAAAGAGGAGTTTAGTTCCTCAGTTTTCAGAGTCCGAAGCAGAATCTCTGCACGGATGACGCCCGAAGAGTTCAGCCGGCTGCACACGTTGTTAATCAAGTTGCTGAAGTAACATTATTCAGGAGGAATGACCGTGGTTACCGGCGAAGCCAAGACCGGCGGCAACTACGCCAGTTCAAATCATAGCATTAAGGAGATAGAGGCATGATCAAGAAAGCGATTGCCAGAGTCGTTGGACGGCATGGATGAGATTACCATAACCACAGAAACATGTGTGGCTGAGGTAACAAGCACCGGAGTCACTATCTCGACTATAACGCCTGAAGAGTTCGGAATCACGCGCTGCTCCATGGCTGACCTGCGGGGTGGTGATGCCACGGCCAATGCTGACATAGTCAGGAGTGTGCTGAGGGGCGAGAAAGGACCAAAACGGGATGTGATCCTGCTCAATTCCGCTTTCGGACTCATGGTTGCCGGGAGGACCTCGACGGTTCAGGGTGGGATGCTGCTCGCAGCCGAAGCAATCGACAGCGGCAAGGCAATGGCTCAACTTGAACAACTGATAATTATGACCAGATACTAGGAAAGACAAACTGTCACTTATATGGAGGCAACAGCAATGGATCAGATATATGCAGACAATACTTGCAACAAATCCGATCTAAGTGGTTAATCTAACTGGACCACATTCTTTGCCGCCGCATTCGTAGGCGTCTGATGCATCGCTCAGCATGTGAGAATGTATTTTAATTGCGGCCTCTAAAAAAACGGTTGACAACGTCGGCCAAATTATATAGTTCGATATTAAGCTATTCGATGTTGTATCAATTTGCTTAAAAAACAGTGGGTGAAGCAATGAAGCTTACAGAAAAAACAACATACCGTGCTCTGAACACCTACACCAAACTGATGCGGGCGGCTGAATCGGTAACCTACAGAGTGCATCGCGTTCTGGCGGGACCAAAACTCACCATCAGCCAGTTTGGCGTACTGGAAGCCCTCTATCATAAAGGCTCCCTTTGCCAGAGGGATATCGCCACCAAGATTCTTAAAAGCACGGGTAATATCACTCTGGTTGTAGATAACCTTGAAAAATCGGGGCTGGTACGTCGGGAGCGTGACTGTGAAGACCGGCGATTTCTAACCATACATCTCACAGAATCCGGGAAAAAGCTGATTGCCACCGTTTTTGCTGATGTCGAAGCATCGATTGTTTCTGAAATGGGTTCACTTACCGAGGGCGAACAGGAATTACTCGGAAATCTGAGCAAAAAACTGGGAATGAGAGGAGGTGGAGTACCGACGTAGACGTTTTTTTGAGCAACTATATGTAACAGTAAACCACTATTCATAACTTAAAGGAGAATCAACCATGAAAAAGCTCATCACATCAATCAGCACCATTATCGCTCTTGCACTTCCGGCCTTCGCTTTTGCTACAACCTGGACCATCGACCCCGACCACTCAAATGTCGGGTTCAAAGTTCGTCACCTGATGGTGTCCAATGTGAAAGGAAGCTTCGAAAAACATACCGGCACCGTCGAGATCGATGACAAAGACATCACCAAGTCAAAGGTTGAAGTCAGTATCGACACCAATTCCATCAATACCAATGTCATAAAACGAGATGAACATCTGCGCAGCGCAGACTTCTTTGATGTAGCCAAATTCCCGACCATGACCTTTGTCTCGAAGAAAGTCGTCAAGAACGGTAAGGATAATCTGAAAGTAACGGGCGATTTGACCCTGCATGGCGTGACCAAGCAGGTGGTACTTGATGTCGAAGGCCCCACCAAGGAGAGCAAAGATCCCTGGGGCAACATCCGTCGCGGCGCAACCGCCACCACCAAAATCAATCGCAAGGACTTTGGTCTGGTCTGGAATGCGGCTCTTGAAACCGGAGGGGTTGCCGTAGGAGAAGAAATAACCATTACCCTTGAAATAGAGATGATCAAGAAGTAAGCGAAGAGATTGATCACGCCAGGCTGGATAGTTCATGACCATCCTGACGTGATCAACAGGGCTGTCTGCAACAGGAGAACGTACAATGAAGCCACAATTCTCACCGATATTTGTTTCACATGGCGCTCCAACCATAGTAGTTGAAAATAGTTCGACCAGTGATTTCCTGCGGCACCTGGGCAGAGACCTGGGTCGTCCCAAGGGGATTGTCTGCATCTCAGCCCACTGGACGACTGCTGAGCCGCGGGTAACCATGCATCCGCACCCGGACACGATGTATGATTTCGGAGGTTTTTCTGATGAGCTCTACTCGCTCACGTACCCGGCTCCCGGCGATCCTCTGCTGGCACAGCGTGTTCTTTCGCTGCTCCGGGGCAATGGCATCCCGGCCGACAAGGATATGTCACGTGGCTTCGACCACGGCGCATGGACACCTCTCATGCTGATGTACCCGGATGCCGATATCCCGGTGATCCAGCTCTCAGTTCAACCGCACCTGGGTCCGGAGCATCACTTTAGCGTTGGCAGGGCGCTGAAACCGCTTATTGATGAGGAGGTGCTTATTCTTGCAAGTGGGTCGGCAACCCACAACCTACGGGATTTTTTCGGGCGGAAGCTTGATTCAGAACCGCTGCCGTATGCGCAGGAATTTGCCGGGTGGCTGACTAAAGCAATTGTTGAAGGCCGCACTGATGAACTGTTCGACTATGAGAAGCGTGCTCCGCAGGCGCTTAGAAATCATCCGACCCCGGAACATTTCCTGCCGATATTTGTCCCGATGGGAGCAGGTGGCGCCGGTACGCTGCTTCATGATGCTTATAGCTACGGATTTCTTAATATGGCAGCGTACCACTGGTAATGCGGTATCGAATGTTCTCTGGTACTGTCATTCAACTGGAAAAACAGGAATAATTTGATAACCTTTAGTATGAGCTTGAACCATCAGAAAAGGAGGACAACATGAAAGTTCTTATCGTGCAGTACAGTATGTATGGCCATATCTACAAAATGGCTGAGGCGGTAGCAGAAGGGGTGCGCCAGGTTGAAGGGTGCGAGGCGGTCATCAAGCGTGTGCCGGAAACTCTACTCGATGAGGTCCTGGGGATGATGGGGGCACTGGACGCCCAGAAGAGTATGGCTCATGTCCCGGTTGTCACCGTTGATGATCTGGCCGCTGCTGACGCCATTATCTTCGGAACCCCGACCCGGTTTGGCAACATGTGCGGACAGATGCGCCAGTTTCTCGATGCCACCGGAGGACTCTGGATGAAAGGAACCTTGGTCGGCAAGGTTGGCAGCGTATTCGTCAGTTCGGCTACTCAACATGGTGGCCAGGAATCGACTATCCTCAACTTTCACACAACGCTGCTGCACCACGGCATGGTAGTCGTCGGCCTGCCGTATACCTTTGCCGGGCAGATGGGTGTGACGGAACTGACCGGTGGCTCACCGTATGGCGCAACAACTATTACCGGTGGTCAGGGTGAACGCATGCCGAGTGATAACGAACTCGCTGGTGCGTGTTTTCAAGGAGCACATGTCGCCAAAATTGCAAAGAAACTGTTCTGACGGGTAGTTAATGCTGACAAGACAGTCTCCTCCGAAAGAGGAGGCAATCTTGTCAGCAGGTTATGTTGTTCATGTTGAGGTTACCCGATGCTGCTGGTCTCAGGAAAGCTGGTTGGGACGAAGATCACATCGATCTTGCAATTAGTATTGCAAAAAAACTTCTGGAACAAATCGAATCTGAATACTTGATGAATCTATTTGACATGTGAAATAATGCACTTAAATTTCTCTCAGATCTTCTTCACTGATCGGAGAAGCGGGAGGCCTGAATGTCAGACACAACCATCAAGGACCGAGCAGTCGGTGCAATCATAGGCGCCTTTATCGGCGATGCGCTGGGACTTGGGCCGCATTGGTATTACGATCTTGCCGAGTTACGCCGCGACTACGGCGAGTGGATTAATGGCTATACCGATCCCCAGCCAGGCCGCTACCACGCCGGGCTAAAGGCCGGGCAGCTTTCCCAGGCCGGTTATATCCTGAAGTTAACGCTCCGTTCACTGGTTGAGCGTGGACAGTATGATGAAGTGGACTTTTGTCGACGAATGGACGGAGAATTGTTGTCTTTACTGGATGGCACTCCCATAAATGGACCAGGCGGCTATACCAGTCAGTCAATTCGGGACTTGTGGCGACTGAGGGTGCTGCAGAAACTACCCTGGGGGCAGACCGGAGGGCACGCCGACACTACAGAGGCAATCGAACGCACCTTGGTCTTGGCGGTGCGTTATGCCCTTGAACCGGCACTATTGGCCAGCAGCGTCACCAGTAACACCATTCTGACCCAAAACGATGATACGGTGGTGTCAATGACAGTTGCTTTTGGATCAGTTTTGGGTTTGCTGGTCCAAGGGCATACTCTGGATACCGGATTGTCAGGCAAGTTGATGAAACTAGTGCATGATGGAGTACTTCCCTTCCACGCTGTTACCAGCGACAATCTACAGCCACCGCACCCCGGTGATCCTGAGCCGCTTCGCGCCGGGAGGTTTGCCTCGCCGGATGCCCTGCTGACTCCGTCCTATATGGCTGCAGCAGCCGTGGATCCGGGCATTCGCATCGAACCCGCCTGGAAAGTGTCAATCGTTTATGGCATGCCGTGTGCGATCTATCACCAGTTGCCGGCTGCCTATTACCTGGCGGCCCGTTTTCATGATGACTTTGAATCCGCCCTGTTGCATGCTGTCAATGGGGGTGGACAGAACCAGGCACGTGCGATACTGACCGGTGCCCTTGTTGGCGCTCAGGTCGGTCTTTCGCGAATTCCACAACGGTTTCTGGACGGGCTTGAAGATTTTGCCTCTCTGCGCATGTTGGCCGAAGAACTGGCAGAGAGTGTAAATAAATCATAACGTTACGCAGTCAGAGAAAAGGGGGGCTTGATGAACACAAAGAAAATCACTTTCCCCAATGGCTGAGGGGGAGTTGAATCTCATATTTGCTTGACCCTAAATAAGTAATATGGTACCGATATGCTTATTTAGGCCTCCGGGGCCCTTGACAGGTGTACAGAGTGTTGCGGCAAACAATAGAGAGCTCGTAACAATTTGGAAGAAGGGGAATTCCGCGTGGATCTCTATTGCCGCCTCAATGTGGCCTCTATTTATCTGCCATCGCAATGTTAACACAAAGACGATATTCTTCTGCTGGTCTGACGGTTTCTGTAAAAGACGCGTAATGAAACCGGCAAATGTATGGCTAATGTAGGGCTTACAACCCCTGTTCGCAAGTAAACGGTATATCATCACAGGTGATATGTTGATATGCCATCTCCTGAGCAGTATTCTGATCGTGTCCGTGTTTTCTCAGTTGCCTGGCAATGAAGTTAAAATTCTGCTTCTCCTCAGGAGTAAGTAAAGAGTAATCTGTTGGTTCAGGTGTGCTGCAGATTGATGCTGGTATTATGTTAACCAATTAAATTCACTTCCTTTTAATGCATGTATTAAATACTAAATCTGCAGGGTAGTTGATTAAATTGTCACCTTCACGTTCCCACACATAAATAGCATCCTCAATCAACTGTTCAATCACATCCTTAGTAAATAAATCTTTGTTATTGCTTATGGTTGGATACTTAGTAAGCGTTTCTAGGCTCTTAGCAAAGTATGCGTCATATTTTTCTGGATTTTGTCCGAAAGTAAGTATTTCGGTTTGACCACCAGCAATAATCCTGTAAGCTTCAAACTTAGATTTTTCCAACAGCTTGCAAGTAGCTGCATTTCCATAAAATCTCATATAAATATCTGGTTTATCATTAGGATAACTCTTTGATGTTAGAAACAGAACCAGTATTGCACTGAGTATGAGAGATTTCATTGTCACACTCCTTTTCACATTTAAAGCCTACATGAGATCCTGAATATTACAACCATTCTAATAATTAAATCCCATAGTCCAACTTCTTGACCACCTCAAGCAGAACTTCAGGCTTGTATGCTTTCCCGTATCTGTAGTGATGCAGAAATCGGTAGTTTTCAACGCCATAAGCCTTGTCGATCAAGGTAGTTTACGTCCGAACATACCCGCTCACGCCAGTCCAAGCAGCCACACAAGAGCTACTGCAACAAAGACTGCCGGCAGCATATTGCCAACCGGTAGTCGCTTAACTCCAATTAGATCCAGACCGATTGCAACAATGAGCAGACCACCTACAGCATTCATCTCAACCACCACCGTGTTCGTCAGTAGTGATTTGGCAGACTCCGCCGCGAGGGTAATACCGCCTTGATATATCGCGACTGATAGCGCTGAAAAGAGGACACCAATGCCCAGCGTCGAGGCCAGGGCAATAGAGGCCACCCCGTCCAACGCAGCTTTGGCGTAGAGGATTGTAGGCGTACCGGTCAGCCCATCCTGAAGTGCCCCCATGATCGCCATAGCACCCACACAGTACAGCAGAGTGGCAGCAACAAAGCCTTCCGCAACATTACCAGCGCCGACAAAACGCCCCTGTAACCATAAGCCGAATGACTCCAGACACGCTTCAATCTGCAGGAGTTCTCCGAGAATACCACCAATTATCAAGCTACCAATAACGATCATCGGATGAATGCTCTTCAGAGCCATCTGCAGACCGATCAGAATGACCGTTAGCCCCAACCCCGCCATAACAGTCAGACGAATCCTCTCAGGGATGAAGCAACCGGCATAGCGACCGACCAAGGCTCCGGCACTGATAGCAGCAACGTTTACAATTGTTCCGGTCAATATCATGTAAAGTCCTCGATAATAATAAACTCCTTTAGTTTTGCAACCGTCTTATTTCCCCATCAACTCAATACTCCAGAAGGTAAGAAAACCGGCAAACAGTACGAGGGTGGAGATCGGTTTTTCCTGAACCGTATGAGCCTCCATCAGCAACTCTTCTGTGACCAGGTAAAGGAGCGCAGCGGCACTGAAAGAAAGTGCCGCACCGATAATCGCGTGAGAAGCTCCCACAAGAAGCATGCTTCCGATAACGGAACAGAGCAGCACTGTTAATCCGATCCCCCCTGTAACAAGGATTATCTGGCGACTGCTGACCTGGTCGGAAGTCAAGGCCAATTCCAAGAACAATAGCTCTACCGACAAGCCAATAGCAAGAATCGCCCCTGTCTGTCCACCAGCAGCAAAGCCAGCACCAATAATAAAACCATCCACCGCCACGTCAATAAAGGTAGCCAGCAGCAGTCCGCGACCAATACCGGACTTTTTACCTGATATCGGATCCTGGTGCTCAAGATGTTCCGTCCAGAGCTTCAGCCCATACATGAACAGACTGCCCAAGGCAAAGGCCCCGATAAGCACCGGACCGGGAGCGTGTTCCCGACCAATTTCCGGCAGGAGTTCCACGGCAAGAGCGGCCAGGACGACCCCGGCGGCGAAATGTTGAATCAGGCTCCGATGCTGATGACTCGGTTTCCAGAATGCGGCAAGAAAACCTCCGCAGAGAGCGACAATTGCCGGAATTGAAATCAGGATCAGATTATGTTGGGTCACAGACACCTCTCGACTAACGACATATGCATTGAACTTACAAGCCTAAATTGATACACGCATCTCATTCTGAAAACAATAGGGTACATAACCATTCCGGTTGACCCCGCCTGTATGAATGGATACATTCTATGACAAGAGAAGAAATCGCAACCACTGTAAGATTTCAGAAGGCTACGGTAGAAATTGAAAGGATTCTTCCTATGGGTAAACTCATAGTAATAATTTTGGCGTCTATCATAATATCAGCCTGTTGTTCTGACTATGACGTGGTCTATAGGGATGGAAATTTCACAGTAATCATCAGGAGCGATGACCATTCTGGCGCTACGGCACAGTGTAATGACGGAACAGACAGTTACTCGCAGAAGTGTTCCGGCACATGCTATGATCGTGGAGGCGTTACGCAATAGATGGGTATTTTATCTGTATGTGGTAAATAATCATGGTCTTGGAGAAGAGCATAAATACACATGCCTGATAAAATCAACTTCATAGTCCGGTTCATTCTGTTTGCAGTAACTCATTCACTGTTTGCCACTGACTGGGTAAAAAAGATACTTCACGGCGCTGATCGCAAGGAGTACCGTCTTTACTACAACATTGGATCTTTGGTCATGTTCGGATGGGTAATGTCCGTCTACCGGAATTCAGATGTGCTTTACTTCGTACCCGGCGTATGGAGTCTATTGCAGTAAATGAAAATCATCTTCGAGATGCTATCTTGCTCTCTTGCCTGCTTATTTTCCAAACTTCAATTCCCCCCTAAAATCGTCTAAACTGCAAAATCCGTAATCAGCTATATATACTTTTCTGTAATGGAGACTCGTGCATCTATGATACTATTTCACGTTCTAATGTTGGCTGTTCTCGCGTCTGATTCCGCTAACTGGTATACAGGGGATGACCGATGTAAACCACCACCAAAAAATGACGCAACTTATTCGGCGCCTTACAACGCTTTAGATTATCCCTATGACTATCCGACTTTTGACGGAGCAGATAAGCGAGGATGGTATTGCTCCTACCAGAGAGAGGACGGTGTGATTGTTCAGTATGGTGACGGCAGAACACCCCAAGAAAAGTGGAAAGACTTATATGGCAGCGATAGATTCAATAGAAGATTGCTGTTTTTTAGGTGATTTGAGTATATAAATCCAGAGGAGGGAGGACAAAATGCGACAGGTAGCCCAACTGGCGCATCAATCACATGGCAACATTACTTGCTGTTGACCTCGGGCTGAAAGCCGGTCTGGCACTCTATAGTGACAATGGTAGACTCTGCTGGTACAGGTCGCATAACTTCGGCACCACAGAACGACTCAGACGCGGAGTGCCGGGAATACTGGATGCTATTCCTGATCTTATCGCTATTGTCATTGAGGGAGGTGGCAATCTGGCAACGGTATGGGAGAAAGAAGCAGAACACCGGAAGCTTTCTTGTTACCGGATTGATGCTGAAAAGTGGCGACAGATGTTTCTCTATTCTCGAGAACAACGCACCGGGGTGGAATCAAAAAAACACGCAGGAGAAACCGCCCGCCGCATCATAGAATGGTCTGAAGCCCCACGCCCAACCTCACTGAGGCACGATGCGGCAGAGGCTGTCATGATCGGTCTGTGGGGAGTGATAAAACTGGGGTGGCTGGAAGGACTGCCAAAGGAACTGCAGCGATGATGAGTCCACACGACAAGATGATTGAGAAAGCACAGAAATTTCTCTCCACGGCAGACCCCGTCATGAAGAACCTCATCAAGTCTACTCCCTTTACTTTAACTCCCAATTTTGATCAAAGCCCCTTTGAAGCTCTCACGCGAGCTATAGCATCACAACAACTGCACGGAGCGGCGGCAGAGGCAATTCTGGGGCGATTCATCTCGTTGGTACCAGGAAAAGCATTTCCAGAACCTGATGATGTTGCACTGCTTACGGAAGAGCAGATTCGGGCTTCAGGCTTCTCAAGAGGCAAAATAGTGGCTCTTCGAGACCTGGGTGAAAAAGTAAAGACGGGCACGGTTCCGTCTTCAGATGAAATTCAGGCGATGGATGATGAAACGATCGTGTCAAGGATTACTCAGGTGCGCGGTATAGGTCAGTGGACTGTTGAGATGCTCCTGATTTTCAAGCTGGGTCGATTGGATGTACTACCCGCTGATGACTTTGGTGTACGGAAAGGTTTTATGCGGGCGTACGGTTTAGCTGAGATGCCTAAGTCGAAAGAAATACTATCCTATGGTGAAAGGTGGCGTCCATATCGTACCATGGCCAGTTGGTACCTGTGGCGAGCAGCGTCGAGCAGTATTTGAAGCAGCATATGAACAGTAAACTTTCGCAGATTTAGCGTATATATACGTGAAAAATATCATTAAAGGAGGGTTTATGAACAAATCGGAACTGGTAGCAAAAATAGCAGAAGGTGCAGAACTGACCAAGGTACAGGCAGAGAAGGCGCTTAACTCATTTATTGCCGCAACTACCCAAG
>CAJAFV010000005.1 GCA_903939115.1 uncultured Geobacteraceae bacterium
CAGGCGGAATGTGCTGAACGGCAGCGCGTGGAAAGGACTCTTGAACAGACCGTTGCAGAGCACACTCAGGGATTGGCGACTGTCGTTGAACAGTTGCAGTCGGAACGTGCCGAGCACAAAAAAGCCGAAGAGAAGCTGGAGCAGGCTTGGCTGGCAGCTGAATCTGTCGTTGAGCAGTTACAGGCGGAACTTGCAGCCGAACGCACACAGCTTGAATCCGTTAACGAGCTGCTGCAGAGCGAACGTGCAGGGCGCAAAGATACCGAAGAAAAACTTGATCAGGCCAGGGTCGCCGCCGAAGCTGCGGCTGAACAGTTTCAGGCGGAACGCGCTGAACGTGAACAGGCGGAAAGGACTCTTGAGCAGACCGTTGCAGAACGCACCCAGGAATTGGAGAGTGTCAACGAACTGTTGCAAGGGGCACGTGCCGAGCACAAACAAGCCGAAGAGAACATGGAACAAGCCAGGCTGGCAGCTGAATCTGTCGTTGGACAGTTGCAGTCGGAACTTGCGGCCGAACAGACACAGCTCGAATCCGTTAACGAGCTGCTGCAGAGTGAACGTGCCGGGCACAAAGATACCGAAGAGAAACTGGAACAGGCCAGGATCGCCGCCGAAGCTGCCGCTGAGCAGTTTCAGGGAGAGCTTGCCGAGCGCAGGCAGGCGGAAAGCGACCTGGAACAGACCGTTACTGAGTTCACACAAAACCTGGAGAGTGCCAACGAACAACTGCAGAGTGAGCGAGACGAGCGGAATGAAGCGGAATTCAGGCTAAATAAGGAAGCAACAGATCGCGCGCTGGAATTTGAGGCTGCGCTTGAACAGCTGAAGGCCGAACTCGCCGAGCACAAGCAGACGGAAAGCGAACTTGAAAAGACCGTTGCAGAACGTACCCAGGAATTGGAGAGTCTCAACGAACTGTTGCAGGATGCACGTGCCGAGTACAAACAAGCCGAAGAGAAACTGGAACAGGCCGGAATAGCCGCCGAAGCTGCCGCTGAACAGTTTCAGGTTGAACGTGCTGAACGGCAGCAGGCGGAAAGTACTCTTGAACAGACCGTTGCAGAACGTACCCAGGAATTGGAGAGTCTCAACGAACTGTTGCAGAGTGTACGTGCCGAGCATAAACAAGCCGAAGAGAAACTGGAACAGGCCTGGCTGGCAGCTGAATCTGTCGTTGAACAGTTGCAGGCTGAACTTGCAGCTGAACGCACACAACTCGAATCCGTTAACGAGATGCTGCAGAGTGAACGTGCCGGGCGCAAAGATACCGAAGAGAAACTTGATCAGGCCAGGATAGCCGCCGAAGCTGCCGCTGAACAGTTTCAGGCGGAATGTGCTGAACGGCAGCGCGTGGAAAGGACTCTTGAACAGACCGTTGCAGAGCACACTCAGGGATTGGCGACTGTCGTTGAACAGTTGCAGTCGGAACGTGCCGAGCGCAAGGAGACCGAAGAGAAACTGGAACAGACCAGGATTGCCGCCGAAGCAGCGGCTGAACGGTTTCAGGGGGAGCTTGCCGAGCGCAGACAGGTGGAAAGCGGCTTGGAACAGACCGTTACCGAACTCACCAATAAACTGGAGAGTGCCAACGAACAACTGGAGAGTGACCACGTACAACTGCAAAGCGAGCGTGACGAGCGGAATCGGGTGGAATTCAGGCTGGAGAAGGAAGCTACAGATCGCACGCTGGAATTTGAAACTGCAGTTGAGCAACTGAAGACAGAACTCGCCGAGCACAAGCAGACGGAAAGCACGCTTGAACAGACCGTTGCAGAACGCACTCAGGAATTGGCGACTGTCGTAGAACAGTTGCAGGCGGAACGTGCCGAACGCACTGAGGCCGAAGAGAAACTGGAACAGGCAGTCACCGAGCTCACACTGGAATTGGAGAATGTCACCGAAGAGTTGCAGGACGAACGTGACGAGCTTATTCACGCCGAAAAATCGCTCAGCGAAGCTGAAAATATGCACCTTGGCGTCATCCAGAGCGCCATGGACGGATTCTGGCTGGCCGGCCGACTGGGTCACTTGCTGGAAGTCAATAACGCCTACTGTGAGTTGAGCGGCTACAGCGAGCAGGAACTTCTGTCCATGCACGTTAATGATCTTGAAGCCTCCGACCCTCCGGAAGATATCGCCAGCTACATACATGGCGAGACCAGCTTCGAAACCCGGCATCGCCGTAAAGACGGGAGCGTTTTTGATGTTGAGCTCACTGTCCGGCGTCAGGATGACGGAGACGGACATGTACTGTTTTTTCTGCGGGATCTGACCGAAAGCAAGCGACTGGAGGAGTCTCTCCGTACGGGTGAAAGCCTGGAACAGACGGTGGCAGAGCGTCTGCTTGAATTGGAGGCCCTCACCGGCCAACTCCACACCGAACAGGCCGGGCGCAAAGATGTCGAAGAAAAACTGGAACAGGCACGGATAGCCGCCGAGGCGGCAGCAGAACGGTTTCAGGCCGAGCTTGCCGGGCGCAGACAGGTCGAAAGCGACTTGGAACAGACCATTACCGGGTTTACCCAAAAACTGGAGAATGCCAACGAACAGCTGCAGGCCGAGCGTGACGAACGAAGTCGGGTGGAATTCAGACTGGAGAAGGAAGCGACAGATCGTACGCTGGAATTTGAAACGGCAGTTGAACTGCTGAAAGCCGAACTCGCCGAGCATAAGCAGGCGGAAAGCATTCTTGAACAGACAGTTGCAGAACGCACTCAGGAATTGGCGACTGTCGTTGAACAGTTACAGACGGAACGTACCGAGCGCACGGAGGTCGAAGAGAAACTTGAGCAGTCCAGGATAGCTGCCGAAGTCGCCGCAGAACAGTTTCACGCTGAAATCGCTGAGCGCAGGCAGGCTGAAGAGAAACTGGAACAGGCCAGGCTGGCCGCTGAAACTGTCGTTGGGAAGTTACAGGCTGAACTTTCTGTCGAACGCACACAGCTCAAAACTGTCGTTGGCCAGTTGCAGACTGAACTTGCCGAACACAAAGCGACCGGAGAGCGACTGAGTCAGGCCAGGTTAGCCGCCGAAGCCGCCGCTGAACAGTTTCAGGCTGAACTTGCAGAGCACAGGGCTGTGGAAAGCACTCTTGTTCAGACAGTTTCCGAGCGCACGCTGGAATTGAAGTCTGTCGCTGAACAGTTGGAGATTGAGCTTGCCGAGCTCAAAGCGACCGAAGAGCAGCTGAGTCAATCAAGACTGGCCGCTGAAGCCGCCGCCGAACAGTTTCAAACTGAACTCACAGAGCACAGGCTTGTAGAAATCACTCTTGAACAGACTGTTTCCGAGCGCACACTGGAATTGAAGAGTGTCTCTGAACAGTTGGAGATTGAACTTGCCGAACTCAAAGAGACCGAAGAGAAGCTCGAGCAGGCCAATATAGCCACCGAAGCTGTCAAAATACAGGTCGAAGCCGTCAGCGAAAAGTTGCAGGAGGAACGTGCCGAACGCAGGCAGGTGGAAAGCAGCCTGGAACAGGTGAAATCGTTCTCGGACAGATTATTCAATTCAGCACCCGACACGTTATTACTGTTTGACCCGACAACAGGCAAACCGCTCAGATGGAACAGGCGCTTTGTTGAAGTGAGCGGCTACAGCGATGAAGAGATCGGCCTGATGACGGCGCCGAAAGATTTTTATGAAGAAACAAGCCCCGATAGTGCCAAAGAGGCACTGATTAATGTTTCCACCGGGAAGAAAAGGTTTGCCGAGCTGGTACTGATTACCAAGAGCGGCATGCGTATTCCGTATGAGTGTGGTGTCACCGTTATTCAAACCAGGGAGGGCAGATCGTTACTCATGCCCGTAGGAAGGGACATCACTGGTCGCAGGACCAAGAGCGCAATCCTGGCTAACATGAGTCGCGAAATACGTACAGAAACGAACGGCATTATCAACATGAACGAGTTTCTGCTTGGCACCAATCTGAATAAAGAACAGCGCAATTATGCCCAAATAGCGCACAAAAGCGGCGAGAGCCTTCTGGAATATATAAACGATATCGTGGATTTTTCGTATATCGAGGCTGGTATTATGGAAATCGGGAAACACGACTTTGATTTTAAAGCGTTGTTGGAAGATACCGCCGATATTCTCGCCGTAAAGGCTGCCAGCACCGGCCAGGAACTGACCTGTCGGATCGATCCGAGCGTACCGGTTCACCTGAAAGGTGACCCGAAACGGATACGCGAGATCATTGCCAATGTTGTCGGTAACGCTATCGAGTTCACCCGCAAGGGAAAAATAGTCATCAGCGCTGCGGTGGAATCAGATCTTGGTGAATCTGTCATGATCCGTATATCTGTCAAAGATAGCGGCAGCGGCAAAGCTGACGAACGCCAGATGGCCCTCTATGATCCATCCGTTCTTTTAGAAGGCGCCACAACCCGGCAATACGGCGACGCAAGTCTGGGACTGGCAATGTGCAAGCTGCTGGTCGATCAGATGGGAGGAAAAATCGGCGTTGACAGTATCGAGGGAAAAGGCACCACCTTCTGGTTTACCGCCCTGCTTGAAAAACAAGACCCCGGGACTGTGTCGCAAACCTCCAAAACGTCGGGTGTTTCAGGGAAAACGGCTGACCGTCGCACCATGTCGGACTCGGCCAAAAAAGGGATTCGAATCCTGCTGGCCGAAGACTACCTGACCAACCAGCAAGTAGCCCTGATCATATTGAGCAAACTTGGCTACCAGGCTGATGCTGTGCTAAACGGACAGGAGGCTGTCGCCGCGCTCGAACATACAAATTACGACCTGGTACTTATGGATTGTGAGATGCCGAAGATGAACGGCTTTGAAGCCACCGCTCTGATCCGCAGCAAAAGCTCGAAAGTGCGCAATCATTCTGTGCCGATCATCGCCCTGACCGCCAATGCCTTTGATCAGGACCGCGAAAAATGCCTTGATTCCGGAATGAATGACTATCTTACCAAGCCGGTTAGAATGGAAAAACTGGGGGCGGCCCTTGATAAATGGCTCATGCCGGGCGCCCCGCAGATACAGAGTACACCCATGCTGTTTGAAGAAAACGAACTGCTCGAGTATCTCGATGGCGATCTGGAATATGCAAAGAAAATACTGAATTATGTGCTGACGAAATTTCCGGAACATGTCGGTACCCTGCGTGAGCTGGCAAAAGGGTTTGACGCAGTAGCCTTCCACCAGCAGGCAGAGACAATGACGGGCCTGGTGTCATGTACATTCACACCGGCTCTGCAGGAAATCTGTTTTAAAGTTGAATCAGCCGCAAAAGAGGGCGATCTGGAATCTGCACGGCGGCTGTTGCCGGAACTGGAGCGAACGGCCTTGAAGACGATGGAGGCTATCAGGAGTGCAGCGGCAAAGATGTCGAACTGAACTGTGTTGACTGTTGTTGAGACCAAGAGGGGGATGGTGCTATGAATCGGTGGAGTCTTAGTGAAAAAGAGAAAAAAACAGGAGTTTTCCCGCCATCCTGCACAATGAGCATTTTTGTAGTCGCACTGTTGCTCATCACGCCTCTGTACGGTGTTGCGGCGACATCAGGTGGGATGGACTTCGAGATACCTATAAACGAACTGACAAAACCAAAGAAAGAGTCTCCGCCAAAAAGCACCTCAAGCAAAGCAAAGAAAAAGAAAAAAACTGTTGCCAAGTCTCAGGATTCAACAGCCGCCGCAGCCATACCCACTCAGCAGGTCGATCACGCAAAACCTTCCGGTAGCGTGCCTGCAAGCGCTGCTCCGACCGAGGCGACACCCCGGATTGCTGCGGTTTTGCCTGAGCCGGCACAAGAAAATATCCGGGTATTCCACGTCCCCTACAGCTATGTCGTCGCTGGCAAGAGTACCGTTATCAATGCCGTAATTTACCGGGAGGATGATCTCCAGGCGGTTAACTGCAAGGTTCGCTCAACTGAAACGGGAGCACCGACTGTGGTAGCGATGGCAAAAGTGAGCGGTTCCCGATTCACATACGCGGCAACCCTCCCCGGCGTGGCGCAGGATGTTTCTTCTCTTCGCTACACAATTGTCGTTGTTGATACGTCAGGCAAAGAGTCCGTCAGCCCCGAATTCGTGACTCCGGTAACCTCTTCAGCGGTGGTGCCTGGCTGGCAGTTTTAAAATAGCGCCCTTTCCCGTCAATCTACATTTTTCTTGATCAGGTAGAACAACAGCGCCGCCAGCAGTGCCCAGCCGACTGCAACCGCTCCGGTCAATGGCTCTGTGCCTCTGCCGCCCGAGCCATTGGTTTTTTCAAGTTCGGCCTGGATATGTTCAGACTCTAAAATTATCAGCTTGATATCGAGGCTGTGGAACATGGCATGAAAACGGTTACGTAGCGAGAACAGCCGTTTTTCCAGTTGATCGGTGTCACTCCCCTGACTCTTCAGTACTTTTATTTTCTTCTCGATGGCTATGAGCATGGTGTCACGTTTCAACATGGCGCTTCGTATCAGGCGGGCTTTTTCAAAGGTATGGCACTTTGAACAGTTCTTTTTGCTGATAAGGTCGAGCGACGCACTTTTGATGTCGTGGCTGCCGTGGCACGTTACGCAGGTGGGGCCGCCGCTGCCAAGGGCTCTCCCATGGGCGCTGTTCATGTAGTGCCTGGTGACGCCCATGTGGCAGCCGCCGCAGAGTGCCGGGATTGCAGTCGCTATTGGAACACCGCGGAATCCGCGTTCCGGATTCATGGCAAGCGCTGAATCCATCGGGTCGCCGCCATGGCAGGTGTTGCAACTGATGCCGTGCTCTGCATGGATGCTTGCCTGCCAGAGGGTAACCGGCTGACTGAACTGCGCAGATTGCCTGGCGTGGCATTCTATGCAGACAATGACCGGTTGCCCGGCGGCAGTGGCCTGAATTGCAGACAGGACGCCGAAAAGAACGGCTATCAGAGTGGTAGTCCACCATCTCACGAGTAATAACCCCACACAGTTAATTTGGCTTGTCAGCGACAAATGTTTTTACCTGTCTGAATCCGAGTACGTAGCCGAACAGACATCCCGGCACCAGCGCCAGTCCGGTGTTATAGCGATTTACGGCGAAATTGTACCTGTTTCTGGCACTTGTCATCCGCGTTTCGGTATTGGCCAGCTCCAGCATAAGTTTTTGATACGTTTCTGATGATCTCAGTACCGGATAGCTCTCGGCAACTGCCTGAAACTTGGATATCTCTGCCTTGAATCTGGTGAATGTCTGCGTATCCATCGAGTGAGCCCCGTCTGCCATCTGTTCCTTGAATGGCGCAAGGGCGCTTCTGACGTCAGCAGCATGGACAAACACCCTTCCTTCGAATGTCATGTAATCTTCCACAACTTTTGCTAAATCGGGAATCAGGATATTTTTGCGCTGAACCTCCGCCTCCATCTGTGCCGTTTCGAGATGCACATCGAATAATTCGGTGATAAACAGGTTGTAGTAAAAGACAAAACCGGCGACGAGTAACAAGAACAGGGCGATTACAGCGGATTTGACGGAGCGGCTCTGCCTGCCCCACACATGCTCCCTGATCTGCTTCGTCTTGACCCGCTTCAACGTCAGCGTAACCGGTTTGACGGTAATCACACCAAGCTCTTCTACGTTTTCTGATGTCATCAGCAGTTCCTGTTCCTGTTCCTATTCATCTTTTTCTCGTGGTGCGGCTTCAGGTTTTGCGGCATTCGATGTGACTTGGTATTATTCGACTAAATGCCCGACAATCAACAGTACCAGCCATATATAGAAGACCGTCTGCTGAGTATGGATCATCCGCATCTGTTTCTTGGTATCGCTGGAGAATTTTTTTGAACGCATCAGAATTCCGGCGAACGTCAACCACACGGTCATGAGCAGGCTTCCATAAAGGAATATGTTGCGGTCATCGGTAAAATGGGCGTGAATGGTCATGAGTACGAAGGCGATGACGTTCAGCCACATATGAATTTCAAGATACTTCTTGAAAAATATCGCAACATCTCGCGGCCAGGGGCGAAACTGATTGGCGATCAATCGGGCCGGATAATAGGCATTGGCGACCACAAAGAGCAGTAACGACACAATCCCGGTAACTTCAGCTATCCACTCGCCGTTTCCCATTAAAGGCCGATCCCCTGCTGATTTTAACGTACCCTTTACTGACACAGAAAGGCGGTTCTGATCAATGAACAGAACCGCCGGGAATAGAACTGCTGCGATGGAACAACTATCAGTTGTTGCGTGGCGCTATCTGCCGGGCAACTTTTATACAGATACTTTCACTGGACTGTAGTTCTCTTCTTTCTGTGACAGGGTATATACTTTGTACCCCAGATAGCCGACTGCAGCTACCAGTGCCAGTGGGAGAAAGCCGACTCCCAGGGCTGAACCGCAGGCTGCCTTGCAGCCACCAGCCAAGGCATGGAATCCCATCCCTGAACCCGCCCCGCATCCTGCACCATAACCAGCTCCATATCCGCCACCGGCTCCGTAACCAAGCCCTGCTCCTGCGCCGTTCCCCAATGCTACTGTTTTCACGCCGGCAACTAAATTCGGACAATTGTAAATCATGTGTACTCTCCTTTTCTGTTTAGTATGATGTAACTGTTCTTATTGCGTTTATTCACTTTTATTGTTATCCGCCTGCAGCATCGCGGACATAGCCCTTGACCAGGTCTTTCTTCAGCAGATCCAGCGAGACTCTGGCAACGTCAAGACGACTGCTTCTTTCACCAATCACCGACTTCAGCGCCTGCCAGGGGTGGTTGATCATATTTTTCAGGCCGGCAGGAGCAACTTCCTGAGATTCCTGATATTTCTGCAATATTTTGAATTCAAGCATAGTCAGGAGATACACAATTTCCTTGCTCATTTTCAGAGCATTTTTAAAATCAAGCTCAGCCTGAGCGGTCTTTTGCGAATTGAATTTTGAGCCGTTATGCCAGTCAACAACATTGTCTGCGGCAATATGAAAAACTTTATGGCTCTTTTCCAGCATCCCGATCTCAGGAATTTCCTTATACGTCCGCAACCCTTCGCCATAGAGCCAGACGCCAAGCTCGCAATTTTGATAGGAAGGGAGCGAGACTGTAGAGGAATTCTTGTGAATGATCATTTCAAGCTGATGAACCCACTCTACATGGGTAATTCTGGCGATTGTTATATCAATCACAGGTAGATTCTCCTCTGCGGTTTTTTTTGTTTTTTTTTATTTTTTGCACTATAGTCACATCCCATAGATATGAAAAACGAAATATAATCACGTCTGCTTGCGTGTCACGCACGCCTTGATGATCGAAGAGGAGCCACTTTGAAATATGATTATTTGCAAACATTTATTACCTCTATAAATACCGGCAGTTTTGCAAAGGCCGCCGAAAGACTCTTTGTTACCCCGTCTGCCGTTTCCCGTCGTATCCAGCACCTGGAAGGGCAGTACGGATTTCCCCTGATTGACAGAAGCGGCCCGGTGCTTTTGCCAACCGATGCGGGCAGGATCGTGTTGGAAAAAGCGATTAAAATGCTCGAACTGGAAAAGGAACTGCAACTGGACCTGAGTGAGCTTAATAAGAAAGCATGCGTATTTTTTGGCTGCAGCCCTGCATTTGGAGCTGCATATCTTCCTCAGATCATGAAAGTTTTCATGTTGACGCACACAGCGGTAACAGGAATGACCTTTTCCTTTGAAGTGCCGGACAAGGTTATTGAAGGGTTACGTGAAGGGAGTTTTCAGGCGGGAGTGATCGAGCATTTTGAGGATTATGATCTGAGCGGTTTCGAGATCATGGCTCTGCCGGATGACGAGGTGGTCTTTGTCAGCTCTCCAACTCTCAATATCGATGAGCATAACGTCAGCATTGATCATTTGATCACATTTGATATCTATCTGAGAAAAGAGACCTGCTGCTTCACCAAGTTGCTTGCGTTCAATATGTTAAACATCGGCAGAAACTCGCACGAGTTTGCCCGGACGATTGTGTACGACGACCTGCATCTCATCATCAATTCCGTCTGTGAAGGGAGCGGCATTACCTTTGTTTCACGCTCTCTGGTCGAGAATCATATTCAGCAGGGTATCCTCAGAGAACATCGCCTTCCCCGTTTTCAACATAGCCAGCACAGATCCCTCATCGTGAAAAAGCCGATTCCTGCCGATCCGCTACTGAAGGATTTTATTGACTGTATCCTGGCGGTATTCTGAGGTCACCTCAAGCGCCAGATTCATCTAAATTGTGTTCTACCTTATTGTAATTTAACCGTTTGGGCATCACTACTGTTTGAGGACTTGAGAGAGGCAATATCATGGAGTGTCAGAGACAATTCACGAGGGTGCAGGGTCATTCTGCCAGATGTAATCTGATGAAGCCGGATGGCAGTACCTGTCAGGCGACATTAGAGAATATCTCTATCGGCGGCGCTTTGGTCAAAACGAGTGAAGGTGTCCCGAATGGCCTGAATGTCGGCGATGCCTGTACCGTAACGTTATGCAGCGGTTCCGGCCCGCACGAATCAAGGTACTCCTGTGAGGTTGTGTGGCGTGACGTGGGAAGTATGGGCATTCAATTCATCACCAAACTGTGAGTATTGCGTTATATCAGGCCAGAAACGGGCTTGAAGAAATCTCTGCCGGAGCAACCAAAAAATGGCCGCTAAATAATGCCTACCTCCCCACCTCACTCCTTAACTCGTAACCTGTCTTTACTAGCGGGAATAATTTCGCTGGTTATCGTTTTTTCCATTCCTGCAATTTATTGCATAATGTCATACAAATACCTGGTGGGAAGCATTGACGCCGAGCTCGAATTTTCTGCACGTTCCATTGAATCGCTGGTCACCAACAATCCAAAATCATGGCAATTTGAAGAAATCCGGCTGCAGGAAATTTTGCAGCACCGTATCGCACACAAGATCGACGAGGTTCACGATGAGCGTTCAATCAGAGACCTGTGTGGAAACCTGCTGGTCAAGACGGAGAAAGATCTCTGGTTTCCGTACGTCACATTACGTGAGCCCATTTTTGATTCAGGCAGTGAGGTGGCGTCCCTTGAGATCAAACATTCGCTGCTGCCGCACGCATCTTATTTATACGCTGTCATAGCACTCTCTTCCCTGTTGGGCGGGATAATATTCTTCTTTTTCCGTTTTGTCCCGATCCGGGCATTACGGGAATCCTATGAAGTAATTCAGCAGCATGAGATCGAACTTGAGCAGGCAGCCGATTATGCCAGGGAATTGGCCCAGAAGGCCGACACCACCACCCGTGCCAAGAGCGAGTTTCTGGCCAATATGAGTCACGAAATCCGCACCCCGATGAACGGGGTGATAGGCATGTCGGATCTGCTCGCAGACACACCGTTGAACGAAGAACAGCAGCGCTTTATGAACGCCATCAGAAGTTCTGCCGATCACCTGATGGGGCTCATCAACGATATCCTCGACTTTTCAAAGATCGAGGCGGGCAAGATCGAGTTGGACACGACACCGTTTCTCCTGCGCGCCTTCCTCGGCGATACGCTCCGCTCGCTCGGCGGCAAAGCTGCTGAAAGAGGCTTGGAGATAACCGAGATGGTTGGCTCTGAAGTGCCCGATTCGCTGGAAGGTGATCCAGGCCGCCTGCGTCAGATACTCCTTAATCTGCTGACTAATGCGATTAAATTCAGTCAGAATGGCGAGGTCAGAGTCGATGTTGGAGTTGAATCACGCGATGGCAGTTCGCTGCTGATCCGCTTTTCGGTGAGTGACCAGGGCATAGGCATTCCTGAACAGAAACAGGAGATGATTTTTGACTCCTTTACTCAGGCCGATGCCTCTACCAGCAAGACGTATGGCGGCACCGGGTTAGGCCTTGCCATTAGCAGGCGTCTTGCTGAATTAATGGGGGGGAGGATCTGGGTGGAAAGCATCCCGGGTAAAGGGAGTACCTTCAGCTTCACCTCAATGCTGCTCGAGCGGGAGCAAAGCGCCACCGTACGCTCCTCGTCTTTCACCGGACTCACTGCAATGCTGGTACTCGGCGCTCAGACCAATCGTCTTTACCTGAGTACTCTGCTCTCCGATTTCGGTTTTACGGTCTGCGGAACTGACAGCGCTGATGATGCACTCCGTACTCTCTGCGCTGCCAGAGAGGAAGGACACCTGCCCGATCTGCTGCTCGTTGATCACTGCATCGGCGAAGATGATGGTTTTTCCCTCATGGAGGATCTGAAGACTCAAGGGGGATTTGATCCGGTACACCGCATACTGATGACCAGTGCGGGGATACGCGGCGACGCTTCGCGCTGCCGGGAGCTGGGTGTTGACGGATATCTGGTCAAGCCGGTAATCAGTGACGAATTCTACGAGTTAGTGAGTCGAGTCCTTGGCACTAAAGAGCGTACGGAAGGGCGGCTGATCACGCAGCGCCTGATCCGCGAAGAACAGGAGCGGCTGTTCCTGTTGGTCGTAGATGATGTCGAAATCAACCTGATGGTAGCTCGGGGCATGCTGGAGCGTATCGGCCATGACGTTACCTCTGCCGGAAGCGGACGTAAAGCGCTGAAGCTGCTGGAAAAACAAAGGTTTGATGCTATTTTTATGGACATCCAGATGCCGAACATGAACGGTTTTGAGCTCGCTGCCGCCATCCGGGCACGGGAGCAGGCTTCAGGCGACCGGAGGACACCGATAATCGCCATGACCGCCTACGCATTGGCGAACGACAGAGAACGCTGCCTTGCCGCCGGAATGGATGGTTATGTAAGCAAACCGGTCAAGCCGGAAAAGTTCAGAGAGGCGCTGCTCCTTATCAACAAAAAACCTGACGGTGCTCCTGTTGATCAGACGCTGCCGGACAGTGCTAAAAAAGATGCCCGTACTCATACTATTCGCATCCTGCTGGTCGATGACAACAGCATCAATCAGCAGGTTGCACAGGGTAAGCTGCGTACTCTCGGATACGAACCCGGCGTCGCCTCTAATGGAGTTGAAGCGGTCAAAGCACTGGAACAGATTGATTACGACCTGGTGCTGATGGATTGTCATATGCCGGAGATGGACGGCTTTGAAGCGACCGGCGTGATCCGCGATCCTGAGTCAAAAGTCCTCAATCACAGCGTGCCGATAATTGCTATGACCGCCAACGATATGAAGAGTGACCGCGAGCGCTGCCTTGCGGCCGGCATGGATGGTTTCCTGACCAAACCGGTGAAGGTAGATGCGCTGGCGGCGACACTGGAAATGCATTTAAAATCGTAGGGGCGTTATTGCATACGCCCTGTTACTGAAGGAGACAGTGACCATGACTAACCAAATTGATACAAGTACTGCGGACAATCCTGAGACCGGCGTACATCCCGACGTGGTTGACTGGAGCGTTCTCGACTCTCTGAAGGTGCTTCAAAAACCGGGAAGGCCGGATATGTGCAGAACGCTGATGAAGGCCTACCTCGACTCAATACCACCACTAATGGAACGTACCAGAGAAGCCGTAAGCGCATCAGATAGCGATGCGTTGAGAAATACGGCCCACTCCATGAAATCAAGCAGCCTCGCCATTGGCGCCGTGATCTTTGGCAAAACCTGTGCAGAGCTCGAGCTGCTCGGGAAAACGAATACCCTTGAAGAGGCTCCTGAACTCTTACGTCGTGCCGAAAATGAACTCGCCGCAACGTGCGCCGCTCTGAACAAAGCATTGGCAAGCGAAGGGACAGTCCCCTCTCCATGAGGACCCTCTGGGGCCTAAAGGAGAGGGGGGAATGCTGGAGTATGCGTCACCGTTGCCCCCCTTTTGTAGGAGCGTTTTCCAAAATGCGATTGCTGAATATATTCAACATTGCTGGCCATTGCAGCATTCGCGGCAGGATGCCGCTCCTACGAAAATAATAAAATAATCGGTAATTCAATATTTACCGAGTCCCTAATAGGAATAATACGTCGAAAAGGAGCATCGGATGAATCGGGAAAAGTGCCAGTTCAGAAAAAAAAGAACCTGTGTGGTGGGTCTTATTTTGAGTTGCCTTCTGGCCGGTGCGGTGGCCGCTTCAGCCGCCGACACCTTCGTTTCCTCGCCGTCCGCTCCTGCCGGAGCCGGCAGCAGTGTCCTCACCCTGCAGCAATGCATCGATCTCGCAGTGGAAAAAAACCGCTTCCGGACAGCCTCCCGCTATAGCATCGAAATTGCCGAGGCCCAGCACCAGCAGGCGCTGTCCGGCTACTGGCCCCAGATAGGCGCCAAGGCTAATTATGCCATCATGGATCAGAATCCTAATTTCATTTTCCCGTCGCAAAACATATCCATGCCACAGGGAACCGCCCTGGTAATGCAGGTGACTACTCCCGGCGGACCTGTACAAATGCCTCTCTCCACTCTCCCGGTTCCTGAACAGAACGTCAAACTGATGGACCGGCACAACTTTACCGCCTCTCTTAACGCAACCCTGCCACTCTATACCGGTGGTCAGGTCGGTGCGCTGGTGCGGCAGGCCGAACAGGGGATGAAAGCGGCGAAAGAAGAAGCACGCCGCACTGAACTGCAGGTAGTGTACGACACCACCCGCTATTACTATGGAGTGGTCTTAGCCCGTGAACTTGTCCTGATCGGCAGGGATGCACTTACCCGTATGGAAGTGACGCTGGATCTGACCGAAAATTTGTATACCAAGGGTTCCGGCAAGGTTAAAAAAACTGACTACCTGCGCAACAAGACCGTAGTGGAATGGCTCCGGACCGCCGTCACGTCTCTGGAGGGGAATGAACAGCTGGCAAAGGCCGCGCTGACCAATTCAATGGGCCTTGAATGGCAAAATCCTGTGGAGCCGTCACCGGAGTCGTTGCCATTCATGCCGTCCAAAGCGGAATTACGGGATCTGGTGAGCGGAGCGTACCAGTTCAATCCGGACTGGGCACGCCTTGATGCCGGCCTGGTAGCTGCAGAAGCCAAAATCGACGAAGCGAAAAGCGGACATCTGCCGAAGATCGGGCTGTTCGGCAGCCTGACAGGCATCGTGAATTCATACGATCAGGGTATTGTTACCCCGGATAATAAAAATTCCTGGATGGTCGGCATCGGGCTGGAGCTGCCGCTCTTTAATGGCTTGCGTACAACCGGCGAGGTACGCGAAGCACGGGCGCGCCTTGAAAAACTGAAGCAGCAGCAGTTTCTCCTCAAGGAAGGAATCGCCCTGCAAGTCAAGCATATCTTTATTCAGCTGATAACGGCACAGCAGCAGAAGGTCTCTGCAGAGGCCGCAGCAGCCTCGTCCGAGGAGAACCGGTCATTGAATGAACGTGCCTATCAGGAAGAGCTGGTTGAAACCAAGGATGTCATTGAGGCGCAACTGATGGAGTCGCTGATGAAAGCCCACTATCAAAAAACACTCTACGACAACCTGGATGCACGGGCGAACATGGATTTTGTCGTTGGCAGACAGATAGCGGAAATTATCACTGCCACTCCGCCTCGCTAGATACGGGGAACAAGTACATGAAGCGGTCACAGCAACAAAAAAAACCTGCAAAAGCTGCTGCAATGCGGCTCGCCTTCCGTTGTGGCGCTGCACTTTTTCTGCTGCTCGCTCTGCGGCTCTGGATACAGCCTGCCTGTGTCGCCGCAGAAAAGGATGACGGCTCCTCCCAGTTGTTCCGGACCGGCTTTATACAAAACGCCATGATGAACACCGATCCCCGGGATGCCAGAGCTGTTCTGGAAGTGCATGGCCGCGAAATTTCACGACTGATGGGAATCCCCCTGAACGTCAAGGTGGTACTGTTCTCGGAAATGGACTTCATGACCAATGCCCTGCGTAAAGGTGAATTGGAACTGGCAGCCATACCGAGTATCGAATACCTCCGTATCCGTAATACAGTCCCGCTGATTCCTTCTTTTGTCGGCAACAACCGCTACGGCACGGGAATCACGTACGTTATCATCACCCGTAAAGATAGCGGCATCCATTCATTTTCCGAGCTGAAGGGGAAATCTATCATGCTTCCCTCAGCTGCCAAATTTGAATCCAGCCACATCTGGCTTGAAGTCCTCTTGATGAAAGCCGGGAAAGGTGGGCTTGACACCTTTTTCAGCTTCGTAAAAGAGTCGCCTAAATTACAAAATGCCATAATGGGGGTCTTCTTCCGACAGGCCGATGCCGCTATTGTTACCCGTACAGGTCTCAATACCAGTTGTGAACTCAATCCCCAACTGGCAGCTCAATTGACTGTTCTTGCCGAGTCACCCAACCTGAGCGATGCAGTTGTCTGCCTGATTCCGGGCACATCGGAAAAATTCCGTACTAAAATTTACAATGCCATGCTTCAACTCAACGAAACCAAGAGCGGTAAGCAGATCTACACAATCTTTCAGACGAACGGCATAACCCCTTTTAAAGAAGAATATCTTGATGGCCTTGAAGATCTGATTAGCGAACATAAGCGCCTGAAGTCAAAATCTGCGACGAAGAAATGACTCTCATGGAAGAAGCGGCCAACAACGGATTTTTTGCACAGTTAAGACGTCAGATCGTCAGGCTTCTCTGGCCTAAGCGGATCGTTGCCCGTATAACTCTGATTTTATCAGCGCTGGTCATTTTCACACTCACTCTCTTTGTCCTTATCAACATGCCGTCCCAGCGAAAGGCGATTCTTGAGGCAATGAAGTCGGAAGCCAGAAGCACCGTCGTTTCTATAGGGCAGGTCACGGCAAGTTCAGTTATTTCCGAAGACTTTGCCACGGTTATTGAACATTGTCTGCGGGTCGTCAAAGAAAGCCCGTCAATCATCTATGTTGTTATAACCCGCAATGACGGTTTCTCCCTGATATTCACGAAAAGCGGCTGGAAGCAGGGTACGCTCAGCGGTGAATGGCTACCGA
The DNA here is from genome assembly GCA_903939115.1 of uncultured Geobacteraceae bacterium. Classification (GTDB taxonomy): domain Bacteria; phylum Desulfobacterota; class Desulfuromonadia; order Geobacterales; family Pseudopelobacteraceae; genus JACRCG01. The sequence goes on from CAJAFV010000005.1 coordinate 16,786, forward strand.
CCGGGAGCAGGGACCCAAAAAGCAGTATCCAGAAGAATGATCTTTCCTCCGTCAAGGTGTATCACTACTCGTTCCCCTTCCAGTATTCCAGTATAGACTGGGGCTGGATCCACATTGGACTTTCGCTGGAAACGTTCAATGCAGATATCAAAACCATGTATCTTCGCACCCTCCTGCTTGCCCTGATCTGTTTGATCGTCGGTTGCAGTATTGCGCCAGTTTTTGCCCGCAGACTCACCAATCCGATATCTACCCTTGTCAACACGACCGAATTAGTTGCATATGGCGATCTAGCCGCACGAGTCAATATCAGAACCGGTGATGAGCTGGAATTTCTGGGCCAATCTTTCAACACCATGACCGAGAAACTCCAGCAAACACAGACAGAAACAGTTACCGCTAAAAACAGGGCCGAAGCGGCCAGCAAGGCGAAGTCTCAGTTTCTGGCCAACATGAGTCATGAAATTCGCACTCCGATGAACGGGGTGCTGGGGCTGCTGGGGCTGTTAAGGAACGCACCTGTGGGCGATGAGCAGCTGCGAATGATCCAGATGGCGCATGGCTCCGCCGAAAAATTACTGGAGATTATCAACAATATCCTCGACTTCTCCAAGATTGAAGCAGGTAAACTCCAAATTCACTCGACTTATTTCACTCCCGCTGATCTGGTCCGTGAAGTTATTGATATGTTTTGGATCAAGGTTCAGGGTACTAATGTCAACCTAATGTGTGCTATTGATGATGCTGTGCCTAAAGCTGTAAAAGCTGATAATGTCAGAATTCGCCAGGTGCTGATCAACCTGATAGGCAATGCTATAAAATTCACCGAACAGGGTGAGGTATCTCTGAGGCTGACTCTTGCCGGGAAAACATCGGAGCACGCGCTACTCCGCTTTGAAATTCAAGATACCGGCTCCGGAATTCCGCCTGACAAACAGCAGGTGGTTTTTGACCCCTTTTCACAGGCTGACAATTCAATGTCGAGACAATACGAAGGAACCGGCCTTGGGCTGGCGATCTCCAAGGAGTTGGTGGAAGCCATGGGCGGCCATATAGGATTACAGAGTGAATTAGGCAAAGGTTCGCTTTTCTGGTTTACCATTCGGACTCAGAATACCGGCGTCATCCCTGCCTCTACCCCTTTTGATGGCAGGGTGGCGGAAAGCGTGGTCCGCCATGGCAGAGATCAGATGCCGAGAGTACTTCTGGCGGAAGACAACCGGGTCAATCAGGAACTTGGCAGGATGGTTCTTGAATCGCTTGATTGCGAGGTGGACGTCGCCTGGAATGGTCGTGAGGCTGTCGAAGCGGTCTTGGAAAAGGATTACGACCTCGTTTTAATGGATTGCCAGATGCCTGAGATGGACGGGTATGAGGCAACGGTGATCATCAGACAAAGTGAATCAGAAAGCACGGTAGAAAAACGGCGGACGTACATCGTCGCCCTGACCGCCAACGTCATGGATGGGGATAGGGATCTCTGTATTGCTGCCGGTATGGACGACTATGTATCTAAACCGTTTAAACCGCGCCAGATCCAGGCTCTCCTGGACCGCTGCTGCGGGACATCTTAATGAAGTAGAAAGGTAACTGCTCATGAATAATTCAGACACAATATTCTCCGGTAAGGTTTTGGTTGTCGATGATGACTTCGCTGTTCGGATCATTGCCTGTGAAACGCTGGAACAGGCAGGTTTTGAGGTCAGCGTCGTTGATAACGGGCGTGATGCCATTGCCATTGTCAGCTCATTCAATCCCGACATTATCCTGCTGGATTTGTTGATGCCGGGCCTTGATGGTTTTCAAACAAGTAAAGAGATACGAAGTCTACCCGGTGGCGCCGATGTACCGATCCTTATATTGACCGGCCTTGATGACCTGGACTCGATTACGACCGCCTACCAGATGGGTGCAACCGATTTTGTGACAAAACCGATTCAATGGCTGAGCCTGCCGCACCGGGTTCAGTATTTAATCCGGTCCAGCAAGGCTATTGCCAAACTCAAACTCGCTGAAGCGGATTTGCGACTGGCCAAGGAACAGGCAGAGTTCGCCAATCACACAAAAAGCGGATTCCTTGCCAATATGAGTCATGAAATCCGCACCCCGATGAACGGGGTGATCGGTATGTCGGATCTACTGGCGGACACGCCGTTGAACGAGGAACAACAGCGCTTCATGAATGCCATCAGAAGCTCGGCAGATCACCTGATGGCGCTCATCAACAATATCCTGGACTTCTCAAAAATCGAGGCGGGCAAAATCGAACTCGATACGTCGCCATTTCTCCTGCGCTCATTCCTTGGCAACACACTCCGGTCACTGGCCGGCAAAGCGGCGGAAAGGGGGTTGGAGCTGACCGCGATGGTTGTTTCTGAAGTGCCTGATTTTCTGGAAGGCGATCCGGGCCGCCTGCGTCAGATACTCCTCAATCTGCTGACGAATGCCATTAAATTCAGCCAGAAGGGCGAGGTCAGGGTCGATGTCGGCATTGAATCGCGAGATGGAGCTGCACTGATGCTCCGTTTTTCGGTGCGCGACCAGGGGATCGGTATTCCTGAAAACAAGCTGGAAATGATTTTCGACTCCTTCACCCAGGCCGATGTCTCTACCAGCAAAACGTATGGCGGTACCGGCTTAGGCCTTACCATCAGCCGGCGTCTTGTGGAATTGATGGGCGGAAGTATCTGGGTTGAAAGTACCCCGGGCAAAGGGAGTACCTTCTGTTTTACCACTGCTCTGCTTGAGCGGGAGCAAAGTGTCATTGTCCGCCCCTCTTCATTCATCGGGCTTACCGCAATGGTGGTTCTCGGCAACCAGACCAATCGCCTTTTCCTGAGTACTCTGCTCTCAGATTTCGGTTTCACGGTCTCTGAAGCCGACAGCGCCGATGACGCGCTGCGTACACTCTGTTCTGCCCGGGACGAAGGACGACTGCCTGCCCTGCTGCTTGTTGATCAATGCATAGATGGAGGCGATGGTTTTTCCCTCATGCGGGACCTGAAAATTCAGGGGGGCTTTGACCCTGTGCATCGCATACTAATGACCAGTGTCGGAATACGTGGCGACTCTTCGCTCTGCAGGGAGCTGGGTGTTGACGGATATCTGGTCAAGCCTTTGATCAATAGCGAATTCTACGAATTACTGTGCCGGATATTCGCTACTGAGGATGGGACGGAACGCCGGCTGGTCACGCAGCACCAGATCCGCGAGGAACAGGTACGGTTGTCCCTACTGGTCGTTGATGATCTGGAAATCAACCTGATGGTAGCGTGTGGCATGCTGGGAAGAATCGGCCATGACGTCATCTCTGCCGGAAGCGGTGTTGAAGCACTGGAACTTCTGGAAAAACAACATTTCGATGCTGTCTTCCTCGACATTCAGATGCCGATCATGAACGGCTTTGAGGTCGCTGCAGCCATCCGTAAACGGGAACAGGATTCAGGCTGTCGGAGGACACCGATAATCGCCATGACCGCCTATGCCCTGGCGAACGACAGAGATCGCTGCCTTGCCGCCGGCATGGATGACTATATCAGCAAACCGGTCAAGCCGGAGAAATTCAGGGAGGCGCTGTTCCTTGTCAATAAAAAGCCTGACGTCACTTCAGGCGAACAGACGCTGCCGGTTACCGGAGAGCAGCATGTACCTACGCACGATATCCGTATTCTGCTGGTCGATGACAATATCATCAATCAGCAGGTCGCGCAGGGCAAGCTTGGTTCACTCGGTTACGAACCTGACATCGCCTCCAATGGAGTTGAAGCGGTCAAAGCACTGGAACAGACAGATTACGACCTGGTGCTGATGGATTGTCACATGCCGGAAATGGACGGCTTTGAAGCGACCGGCGTGATCCGTGATCCGGACTCAAAAGTCATCAATCACTCCGTGCCGATAATCGCCATGACCGCCAACGACATGAAGAGTGACCGCGAGCACTGCCTTGCGGTCGGCATGGACGATTTTCTGACCAAACCGGTTAAAGTTGATGCGCTGGAAACTGTGCTGAAAAAGTGGCTGAGTGGTAATAATCAAAGACAGATAAAAGGAGATAAACATGCTATTTGACAAGGCACAACTGCTGGATGATATTGGCGGAGATGATGAGTTGGTTCAACGTGTATTAGATTGCGCTGCAGCTGAAATTCCAAAAGAGGTCGAAAAATTATGCGCCTATTGCAGCGGCGGCGATACCGGGGCAATTCACCTGCAGGCGCATGGCATCAAAAGTATTGCTGCCGATTTATATGCCCACGCTTTGCGGGATATCTGCGGAAAAATGGAAGCTGCGGGAAAAGATGGCGATCTGGAACAGGCACGGACGTTACTGCCGGAGTTGGAGAAGGTGGCAGAAATGACGGTTGAAGCGATACGTGGATAAGATCGTTTCTCTTTCACCATATTTGGAACAGGTCGATGTTTTCAAGTTTCCCGGCTTATCTGGGTACGCCTGTCTTGCTGGCAGAACCTGCGGCGGCAGCGCCGGCAAAGCCCAGGGCTCCGCCAATGGCAAAACCTATCAGAGGGGCGGCAATTCCTATGACGACAGCCGCTAACGCACCTCCTCCGACTGTTATCCCGGCATAAAGAATCACTTTTTTCCATGAACAACGCATGTTAGACCTCCTACCTTACAAAACTATTTTCAACAGTTTTGCGTAATTGAATTTCACTGTATGCTCCGGGGCCAGGGCATGTATCAGATCGGTCATCCATTCCCGTGATGTATGAATCCTGCTGATTTTAACACCGCTCTCTTCGCCGGTCTTAATTTCATAGTGGCCTATATGGATCTGAAGTGGCGAGGCTTCTCCACGCAGGAGCACCTCAAGATCAATTGTCTTATCCTTGGAGTTAATATCGAGTTTGAGCATATGGCCATACCTCTCCATTTTGTTATTGAATATACGTTTGATTATTGACTTTGTAATCATGCCGGGGGCCTTATACCAATTCTACTTCAAGGCGCTCTGTTCGATGGCTCGTCTTCGGCTCCTCAACATACCGGTTGTACGCCTTCATCGCCTCAATCCTCGCCGCCTTGAAGTCACTCTTGATTTAGAATTGGAATATCCCACAAGCCCCTTTAATCAGGGGCTTGTGGGGTTAAGAAGGTGGAGGGGGGTGAGATGATCGTTACGCCGTTTTCATACGGGTGAGTGTTTCTAGCGTGGTGTTAATATGTGCCAGCTCTTCCCTGAAATGATCCTCGTGATTAATCAAGCGCGACTGGACATCGCAGATTCTTTTTACCGCTAATCCAAGGGCAGCAGTTTTTTTGGTTTTTTTCAGTTTAATGGCCAGGGTGTACCCAATCGCCCCCAAAGCTGCTATCGGAGTGGCAAGAACACCAATGCCAACAAGCATGCCACCGCCGATCAGACCACCGGCAGCAGTAAGTCCTGTTGTGACTCCGGCAGCCGATAAGCCGGCAACAGTACCCATTGACGACAGCGCCGCAATCGAACCGACGGCTCCGGTACCGGCGCCGACAGCGGTTGCCACTCCCTCGGTAATACCGGCATGAGTTTTTTCAAGGGCCTGCAGTACATCGCGCACGTCCTCTGTTGCCTGTATCTTCATGCTTTCAATAGTAGCGGGAGAAATGTTCTCCCCGGCACTGTTTTGCTCAGCCGCTTCTCCGGCTGCGGTAGCCGTACCCTTGATTCTCATATTCTCATCGTTATAATTTTTAGGCACTTGAAACCTCCCCAGTATTGTATTTCGTGATTCAATCAAGCATTTCCGAAGCTTTTTTCCAGTAATAATAGCCGCCAATGATACCTATACCAACAAGGCCGATAGGTCCCCAAATACCTGCTCCCAGACCGATACCTAAACAAAGCCCTTTTCCGGACAAGCCGGTTCCCAGTGCTTTGCTGCACGTTGCCGCCTTAAATCCAGCGCCATGACACGCTTTCTGTCCAGCTACATTTACTGCGCTAGGGCATTGAAGTGGTTGCATAGGTGTTCTCCTTTAAATAATTGGTGCATTTCACGGTGAACTCAATTACACCGCCGAATTTAACTATTTATCCTGCATTTTGCAAGAGACAAGCGCTAATCTATATTTTTTTTGATCATAGAAAACAAAAGTGCCGCCAGCAAAGCCCATCCCACGGCAATTACACCAACTAAATATCCGGTGCCGGCTCCACCGGCGCCGCTTGTTTTTTCAAGCTCCGCCTGAATATGGGCCGATTCCTCCCTGATCAGGGTGACATCGAGGCTGTGGTACATGGCATGAAAACGGTTACGCAGTGAAAACAACTTTTTTTCCAGAGGATCAGTATCAATGCCCTGGCTCTTTAATATAGTGATTCTCTTTTCGATCGCCTTGAGCATCCCATCAGTCTTCACCATGGCTCTTCTGATCATGAGAGCCTTGTCGAACGTATGGCACGTGGTGCAGTTCTTTTTACTGATCAGCTCCAGCGAGGCCCTGGTGATATCATGACTGCCGTGGCACGTTACGCAGGTCGGCCCACCTCTGCCGAGTGCCCTGCCGTGTGCGCTGTTCATGTAGTGCTTGGTTACGCCCATGTGACAGCCGCCGCAGAGCGCCGGAACTGAAGTGGGTGCCGGAACGCCCCGATATCCACGCGCCGGGTCCATGGAATTTGCCGCATCCATTGGGTCACCGCCATGACAGGCGTTGCAGGTGATGCCATGCTCAGCGTGGATACTGGTCTGCCAGAGCGTGACCGGGTCGCTTAAACGTGCAGGCTGTGCGGCATGGCACTGGATGCAGACAATTACCTGCGGGGCTGCGCCCATGGCCTGAGTTGACGGCATGACGCAGGCAGCGAGCAGCATCAGAATGATTCCCCATCGTCTCATGAGTATAATCCCCACACCGTCATGCCGATCCAGAGCAGGATGCCACTGACTGCGCAGAAGGTGAACAGCGGGCGTTTGAGCGGATGCTTCTCCTCACCGCGATCAATAAACGGCAGGAGTGCCAGAAAGGCCATGGCGATAGCCTGTACCGTCAGACCGATGATTTCACTCGGAAACAGTTTCAGGGTCTGATAGTTGGCGAGAAAGTACCACTCCGGTTTGATGTGGGAGGGGGTGACTAACGGATTTGCCGGGACATAGGAGGTTGACGGTATGAATATATTGGGGAAGAAAAATACAAACACCATAAAGCAGGCGAGGTAGAGTGAGATGGAGATCATATCCTGAAGAAAGAAGTTGGGGAAGAACGGAATGCCTCCCGGATGCTCTTCGTACACGAAAGATTCACCCTTCCATTGGTTTGAGGTGTCCTCGAGGCCGAACGGCGGCGTGGAGACTCCGGTACGCTGGATCAGGAAGAGGTGGACTCCGATCAGGACGGCAATAAGGGCCGGGAGTAAGCCGACGTGCAGGGTGTAGAAACGCCCGAGGGTATGAAGGCCGACCTGTTTGCCGCCGCGCAGCAATTCAACGAGGTTCTCGCCTATGAACGGAATAGAGCTGGCGCAGTCGGTGGCAACAGTGGTGGCCCAGAAGGAGAGCTGATTCCAGGGGAGCAGGTAGCCGGTCAGGGAGATGCCCATTGCCAGGAGAAGGAGAAAGAAACCGGTGAGCCAGTGCAGTTCGCGGGGGCTTTTGTAGCTCCCCATGAACAGGATCGAAAACATATGGAGCAGCAGTACCAGCAGCATCATGCTTGATCCGACGGCATGAAACAGCCGCACCAACCGGCCAAGGGGAATCTCGGTCATAATAAAAGAAACGCTGTCGAATGCTTTGTCAATGTCCGGCACGTAATAGAGCATGAGCAGCATGCCGGTAATTATCTGCAGGCAGAAGATTACCAGCAGGACACTGCCGAGAGAATACCAGGCGTTGACATTGCGAGGCAGCAGATAGCCGGTGCGCTTTTCGGTGATTATCTCATGTGTGCCGAGGCGCACATCGATCCAGTTGTAGATATTTCTTAGAAATTCCATTAAGCCGGCCTTTTATTTTATCAAAAACCCATAAATCCAAAAAATCTTACCACAGAGGCACAGAGATCACAGAGAATACGAGTAATTGTAGAAAGTGTTCTCCTGAAGAAAAAAATGTCAATACGACATAATCTCAAGATTTTCCTCTGTGTTCTCTGTGACTCTGTGGTGGAATTGTAGTATCTACATCATCCGATAGTAACCACGCCGTTCGCTAAACTGTACGGAATTTTGGCCAGCGCTCGCGGCGGTGGACCTGATATTACCGCGCCATCTGCGGTAAAATACCCGGCATGGCAGGGACAGAGAAAATCCTGTCGATCTTTTTCCCACTGCACGATGCAGCCAAGATGGGGGCACACGGCCGAAAGGGCTGCCAGAGTCCCGTCCTGCTTTCTGACCAGCACTGCGGCAACACCATTGAATTCAAAAAACTTTGCGTCGCCAAGCGCAATTTCGTTCAAAGGGATACTAGTCTTCCCACCACTTTTTTTGTCTGTTGGAGGAACAAGATAGTAACGGAACAGCGGGTATGTCACTGCGGCAATAGCAGTAGCAGCGAGAGCCGCAACTCCGCCGAGGCAGATGTTGATGAATTTTCTTTTGCTGTCGTCCACGAGATCCTCTCCCACTACATCACACCACTGACTAATTTCAAGGCAAGCAATAAAAGACAGACCGCAATTGACCGCTTGATAAAACGGGGACGGGCACGACGGGACATCCGTGCGCCGAAGTATGCACCAAGAATGGCGCCGACCCCGATAAAAATGGCGAAATCCAGGTCAATCTCATGCATTCCGGTAAAAATAATTACGGCAAAAAAACTGGTTATCGCCAGAATGAAATGTGACGTTGCCGTCGCAATATGAACCGGCATACCGAGAACCGAGTACATCAGCGGCACATGGATAATGCCCCCGCCGATACCGAACAGACCGGAGAAAATACCGGTAAAAAAACTGCCTGCAAGCCCTATTGCCATATCAGGGGCGTATGCATGCGTTTCACCTTCTGCGTCCACAAGCAGCCGTTCTTTTGGCGGTTCAGGCGCCTTTGTCCTGACCATGGAAATATCTTTTTCCGTAAAGAGGTGAATCGACAAGAGAATTAACGTGATACTGAAAAATATTGAAAAGCTTGTAAAGGTAAAATGCTGGGCGATAACAGCGCCGATCAGAACCCCGGGAACCGCTGCTGTCGCGAATTTGAGACCGATTTCGTAATCGATCCGCTTATGCGTGACATATGAGAACGTTCCAGACAAGGCATTCATAAACACAGCCGTGATCGAGGTCCCGATTGCCAACTGTGGTGAAAAATCAAAAAATATCATCAGCATCGGCACATGAATAAAACCACCGCCAGCTCCGATCAACGTGCCGATCAGGCCGACAGCGCACCCGAATACGATCAGCAGCAGCGCTTCAGGAAGGTCGGTAACAACGGCATGGCCATCAATTACGACCGGAGCCGCACCGGCGTTGACAGCGACCAGGAGAAGCATGAGCATCAGGACAATATACTTTTTCATGGTACTGCATTTTCCATTCTCTTTACCGAATTGTACGCGTTGACGCTGTGCTGAAAATACCTGGTCGCTTCAACTTTCTGCGACTCGGACGTGAATTTGTCAGGATGAAACGCAACCTTAAAAAACTTGAACGCCCGCTCAACGGCAGCCGGGTCTGAACTGTCATTTGTCTGGATAAAGTGTAACCAGGTCTCAGCGACTGAGTCAGGTTTTTCCGTCTGTTCAAAAGCGGAAAAAAGGTTGATTTCGTTGAGCTCGTTGATTTTTGCGCTTATATCGACCATTTTAAGGCAGAGTTCATAGTACGTGAGATCCCCCCGCTTGAGCTCATTTTCTACCAGACCGACCTCCTGGCGCAGCACGTCGGCAGAAAAGAGCAGTTGGGGATCCTTGATAACCATCAACACATTGATACGCGCCAGTAAGCTCTTTACCAGCACGGAGAGCGCCGACTTCTTATCCTCTTCGGCAGCACGCAGCTTCGTACGCAATTCAGTCAACTGTTTATCTGGTGAATTTTCTTCCAGAACGACTATTTTATTGCGCAGGACGCTGATTTCCGAGTTCAGGGCCGCTGATTTATGCTTCATCTCTGACAGTGCCAGATCGCGACCCTTGACGAATGCTTCAAGCATTGATTTTTCGGCATTAAGCTGACTTATTGCCTCTGCATTACCTTCAAGGCAGATATATTTACAGATCAGCAGGGCACCGGCAAAAGCAGCGACAACTAATCCATATGCAGGAGGAACCGCCGCCAGGTAACCGGGCATAAGCGAGGCATATTGCCAGGCTGCAAATATCCAGAGGGCTGCAGATAATGCCGAGATGTACGCGAGTGCATCTGTATACCCTGATGTAATAAATCTGTAGAGCATAGACGTTCCGGCTATTGCGCCGCCGGCTTTGCGGCCGGCCCCATTTTGCTTTTCATGGTACTGAACAGCTTGGTCAGACTCTGCTGAGCACGTTTTAGTTTGTTGCGGTAGCCTATGTCGTAGACGCCGATGGTGCCGGACGCATACTGAACATAGGCCGATGTGCCGTCAGAACTTATTGTCACCTCGGAAGCCGGGGAAGTCAGTTCAATTGTCTTACTGATTTTTCCGGAAGCGAGTTCGATCACGGCTATCTTCTGCGTATCAAGGAGGAAAAGCCCCCATACTCCTTGAGAGTCGACATCAAAAGCGGTGATACCCTGTGTCGCAAGCGGGAAAAACCGTTTGTCCCCCTCTGCCGCCGTAACCACGGAGACTCCGTCAGCAGACAGCCAGGAGAACGTGGTGCCATCCAACCCCTTCTTGAAGAGCAGCGGCATGACCGGGTCAAGTGATCCAGCCATACTTCGCTTTTTCAAATCAAACAGCGACAGCGAATCGGACTGAAGGACATACTGCCCGTTGCCGTAATAGTACGCTCTTGCAGTCGGATTACTTTTCTGCAGTATGGCGACCGAGTTCCCGTCTTTAATGTCGATTACCTTGATGTATGTTTCGCCGGTTACCAGAAGATATTTCCCGGCCGGATGCGGGTCCACGCAGAGGATCGGTTCCGGCTCGTCAAGCTGCAGCATCTGTTTTCCGGTCGCAGCGTCAAAAAAACCGATACTTCCGGTGTTATCAGCCTTCATTCCTCCAGCCACAACAAGTGAAGTCATCGGTATGAACCGCAGCGATAACGCCTGAAACCCTTCGCCGCTGTCAAGCTCGCGGAGGAGTGTTGTCTCAGGAAGTTGCCAGACCTTGATGATATCATCTACTGCAGCAGCGGTCAGATTATAGGGCGCGCTGTAATCAAGCACGACCTGTCCGGCAAGTCCGGTTAATAATGACGATGGTTTTTTCGAAATGGAGATGCCGCGAATACTTTTCTTTGTCGTCGCGCTCTTCGCTGTCTTCGATGCTTGTGGACCGAAGATGGTTGTCAGATCATAATTGGCGGCAACGAATACCGCTGCCACTAAAAAACCGATAAAAAAGAGATACTTGATTATCTGGTTCATTTTACTGCAGCGGGCACTTTGTTTGTTTTTTCAGCTTTATCAGCAATAAATGTTTTCGCATGTCTAAAACCAAGCGGATAACCAAAGAAAAGTCCCGGCACCAGTTCGAGGCTTGTATTGTAGAGATTGGCAGCAGTGTTGTATTTCGCCCGTGCCACTGCAAGCCTTGTCTCGGTGTTGGCAAGCTCCATCATCAGATTCTGATACGTCACTGATGACTTCAGATCGGGGTAATTCTCCGCTACCGCCTGAAACTTGGAGATTGCGGTTTTGAAACTGGTGAGGGTCTGCATATCTATCGGAAGAGACGTGCCGTCAGTGGTTAAATCTTTCAGTGAACCGAGAGCACTGCGCACATCAGCGGCATGCACAAAAACCTTCCCCTCATATGCCATGTACTCGGCAACTGCCTTGACAAGGCCGGGGATGAGGTCATTTCTTCGCTGGAGTTCAGCCTCAATTTGCGCCGCTTCAAGGCGGACCATAAACGATTCGGTGGTGAACAGGTTATAGTAATACACACTACCACAAATTATAATGAGGGCTAACGATACCATTGCAATCTTTGCCGCAATAGTCTGCTTTTCCCAGGCTCTGGTCTTGATTCGTTTCGTAAGAGCCTGTTTCTCCTTAACCATCACAGGTTTGGCAGTGATGAGTTTCAGCTCTTCAGCGTACAGTTTTTCAATTACCTCTTTCAATGGTTCTTACCCTTTAACCGTCAGGAACATGGAATTACCCGAACGGATGACGTCCAGCACAAAGCCTTTCCTGCTATCAACTCTCTTTGTCTGCTTGATAAAGGATTCCATATTTTCAACCTGGACCCCGTTGATACCCTTGATAATGTCGCCGCCTCTCAGCCCGCTGGCGGCCAAAAGCCCGCCACTGTTCTGAACGAATACTCCCGTTTTTGTCACGGTCGTAAATGCCGGGAGAATCGGAGTTATGCTGGCCCCGAGCGGCCACTGGAACGCTCCGGCCGGTTGCTGGGCATTGCCCGGCAGCTGTACATTCTGAGCCTGGGCAGCGGCGCCGGTTTTAACCCTGGCTGTCTGGCGTGAGCCGTTTCGCAGGTAGACAATATCAAACCTGCGTCCGATATTTTGCGACGCAATTATTTTATTGAGGCCAACGATATTAAGAATTTTTCTTCCGGCAATGCGCACGATAATGTCGCCGCGCTGAACACCGGCAAGAGCCGCCGGACCACCCTGAACGACACCGGTGACCAGAACCCCCTCAGGGTGCAGCATTCCGGCTTGACGGCAGACGATGTCATCAACATCGATAAGTACGACACCCATCAACGGCTCAGTAAACATCATCTGCTGGCCGGCAGCAGTAAACTGACCGTTACCGGTGATTGGGCCGCCTCTTGTCTGACCGAAAAGGCCTCTTCCCCTGCCGGCGCCGGCACCGATATGCAGACCGAGACCGTTCTGCTGCTGTAGAAGCGGGTCGGCATTAACATGTGCTCCCAGACCGTTCCGCTGCTGCAGGAACGGATCTACGTTGACCGCAACTCCCGGATTATTCTGCTGCTGCAGGAAGGGGTCAGTATTAACCACCATTCCCTGATTGCTCATCAGGAATGGATCTGCATTGGCCGCCATACCCTGGACGTTCTGCTGCTGCAGGAACGGATCGGCATTTATCACAACGCCCCCCTGCTGAACAAGCTGCGGGTGACAGTTAAGGCAGTTACCGCGCGGTTGGTGCGGAGGGGAGATCATCTTCCCGTTCGGAAGACGGAAGCTGTTGGTGGACTGAATATACGCAACTGCGGCACCCGCACCTGCAGTCCCTTCTCCCAGCTGTGGATGGCAGTCAAGGCACTTGCCGAGCGGACCATGAGGAGCAAGAATCATACGCCCACCCGGAAGACGGAAGGCGTTTCCAACCTGACGACCCTGACTGGTCCAGGCGACGAGCTGCCCGGTACCGGCAGCGGGAGTCATGTTGTTGAAGTCGATGACACCGCCGACCAGATCAGCGGCACGGTTGATCGGAATTGCGAAGCCGATGCCGTTGAAGACGCCGGTCGGCGCAAAAATAGCAGTGTTTATACCGATTACTTCGCCGCGAACATTAAGCATCGGTCCGCCGCTGCTGCCTCGGTTGATCGAGGAGTCGGTCTGAATGAGGTTTTCATAGACGGTGTCGCCAACCTGCAGGGTACGGTTACGGCTGCTGATCATGCCGGAGGTGACCGTCTGCTCAAAACCGAACGGGCTGCCGATAGTCAGGACCATATCGCCGGTTCTGGCGGCGTCGGAGTTACCAAGCGCTGCGTGCGGGAAGGGTCCTGTTCCCTGAATACGCAGCAGGGCCATATCGGTACGCAGATCGCCCTTGACCATTTTGAGCGGATATTCTTTTGCTCCGCCGGGGCCGTACAGGGTTGCTTTCAAAGCTTCTGCACCGGCAATGACGTGATAACTGCTCAGGATGTAGCCTCGTGGGTCAATGATGACGCCGGAGCCGATTTTGTTGAAGGCGACGTCATTGGGCATCGGATCGACAATCCCCTGATTGGCGGCCGTCGGCATGGTTTTCATGGCGGCGTCAATACTGACGACTGCCGGCCTGACTGCGTCAATGATGCTGTGATACGACGTCTGGACATCGCCGACGGCTCCCGGCGCTTGCGCAGTCAGCACAACGTTGGGATCAGCGGCAGCGGTGAACGCGACCGGGAGTGCAGCGGCAGAGCCTGTATTTTTAGCGATCTGACCTTTGGTGAGGAAGTTGTTGACGTACCCTTCCTGTTGGGAACCTTCGTAAAGTGCCCATACGATGGTTAGCAGGGCCATTACCACCAATGTCCAAATCCACGGCTTGTAGTTCTTGGAGCACTTCTGGTCAGGATGCTGAATAGTACTCTGGGTACTTTCAGAAGTTTTCTCAGAGGACATCAGTGACTCCTATTCATCTTGCTTGCGTGTTGTAGATTCAGTCTCTTCGGCTGTATTCTTTTTTACTTTGAATGACGTGCGCATGCCGGTGTTTTTAATGCCGGCCAACAATGCTATGGCACCGCCACCGATGAGCAGCAATGGAAGAATGGCGATAAGTACATCGACCATGTACCACCAGTATTTTACAAGACCCCAGAATCCGAGACTCAGAGCGATTAGACCAAATACAATACTTAACATACCATCTCCCGTGTAACGTTATTTATATTGGACGCCTGACAGCAGTACCTGCACTTGAGAGATACCTGTCTGCAATTAGCTGTTTTTATGTTCCATCTCGAGCGATTTTTTGAAGTATTTTACCGCTTCGTCGCGCAATCCTTTTGCTTCGTAGGCAAACCCGAGACTTTGGTATGCTTTGATAAAATCCGGCTTGAAGTCGATTGTTTTCAGATAGGCTTTGATGGCCGAATCATGGTCGTTTCTGGCATCGGCAATAAGGCCGACTTTATAGTACGCATCGGCATAGCCCGGGTTCAGGGCGATCGCTTTGTTCAAGGCGTCAAGCGCTTCGGCGTTTGAGTCTGCGGAAAAATAGACCGAACCGAGCAGGTAAAATGCTTCAGGAATATTTTCATCAAGAAGGGTTACCTTGCGTAATGTTTCGAGCGCCTCATTGCTCTGACCGAGGCGGGTATAAATCTTGCCGAGCTTGAGCAGCACAGTAACATTGTTAGGTTCGGTCAGAATTATTTTTTTGTAGGCTTTAATGGCGCCGTCATAGTTTCCTTTTTTCTCCAGGTCGTCACCAAGTTCGTTGTGGATTTCTTTGGTGCTCTCCGGGTCAATCTGCAGCAGACTGTTGTAAGTATCAATTGATTTATTGACCAGTCTTTTAGCATTTATCGATACCGCTTTTACAAAAAACTGCAGGTCACTATTGTCAATGAATCCCATAAAAACTCCTTACGTAACTAAATTTCAACAATTAAACTGGGAAACAGTCCGTCTATTCGACCAGATGCCCCACAATCAGCAATAGCAGCCATACCAAAAAGACGGTCTGCTGGGTATGAATAAGCCGCATCTGTTTTTTGGTGTCACCCGAGAAGCTCTTGGAGCGCATCAACATGCCGGCAAGAGTCAGCCAGACAGTGACCAGAAGGCTGGCATACAGAAAAATATTACGCTCATCGGAAAAATGCGCATGTATCGTCATTGCAATAAACGCAACGATATTGATGTTCATATGGAGGTCAAGATATTTTTTAAAAAATATAGCGACATCCCGGGGCCAGGGCTTGAACTGATTTGCAATCAGCCTGGCCGGATAGTAAGCATTTGCAAAGACAAAGAGCACAAGGCTTACTATACCGAAAAAATCACTTATTCCTTCACCGTTCATCACTAAAAGAGGTCCCCTCGCACGTTAATCAACCGGGTATGTTGCAACCGAGATGCCACTTATTCCGTCAACTTTGTTCATGATCGCTTCACGAACTTTTTCAGCAATTCCATGCACCTCCAGCACCGAGATCTTCTGCGAAACGGCAATTTCAAGATCAACCCAGATTTTCTGCCCCATTTTGCGGCTCTTGATCGATTTAATCCCGGCAACCCCGTCAACCTTCAGACTTGTCGCAACAATCTCATCCGTGACATCCGGATCGGCTGATATGTCGATCAGCCCGTTTATTCCCTGCAGAAACATTTCCACGCTCATGTTGAAAATAAAGAGCGACACAATAACGGCAGCAATGGTATCGGCGTTCGGATAGCCGAGTTTCGCTCCGATCAGTCCGAGCAGAACAGCAACAGAGGTAATGCTGTCAGCCTTGCTTTCATTGGCATCGGCAAGCATCGCCGGGCTGCAGAGCTGGGTACCGGCACAGTAATTGGAAACGTACATGAGGTAACTGAAACAGAGCGATATTACCGTGGCAAGCAGCGCCGCATTGCCCGGCATATCGTGAACACCCTCTTTAAATGTTTTCAGGGCATCGACAAAGATAGAACCGGCACCGGCAAACAGAAAGACGCTTGCGCAGAGAGTACTGAAGTACTCGATCTTGCCATAGCCATAGGGATGCTTGTCGTCATGGGGTTTATCGGCGACCTTGAGGGCAATCAGGATAAACAGCGACG
Source organism: uncultured Geobacteraceae bacterium (assembly GCA_903939115.1). Taxonomy (GTDB): domain Bacteria; phylum Desulfobacterota; class Desulfuromonadia; order Geobacterales; family Pseudopelobacteraceae; genus JACRCG01. The sequence goes on from CAJAFV010000005.1 coordinate 33,331, forward strand.
ACATGGCATCGGCGGCTGAGTGCACGCCGTCTGCCACCAACCCCTTACTCCCGGTAAGCGTCCCGACAACAACCTTGAACAGCGCCGCCAGCGTATTGCCGAAGAAACTCCAGCGCGGGGAGGTCTGCCCACATTTTAAACAGTCATTATACTTCATGGAACCTTGTCAGACGTTTATTTTTCGTTCCTCAAATACTTTTCGCCGACTCCTTCCTGGAAGGGATGGGCGTGAAAACCGAGTGGTCGTGCAAACAGTTTGTACGGAAACACATTTAAAAGCGTATTGAACTCATTAACTTTTATGTTGTACGCCGTTTTAGCGTTAATTATCCTGAACCCCGAAGCCTGCATATCCTCCATTAGAGCGACATACGGGCCCTTGCTTTTCAGCGCCGGATAATTTTCCTTGAGGGCGTCGAACTCACTTAAGAGTTCAAAAATTGGATTACTTTTTTCCAGCCGCATCTTGTTATTGCCGGGAGGTGTCTTCATCGCGTTCAGCTCGACCAGATGTGTCTGTATCTTTTCCTCCAGGGCGTTGTAATCTCTCACGGCTGCCCGCGCCCTGGTGAGCAGGTCTACCCGCCGCTTCATTTCGATCTCCAGCAAACCTGAAGCCGTGAAAAGAAGGTGCTGCTCTTCAACAAAAATATTGTTGGCATGTCTGGCAAACAGATAAATTGCTAGGGCAAACAGAACAAGTAGTATTACGTAGCGATTTCGAGTTGGCATCCGGCTTCATCCAGGTTTTCAGGGGAATCTTCCCAGGTACTGAAGTATTTTCTGGCCTGATTGCCTATCATCATGGTTGACGCTATGTTTAACGAAGCGGAAATCGGAATGCCCAAAAACGGAATCAGCCGATACGCCTTTCCTGCAAATTTCGGTGCAAGCTTTGCCGACACGTCCAGGGCCGAATCCGGAATCCCCTTCCGGATGTATACGGCGGTCATCTCGTCAACAACGCCGCGTAATGTCCGTACCGCGATCCCTTTTGCCGCCTCGGCGCTGCCGGAAAATCCGAGCAGTGCCAGAGAGACCGCCATCAGCTCCTCTTCATCCATCTGCACGTCGTAGGCGATTGAGATGGCATAACAGAGCTCAATCTGCGTTCTCACCAGATAGGCAAGGTCAGCCGTTATGCCGGCCAGCAACGTGCCGATCAGGCCAACCCCGGGAATTGCTGCAGGCACGCTCACCAAGCCGCCGAACGCGGCAGTTTTGAGGGCAGCCCGTTTAATAAGCTTGCTGCTGACGCCGTAGGAAACATAGCGTCGCGGCTTGCCGCCGTGCGCCAGATCGTATTCACGCTCCATCACCAGGACTTCCGCCCGAATGGCCGGCAGCGATTTCCCGGTAATCATTAATATCTTGGAAAGCCAGCCGTTATCTGTCATGGGACGAACGGTTCAAATACGACATTTACCGTTGTGTGATGACCAAGCGCCGCCCGGATGCTTTCCTTAACATGCTGCACGATAAGGTATCCTTCCTGGTGGCTTAGTGCATGATCGATTTTGATTGTCATATCAACCGAGAGTCCTTGACCTAGGTGTCGGGCGACAATCTTGGATACTTTGCGGACACCGGGAACTACGCGTGCAATCGCTTCGATCTGCTCCAATGTTTTTGAAGGCAATGCGGAGTCAAACAGTCCTTTCAGCGCGTCCTTGAGCATATCGATGCTCATGGCCATCAGGCAGACCGCTTCAATGAGTGCGACAAGCGAATCCAGAAACACCAGGCCGAAAAAGTGAGCTCCCAGTACCGCTACAGCAACCATTATCGAGGATATTGCGTCGGAATGGTTGTGGCGGGCATTGGCAAGCATTGAAGGACTCTGCAGTCTGTCTCCAACGCAGAGCAGATATTGCGCCAGCTTGTAATTGGCCACGACCGAAATAAGGGCCGCCCAGAAAGCAATCAGCTTCGGTGCCCTGTCGTTACCATAATAAGCGTGCCAGATACCCTGAATCGAGTTCACGAACAGGAACACAGTCGCAACGATCAGACCAACGCTGATCAGAAACAGCGCAATGTATTCGACTTTTCCGTGACCGTACGGGTGCTGTTCATCGGCTGGTTTTCCGGAAACCTTGATCCCGATGACGACGACAAGTGCGGCAATAAAATCTTTAAACGAGAAAAGGGCATCGCCCAGAATAGCCTTACTGCCGCTGAGGTAGCCGATGAATGCTTTGAATAGCGCCAGGGACAGGTTTGCATACACTGCAGCCCATCCGGCCTTTTTTTCACAGGCACGGCACTCCTGGAAGTCGTTGCCGCTACTGTTGCAGTTACTCAAAGAAGAACGTGGCATTTAGAACATGCACCTCTGTTGCCGTGTGGCGCAGGAGTCCCTTTTTTAATATTTGGTGCTGTTGTGGCCAGAATATCGCCCAAGTCCTTGGCCATCTGGTTAATATTGGTTCTGCCGGGTGCAATCGTATGGCATGTATCACAGGGGCCATAATAGCCATGCGGCGCCCTGTCGGTGGCCAGGATCATCGGCGCCCCCTCGATCTGGGCAAACCCGAGTTCATCAGGGCTATTGATTATTACATTTTTAGTAGCACCACGCCGGAAGATGGTCACCTGTGCCTGATTAGCCAGAGCAACCAGTTTTGTGGCATTCTTGAATGACTTGAGGTCGGTAACATGATTTCCGTTTACCGCGGTAATAACATCACCGGCCAATAGACCGGAATCAGCAGCCACCAGCGTTACTTCGTCGACAAAAACACCCGATATATTTGAGGGTATATTGTTGGCTTTTGCCACAGCAGGCAGCAACGGCCCGGCTTCCAAGCCAATCCAGTGCGCTTCTATCCAGGTTTTCCCAAGTGCGCCACCAGCTACCGGCACGACATTTTGGCCCGCAAAGCCGTATGGGTACTGCGCCGCTTGAACGTTCGGATCCTGTTGGGCGTTGGGATCAGTCTGACGGCTCAGGCGGGTTTTTCTGGTTGGCTGCGTAAAGGGATTCTCTTCACGGAGAGTCACAGGAGACTGACGATTCTGCTGGCTGAAAAACTGTTCACCATTCAGAACATTCATCTGCCCCGGATCCTTACCCATATTAAACGGGTTCTCCTCTTTCATGACAATCCCGGCAACGGCGGTCGTACCGTTCTGATTGGCAGGAGGGGCACCCTGTTGGGCAATTTCGGCCTCCATTTCCGCGGCTTCCCTTTTACGCACCGGTCCATCGGCAAGGTAAAAGAAATACACGTACACAAACGAGCCTATCAGCACCAGCAGGAATATCGGGTTTGCAATAAAATTAAGCTGCTTCATGTGCCTTGCTTGCTACCGTTTCGTTATTAACGCCGCAGACATCATCGATCTTGCTGGATGCAAACTCTTCAACTTTTTTAATCAATTCCGGGTTTGTCCTGTTGATTAGTTCATAGATAACTGCGCCGATAAAAATTCCCGAGAAAACACCGATTAATACTTTGCTCATTTTGTTACTCCTTTTCCTTGAGGTTGCCAGCGCACTCACAATAGGTATGTTTAACTTTGAACGGATTTACTAAACTGCTTCTTTCTGCTTCAAAGACTGCAATTTCTTTTTCAACGCTGTTAAGTTTGGCAATATGTTCCGCTAACACGGCATCTTTAGTGAAATCGGTTACCCCCTCTTTCATCAGGGACGTGACACGTTCTCCGAAGTTGCGAGATAGCTGATCTTTTTTGCTGTGAAGTGATTTGATGTCATACGCTAAAAAGAGCCTTTTTGAACACTGCGTCGCGGTGTCGGCTGTTTTTTGCACAACATCAATAAAAATGTCGCCAACGTGTTTGAGATTATATCTGAGATCACATGCCATAATTCTCGCTCCTTTGCAATATATAAACAGGTATCACGCAACCAGGAACCACTTCTTCATCGTCTGTTTTATTCAACAATCTCCTGAGTTTTCTTCGTTTTACGTATCGCTTTATATACCGACATGACGGTTACAGACAACGCCACGCCAACCAGCACACTGACCATAATTATCGAACTGAGCCCGATTGGCCGCGGGTCTCCGAGAATGATCTTGACCGGAACAGGAGTACTGTTCTGATCCAGGAACAGAACAGCCAGGAACAAAGTAATAACAGTAGTAAAAAAAATCAGTTTTTTTTGCATGTGATTATAAACCAGACTTTATTTTTTTCTACGGATGTGGGTTCTGCCGCGACACTCGTACGTATATCAGCAGATAAACATTAGTCTTTTTTGATGCCTTTTAAGAACCCGAGCGCACCACCGGTCAAACCAAACGCCTTTAATACCAGTAGGGCCGGAATAGCAACCTCGGCTGCCGCCGCAGCGACGACCAGACTAATGCCGGTGACGATACCAACTCCCAATCCGGCAGCCGTTTTACCAATAATTGAGCAGGCCGTGTGAATATTTTCTTCTGTTGTCGGCGTACAGTTGTAACTGCTGCCGGTCTGTCTACTCTCGGAATTTTTTGCTGACGTCGTAGAATCCAATGTCGCCTCCTTCTCTAACTATAATTTTTCTGAACACGAACTAAGCGCTAAGCATCAGAATATGTTCCAGCCGCACCTTGTCGCCGTATTCAAGCAACTTACTCTTGTATTCAAGCAACTTACCGGTCTCCTTGAGACATATCCCTGTCAAAATATCGCTCAGACTGGTTATATCGTCAAGATAAATAAAAGTGCCGTCAGTCTCACTGGCCATCCAGCGGAAACTGGATTCCGTTTCGTGGATGTTGTTGCACAGAATCGGATATATTTTGATGCCTTTGGTTTTGATGGCTTCGACTTCCTGCCGATAATCTTTCATCCGTGTACAGGCTCTAAAGCTGTCGATGACACCATGAGCAGGTTTGTCTCCGACAAGAACAATCGCTTTTGGTGTTCTCGACAGCCCCCAGTTCAGGTTGACGGCATCGTATAAAGCGCATTCGACAGCTTCGGCGTCGTTGCCACCTACGCCGATATGCAGATCCGGTGAACGGAGGAATTCCACCATCTCCTTTTTGTCAAAAGTGAGCGGCAGTATTTTGGTCAGATAAAATTCGTCCTCCCCCTCGTCACCATGGTCCTTATAGGCGACGACACCCATTCTCACTCCCTGAGAATATTCGAAAACATCCTCCATGATTTTGAGAATATTATCGCGTACTTCATGTATGTAAGGTTCCATGCTGCCGGTGGTATCAATGGCAAAAACCACATCAAGGGATGATTCTACGACTAAACGGCCACTTTTCAGATGATTTTCCCGCTCACTCATCTCCTTGAACAATTTATCTTTCTTGGCTTGTACTGTTTCCATGTAACGTCTGCTCCAACAATAAGTTTCGTACGTACGCTTCTGAGACAAATTACACAATCAAAAAATAGAAACGGGCGTCTACAGTGCCGTGAAATGACAAGAGAAGCAATCTTTTTTATCTTCTCCTCGCCATCAATGGCTAAATTACTGCCTATCTCCGCTTTTTGGAACGATCTTTCAGAGAAGCGGCACCATTCACATTCTCTCTGGAAAGAATGTCTTTTTTTCGGTTACCCTGTTTTTTATTGGGGGTTGACTCGGTTGTTTCAGTATCATCTGCAGTGGCAGACTCCACTTCTTCTTCCTCCTCGTCCTCCTCCTCAGCATCAGTCGTGTCCTCGTCGCCGGCATCCGTCTCATCTACGTCGGTTTCAGAAGGGTTTTCCTCATCCTCCGTTTCCGGAACGTCATCTGTAGCAGCTGACGGAACGGAATCCGTTTCCGTCTCTTGTGGCTCAGAGGACTCTTCAACGTCGGGCTGTACCGCGATTGCACCGGCATGATCTTCCAGAATCTCGCTGATTTTATATTTCTCGACGTCATCTGCCTGCATACCACGGGTGACGGACTCAATGTCTTCCCTTGTTGGTGGTTCCAGATGCGCAGCGGGCATATCATCAGGAACCGGGGTGAGTATGGAAAACTGATTCCGGTATAACCGTGTGCGAAAGACCGAGCCTGATTCCTCTTTTAAAGTAGCTTCCGGTCGTGCAACCGGAATAAAGGGAACGTGATCCGAAACGACGCCAAACGATTCGCCCTGTGCGACAGTAACAACGGCCGGTGTTTCATCAGCGGCAGGCGCCAACGATACAGGCTCCTCCTCAACAGATGTTTCAGCCTCCTCACTGACTGCGACTTCTTCACTGACGGCGGCATCTTTACTAACAACGGCTTCTTCAGAAGTGGTTTCTTCAGAGGTGGTTTCTGCGACCAGTTCCGACACAGTTTCCGTCTCTTCCGGCACTGCCTGAGCTACCTCCTCACTGGCTGCCGTCTCCACAGCATCAACTTCAGCAGTAGTCTCCTCAACGGTTACTTCTACAGCGTCTGCGGCAGTGATCGTAACTGCATCGGTATCAGCTCCCTGCAGCCCAAAGACCTCCTCTGCTTCAGGCACCGGGACAATTGGAGGGTGTTCCAAAACTTCGTCAAACGATATCGGAGTGCTGTCAGATTCACTTTCAATTGCATCTGTCTCGGCTGGGGCGGCAGTCGCCACGGCCAACTCGTCGCCAACAACAGGCTCCACCGGTTCGGACTGCTCAGTCTGCTCTTCTTCAACAGCAGACTCCACCGCCTCAGACTGCTCGCTCAACTCATCTTCAACAGCAGGCACCACCGCCTCAGACTGCTCATTCAACTCTTCTTCAACAGCAGGCTCCACCGGCTCAGACTGCTCATCAAGAGCGGTCACGGTCTCCTCACTAGCAAGCTCATTCCGGGCTTCCTCTGCCTGTATGTCGCGAACGACGGCCTTGATATCTTCTTCTGTTGGAGGCTGCAGGGCAGGCACCGGGATTGTGGACAATTTTGTTCTGCTATTTACATACGGGGTGTCTTCTGATGGATCGCTTTCTACGTGAGCGGCTGTTTCGACGACAGCATCGACAACGGCGCTGCCCTCAGTCTCAGTCACTTCTGACGGCTCACTGTCTGCGAGAGTGACCGTTTCGACAACAGCATCCAAACCGCTCTCTGTCTCAGACAATGCAGCAGCATCGGATGCTACAACCGCCTCAACAGCAACCGGAGTCTCAACCGGAACTTCTTCACTTACCGGCTCTGCCTTTACCGGCGCGGTAGCAGCCTTCACCGGTGTGGCGGCGGCTTTTACGCCGGAAAGCTCGGCTTTACGCTGGTTCAGTGTGGCAATTTCAGCTTTAAGTTCAGTGATCTTTGCAACAAGGGCAACGACCGGCGCAGCGGCAATGGCGTCATTCGGATCCGGGTATTTTGCCGTTTCCTTGGCAACCTCCAGATACAGGCTTTTAACTTTCTTGTCGTTTTCTGCCAGCTTGCGCTCAATGTTTAATTTTTCACCCGGCAGGTACCCTGACAGTGAGCCTGCTATTGCATGCATAAAAAACTTCGCAACACCTGCAGATTCCGGTTGCGGTTTCTTTATCTCTGGCTGCGGCTTCTTTACCGCCGACTGCGGTTTCTTTTCCGCCGGTTTTTGCTTGTCTGCCTTTGGTTTGGCCAAATCGGCGAACTGAAGCTTCAAAGTGCTGTTTTCGGCATTGAGCTCGTTAATCTTTGCATTAATTGCGGTAACCGCTTGAGAGTGAATCGCTTCATACGGATCGGGCTGTTTTGAGACTTCCTTTGCAAACTCGACGTACAGGTTCTGTATCTTTTTTTCGTTTGCAAAAATCTTGTTCTGCAAGCCCGCCTTTTCGCCCGGGAGAAGTCCTGATATCGAATGAGCAATAAAGCCGGATATACCGTCAGAGTCCTGCTGCGGCTTTTTAGCGGCCTTTACTCCATCTATCTCGGCAATACGCTGCTTCATCAGCGCGATTTCGGCATTAAGCTCCCTGATAGTGTTGAGGATGGCTACAACGGTTTCTGACTCAAGTGCTGCCGCGGGGTCTGCATACTTTGAGGTCTCTTTTGCAATTCCGGAGGATAATGCCTGAATCTTCTTTTCGAACGCCTTGATCCTGGTGCCAAGCTTTGTTCTTTCGCCCGGCGACAACGCGGACATCGTGCAATTAAAAGCTGCCGACCCGGCATCAAAAGCCGTAACAAGCGCAGAACCTCCCGCATTCATTGTTCTTGCAATTATGTTCAATAACACAGCATTTCGCCTCATAATCTTTCCCCCCTGAAATAACATAATTAGTACGCTATAGCTGTATACTTGAAGTCATAAACCTATAAACTCCAGTCAATCTTCCGGCGGGAGAGGGACTGGAGTCTTAGTAATACTGCAATTACCCCATTGGGTTATTCTGATTTTTCTGTTTTTTTCTGCTTTATTTCAGCCCACAGATCTTCAGGCGTATCCTTGCAATACATAAGAGCGCCGTTCGCACCGGCATAGACTGGATCTGGAATCTTTCTCACACTGCCGTACCCCAATGATTCCATCATATGCTTTTCCAACTCTTCGCCCAGGCCGATTATCTGGCTACCGCCACCTGCGAGGACGATATTTCCTTTCAACTCCTCCTGGAATTCAGGATCATACGTTGAAACAAGGTACTTGATTGCATCTGATATTTCCGGAACTATGGCGCTGCACGCCTGACGTAATTCGTCAGTCAAATCCAGATCCGTCGGTTTGCCGCATACCGGCAGCGTAAGTATCAGTTTTTCATCGGTGGCGGCAATTATCGCGTGTTCTTCCTTAAACGATCTCAGCATGTTTATGGTGTAATTGGCATCCGGATATTTGGCGTCCAGCAGGTCAAAAAAGACGTTGTCGATATAGTCGCCCGCTTTATAGGTCGTCAACTGATCTTCTTTCGTTGGATACACTCCCTGCATCCTGCAGAGGTCAACCGTCCCCCCGCCTATGTCAATGATGAGACAGTTGTTCAGTAAATTCATACCGTACGCGACCGTAAAAGGCTCAGAAACTACCTGGACGCCATCAAACATTGATTCCGACAAATCTATCAGCGCCTGATTGTTATTCTCGTTTGCAAGGGCCGGTGTTCCGATGACGGCCCGTATCAGATAATCCTGAGGCCTCCCCTGTGTGGCAAGACCGATCAGATGTTTGAAGAGCAGTTGCGCCACCCAGGTGATATGCTTGTAGTCACTCAGGTTTTCCTCTGCATGATCCGAATACTTGAGGACCCCCCGTTCAAGCGGACGGAAGACATTGCAGGACAAGCGGTTTTTAATGGCATCGTCGCCAATCAGATACTCCTTGCCGAGCAGCCTCCGTGCAATCATGTCTTTCGGGAATCCAACGTAGCTCGGCACACAGGCGCGCACACCATTATCGGCAGCGATCACACTTACTGAGCTTCCAAAATCAATACCGACGTTCATAATTTTTGGTTCACGCATGAAACCCCCTTTTTATCACCATTATATTTAAACTAATTTCGTATTAGTAAATAAGCAACTACCCCTTGGACTATACAACCGGGTGAAGGGAAAGCAGAGTGCCGGATAGCTGTATCTCCCATAATCCGCACATAGAGCCGAATTTACATGGTGAAGGTTATTTCACATTTTTATAAACGTGTCAACCGCCACATTTCTAAGGACAATTAATTACTTCTTGATGCCTGTTACAAACCCGAGCGCTCCTCCTGTCAGTCCAAGAGCCTTTAATAACAATATGGCCGGTACGGCGACTTCGGCTGCGGCCGCTACGACTACCAGACTTATGCCGGCAACGACTCCGACTCCCAGGCCGGCTACCGTTTTGCCAACAACAGAACAGGCGGTGTGAATGTTTTCCTCAGGCGTGTTCACGCAACAGTAACTGTTGACGACCTGTTTTCTCGCAGAACTATTCTCTGTCGGTACCGTCTCCATATCAATCCACCTCATCTTTAGAATTTGTCATGCCGAGAGCTATATCGCTTTCCATCATATCTTCAACTATTGGATAAAATTCAGGCTCAAACCATCTATTAAAGAGAGCGAACGTTCTATTCTGGGGCCATTTAACATCGTCAGTGCACCATCGGAATAACTGCTCTACAAATAAATCAGCGTACATATTTTCAAGCATATCATCTTTTTGCTGGTCGCCCTCAAACTTCGGGATCAGATACGCCTTACACGCTGTATTTAAATCTCGGATGGTGATTTTAACGTTGCCCGGTAACGAACTTACCCACTCCCTGAAAGGTTCTTTGGCTTTAACAATCAACAAGCCTCTGTTGATCCTGCTGCTCTGTTTTTTCGCTTGAGATGCTTTTACCGCAACAAACGAGCTGTCATAACTATCGTGCATATAGATTCTGCCGGTAATGGTATCGCCGGAACAGGTAAAGTTTCCGTAGCCACTGACGGGATCGGATTCGTTGTTACCAACCCAGGTAAAAAGATATCTGTCTTTGGTCTCCGTTATCTCCATCCGACCGTCAAATCCGATGAAATGCAGCTTGCCTTTCCTCCCTTGAATGCTGATACGGGCACGTTCAGCGAGGGCAGCCGCATCTTTGCCGTCCCATATTTCCATCTCGACAATTTCATACAGGCCATCAATAGTCATGCTTCATACTCCGGTGTCCATGAAACGCGTGCAATAAACGTGTGCATCATCATGCTGCCTTCAAGCTGGTAAGCGCTTCGAGTATCGCTTTGATTTGCGCAAGCTCTTCCCTGAATTGCTCTTTGTGTTGGATTAATTGAGACTGGATGTCGCAGATATTTTTGGCGCTCAAACCAATCGCCGCTGCTCTACTGGCTTTCTGACGTTTCTTGGCCACTCCGTAGCCGAGCATGCCAAGAGCCGCTACCGGCGTAGCGAGGACACCAATGCCGGCAAGCATACCTCCGCCCAGCAGGCCGCCTGCAGCAGCAATTCCTGTTGTAACTCCGGCTGCGGACAGACCGGCAACCGTACCGAGTGATGACAACGCTGCAAGCGAAGTGGCTGCGCCGGTCCCTGCCCCTAGAGCGGTTGCGAGCCCTTCGGTGATGCCGGCATGATTTTTTTCCAGATTCTGCAGCACGTCACGCAGGTCTTGTGCAGCCTTCGTCCTCATATTTTCGACAATGGCTGACTTCATGACTTGAGTCTCGGCACTTCTCCCGCTACTGGCTCTATCCACTTCTGCCAGATTTTCAAAAAAAGGGGCCGTATTCACCCTCTGCCCATGCATAGCCGCTTTACCAGCAGTTACTTCCCGCACCACTTGAAACCTCCTATAGGAACCTGTTTTTTACGCTCGAAATTGAAGATTCACACTTCGCTAATAGCGAAGAAAAGGGATTATCCCGCCTGGTCTGTTGTTTTTTGTGCTGAGAGAGATCGTGTTCCACCTCATTAAACCTGGTGACAAGTTTCGACAACGCATCATCCCGGCAGACCGCACTGTTGCCCTCTTTTAGCAGAGCCGCAACCCGCTCGATGATTTCGCCGGCAATCTTCTCCTTTTTGGAGTGCAGCGAGTTGCTGCCATACTTTCTGGCAGCACCCTTTGAGAACGCCATGGCAGAGTCTGCTGACTTTTGAACCGCATCAACAAAAATAGTGCCAACGTGCTGCAGGTTGCGTCTGAGATCAGTTTTCATATCAGTTCCTTCCATTTATCAGGTTTTGGGTGAGTAATATACAAAAAACAGTACTATTTATCGCCTGGCAAGAGTTTGAAGTTTCCATAGAATTTTTGAGGGCTGCTCAGTAGCATCTGTAACACCCGCAACTAATGTGAGATGTGAGATGTGAGATGTGAGATGTGAGATGTGAGATGTGAGATGTGAGATGTGCCGATAAAGTTGGCATTTGTCAACTGTTTTTTGGGGGCTACAGACAATTTATTGTTGTCCTGTGTCACGCCACCCCTCTTTCTGACTCATATTTTTTTCAGCCTCTCCCGCCAAACCCCCAACGACGATGAATAAGGCTCTCAACGAATCTGAAAATCAAGCGGTCGGTCAGAAGTCCAATCGTGATGATAAGTATCATTGCCGCCACCACCAGGGCCATATCGTGCAATTCCCTTCCCATCATCAGCGTCGACCCGATGCCGCTGGTGACATAGAGAAGTTCGGCGGCCATCAGAGAGCGCCAGGCAAACGACCAACCGAGCTTGGCTCCCGTTATAATCGCCGGCAGTGATGCGGGCAGGAGTACATACCAATAGAAGCGCCACCCGGTTGCACCAAGTATGCTGGCAGCCCTCAGGTACAGTGTCGGTATTGTTTTGACGCCGTCACGAACCGAGAGCGTTATGGACATAAGTGATCCCATGATGATGACAAACTGCATGGCTGTCTCGCTTAGCCCGAACCAGAGTACCGCCATCGGGAGCCAGCAGATGCTCGGAAGCGCTTGCAGTCCCACCGCCAGACTGCCGACTGTGTCGTCCAGGAGTCTTTTTCGTCCGAGCAGGAGCCCAAGGGGAATCCCGATAAGAAGTGAAATGCCATACCCCATGCAGAGTCGCTGCATGCTGGCCTGGATCGCCAGGGGCAGAGTCCCGTCACGCATGCCGAGGACAACTGCATCCGCGACCTCTTTCGGGTGCGGGAAAATAACCTCGTTCCAGAGTTCCAGAGAGGCAGCAACCTGCCAGATGGCTATCAGCAGGGCAAAGAAGCCAAGTCGGGCCGCCCTTCCCCTCCAGACATGGTAGCCTTGGGCAAAAAAGCGCACTTTGGCGATGTCGCTCTGTTCTTCCTGTTCAATCGGCATGATAACCCTCTTCCTTGGTTGCTCTCAGGACTTCATGACGAAGGTCATCTCGTATTTGTGATGCAATTTTAACTACTTCAACATCTTCCAGATACCGGTTACGGGGAAGGTCAATCGGATATTCGCGCAGTATTTTGCCACCTTTCGCCGTCATAAGGATAACCCGTGTGCCGAGACGTACCGCCTCACGAACATTGTGCGTCACGAATAGTATGGTTTTTTTTGTCCGCTGCCACACCAGCTCCACCTCTTCATGCAGCGTGTCCCGGGTCTGGGAATCCAGAGCGGCAAACGGCTCGTCCATCAGCAGAATTTCAGGGTCCATAATCAGTGCACGGGCCAGAGCCACGCGCTGCTTCATCCCTCCGGACAACTCATGAATCCAGGCGGTTGAAAAATCAGACAGGTTGACAGTCCTGAGCAGCGCTGCGGCGCGCTCTTCACGTTCACGCTTGTGAATCCCTGCCATCTTGAGACCGAACATGATGTTCTGGCTGACATTGAGCCACGGGAACAGCGCATGCTCCTGGAACATGACAAAGCGGTTGGTTCCTGGACCGGTTATCTTCTCGCCGTCAATAAGCACTTCGCCAAGGTCAGGCGGTTCAAACCCGGCCACGATATTCAGCAGAGTCGTCTTTCCGCATCCGGATGGTCCGACGATGCAGACGAACTCCCCCTCTGCAATGCGGAGGTCAAAAGCGCTGAGACCATAGACCGGACCGGATTGTCCCAGATACACCCTTGATACATTTTTGAGTTCTACCATAGTCATGACTGTTACTTCTCCCTGACCGGCGGCAGTGACTTTTTTTTCAGAATTTCGTTAAGCAGGCTCACGTCAATCAACCCCTTGATGCCTCCGGAAAGATCTGTATTCCGGGGCAGATACCCCAGATCCCTGGCTCTTCCGGCAGATGTCAACAGCGGACCGGCCAAAGGATCGTATGTGACCGTTACCCGGGCAAACGCTTCAGCAAGCAGGCCGGCTGGCATCGGCTTGGTAACAATTCGCGTCAGCTGTTCATTGAAGCGTTTTTGCGCTTCCGCAGGGCGTTTCTGTATCCACTCCGTCACTTCGAGATGGGCCTCAAGAAAACGCTTCACCAGCTCCCGGTTCTTTTTATAAAACTCTGTACGGACAACGACCACCGTGGTGGGGAATTTCCCATCAGGCCAGAGTTGCCGTTCATCAAGCTGAACCTTGCCGCCGCCATCGAGGAGCAGACGAGATACCCACGGCTCCGGAACCCAGGCACCATCGAGTTTTTTCTGCTGGAAGAGCATCAGAATATCCGGGTTTTTGATCGGGATTACGTGTACATCACGTCCGGGAGTGAGACCATTGCTCTTGAGCCAATGCCTGAGTGCGACATCCTGAGTGTTTCCCAATTCAGGAGAAGCGATGCGCTTGCCCTTGAAATCGCGCGCCGATACGACGTGAGCATCTTTTGGCACAACGAGGGCAGCGCCACCGCCGGCAGATCCGGCGATAATTCGCAACGCCTTCCCTTTGGACCTGAGGAATGCGTTCACGGCGGGGTTCGGTCCGACGAAAGCGATATCAAGCTGGCCGGCAATGAGGGCTTCCATTTCTGAAGGACCGGCATTGAACGTTTTCCAGTCGATCGCCACGCCCATGCGTGTTTCGAAGGTGCCGAGACTCTGCCCGATAATCGGTTGCAAATGGGTAATGTTGGGAAAATGGCCGATTCTGACTTTGTCTGCGCCCATTGCAGAGGCAGTGACTCCCGACAGTAGTGACATCACGAGTACAACCGTACGGGCCGCAGTCAACTGCATGGCTATTTTTTTAACAATACTTTTCAATGACTTGACCACCTTTATGAACCGACAAAGTCGCTGCAGTATGTGACGGTCAGTTACGTTATATCAAATGAACCGGCCACGCAAGACGTAAGTCTGGTAGTTTCATGACTTTTTTATTGTGTTTACCGTATGACATTGTTAGATTACGTTGCACCGCTTGCCTGGAGGGCAATATAAAATGAAATACCTCAATGAGGTCGATGGGCTGAAAGTTGTAGTAAGCCTGAGGGACTTTAATGAGCTTGTTGACGAGTTGCGAACGCTCACAATGCCACCTGTATTAGCTGGCCTTGAACGACTGGATGCGACGGACCGGTTTATTGCCGGGCAACTGGCTGTTCCTGAAAAAACTGTATCAGATTGGAAGTGCGGTACGGTCAGGTTGACGGCAGACCAGCAGGCGCGCCTGTGCAGTATGCTTGAGCGTGGCTTACAAATATATAGAGATATTTTGGCAGGTTACGAGGACGA
>CAJAFV010000006.1 GCA_903939115.1 uncultured Geobacteraceae bacterium
ACTGGCTGTTCCTGAAAAAACTGTATCAGATTGGAAGTGCGGTACGGTCAGGTTGACGGCAGACCAGCAGGCGCGCCTGTGCAGTATGCTTGAGCGTGGCTTACAAATATATAGAGATATTTTGGCAGGTTACGAGGACGACGACAGTGAACGACCGTTTTACGAAATCGGCGTGCTGGAAGAACATATCCGTTGTGCCGGAAAATTACTGTCAATGGAACGTGAACTGTTCAAAGTAGATAACTCAATTTGATTGTTTCCCCGACTTTTTCCAGATATCGGTTCCGTACGGCAGCGGCTGTTTATAATCCGCTATCCAGGCGACGATATCGGCCAGCGGCTTTTCTCCCTGCAGATCGCGCAGCAGCATGTGATACCCGTTTTTGTAGAAGGCTTTCCTGGTCGATTCAGGCATCTTTTCAAGCATGAGCAACATCGGCTTTGGGGGGATAATCTGGTCCTTTTCACCGTACTGAACCAGGGTCGGGAGCTTCAGCTGCTGTGCCCTTTCTAATGCCATGTCCATCAGATTGGTGAGGCCGTACATGGTGTCAATTCGCGTGGCCCTGATGATCAGAGGGTCACGGCCGAGCGCCCGCAGCATCTCGATATTGTCCGAAGCGGTAATCTTCAGCCCTTTTCCCGTCAATTCCATCCAGGGGACCGTGTATGAGCCGACGGCGAGCAGCCATCTTTGATACCAGGGCATGGTATCCCTCCCCCATACCGCCGGCGCGACGAGAATAACACCATCGACATCGGGCGGATTGCTCCCGGTCATGGCAACAATCGTCACCGCACCACCCATACTGTCTCCCAATACATAATGAGGAATGCCGGGATGAAGCGTGCGAATCTCCCGTACAAAACTGGAGAGATCGTTCGTATATGCTTCGGCCCCCGACCAGAGCCCACGCCCCGGCGCACCGCCGAAGCCGCGTTGATCGTAGGCGTAGCAGGCGATGCCGCGACTGCTCAGGTAGGTTCCTGAGGAGGTGAAAAAATTGCTGTAGTCGTTGAAGCCATGCAGCGCAATGATAACCGCCCTGGTCGAAGTTTCACCCGGGAGCCAGCTGCGGAGCGGCAACAGTGACCCGTCAGCCGTAATAAAACTGTTTTTTTCGATTTTTGGTGCCGAAACTTGTGTGCCAGGGTGATTTACCAGTGGTGAGCATGCGGAGACAGTGAGCAGAAAGAGCGCTGCCACAGCGATAAGCCTAAAAGCGGCAATTGAACCGCAAAGGCGCAAAGAACGCAAAGTAAAACAGTTAAATGAGTTATTTGCACTCGCACCCAAAAGGTGATTACAAGACATTAAACAACCTTCTAATTTCTTTGCGAACTTTGCGTCTTTGCGGTAAGAAATTGTTTTTTCTAGGATCAGTAGTAATTTTAAAATGGAGTCACTCCTTCTTCAGCAGATAGCGCCGCAACCAGTCAAGCGCCGTCCAGGAGGTCAGGGTGCGGATTTCATCACGACTGCCACTGAACTGAAAGCGCTTCGTCCAGCAACCGTCAGCTGCTGCCAGAGAGATAAATACCGTTCCAACCGGCTTCTCCTCGCAGCCGCCATCCGGTCCGGCAATGCCGGTTACCGCGAGTCCCAGGTCGCTGCCGGAAGCCAGCCTGACGCCTTTTGCCATTGCAGAAGCGCATTCGGAGTTGACCGCGCCAAAGCTGGCCAGCAACTCCGCCGAGACCCCCAGCAAGCGCGACTTGGCGGCATTTGAATACGTTACGATCCCTTCGTAAAAATACGCGGAACTACCGGGAATATCAGTAATCCGCTTGGACAGCAAACCGCCACTGCACGACTCCGCAAGAGAAAGCGTCAGACAGCGTTCGCGAAACAGCTCAGCAACGACATCATCCATGCTGACAGCCCCTGAAGAGAAGCAATATTCCTGCAAGCGTTCCCGGGCCGTGCTCACCGCCGGAGCAAGAAGGTTGTTTACCGCGTCATCATTGTCCGCTTCCGCCCGCAAGGTCACTTTCATCCAGGGGAACGTAACGCATATTCCGAGAGTAAGCCCCTGTTCCTGTCGGGCAATTCCCAATAACAATTCGCCGACTTCCGCCTCGCACGGGCCGAACAGATTCAGGCTGACGCTGCGAATAACCCGTTTGTGTGGCACCCGCTCCAGAATAAAGGGGATAACCGTCTCCCGCAGCATAACGATCATTTCTGACGGGACCCCCGGCATAAAAAACATGAAACAGCCGTCGTGCATGAGATGAAAACCACACGCAGTACCATTGGGGTTCGGAATCAGCGCGGATTTAGTCGGAATCATGGCCTGCTTGTCGTTCAATGGGCAGACAATCAGGTTTTCAAGCCTGCCGGACATCGTACGGGCGTGAGCGCGGGCTTCTTCATTAATGACCAGGCGACGTCCGGTGGCTCGTGCCGCTGCCCGTGACGTCAGGTCATCTGCCGTTGGGCCAAGCCCCCCGGTGACGATGATTGCATCGCTGACCCGATTGAGGTCATTCAGCGCCTCGGTAATATCCGGGTCGTTGTCACCAACTGCAAGATGCCGCTGAATCCGCAATCCTTCCGCAAGCAGCGCAGCGGCAATCGTGCCGGCATTCGTATCGGTCAACTGACCGCAGAGAAGCTCATCACCAATGCTCAACGTTGATATTTTCATCTGGCATCCGCTCCTCTGCACTGCAGTCGCATCATAACTTCCTGGCAGGATAGTGCTTTTTCGCGGGCAATCCGCCGACAATCCTCGTATTCAGGTGTTGTGCGCATAACATCTCCGTTGTTGTCAAAAACCTGCTTAAACCGCACAGAGCCGAACTCGGTCGGCAGTTCGACACTCTGCCGCCGCAGAACAACGCGATCCGCGTGGTAATAGCGTAAGCCGATGGCCGATGTTTCGGCCAGCAGCTGTTGAGTCAGTCGCTCAAACTGTTGCGGCTTGCAGAGAAAAGAGACCATCACTCCGGGGCGGTTTTTCTTCATCTGAATCGGAGTAAAGAACACATCCAGCGCCCCCTCTTCAAAGAGCCGCTCCATGGCATACCCGAACAGTTCCGGGGTTGAGTCGTCAATATTGGCCTCAACCACGATCACTTCATCTTCATGTCCGGCTTTGAGGACACTCCTCCCCAAAAAAGCGCGCAGGATGTTGGGGCAGTCAGAAAAATCCTTCCCTCCGGCGCCGCAGCCAAGCTTGTCCAGCAGCATTTCTGGTTGTGCGCCGAAGCCGGCCACCAGGGTTGCCACGATAGCCGCCCCGGTCGGCGTCACCCGCTCACCCGCACTGCACTCGCCATGCACCGGCAGCCCGCGCAAAAGCTCAGCCGTGGCCGGGGCCGGTACCGGCAGGCGACCGTGGGCGGTCTCGACAAAACCACTTCCGAGCGGTAGCGCTGAAGCGTAGAGCGCTTCGACCCCCAGGAACTCCAGGCAGATGGCGGTCCCAACGATATCCACGATGGAATCCACTGCGCCAACCTCGTGAAAATGAACCTCTGCGATGGCGACGCCATGCACCTTTGCCTCAGCTTCAGCCAGGCGTCGAAAGATAGCCCGGGCCCGGGCCTTGACCGGGTCGGCCAGGGCGCATCCGGCAATCATGGCGTCAATAGCGGCATAATGCCGGTGGCCATGGTGATCATGATTGTCATGCACCGCTACATCGAATTTAAGAGCCGGAATATGCCGACGCTCGGTTCGGCACGTCGACAGCTCGTAAGAACCTGACGCCAGCCCCAGCTTGTCCAGCTCGGCCTGCAGGTATTCCAGCGGCACTCCCAGATCAAGAAGCGCCCCGACAGTCATATCGCCGGATATTCCGGCGTAACAATCCAGATAGATAATTTTCATATCACACCCGATTAATAAGAGTTGCGGAACAGGCGGCGCCGAAGCCGTTATCAATATTGACGACCGTTACCCCGGAAGCACAGGAGTTCAGCATTCCAAGCAGCGCCGCAATACCGCCGAAGGAGGCGCCATAGCCAACCGAGGTCGGCACGGCAATCACCGGTTTATCTACCAGACCTCCAACAACCGAAGGGAGCGCCCCTTCCATTCCGGCCACGACGATGATTACCGAGGCGGCAGCAAGCTGCTCTCTCCGGGCCAGCAACCGGTGAATACCAGCCACGCCGACATCAAATATCTGTTCGACCTGATTACCGAGAAAACGCGCTGTCACCAGCGCTTCTGCCGCAACCGGGATATCGGAGGTTCCGGCTGAAACAACCAGAATAGTGCCCTTGCCCCGCTGCTCAGGCGGCTGATGCTCAAGCGTCAGGCAGCGCGCTTCCACATGATAGAACGCAGCAGGGAAGGCGTCCAGGACAAGCCCCGCCTTCTCCCTGTCAATGCGGGTCACGAGGACATTGCTTCCCCGGTCCGACATAGCCGCGGTGATTACGGCAATCTGCTCCGCCGTTTTGCCTTCGCCGAAAATCATTTCCGGCATTCCCTGGCGTAAGTGGCGATGGTGATCTATCTGGGCACAACCGATATCCTGAAAGGGAAGCTGGCGCAGCTGCTGCAATGCGTCATCGACAGAAACCTCCCCCTGCCGGACCGAGTTGAGCATCGTTTTGAGATATTCCTGATTCATGAATGGTTCCCTGCTGAAGCACGTTTAGTTAGTGCCGTTATACCACGCCTCAGACCGTTTTCCATTGAAAAACAGCTCTTCGCATCTATTTTACCCCATCAAAAATAAGTTCACCGGTGGCTTTTTTTTAACGGTTATGCTACAAGATGCCAATTCTGAATTATGCGAGGTCGAAATATGGGAAAAACAACAGCAGAAAAAATATTTGATGCGCATCTGGTAAACGAGCCGTTTCCCGGCACCAAAGTACTGCGCCTGGATGCGGTGCTCTGTCATGAGATCACTACACCGATTGCGATAGACGACCTGATCCGGCGTGGAAAGGATCGCGTTTTTGATCCGACGAAGATCAAAGCGGTTATCGATCACGTTACCCCGAGTAAAGACACCAAAACCGCCACCCAGGCCAGGATTCTGCGCGAATGGGCCCGGCGCAACGATATCAAGGACTTCTTCGATATCGGCGCCAACGGCGTCTGCCATGCCCTCTTCCCGGAGCGAGGCTTTATCCGTCCCGGCTACACGGTCATCATGGGGGACTCCCACACCTGTACGCATGGGGCGTTCGGCGCCTTTGCCGCCGGTATCGGCACAACCGATCTGGAGGTAGGTATCCTGAAAGGTGTCTGTGCCTTCCGCCAGCCGAAAACAATCAAATTCAACGTTACCGGCACACTCTCCAAAGGGGTCTATGCCAAAGACGTCATTCTGCACATTATCGGTAAGATCGGCGTCAACGGGGCTACTGACCGGGTCATGGAGTTTCACGGATCGGTTGTCGATGCCATGACCATGGAATCCCGCATGACGCTCTGCAACATGGCTATTGAAGCGGGTGGTACTTCCGGAATCTGCCAGCCGGACATGACCACCGTTGACTACCTGTGGCCGTTCATTCAGGGAGAGTTTGCCAGCAAGGAAGCGGCATTGGCCGATTATTCCCAATGGCGTGCTGATGCTGATGCCGACTATGATCAGACCGTTGAAATCGATGTTACAACTCTGGAGCCGACCATCACGTTCGGCTACAAACCGGATCAGGTCAAAACCGTATCAGAACTGGCCGGCACCCGGCTGGATCAGATTTACATTGGCTCCTGTACCAACGGCCGCTTGGAAGACCTGCGCATTGCGGCACAGATTCTGAAAGGTCGCAAGATCGCTTCGAACGTACGCTGCATCCTTTCACCCGCCACCCCCAAAATTCAGCAGGAGGCGATGCGTGAGGGGTTGCTCGACATCTTCATGGAGGCCGGATTCTGCGTGACTAATCCAACCTGCGGAGCCTGCCTGGGGATGAGCAACGGCGTTCTTGCCGAAGGAGAAGTCTGTGCAGCGACGACCAACCGCAACTTCTCGGGACGTATGGGCAAAGGGGGCATGGTGCATCTGATGTCGCCAGCGACGGCAGCCGCCAGCGCGATTGAAGGAGTGATCGCTGATCCGAGGAACTATTTAAACTAAACACCCACCACGGAGGCACGGAGACACAGAGAAAACCTTAACTTCAAAAACCATTTGTAGTTATTTAAAAACCGCAACAAAGACAATAAATAAGTTTATTAAAGTTTTAAAACTATTTTATTTATTTTGACTTTCTCCGTGTCTCCGTGTCTCCGTGGTAAATATTAATTCTTATAGGAGTTATCATATGAAAACATTCGGAGGCCCTGTCCTCTTTCTTGACCGCAGCGACATCAATACCGACGAGATCATCCCGGCCAAATACCTGACGGAGATAACCAAGGAAGATCTTAAACCGTATATCCTCGAAGACCTCAAACTGCCCGGTTTCGATCCGAAGGGGACGAAGACCCGCAACGCAAAAGTGATTGTCTCACGGGGCAATTTCGGCTGTGGATCCTCCCGCGAACACGCCCCGTGGGTATTTGAAGTCAACGGCATTACCGCCGTGGTCGCCGAATCCTTTGCGCGGATTTTCCGTCAAAACATGTTCAACTGCGGCATGGCAGCCATTGAACTGCCGAAAGCTGATGTTGATCTGCTTATCTCGCACAGTGGAGATGACGATGCGACAATGAGTATCGATATTGAGGCCGGTTCTCTTACGATGAGTGGCGGAGGAAAACAGAAGACCTTCTCTTTTGAGATTTCCCCCTTCGACAAGGCGTTGGTACTTTCCGGTGGGTGGGTTGATTACGCTGATCAGAAATACTGACCCTTCATACCAAGCCGCAATCAAACGATTACGTTGTTGGCTTCGTCGATAGCTCCTCAACGTACTGAAGTACGCCTCGGTCGCTATTCTCCTCGCCGCCTCGTACTCATTTTGATTGCAACGTGGTATTAACAACAGAAAAGCCCCTTTCCAGGGGCTTTTCTGTTGTTAAAAACGTTTGCTTAATCCCAGATGAAAACTCACATCCGGCGCAGTACCCACCGACAAATCTTCAGCGACACCGATATCGAGAATGTAATCCCCCGGAAACCTGAGCGCCCCGCCAAACATGATCATCACGGCGCTTTTTGATATTTCATCAAGGGAACTGTCACGGTACAGGGAAGTAGTGCCATTGAGCTGAGCCTTGAACGATATCCATGATGCCGGCCCCCAGCCAAAGCCGACCGTCCCGACTCCCGCAAGCGGTTTATGCTGATCCCGGAGGACATCGCTCCGGGACATGGCCAGAGCGCCAACAGACCCGAACAGGCCGAGCGAGCCCCACTCGCTGTAATTAATCATGCTGCCGCAGAGCTGGAGCGACACATCAGTTCCGCCGCTGCCGAACAGGTATGAACTGTCGCCGGTCGGCAGCTTAACGGCCCCTTTAAGCGCCAGAGTGTCATGGTGATCCGCTTCGCGAACATCATACAGACTGAAACCACCTGTCAGGGAGATGTCGCCAATTCCGGAAGTCGAGCCATCCACCCGCAGCTTTTGCACACCATCTTTGCGATAGCTGTAGTTTATCCGGTTCTTCGGGGCAGTGTCACGGCCACCCTGTGGCAAACCGAAAGTATTGTGCCAGTTGATAATAAAAGTATCGAGGAACCCGCCACCCTGCAGATAGTACGGAATTTCAACCCCGGCCTCAAAGTTCGGAGCGACACCGAAACGGGTTGTGAAGGCCATCCGGTAGGTTTCACCATCAAGCGTAATCTGTTCGCGCGGGGTACTGGCGACTGTATAGTTGCTGGAGGTATCCATGTTCAGGCCGACACGGAATGCTCCGGGAGGCACGATGTCAGCTCCGGTATCGTGCGGGAATCCGTAAATTTGCAGTAACGGGCTTTGATTGGAGCTGTTGAAGGGGGTAATCTCCATATCTGCGGCGAAAACTGTTCCAGTCAAGCAGAGCAGAGCGATAATAAACAAAGTAGATCTAATCATAGTGAGGAGTCTTCAAACTTCGGAATTGTTTCACCACGGTACCGCTCCATCAAATCAGTCAACCGGGCCAGGGCGTCCGTAACAATGCCGTATTCAACAGTATTTGCCGCCATTTGCGCTTCGACTCCCTTTACCGCTTCAACCGCCTGCCATGCGAGAACCATATGCTGGGACGCTTCATTTTTTAAACACCTCGTGCGCTCATTATCCTCCATCACACTCTTCAGATAGAGACGGTTCCCCTTGGCCTGTTCCTGAGTGGAAAAATTTATCCTGTGAACGAGTTCACGCATATGGTTGAGGTTTTTTACAATCAACGTGCTGCCCTGTTGCTGCTGTTCAGTCGCAAGGGTAACCTGCTGTACCCGTTCAAGGTTTTTTCGTGCCTCTTCTGTAATGCGCTGGATATTGACAGCCTGTTCCGTCGTTTCAGCGGCGATGCTTGACACCATGGCATAGGCATCTTCAGCACTTTTATCGATAACAACAAGCGCTTCATTGGCCATCCCGGAAATTTTTACACCCTCTTTTACTTTGTCCTTACCCTGGGCAACCGATCGTTGCACAAACGAAGTCTCTTTTTGAATGTTCCGCACCAACTCCTCTATCTCTTTGGTTGAAGCAGAAGTTCTCCTGGCAAGGGACCGCACCTCCTCAGCGACAACAGCAAATGCCCGGCCACGCGTTCCGGCCTGGGCGGCTATAATTGACGCATTAAGAGACAGCAGATTTGTCTGCTCGACGACTTCCTGAATAACACTCAAGAACTCTCCTACCCGGACCGAGTGACGGGACAAACGATTAATTGCCTCAAAGGATTCATCATTACTTTTTGCAATTTCCTGCATGGCAGCCATTGTCGCCGCCATATTGTCCAGTCCGTGCTGTGCCTGAGTCCGGACGCTTTCAGACAGAGACACGCTCCGCCCGGAGTTATCACGCACGGTACTCTGCGAGCTGCTGATTGTATTGATCGAAGAGACCGTCTGTTCCGTTGAGGTGGATAACGCTCTGATGTTTTCTGCCGTTTCACGGGTAGCGCTGGCCATTTCCTCAATAGAACCGGTGGTGTCGAGCACAAAAGCAGAGTACTGATTAATATTTTCTGCAATCGCGTCAGTGGTTGCACTCATCTCTGTCGATATTGACGCCCGCTCTTCAGTACGGCCGGAGAGCGCGTCAATTGCGACAATCACCTGAGAAAACGAACTGTTCAAGAGTTCCATCGCTACAACAGAATCATGAACACGGGCGGATTCCTTTTCATCTCTCGCTGACAGGTTTTGCATCGTCTGCTTAAGATTCTTTTGCGCTGAAAAGATCTGTGTCAATAATTCTCTGCGCTCTCTCTCCTGAGAGATAAGAGCCTGAGTAGCCGACTCACGCAGCCTAAATAAAGCCGCGAGGGGATCTGTTTGCGTATGTACCGATGAAAGCGGCGAATCAGGAGCAAGGCGTGCCAGCACGTCCAACTGAGCGGAGAGAAGCGCCGACACAAGTCGCTGAACAATTCCGGCACAGAGCAATGAGCAGAAAAGTGCCGCAACGATGACAACCGGCAGAACGGTTATAGAGCTCCCAAGCGCGACCGCAACTCCGCCGAACGCCGCTGAAGCAAGCAATGAGAGCACCACCATCCTGGTTCGAATAGCCGCAACGCTGCTGTATAGCTTGTCTGACATGCACCACCTGTGTACTGCTGAAAGAGTTGGCATACTTGTACCATGCGATAAAAATGGTGTCAATGAATCAAGACTCTCACATGCCATGCATAAACTTCTGTTTTAACTATAGTATCTGCCGAATCAGCATATCGCATAAATGTTGATTAACGCCGTTCCATACCGTACAATAGCCGCCATTTCCGTTGGAGGAGTTTCCTGTGAGCAATCTGTTGTTAATCACCGATGTAGCACGCCTGCGAAAGATTTTTGGTCGACTGACGGAAGACAAAGATATTCGCCTCCGCATTGTTAACAACCTCGAAAAAGGGGGTGAAGAGATCGCCATCGAGAAGCCGGATGTAGTTTTTGTTCAGACGCATCTCTCTGGTCTCTCGGCCGATATATTGCTCATGCACCTGAAAAAGCAGTTGGGGCGCAAACGTTCACGGTTTGTACTGCTGGCTTCTCCCGGACAAACGAATGACGCAATTTTGAAACCGTATAATGGCTGGCTCGACACCTCGGCAGAGGATGGTCCGATGCTGTCCGAACTGAAACAACTCATTGACACACTTCTGGGCAAGTCAAAAGCGGACGAAGAGACATCCTCGCAGGATCCAATTGCATCAACTGACCTCAGGCCGCATCCGGTCAGCTTTGCCGAATCATCAGAACTTCTCGACCATCCGCCAGTTTCAGCCCAGAAAACCGCCGAGGTGCAGCTCCGGATTACTGACCCGGTCACTCCCGAACCTTCTCTCGAGGAACAGGGGCTCACCTATTCGCCACGTCAACGACTAAAGATCTCTTCCGAATTCAGCAACTCCTTTGATAGCGCCGTCAGCAGTACGCCGGAACCCGAATCACTTGAACAGGCGACACCCGCTTTAACGCATGACTGGCACAGTGAAAATATTGATACGGCTGAGACAAAACCGCTCCGTTCAAAAAGGGTCATGTTTCTGCTCTGGCTGCTCCCGGTTGTCTTTGCTGTCGTTGTGATAACGTATCTGCAGCAGAGGCCGGCCGCCAAGCCGGAGCCGGCAGCAGTTGCACCATCACCTGCGGCTGGTGTGAAACCACCCGCGCCGCCCACCGCTGCGGTAACACCACAGGCAAATCCGGAGAAGGTTCCTGTTCCTGCGACTGCTGTACCGGCGGCAATGCCCCAAGAGCTGGACCGGATGAGCGACACAGCTGTGTTGAGAGCCATCGCTGAAAATCGTGGTTCGAAGAGCCAGGCGCCGGCCCCGGCTCCCGGAGCGCGTCCGGCAAGCCTGCCCGATTTTATCCCCCGTTACGGTTATGACAAGCAGTTCACTGCAGCAAACCCAGGATGGGAACGCTACAAAGGGAAAGTGACCGAATTCAAAGTGATGCGCGAGGGGCAGTCGATAAAAGCCATTCAGATAATCGATCGAGGCGGAGAGGGTGTACCGGAATCATTCATGAAAGGTGTACTGCGACAGGTCACGAAACATCCGAACTTCAAAACGGAAACATCCGAACAGAAGGACGGGTACGAGATTCAGCGTGGGCCTATCGCCGACAATATCAGGGTGGTGTATTACCGCGATGAGAATGGCGGGAAATTACGGGCTTTTGTGATGACGTGGCAGTGACTCTTTACCTGATATTATTCAAATTTTAAATCAAGAGTGAAATCAAGAGTGAAATCAAGGCGGGAGGATTGAGGCGACGAAGGCATACAACCAGTATGTTGAGGAGTCGAAGAAGAGCCAACGAAGATAGCGCCTTGATTTGGAATTGGCATTACGCATAGTTTCCTGCATGGTATGAACTGCGCACATACGGGCCGCTCTCCACATGGCTGAACCCCAGCGCCACTGCCGCCGACCGCAGTGCTTCGAACCGTTCCGGCGGGACATACTCCTGCACCTGATAATGCCGGCGACTGGGGGCCAGATACTGGCCGATGCTGAGATAGGAACACCCCACGTCGCGCAGATCCTCGAATACTTGAAACAGCTCCCCTTCCGACTCCCCCATCCCGAGCATGATACCGGATTTGGTCTTGATGTCCGGGGCCATCGCGGCGCACAAGCGCAACACCTCAAGAGAGCGGCCATAATCGGCACCGCTGCGAATCTGGTAGAGCCGCGGCACCGTCTCGACGTTGTGGGCGATGATATCAGGGCGCGCTACAACAACCGCTTCAATACTGGGCACAGCCCCTTGAAAATCCGGTATCAGCAGCTCGACCCGCGTAGCAGGAGAGGAGTTGCGGATGGCTGCCACTGTGGCGGCGTAGATAGCTGCACCGCCATCCGGCAGATCGTCGCGGGTCGGGCTGGTTATGACCACATGGGAGAGTTTCAGACGGGCGACCGCCTCGGCAACCCGCGCAGGTTCATCGATATCAACCGGAAGCGGCACCGTTTTTTCAACATTACAGAAGCTGCAGAGGCGGGTACAACTCCTCCCGAGAATCAGGAACGTGGCCTGACCGCAGGAAAAACATTCCGAAATATTGGGGCAGAGCGCCTGCTGACAGACCGTATTCAAGCGCAACTCACCAAGTAACTGCCGCATTTCACTCTGATTGCCAGGGGAGACCTTTTTCCGCAGCCACTCCGGTTTACGCTGAATATTCACTCCGCGACCCCTTCCAGGTTCCAACAGTTCGCACTATACTTGCCTGCACACAATGACACCATTTCTGACTGCTCCCGCTCTGACAATGAATCCCTTTGAAAGACCATATCGAAATGACCGCTAAATGCCGATGCAAGGGCAGTTATCAAGCTGTCCCGGTCAGCAGTCACTCCGCACTCAGCAAGGCTTGCGCTACCCTCGGCATGTTCGGGGGAGTGATCGCTCATATAGGTCAGTCCGGTAGCGGCACGGTTCAGCAGGGGGATCGAACCATGCTGAAAAATCACACCTTTCAAGCGTCGCTGGGCGTTGCCGCCGATCTTGCGCCCATTGGCGAGGATATCAAAACTCTCCTTGCCGGCAAAGCAGAACGCGGTCCGTTCGCCTAGGCGCGTTCCTTCAGGCAGTGAATCAGCCGCATAGCGTGCGTCAAGGCCGAGCGTGCGGTAGAAGCTAAGCAGGAAACCGGTCAACACCCGAAATGAGTCTTTAATGGACGAGGCCGGGGGAATCTGTCCCGGTGCGCAGACAAGCGAATAGGTCAGCTCATCGGCATGATAGATCACGCCGCCTCCGGTTACCCTCCGCACGACCGCTACGTTGTCATTCCGACATCGCTCCAGGTTGAGGACCTCGGCAGCCCGCTGATATCTTCCGAGCGACAGCGCCGGGGGATTCCAGCCATAGAGGCGCAGTACCGGCAGGGATACGGCAGGGTCGAACGAACGTAACAGCGCCTCATCAATAGCCATATTCTCCGCTCCTGAAAGCGGGGTGGTTTCGATGAGGCGCCAGGTTGTTGCAGTCCTGCTCATTACAATTTCAGCACTGTTCACGAGAAACAATTATTACCATGCGCAGCAGACGTTCTGCTCGCGGGCAGCTTTGGTCTCGTCCAACCGCGAAATCGGCATTGTCAGTGGCGCATCGTGCAGCGCCTGCGGGTTGCTCTCTGCGGTTTGTGCCGCTTCGATCATCACTTCAATAAAAGCATCCATCGTCGCCTTACTCTCGGTTTCAGTCGGCTCTATCATGATCGCCTCCTTGACGATCATCGGGAAATAGACCGTGGGGGGGTGATATCCTCTGTCGATCAAGAATTTGGCGATATCAATGGCATGGACACCATGCTCCAGCTGTTTCGACGCCGAAAAGACGACCTCATGCATGCAGGTCATGTCGTAGGGAAGATCGTAATGCCCTTTGAGCTTTTCCTTGATGTAATTGGCGTTCAGTACCGCCTGTTCCGACACCTGTATCAACCCTTCACGACCGAGCATGATGATGTAGGCATACGCCTTGGCCATCACCCCGAAGTTGCCGAAGAAGTTGGCCGTGCGGCCGATTGTTCCCGGATTGGCTGTTTCCAGCAGCAGTTTGCCGGCGCTATCCATGACGATGCGTGGCTGCGGCAGAAACGGGATCAGCGCCTTTTTGACGCCTACCGGTCCGGAACCGGGGCCGCCGCCGCCATGAGGAGTACCGAACGTTTTGTGCAGATTGACATGAATAACGTCGAACCCGATGTCTCCCGGCTTGACCTTGCCCATGATGGCGTTCAGATTGGCGCCGTCGTAGTACATCAGCGCATCAAAGCTGTGGGCAATGTCGCTGATCTCCTTGATGTGAGGATTGAACAGGCCGAGGGTATTGGGGCAGGTCATCATGACCGCCGCCACTTCGTCGCTCATCGCCTTTTTGAACAGCTCAAGATCCATATCGCCATACGGCGCTGTCGGCACGGTGATAATCTCGTACCCGGCTATCGCCGCCGAGGCGGGGTTAGTGCCGTGGGACGAATCCGGAACGACAACATATTTTTTCTTCGCCTTGTTCCCTTTGGCGGCATGATAGGCAGCGACCAGCATAATCCCGGTCATTTCGCCATGGGCGCCGGCCAGGGGTTGGGTGGTGACCTCGTCCATGCCGGTGATGTCGGCCAGCAGCTGTCCCAGATCGTAGAGCATTCCGAGCGTTCCCTGGCAGAATTCCTCACCGCCCGGCAGGAGAGCCGTCATCGGGTGGAATGGCGCAAACAGAGCTGCCGCATTCTCCAGCACCTTGGCGTTGTACTTCATCGTACAGGAGCCAAGAGGATAGAAGTTGGTGTCTACCGAAAAGTTACGGCGGGACAGGTTGGTAAAATGCCGTACCAGATCGAGTTCGGAAACTTCGGCCAGACCGGCGCGTTCCTTGCGGAGCAGACTCTCTGGCAGTGCTGAAGCTGCGGGGACATCAGTTTTCGGCAGCTTGACACCGCGACGACCGGGGGTGGATTGTTCGTAGATCAGTTGCATAGCGCCACCTCCAGCTCTTTGGCAAACAGGTCAATTTCCTTCTTCGTCCGTTTCTCGGTCACCGTCACCACCAGACAGTTCTCCAGCCCTGCGTAATACTGCCCCAGCGGCACACCGGCGGCAATACCCAGCTCAAGCAGTCCGGCCACTACGGCAGCGGCATTTTTCGGCAGGACCAGGGTGAATTCGTTGAAAGTGACCGCCGCCTGCAGCAGAGTTACCCCGGAGATTTCGCTCAATGCGGCTTTGGCATACTCTGCCTTGTCGCGGTTCAAGCCGGCCAGGTCGGCAAGACCCTCTTTGCCGACGGAGGAGAGGAAGATCAGTCCACGCAGGGCACAGAGGCCTTGATTACTGCAGATGTTTGAGGTGGCCTTGTGGCGTTTGATATGCTGTTCACGGGCCTGCAGCGTCAGAACATAGCCGCGCGTGCCGTTCCGGTCCACGGTCTCGCCGACAATACGGCCCGGCATGTTGCGGATGAAGGTTTTTTTGGCCGCGATGAAGCCGAACGAAGGGCCGCCGAAAGAGAGCGGATTACCGAGGCTCTGTCCGTCACCAACGGCGATATCAATCCCGATTTCACCGGGGGATTTCAGTATGCCGAGCGAAATAGGATAGACCGAACCGATCAGCAGTGCCCCGACGCCATGGACCTGCTCCGCAAGGGCGCTAAAATCTTCAATGCTCCCGAAAAAATTCGGGTTCTGAATCAGTACCGCAGCGACCGAGTCATCCAGCACAGCAGCCAGTGCACTCCGGTCGAGCAGGCCGTTCAGAGGCGCGATCTCTATAATTTCCACATCCAGGTTGAAGAGGTAGGTCTTTAACACCTGGCGGGAAAAGGGGCTGACACAGCAGTCCAGAACGATTTTGTTCCGGCCGGTCACGCGCAGTGCCATCATGGCAGCCTCGGCACAGGCCGTGCCGCCGTCGTACAGAGAGGCGTTAGAGACATCCAGTCCGGTCAGGCGGCAGATAGCGGTCTGGTATTCGAACAGCGCCTGCAGCGTCCCCTGAGAGCATTCCGGCTGATAGGGGGTGTAGGCGGTGTAAAACTCGGAGCGATTGGCGAGATGATCCACCACAGAGGGGATGATATGATCGTAAAATCCGCCGCCGATGAAGTGGGTCATCCCCTGACTGTTTTCTCCGGCAATCTCCTGCATTCTGCTGAATGTCTCAAATTCTGACATACCGGGAGGGATGTTAAAGGTCGTCGCCCGCAGTTCTGCTGGGATCGGTGCAAAAAGTTCCTCAACGCTGGCGACACCGATGGCGGAGAGCATCTCCTGAATCTCCTCCGGCGTATGGGGACAGTAATGGCTGTCGTTCATATATAATATTCTCCCTACAGGGTTTTGAGGTAGTCGTTATACTGCTCCTGCGTCATGAGGTTCTTCAACTCTGCCTCATCGGTGATTTCAATCTGAGCCATCCAGGCGGCATCTTCAGCACTTTCGTTGACAACCTCAGGGGCGATTTCCAGTGCATCATTCACCTTGATTACCGTACCTGAGAGCGGTGAGAAAATATCGCTCGCCGCCTTGACTGATTCGATGCTTCCCAGTTCGCCGAACTGCTTGACGACTGCACCGATTTTTGGCAACTCCACAAAAGTAATATCACCCAGTTCGTGCGCAGCGTGATCGCTGATGCCGACAGTTCCGGTTGTTCCTGCTACTTTTACCCACTCGTGTTCCTTGGTAAAATACATGCTCATAGTCTATTCCCCCTTAGTATTTGAAACCTTAAATGCTAAATAGTGAAACCCTCTGCCGGACAAGCCGGAACCAAAATGTAAAATTAAAGGCAATAGAACGCGGATCAAATCTGATTTAAGCGGATTTTCACTGATTTAAAAACAACAAAAACGGTTTGAAATCTGCGTTAATCCGCTTAATCCGCGTCATCCGCGTTCTATTGCAGTTATTTGATTACGAACGCACCGAGCCGTCCTTGAAAAACGGCAGCTCGCAGACAGTCGCTTCCATGCTGACCCGCCCGTGACTAATAGTCAGCGGTGTACCGATTGCCGCATGTTCCGGTGTGACAAAACCGATACCGATACCTCTGCCGAGCATCGGTGAAAAGACACCGCTGGTTACAGAACCGACAGTTGACCCTGCAGAGCAGATATCATAATGGTGGCGAGGTGAGCGGCGGCCTGCGACTTCGAAGGCAATTTTTTTACGGGCAACGCCCTGCTCTTTCACCCGCAGCAGTGCCTCTTTGCCGACAAAGGATTTATCGAAGTTGACAAAGCCATCAAGCCCCGCTTCAAGAGGAGTGGTCTCCTCATCGATATCACTGCCATAGAGTGAATAGCCGACTTCAAGGCGCAGCACGTCCCGTGCACCGAGTCCGGCCGGCTTGACACGTGCGTCCATCAGCAGCAGATCCCACAGCTCGCATACCTTTTCCGCCGAGATGAATATTTCATACCCCAGTTCACCGGTATAGCCGGTGCGACTGACAATCGCCGGGGTGCCGAGGATATCCATCGTTACAAATTTGAAATAGGGGATCGAGGCAACCTCCTCCCCGAAGAGATCAACCATAACGTCGCGGGAGAGCGGTCCCTGAAGATCAAGCTTGCCGGTAGCAGCGGTAATATCGGTAAACACGCCACCCTTCAGGCGCCCCTTGATGGCGGCAAAGTCCTTGGGAGCCGTGGCGGCATTAACCACGATCATGACTTTGTCCGCAGCTATGCGAAAAACAATCAGGTCGTCAATTATGCCCCCCTGCTCGTTGAGCAGGAAGCCGTAGCGTGAGCGACCGAGGGGAATCGATTTTACTGAAAAAGTGAAGACATCTTCAAGGCCGCCACTCTCAAAATCCCCTTGAAAAATGAACTCACCCATATGACAGATATCAAAGAGCGAGGCCTTGGTGCGGCACCAGGTGTGTTCGGCGATAATACCCTCATACTGAATCGGCATGTCCCAGCCGCCAAAAGGTGCCATCAGGGCATTCAAGGCGCGATGCCGGCTGCAGATCGGTGTTGCTTGAAGTTGCTCTTCCATTGTCAGGTATACTCCTCGCAGTGGTTGCATTCAAATTTTTGGAGATAAATTATATTCGGGCGGCTGAAATGTAGCGGCATGGTAGTGCAAATATATCTGCCACGCAACATGAAAAACCACTCAATTTTTCATATGAGTCAGACCGCTTGAAATTTCTCTCCGGTAGAGTACAATTGCCGGGCATGAACCATTATCACACGATCTTTCAGGAGGATTCCATGGATAGACGGACGTTTATAAAAGCTACCGGCAGCGCAGTTTTGCTCGGCCCTGTTCTGGTTAAAGACGTTTTAGCAGCTCGAGAACAGTCTCTGGTGGTTGTGACTGAGGGGACAGACTATCCGGCAATCACCCGAAAAGCCATCAATGCTCTCGGCGGAATGACGAAGTTTGTCAAGTCAGGCGATATTGTCGTGGTAAAGCCGAATATGGGCTGGGACCGATCAAGCGAGCTTGCCGCAAATACCCATCCTCTGGTGGTGCGGGCAGTAGTAGAGGAGTGTCTGGCCGCCGGGGCAAAAAAGGTCAAGGTTTTTGATAACACCTGCAATGATTCGCGGCGCTGCTACGTCAACAGCGGCATTGAGGGCGCCCTGAAAGGTATGAAGTGTGTTGAGTGCAAGCAGATTGAAACGGAACGGTTTAAAAAAGTCACGCTAAACGGGCAGTTTCTCAAGGAATGGGAGCTGTATGACGAGGCGCTCTCGGCTAATGTCTATATCAATGTTCCGGTGGCTAAGCACCATGGCCTTTCCAAGCTGAC
The DNA here is from genome assembly GCA_903939115.1 of uncultured Geobacteraceae bacterium. Classification (GTDB taxonomy): domain Bacteria; phylum Desulfobacterota; class Desulfuromonadia; order Geobacterales; family Pseudopelobacteraceae; genus JACRCG01. The sequence continues at coordinate 18,311 of CAJAFV010000006.1, forward strand.
ACTCGGGCTGAAGAATATTATGGGCATCATGGGCGGCAGTCGGGGCTACATCCATCGTAATATTGATGTCGCACTTGCCGATATCAACGCGCATTTCAAGAGCCACCTTACCATCATTGACGCGACCCGAATCCTGACTGCTCACGGCCCGCAGGGTGGCAATATCGCCGACGTCAGAGTGCTTAACAAAATAATCGCCTCTACCGACATAGTAGCTGCAGATGCCTATGCAACAACGTTGTTCGGCATGAAGCCGGCCGATATCCCGGTCACCGTTGCCGCCTACAAACGCGGCCTCGGCGAGATGAACCTTGATAAGATCAAAGTTGTCAAGGCATAGGCGAGTGAAATTTACTCCTGCCCGAATATGTCAGTTGCTCTTCCTCGCTCTCTTTCTGCTCCTTTTCGTTCAGACTGAATACCGCGGCCAGGACGAAATCAGTGCGGCGGTCAACTCCTTCTTCCGCGCCAATCCACTGGTCCTGATCAGCTACCTGCTTGCGGCAAAAACATGGACATGGCTACTGTTCCCTGCTCTGTTGATGGCTGTAGCGACGCTATTTCTCGGACGTTTTTTTTGCGGCTGGATATGTCCGTTAGGTACTATTCTTGATCTGGTGACAACACGAATCAGCAAGAGTGCCCCGCTCCGGTCGCTCAAGGGAAACGCCAAATACTGGCTGCTGCTGCCGCTGCTCTCGGCATCACTGGTCAATCTCAACCTGAGCGGCCTGCTCGATCCGATTGCTATACTGCTGCGCGGCCTGACTTTTTTTCTCTATCCGCTGCTCGGAATTGCAGCCAGGGAGGGATGGGTCGGACTGTATCATATGATTGGAGAGCAGCGTGATACCATTGCGCCGGCTTATAATCTGGTCCGTGACAATCTGCTCCCCTTTCGCGACACGATGTATCCACTGGCGTTCCTTTCTGCTGCAATCCTTCTCGGCATTATCGCTCTCGAACGGTACGAAACCCGCAACTGGTGCCGGAACCTCTGTCCACTCGGGACACTCCTCGGATGGCTGGGGCGTTTTTCCCTGTTCGAGCGACTACCGGGAAAATTGTGCAGCGACTGCGGGCAGTGTCGCGAGCTCTGTCCGACCGGCTTTGACCAGGATGCTCTGTTCAAGGAAGAGTGCACGCTCTGCATGGAGTGCCAGCGGGGATGTCCCCACGACAGAATATCGTTCCGCCCCCGAAAAAAGCAGAATGTCACCGCCCCGTTCCTTCCTGAACGGCGGCTGTTGTTGGGCGGCTTTGCCGGGGGACTGCTGCTGGCAATTCCCGCGCGTTTCCGTTCTCCGGCAAAAGAGTCGCGACTGCTGCGACCGCCGGGAGTGCAGAGTGAGAATGACTTTCTGAAAAAATGCGTCCGCTGCGGCGAATGTATGAAGGTCTGCCTGAAGAATGCGCTCTACCCGGCGACGTACCAGGCCGGAGTGGAAGGGATTTTCACCCCTCAGGTTATCCCTCGACTCGGCTATTGCGAGTACAACTGTACCCTCTGCGGCCAGGTATGTCCGACCGGAGCTATTCCGGCTCTTCCGCTGGAATCAAAAAAACGGGAAGTGATCGGCAAAGCCGCTTTCGACAAAAACCACTGTCTCCCCTTTGCCCGCAAGATCGACTGTATTGTCTGCGAAGAGCACTGCCCGATTCCGGATAAGGCGATCCGCTCCCGTTCGGTCTCGGTAGTGGGACTTGACGGCGTGTCACGAATGGTAAAGGAACCGTATCTGGTTGAGGAAATCTGCAACGGCTGCGGCATCTGCGAAAATGTCTGTCCGCTGGAGACCAAGGCCGGTATCGAGGTCTTTGCCGTGAAGAATCGAACCCCTATCCCACGAAATCGGGGCAATCAGGAGCCACAAAATTCCGAAGGTAATGGACAATGAGTTATACATTAGTCCTCCATCACTCTTGATTTAGCACTGGCATTACATGTTGTCCCTGGAGCGGGTAAAGGAACAGATAGAGCCATGAAACGTGCAGAATCGCTGCAGCAGCTTGAAAATAATTCCCTCTGGGATATGATCGTGATCGGCGGCGGGGCCACCGGCCTCGGCACCGCTGTGGAAGCAGCCAGCCGCGGGTACCGGACGCTCCTGCTGGAGCAGGGCGATTTCGCCCAGGGGACATCAAGCCGGAGTACCAAGCTGATCCATGGCGGCGTCCGCTACCTGCAACAGGGTAACCTCTCCCTGGTGCTGGAGGCGCTCAGGGAGCGCGGTCTGCTGATCCGCAACGCTCCGCATCTGGTGCACAACCTTTCTTTCGTTGTACCGCTCTATGACTGGTGGGAAGGCCCGTTCTACGGCATCGGTCTCAAACTGTACGATCTCCTGGCCGGCAAACTCGGACTCGGCCCGTCGCAACTGCTCTCAAAGGCGGAGACGCTGCGGCAGCTCCCGACCGTCGAACCGAACGGCCTCCGGGGCGGAGTAATCTACCACGATGGCCAGTTTGACGACGCACGTCTGGCGATCAGTCTGGCCCTGACCCTGACAGACCTGGGCGGGATTGCGATCAATTATCTGCCGGTGACCGGTATCATCTGTGAAGGTGGACTAGTGGCCGGTGTGACCGCGAGGGATAAGGAGACCGGTCAAGAGTTCCGCCTCAAGGGGCGAGCCGTGATCAACGCTACAGGTCCCTTCATCGACGGGGTGCGGCGCATGGTCGACTCCGCGGCAAAGGCACTGATCACGCCGAGCCAGGGGGTGCATCTGGTCCTCGACGGCTCATTCCTTCCGGGCGCCAGCGCCATCATGGTGCCGCATACAGACGACGGCCGGGTGCTATTTGCAATCCCCTGGCATGGCCGGACTCTCGTCGGCACCACCGATACTGCGGTTGCTGCCGCACCCCTCGAACCACATCCGTTGCCGGAGGAGATCGACTTCCTCCTTTCCCACACCGCCCGCTATCTTACCCGCCACCCCGGGCGGTCTGACGTGCTGAGCGTCTTTGCCGGCATCCGGCCTCTGGTTCGCACCGATGCCGGCAGCGACACCTCTTCTTTGTCCCGTGATCACACTCTGCTCGTAGAGAGCAGCGGGCTGATCACCATTGCCGGGGGCAAGTGGACCACCTACCGGAAAATGGGAGAGGACACGGTCACTGCCGCTGCACAGGTCGCAGGACTGGACGATCGACCGTCAGTCACCGGCAGCCTGCATATTCATGGCTGGCAGGAAGGTGTCGGCGTTAACGAACCGTTACAGGTCTACGGGAGTGATGCGCCGGCACTGGAGCGGCTGCTCTCGGAAAACCCGGCTTTGCGGGAACCGCTCCATCCGGCGCTCCCTTATTCTGCAGGGGAGGTCGTGTGGGGGGTACGTAATGAGGCGGCACGCACGGTAGTGGACATTTTGGCACGCCGTACCAGGGCGCTGCTGCTCGATGCCCGCGCTGCCATTGCCGCTGCACCGAAAGTAGCGGAACTGATGGCGCAGGAACTGGGTCATGATTCTCTCTGGCAGAAGTCACAGGTTGCGGAATTTTCCGCACTCGCCAGCGGCTATCTACTTGACATATAAGTATCTTTACAAATTTAAACAAAAAAAGTGCTTGACAAACTGTATCGGACACTGTAGTTAAGATCAAAATTTTTGGTACACGAAAATACTAAACCATCTGCGAGGATGGGACGGAAAGCCTATAGGGTCTCTCAGAGACAGCCGGGTCGCCGAATTACCGTACTGGTATCGACGACCCGGTTTTTTTGTCTTATTTTGGAACTGATCCTGATAGGCATGAACCGTTAAACCGATATCCAGTCTGCGTGAATACGCTGCCTGGCTTTTTTTTGCCTTTTTTTGGCCTGAGACCGTTCGACCTGAGCTCGCCAAAGGGCAGCCAGAGTGGCTCAACAAGATAACCACAAACGGTAAATGTTCTGCCGATTGGCAAAACAAGTTCTGATTCGTTCTAATTCGCCGCTTGGCGTCCAAAAAGTCCCCTCTCCATGAGGGAGGGGGCTAGGGTGAGGGGGAAATGTTTGATTATACTCCACTTTTTTGCCCCCTCATCCGGCCTTCGGCCACCTTCTCCCTCAGGGAGAAGGGATTAGCGGCGAATCAGAACTAATCAGG
>CAJAFV010000007.1 GCA_903939115.1 uncultured Geobacteraceae bacterium
AAATATTCCCCGTCCCGATTCACCATCTCCACAGTATGCCTCAGACGATAGTTCATGGCGTTGCATCCGCTGTTAATCCTTCTTCGCGGAAAATCCGCAGGAGGGCAGTCGCCGTATCATCGGCAGAAAGATGGTTCAGTTTTCCGCTGCGGGCTTTGATGCCGCCTGAGAGAAGGGAGAGAATCCGTTCGAAGGCCGGCAGTGACGGATCGGGGGTTACCACTCGGGTCGGGTCCGGCCTCGGCACACCGAAATCAGCCGCAGTGAGGTAGGCGCCGGCGGAGCCGATTGCCCAGAAGTGGAGCCCCAGATGTGACAGGTCCCATTTCTCTATGTTCGCGGACAATGAAGCGGCAATTGCGGCAATCGAAGGATAGCGCGGAGTGCGAACTTCTTCGAAGAGAACCGCGCAGGGGAGCGTGGCACCAACAACCTGCCGTGCTCCGCGGTCAGACTTGCGCTGCACCTCAACACTCGTCTTGCCCGGAACAAATGAGACAGCTGCGCTGATGCACGGCATTGCAGTTGCGGCAGCAGCGAGCGCCGGCACCGGATCATCTCCGCAGTCCACAAGGCGATTGCCGGTGAACAGGAACGATGGCGCGAGAATGGTTATGATTCGAGCCAGAACCCTGGCGTCAACCACGGCATCGCCACCGTCGAGGCCGTGATCCCAAAAGCGGACTGCCCGGTCTGCCCCCATGGAGAACGCCAGTCGCAGGGTATCATCGAGACGCTCACGACCAACCGCAAGCACCGTCACCTGAGCACCGAGGGCATCTTTCAGACAGAGCGCCTCTTCCAGGGCAGCCAGATCGGCCGGGTTCGGTATGCGCCGAAGGCCCCGTTCACTGATGGCCGCACCCCGTGAGGTGACCCGGGCGGGTGGACGCGGATCATTGGTCTCACGGAGGAGCACGAGGATGTTGAGTTTATTGTCGGGCATAAATAGTCTCCAAAAAAATGATGGGGCATGAGAGATGAATGAGGAGAAATGTTAGCTTAAAATTTTCATCCCTCAACCCTCATCTCTCATCTTGTCTTTACGTCATTCTGTACGCGACCCCAAAGCCGCCCCGGGGGTAGCGCCAGAGGGTAAAGGCGTCGCGGTGGCAGACGACATAACAGGTGCCGCATTCCAGACAGCCGTCATGTACGAAGGTCATCTTCTGATCCTCTTCAGACCAGGTGTAGCATTTTGCCGGGCAGGAGTTGACGCAACCCCGGTTGTCGCAGCCGGTGCAGATTTCATAGTTGACGATGATATGCGGTTCCCGGTCGATGGTGAAACTCGTATTATCAAAAATTTCGTCGATATTCATAGTGCTCTCCAGGCGCTGAAGCCGTCCGCCAGCAGATTACCCAGGCCGACTTTTTCTTTGGCCGATTTCAGGAACAGCTTGGACAGATTCTCTTTGGGTGCCCCATTGATGCGATAGATATACTCCATGAAACTGCACATAAGTTCCGGATATTCATTGTAGATGCGGTCATTGTGGAGCATGTGCGGTGCCTTGCGATAGAGTTTGAGATCCTTGATTACGTAGCTCTCCTCCATCAGTTTATTATAGACGGACAGACCCCGTTTGCTGAAGTCCTTGTTCTGGTGTGCTTCGATGACCGCCGTGCCGGCGAGAACCCCTGATTGGGATGCCAGGTTGATCCCCTCCAGATTGAGGCCGGTGGCATTGCAGAGCGCCGCTGCGTCGCCGGCGACAATAATGCCGTCGCCGACCAGCTCCGGAATCATGTCGTAGCCCCCTTCAGGAATAAGATGCGCCGAATATTCCTGAAGTTTGCCGCCGCTGATCATTTTGGCCAACTGGGGTTGCTCCATAAATGCGTTCAGGAGATCGTACGGTGTTTTGCCGCTGACCCGCAGGCTGGCCAGGTGGAACACGAGGCCGACCGAGAGAGAATCATAATTGGTATAGAGGAAGCCGCCGCCGCGCACTCCGGCAGTGCAGCCGACGAATTCATTGGCAAAGCCCTGCTCGCGCACCAGGCCGAAACGATCATCGATCATCTCGCGGGGCATGTCGACCAATGCTTTTACTCCGACCGCCATCTGGGACGGATTGAAGGTCGGCTGCCGGAGACCGGCTTTTTTGGCGATAAAGGAAAGTACCCCGTCAGCGGCGATCACGACCGGCGCCAGCAGCTCTCCGGTGCGACCGACAACAGTAACCCCGGCCAGTGTGCCGTTCTTGTAGACCAGGTTATCGACCGTAGCGCGGGTGATAAGCGTTGCACCGGCCTTGACCGCTTCCTGGGCCAGCCAGTTATCGAACCGGGGGCGGAAAATGCTGTAGCCGTTAAAGGGCGTTTTATCGAAGTTGCCAGATTCTATGGTGGTCGTGAAGCTTGAGTCCCCGGTCATGAAGGTGACGCCTTTTTTGACGATATGGCGTCCCAAAGCCGCCCGATCCCAGAAATCGGGGAAAATCTCTTCCAGAGCCGGCAGACGGTGCAAAACCCCGCCGAACATGTTCTTTTCCCCCGGAAAGGTTCCCCGTTCAACCAGGGCTACATCGAGGCCGGCGCGGGCCATAACAAGAGCGGCTGATGAACCGGCCGGACCGGCGCCGATCACAATTGCCTGATAGGTTTTACTCATGGTGCGCCTCCGATTTCTGCTTTAACCTGTTTCAGAAGACGCGGCAGCAGTTCCTTCAAATCGCCGACAAAGCCTTCATCGACGTTCGGAAATATCGGCGCCTTAACGTCGCTGTTTACCGCGATGATCCGACGGGAATCCTTGATGCCGCCGACATGGTGCATCGATCCGGAAATACCGAGGGCCACATAGAGCCGCGGTGTTACCGTACGGCCGGTCTGACCGACCATCCTCTCGAAACCGGTCCACCCCAGATCATAGACTGGACGGGTGACGCCGAATGAGACGTTCAGAAGCTGGCACAACTCCTTAAGCTGGTCAAAGGTTGCCGGATCGCACCCTTTGCCGGCGCTGAAGATCACTTCCGCCTCTGTCAGGTCAACCGTCTGCGGATCAGGCGGAATCCGGCCGATAATCGTTGCCATAGCAGCGGAGAGTGGAACTGCAGGACGCCATGCCACCAGAGATGGTGCAGTCAGGCGGACGGAAGCCATGATCACCTGACTCAATGCACGCGGCGGAACCGTGACTATCAAGGGACGTGAACCATCCCATACCCTGGTTTCAGCGATGCGGACACCGAGCACCTTGCGGGAGAGGCGCACACCATCGGCACCCTTACGGACGGTGACCAGTTCCGTCATAATTGCACCGTCAAGCGCATCGGCAACAATCGGCGCCATGGTTGAACCGAGGTCAGTATGGGGGAGGAGGACAACTGCCGCTGACTCGTCCCGGGCCAGTTGAGCGAGATGTTTTCCAAGCAGTGACGGCGTATCAAGCAGCGCCGCTCCCCGTTCGATGCAGACAATCGCCGGGGTACCGTAGGCGCCGAATGCGGCGAGTTGAACTCTGTCAGGCATGACTGCAACCGCCGCACTCCATGGGGCGCCAAGGGTACCGGCCAGACGTGCCGCGTAGGAAAGAAGCCCCCGGCCGGTCTCATCGAGCTCTCCGTCCGGAAGATCGACAAAAACGAGTATTTTGCCGGCATCGCCCATCAGATCTCCCTCCCGAGTTTATGCCCTTCCCAGATGGCCATATCGACCTTACGGGGGGCAACACTGTCGCCTATCCGGTACAATTCCGGCACCTTGCCTTTGAGTTCCATGTAGAGCGCGTCGTCGGATTTCTGACCCATGGCCAGCACGAGGGTGTCGAACGGCCCCCATTCATCCCAGATATTCGAGTAGACGTTAAATCCTTTGACATTCTTGGCGCCGGTTTCGCCGCCGACTTCCATCACGGCGATGTCAGGGGTAAAGGTAACCCCTTTTTTAAGGAGCCGCTGACGAGACAGGTACAGATCCTGCGTCGGTCCAAGTTCCGCACCGACAAAGAGGCTGGAGGTAATGATATGAACCGTTTTCCCCTGATCGGCCAGAAATTCAGCGGTGGAGGTCGCCCGGTGATGACCGTCGTAATCGATCAGGCACACTTTTTCACCGACATTCGCCTCTCCGTTGAGGACCTGCCAGACATTAAAGACTGAAGGACCGTCGGCGCCGCCAACCGGATGCTCCTTCGGCTGACTGCCGGTGGCGATGATGACGACATCCGGCTTCTCGGCCATAACCTGCGCGGCGGTCACTGTAACCCCCAGCTTTACCTGTGCCCCCGCCTTAGTTACCTGATCTTTCTCATTACGGATGATAACGCCGATTTCGTCGCGCCCGGAACCTTTCATGGCGGTCAGAAGCTGTCCGCCAAGCGCTTCATTGCGATCGAAAAGGGTAACGTTGTGCCCTCTCCGTCCAGCCATTTTTGCCGCCCACATCCCGCCGGGACCGCCGCCGACGATAAAGACCTTTTTCTTCACCGCCGCTTTTACAAGGGTTCCTTCTCCCCACAATTTCTCCTCACCAATGGCCGGGTTCTGAATACAGCCGAGGAGTTTATTGACCCCCATACGACCGATACACCCCTGATTATCGGCGACGCAGTAGCGGATATCTTCCGTGCGCCCTTCAAAAGCTTTCTTGGGCATGAACGGATCACAGATCAAGGCGCGGCACATACCGATCATATCAGCCTGACCGGCAGCCAGAACCTTCTCGGCCATAACCGGATCATTAATGCGCCCGGTGCAGAAGACCGGCAGCTTGAGCTTCTCTCGCATCCCGGCAGCCAGCGGAATGGTATAACCGAGCGGCGTATGCATTGAGCCCTCCACGAGGTAGAGGTTGTAGAACGTCGCGATGGAGAGATCCATGAAGTCGATCAGTCCGGAGGCTTCGAACAGGGCGCCGATCTCCTGAACCTGTGCGAGATCGAGCCCGCCCGGTATCATCTCGTCGGCGCACATGCGGATGCCGAGAGTGAAGTCGTTACCGACCGCCTTCCTGACCGCGCTGATAAATTTGAGCGGCGCACGCATGCGGTTTTCGAGAGAACCGCCATATTCGTCACTGCGATGGTTGGTCAGCGGCGAAAGGAACTGTCGCGCCAGACTGGAGTGGCCGAACTGAATCTCAATCCCGTCAAACCCGCCTTCACGGACATGAATGGCGCTGCGGTGGAAAAAGCGGGCGACCTCCTCGATATCTTCCGGTTCCATCTCCTTGGGTGTCTCGCGAAAGAGAATATCCGGCACCGGACTCGGCGCCCAGACCGGCAGACGCGAGATCATACCGTCACACTGCTGGCCGTTATGGTTAACCTGGGCAAAGATCCTGGCGTCGTACTGATGTACGTAGTCGGTAATCTTTTTAAAACCGGGCAACACCTCGGGGTGATAGACGTCGATCAGCTTCTCGTAGGCCCGGTCGGTCGGGTGTACGCTCATCTCCTCGGTTATGATCAGGCCGGCGCCCCCTTTGGCGCGCTCACCCCAGTAATACATGTGCCGCTCGCTGGGGAGGCAGTCGACCGCAAAATTGGTCAGGTGCGGCTGGAACGATATGCGGTTCTTAACCTCGACCGTACCTATTTTGAGCGGTGAGAACAGATTCGGAAACATCATGGTGGTAGCTCCTAAAAATTGTCTCCCCCTTTTCAAAGGAGGATTATAAAATCAAGCGGCCAATTCCAAACGGTTGTCGGCGATCGAGGTAACACAACGCTCCAGGCATTCCGGATCACCACCGTTGATATCATTTTTCAGATGCCAGGCCACGGCGGGGCAACCCCCGTGGCACTGATCGAAGCGCGTGCACTCCTCACAGGAATGGATGCGCAGATTGCGGAACGATTCGTATATTTCCGACGTATCCCATATTTCCTGAAAGCTGCTGGTGCGGAGATCGCCCGCTTCAAAACGGTCGCTCTGCAGAAACGCACAGGGATACATATGGCCGGTAGGGCTGACGCAGCAGGTCAGCTTGGCGGCACCGCAGAGGTTGAGCCCCAAACCCTGGCGTTCCTGTGTTGTCAGCGAGAAGAAGCTGTCGCCGGTGCGCACATCTCCGCTTTTCGCCAGCCAGTCGGAAAAGGCGATCAGCTGAGTCGGGGTCGGGCGGAGCGATTCCCAGTTGTCGGCACCGCGTCCAGAGGGACGGAAGCGACTGACCCGTAATGAAACGCCCAAAGAGCGGGCCAGTTCGTGCATAGCCGGAATCTCACTGGCATTGTGGGTGGTTAAGACCGTATTGATGCTGGCAGGAATCTTCGTGGCAGCCAGCAGTTTGACCGCCTCGACAGCGGCGTCGAAAACACCGTCACCGCGAACTGCGTCGCAGGTTTCCCGGCGGGCGCCGTCCAGACTTACCTGAATAGCCACCAACGGGTTTGATGCAAGCCGCGCAACCAGTTCAGGGGTTAGCAGAGTGCCGTTAGTTGAGATACAGGTCATAATGCCCCTGACATGGCAGGCGGCAAGAATTTCTTCAAAGTCCGGACGGATAAACGGTTCTCCGCCGCCAAAATTTACCTGAAAGACGCCGGCTGTGTGCAGTTGCTCCACAAGATCGAGCGCTTCAGCGGTGGAGAGCTCGTTACAGGCTTTTTCCCCGGATGACGAGAGGCAGTGATTGCAGCGGAGGTTGCAGGCCAGCGTAACCTCCCAGGTCAAATTTACCGGGGAACGCATCCCCATTTCGACATATTTATTGCTCACGGAGAAATCCTTTTTCGAGGAGTTGTGTGACGAATTTTTGTAACGCCGGCTTCTGAGACTCTGAAGTACCGTCAGGGAATTCATCCCTGGCACGTACGGTTCCGAAGAAGTCGGCGGGCAGAAGCGTGCCAGTAGCAGCGAAGAGAAGGCGCGGTCCCTTGCAGTCATAAAACAGGAGACCGAACCCCTCTTGCCGCACGCGGCAGGACGGATGCAGCTTAATGCCTGCCGCAGCCATCTTAGTAAACCCCGCAGATGCCGTCTATTGCGAGTTCCTCAACCTGAATCTCCTCAAGGATACGAGGTTCTTCACTGCACGATACTTCTTGATTTTCTACTTCCATGATTATCTCCTTTCGTTCTTTTGTTGCATCGATTCAGGATGCTCTGTGGTGCATCTTCTATTGCAACGGCAGTGCCAACACGTTTGCCAGCAATTACCATTGTAATTTCAACAGCTTTTAAGCCATTCAATTTCTCTCATATTTTGACTGTAGCGAAATAGGACAAATAGTATTTTGTAAGTTCGTCACTTAGAACGGTTTAGATGCGGCAAATATCACCAATGGGGAAATTTGCTACAGTATTTTAAATTTATGCCCTGCAATTACCGACCACTATCAGTTTTGAGTTTGTTACGAGAAATGGCGTGACTATCTAACGGGAGTTTGAGAGGGGCATGATGAACGTGCTCGCAACTTGGCATAAGCGGAAATACCTTACACCGAACATTGCATGAGGATGCGTCAGGTTAAATTATTGAACTTAAATTCCATGTGGTAGGTATCCGTTTCCTGGGAATAAACCAATGGATGTCCCAGGTTCCGGTGGTAATTGAGCATGGCTATGTTGTCGGGAAGTATTTCCGAAAAAAAACCTGCGACACCTTGACTTTTGGCATGGCTTTCCAACTGCCCCAATAGATATCCAGCCAGGCCGATCCGGCGATGTTTTTCATGCACGACTACAGCGGTCTCTGCCAGATTGGTGCGTGGGTTTACTACATATCTGGCCACAGCGACTATTGATTCTGAGTTATTCTCCGGTAAAAACACTGCCAAAGCCATCCGACTCCGGTAATCAACACACACAAGCTTTGCCGCTTCGAGATGTGCAAGCTGACTTTTCTGGCCAAAATAACGATTGTGAATGGTATCCGAATTGTGGCTGTAGAAAAACTCCTGGAGTGTCCTTTCATCTGTGGCTTTGAGTGGCCGTATTAACATTGTGATGCCGCCGAAAGGCTTGCTCTCCTCAAATTTTTTCGGATAATGATCCAGTGCCTGCCGCCAAACCTGCTCGTCTTCGTAAACGTAATGTTTCTGTTTCACAAATTCCAGTAATTCCTGACGATAATCGGGGTGAGCTATGGAAATCAGTGCCAGGGCACGTTCTCTGATGGTCTTGCCATGGAGATAGGCAACTCCGTATTCGGACACCACGTAATGGGCGTCCCCACGGCTGGTAACGACTCCGGAGCCGTCATCGATCCGATGCACTATTCTGCTGATTGCGCCATCTTTTGCAGTGCTTCTGATAGCAACAATCGGCTTGCCGCCACGGCTCATGGCGGCGCCACGGATAAAATCCACCTGACCGCCAATGCCGCTGTAAAACCGGTAACCGATGCTGTCAGCACATATCTGGCCGGTAAGGTCCACCTGGAGTGCCGAATTGATCGCCACTACTTTGTCATTACTGGAAATCACCCGGGGATCATTGACAAAGTCGGACGGATAAAATTCAATGTCGGCATTGCCGCCAACAAAATCATACAGTTTTTTGCTGCCGCAGACAAAGCTTGTGACTACCTTGCCGGGGTGGATATTTTTCAAACGATTGGTAATATTACCCCCCTCTATCAGAGGAATCAGGGCATCGCTGAACATCTCAGTATGTATGCCAAGATCGCGTTTGTCGGCAATGAAATTTAAAACGGTACTTGGTATCGTACCGATACCCATTTGCAGGCAGCTACCGTTTTCCACAAGACGTGAAATTTGATAACCGATCTGCAGCTCAACCTCATCAGGTTCCTGGGCAATAGACTCTAAGATCGGATGGTCAACTTCCACTAAAAAGTCGATATCTCTGATGTGCACGTATGTTTCACCAAACGTCTGCGGCATCTGCCGGTTCACCTCGGCTATCACCAGTTTGGCGCGGTCCAGTGCGGCACGTTGAATATCCACGTTGATACCCATACTGCAGAAACCATGTTTATCCGGCGGCGATACCTGCAGTAACGCCGCCTGGTTACCACGCTGTCCGAAACGGATAAGTTCCGGAATCTCACTGAGAAAGATCGGGGTATAATCTGCACGCCCTTCGCATACCGCCTGCCGGATATTCTTACTTATGAAAAAGGAGTTGTGGCGTAAATGCCCTGAATTTTCGTCAGTTATATAATCAACTTCGCCAAGCGAAAGAAGCTGGATCAGCTCAACATCGTTGAATCTGAGTGCGTTCCTGCTCAGGGCGGCGACTAACTGCATCGGCACGGCGCATCCTGAGCCGATAAACACTCGCCAACCGGATTGAATGTGACGCACTGCTGCGTCTGCTGTTGTCAGCTTTTGTTGATATACGTCGGAAAGTTGCTTTTCCATACATTCACCATAACAGTGGAGTTCACTTCTCAATTTAGACTTATAACAACTTTTATTTGATTAGTACCTTTTTTCTGTCACTTTTTGTCGACAAGAACCATTTTATTTTGTATATTGGTAAATCAATACCATAATACCGATTTATCCCGATCAACGACAAAAGCCACTTATATTGCTTTGATTTCAGAACTAAACAACCATAGGGGGTCAATCATGCCTTACAATCTGGATCTGCCCGAATCTTTCAACGCCGCTGACTACTTTGTTGATCGTAACATTCGTGAAGGAAGAGGTGATAAAATTGCCGTTCTTTGTGAAGGTCGGCAATTTACCTACAACCAGATACAGGAGGGCGTGAACCGTTTCGGCAACGCGTTACTGTCGCTTGACGTGCGCATGGAGGAAAGAGTCGCTCTGCTGCTGCTGGATACGGAAATCTACCCGCAGGCGTTCTTCGGGGCAATTAAAATCGGATCAGTTCCGGTCTGCCTGAATACGATGAATCGCTCACAGGACTTCCAGTTTTATCTGAACGACAGCCGGGCACGGGTGCTGGTGGTAGATGCGCAGCTTCTGGAACAGATTGAGCCGATACGTGGAAATCTTCGTTTTTTGAAACATATCATCGTTGCCAACGGCAGCGCCCCTGATGGAGACTTGAGTCTGGCTGAGCTTGCCTCAACACAACCTACTCTGCTGGAGACCGCCCCGACCTGCCGCGACGATGCCTGTTTCTGGCTGTACAGTTCAGGTTCAACCGGTTCTCCGAAAGGGACGGTCCATCTGCAGCATGACATGGTATATTCAGCCAAGACCTATGGGGCCAAGATTCTTGCCATCAGCGAGAATGACGTATTCTTCTCCGCAGCTAAACTGTTCTTTGCCTATGGACTTGGAAACGGCCTCTACTTTCCTTTTGATGTAGGTGCTACTGCCGTTTACCTGCCGCTGCGGCCAACACCGGCACACGTGTATGAAACTGTGCGCCGCCATAATCCGACCCTGTTCTTTGGTGTGCCGACCCTGTATGGGCAGATGCTTGAGGAAGATGGGGCCATGGATGGCGTGAGACTATGCGTCTCCGCAGGAGAGGCCCTTCCGGCACCCTATCTTCATCGCTGGAAAGAGCGGTTTCAAATAGATATCCTCGACGGTATCGGCTCCACCGAAATGGCACACATTTTTATCTCTAACAGAGTAGGGGAAATTGTTCCCGGCAGTTCTGGAAAAATTGTGCCTGGTTACGAAGCCCGCATCGTTGATGAGAACATGCGCGATCTTCCTGTCGGTGAAATTGGTACACTGCTGGTCAAGGGGGACAGTGCCACCGCCTTGTACTGGAATAAACATGAGAAAACCAGGCAGACGATAATGGGGTATTGGATAAATACCGGCGACAAATACACGTGCGACGAACATGGCTATTTCTGCTGTGCCGGACGCTCGGACGATATGCTCAAGGTGGGTGGTATATGGGTATCGCCAAACGAAGTTGAGTCCTGCCTGATCGAACACCCGGCGATTCTTGAATGCGCCGTAATAGGTGCGCCTGACGAAGAAAATCTTATAAAACCGATGGCCTTTGTCGTGCTCAATAAACAGCATTCACCATCAGAAGCGATGGCAAATGAATTAAAAGAGTACGTGAAAACGCATCTGGCACTTTACAAATATCCTCGCTGGATACGTTTTATCGACGAACTCCCAAAAACCGCTACCGGAAAGATCAAGCGGTTTGAGTTGCGGGATCTGATAAAGAGCCAGACGAGTCCGCTGTGAACCGAACGAATGAGTTCCACTAAAAGTGGGGGCATCGAGCCCCCTCTTTTTTTTGTGTTATGGCCACAAAAACATCTCATCTATGAAAGGCATCCGATGCCCGAAATAAATTCATGCTGTTCATATTGCGGCACACACTATCCGGCAGGAGAACCCTGGCCGAAGGCCTGTAAGCACTGCGGCAACACAAATTATTTGAACCCGATACCGGTTGTAGTACTGCTTGTGCCGGTGGGTGAAGGGCTGGTGGTGGCCAGAAGAAATATCGAGCCGCAAAAAGGGACACTGGTGCTGCCGGGAGGGTACCTGGATCTTGGCGAGACCTGGCAGGAGGGTGCTGCGCGGGAACTGCTTGAGGAGACCGGCATACAGGTTGCTCCGGATGAGATAACTCTGTACGACGTTTCAAACGGGTTGGACAACACACTGGTCATCAGCGGTCTGGCGGTACAGCAGCCGCGAAGCTGCATGAAACCGTTTTCGTCATCAGAGACACAAGAGATTGACCTGATCGAAGAACCTATCGAACTCGGATTTCCGCTGCATAATCTGCTGGTGCGAAGATACTTTGCGGACTCTTGTCCTTTATGAAAACCACCCACTCCAACATAACCAAGCTCTACGCCTTTTCCTTCCTGCAGATGACCCTCTTCCCAATGGCGATAATCACCCTGTTCTGGAAGGATCACATCGGGCTTTCGCTGACGCAGATCCTGCTGTTGCAGGGGATACTCTCGGTCTCGATGGTGGTGATGGAATATCCGAGCGGCTACGTCAGTGACCGGATAGGCTATCGCGTTTCCCTCACCCTCGCCTCTCTGCTCGGCATGGTTGGCTGGGCGATCTATACCGTGGCGACAACCTTCGCACATGTCATGGTTGCCGAGATCCTGCTCGGCACCTCCCTGGCCTTCATCAGCGGCTCGGACAGTGCCCTGCTCTACGAGACCCTCAAACAGGAAGGTTCGGAAATCCTCTACGAGCGCCATCAGGGGCGCATGGGCGGCTATGCCCAGGGTGGAGAGGCGCTTGGGGCGGTTTTTGCCGGCATGCTCTACGCGTATGCGCCACTGCTACCGTTTTTCCTGCAGATCGGCGTCTGGCTCATGGCACTCCTGCTCACCCGTTCCATGGTAGAACCGCCGAGGGAAATAGCAAAATACTCGGGGCATCTCGCAGAGGCGTGGCGTACCGCACGTTACGCCTTCGTGGAGAACAAGGGGTTGCGTTACACGATTCTGCTTAATTCGGCATTGGGAATCGCCTCGTTTTATCCGGTCTGGCTGATCCAGCCGTATATGCAGTACGCAGGGGTACCGCTGACCTGGTTCGGTCCGGTCTGGTGCGGCGCCAATCTGACCGTTGCCTTTTTCTCACTGACCAGTCACCGCGCCAATGCCTTTCTGGGTGAACGGCTCATGGTGCTGCTGTTTCTAATCCTGATCGCTGTCGGTTATGCGGGATTGGGGACCATCGGCGGGATGTGGGGTTTTTTGTTTTATTACCTGCTGACGAGCATGAGAGGGTTACGGGGACCGATGATGCTCAATCTCACCCAGAAGGAGTGTCCGTCTGCCAACCGGGCGGGCATTCTGTCGCTCCAGTCGCTCTGCTTCCGGGTGCTGTTCGTCTGCACCGGGCCGCTTGTGGGGATGCTGGCCGACCGGGGCGGAGTCAGACAGGCATTCCAGTCTCTACTGGTTGGATTTATTGTCGTATTGCCTCCGCTCGCCTTCCTCTTTTTCCAGAGCCTTCCGAAAGGTAAGCAGTGAATATAATTTTATTTTTCACTAATTACCATTAATAGTATAACGTACACATATTCTGTGGGATTTGAACCGGGAGAGGACACGACAGACTCTCCCGAGGATGCCGTCCGGTTACCAGTATTCTCATAACGAAAAGCATTTGGAGCTCAAGCCATGAAAGTCAGAAAAACACTCATCATCAGCTTCTCCAGCATCGTTGCCGCCGTCATCCTGACCGCTCTATTGAGTTTTGCCCTGAGGGTTGCGAACAAGGAACTGCAATCGCATCAGCAGAACCGGTATGTCTCATACCTTCTCGCGGACGAACTCAGGCAAAGCTCGGACGACCTCACTCGCCTGGGACGTACCTACGTTCTTACCGGTGACGAGAAGTATGAGAAGATGTACTTCGATATACTTGATATCCGGAACGGCAAGAAACCCCGGCCTCAGCACTACGATCGCATCTATTGGGATCTTGTTATGAACTACGGAGATAAACCGCAACCGGATTCGAGCGAGTCGGTCTCCCTGCAGGAGCTTATGAAGCGGGCCGGCTTCACGGATGCAGAGTTTGCCAAGCTTACCGAGGCGCAGAAGAACTCTGACGGACTCGTGAAGGCAGAGACAATTGCGATGAATATGGTCAAAGGGCTCTACGACGACGGCACGGGCAACTTTACAAAGAAGGGAGAGCCCGATTTGGAGGGTGCCTGGAAGCTTACGCACAACCAGGACTACCACACGTTCAAAGCCTCTATTATGAAACCGATCAGCGAATTTCAGGTCATTCTTGACGAGCGTACCGGAAAGGATGTAGAGCAGTCGCTGAAGAGCTCAAACAGAATTTTCCTGGCAATACAAATTACCCTTTTGGGGATTATTGCCCTGAGTATCTTGATAGGCGTATTCGTAACCCGCGCTATTTTCCGCGAAGTAGGCGGAGAACCTTCGGACATTTCGGCTATGGCGAACAGGATATGCATGGGCGATTTGACGATGCCGGTTGAATCGGCACAACAGCAAGATACCGGTGTTTATGCCGCCATGAAAGCCATGATCGAAAAACTGAGGCAGGTCGTCGGTGAAGTCATGTCTACTGCTGACAACGTCGCCACCGGGAGCCGGGAGCTTTCGTCATCAGCCATGCAGATGTCGCAGGGCGCAACAGAACAAGCCGCCAGTGTTGAAGAAATCTCGTCAAGCATTGAAGAGATGGCCTCCAGCATCCGCCAGAATTCCTATAACGCCATGCAGACCGAAAAAATATCCAACAAGAGTTCTTCCGATGCCATAGAAGGGGGCAAGGCCGTTATAGAGACGGTTGCCGCCATGAAAGAGATTGCCATCAAGATCTCGATCATAGAAGAGATTGCACGCCAGACTAACCTGTTGGCACTTAACGCCGCGATCGAAGCGGCCCGAGCCGGCGAGCACGGCAAAGGTTTTGCGGTAGTCGCCTCGGAAGTCCGTAAGCTGGCCGAGCGCAGCCAAACGGCAGCCGCAGAAATATCAAGCCTTTCCAGCCGCAGTGTGGCGATTGCCGAACAGGCGGGCGACATGCTGACCCGAATAGTACCGGATATTCAAAAAACATCTGAACTGGTTCAGGAAATTACCGCCTCCAGCAAAGAGCAGGACACCGGCGCCGATCAGATCAACAAGGCCATTCAACAGCTGGACCAGGTCATTCAGCAAAATGCCAGTGCATCGGAAGAGATGGCCTCCACATCAGAAGAGCTTTCCAGTCAGGCAGAGCTGCTGCAGCACTCCATCAGCTTCTTCACTATCGACGGCCAGAAGCACCATTCCATGATTGCAGGCAGCCGTAAGCCCGCCAAAAAAATACCGACAGCAGACGCTAAAACTGCAGCAGCACTGACCAAGGGCGTTTCCAGCGGTGGCATACATCTTCAACTTGGAACTGCCGGACCGGATCATCTCGATGATGAGTTTGAAAAGTTTTAAATACGTTACGCCGGGGTCTCAACGTCTATGCAGAAGGTGTCAATAATCCTGCGGGCAATACTTCGTATCGGCGGAAGCGTGGGAAGCTGAGAGATCGGGAACCAGCGGGCATCTTCGAGTTCAGTATAATCCACGCTCAGCTCACCGCCGGCGTATTGTGCGACAAAGCCTACCATTATCTGTGATGGAAAGGGCCAGCTCTGGCTCCCCACGTAGGTAATATCAGTAATATCTATACCTGTTTCTTCTTTCACCTCGCGTGCCGCACACTCTTCCAACGACTCTCCCAAACCAAGAAAACCGGCAGCTAAACTGTATCGACCCGCCGGCCACTGGGCATTTCTGACCAGCAACACCTCATCGTCACGCCTGACCAGAACTATTGCGCATGGTGAAATTTTGGGGAATTGTTTCGCTGTGCAGGCAGAGCATTGCCTGCCCCATTCCCGGGAGAACGGGAGAGTTTTGGCACCGCAGACGGAACAGAAGCAACTCTGCTGTTCCCAATGAAGAATCTGCCTGGCAAGACCACCGATACCAAGCGTGGTATTATCGACTGTCTGTATCACGGCGTTGAGCGCCTCAGCAATAAAGGGATGCCGGACGGGGCACTCTTTGTCTACCGAGAAAATGCGCAGCGGTTTTCCGAACCACTCACCAATGGTAAGAATAGTCTCAGGCGGTTCCAGCCATTCCGGAAGAGCCCCGAAAGGAAGGGTTGGCGAGCCGTTTCCGGGTTGTAAAAACAGCGCGCTGCCCTGAATTATCACCCAATATCCCGGCTCAAGAGGATGAGGCGTGTACTGCGGATTTTCCGCTACATACTGATTTTTTATGAACGAGTGATTAAAAGGGATGTTGATGAGGTCAGGGTAGTCGGACATTGTCTTTACTCTCCACGTGCAGGCAGTCTCACCATGAATTGTGAGCCTTCACCGACTGTGCTGGTAACACTTATTTCTCCGCCATGCCGCTTCACAATATTGTACGAAAGAGCCAGACCAAGACCGACGCCTTTCCCAACCTCCTTGGTCGTAAAAAAGGGATCCCAGATACGGTCAATCATATCATGAGCAATTCCGCAGCCCGAATCTCGCACCTGGACAAAAACAGCCTGATCTTCGCCTGAGTAGCTTGATAAGATTTCAACACTGCCGCCATCCTTGATTGCCTGGCAGGCGTTTATCAACAGATTCATGAAAACCTGGCGCAGTGCGGATGGGTCACCGAGAATGGCAGGAATATTTTCCATCAGCTTGACTGCAACCTCCATCTCTTCGTAATGGGGCTGATGCTTGATAAGTTCAAGAATCTCCACAAGAAGGGCGTTAATGTCGACCACGTATTTCAAGCCGTCCGATTTTCTGCCGAAGTTGAGCAGACCGCCGATAATTCCCTTACAGTGGTGAGCCTCCCGGACGATTACCTCAAGATATTTCGGGAAGACCTCCAACCTGGTATCATTAACCAGTGAGGGTTCATCTCGAAAGCGGCGGAGCAGCGCCTCTGCGTAGCCCGCTACCGATGTGAGCGGATTGTTGATTTCATGGGCAACACCGGTAGCCAGCACCCCGATACTCGACATTTTTTCCGTCTGGATCGACTGCATTTCATGAACTCTTTTCAGCGTCATATCCCGCAAAAAAACGAGTGCTCTGGTTTTCTCCCCGAATTCATCTTTTATCGGGTTGGCCGTGATGTCTATATAACGGGTTGTGTGATCTTCGAGAACTGAAACCATGGACGTTTCCACCCGCTCCCCGCGCAGGGCCAGTTCTACAGGGCAGGTAAGCGGCGAAAAGGCGACATCCGGATGGAACACATCCCGGCACCCACCGCCGACAAGAATATCAGAGGGGAAAAATTCAGGACAGATGTGATTAAGGTGCTGAATTGAGCCGTTATGGTCAAAGACGATGACACCATCATTTACCGAGTCAAATATCGTCTGCAACTCATTTTTTTTATTGCGGAGCCGTGATTCGCTCAGTTTTCGTTCAGTTATATCCTGAGTCGTTCCGTACAGTTTTACCACCTGCCGGGCGATGTTCACTGACGGTTCAACGATCGAATAGACCCATTTAGAGGTACCGTCCTTAAGCAGCAGGCGGTGTTCGATTTCGTAGCTGCTCCCCTGCGCAGCTCCCTGTTGGAGACGGGCCAGAACAGAGTTACGATCCTCCGGATGGATCAGGTCTGTCAATACTTCTGAAGTGGCCTCTTCTCGAGTGATGTTCAAAATTCGCAGCAACTCATCTGAAACGCGCAATTCTCCGGACACCGGATCGGAACGCCAGGAACCGACATGAGACATCGACTGCGCCTTGGTAAGATTGTATTCACTCTCCCGTAAATATTCTTCCGCCCGCTTGCGTTCCGTGATGTCCATGAGCGCGGCGTGGCACTCGTCTCCGACCCCTGCGGCCATCGCTTCTATACGCACATGAAGTGACGCTCTGCCGCTAATGGAGAGCTTCACCCTGCAGGTCATTTTATCGCGTCCGAGAAACACCATGCGCAGAAAATCTACGAACATAAAGCGATCTTCTACAGCAACAAACAGTTCGAAGCGCTGCCCCACCAGAAAAGCGCGTTCGCTCCCCAGAAGGTTTGCCCCGGTCAGGTTAACGCTCCGGACCCTCCCCTCACGGTCAAACGTAAAATAACCAACGGGAGCACAGTCATAGAGCAGGGCGTATGTATTCCGTGACTCTTCCAGCTCCCGGTTGGAACGTTGTAGCTCCTCGACCTGCATTTCCAACTCATGCTGAAGGATCTGTAATTGCTGATGGAATTGCCGCGCATCAATCTCAGCACGAGGTACGCAAACATCCGGAAGAGCGGTAATTGTTCGCTTGACAGCATGGGGTTTCATAAACGAAGAGCCTTTTTGTAGCGCATTCCAAGGGCGTCAGCGGTCAGGATCGCCGCTTCCACCATATCGGCTGAGACCGGAAACCAGGTAGAATGAATGGTTTCTCCATCTGCTACAGCAGCGGCGGCGACCAGCCTGATCTCCTCCGGAGAGGGGTTTATAACGTCAAGATCCTCAAGACAGAGCGGCAGCCCAACGCTGCTGCAAAAATTCTGTACCTCTCTGATATCACAAGATGGCCGCCCTTCCAACACCAATTGGGCAAGGACTCCAAAGGCTACTTTTTCGCCATGGAGTTTCCGGCCCGCAACCTTCAGGGTCGTCAAACCATTATGGATAGAGTGTGCTCCGGCATGCCCCCCGTTTTCCGAGCTCAAGCCGCTCAACAGGGTATTTGCCTCAACGATCGCTTCAACCGCTGGTGTCACGGCATTCCGTTCAACAGCCAACATGGCCTGAAGGCCGTATTCCAGCAACGTTTCGTAGCAGAGCCGAGCCAGCGCCTTCGTCGCCAGCGTAGGTAGAGCCCCGCCGGTAAGTGGATTCGGTTTTCCGCTTCTGAAGCAGGTGTCGGATTCCCAGAACGTGGCAAGGGCATCACCCATTCCGGCCACAAGGAATTTAGCCGGCGAATTGGCGACTAAAGCCGTATCGACCAGAACGCAGTCCGGATTTTTTCGCAAGAACAGGTAGCGTTCAAAAGCTCCATCCTCGGAGTAAATAACCGATAACGCAGAACAGGGCGCATCCGTCGAAACGACCGTCGGTACAATAATGACCGGCAGCTTCATCTCATGCGATACCGCTTTGCCCGCATCGATAGAAGCGCCGCCCCCGAGGGCGATGATGATATCCGCTCCATGGGCTGCCGCGACCTTTGAGAGCCGACTGATTTCCTGAGCTGAGGAGACCCCCTGAAAAAATTCCAGGTAACAGGGAATGCCCTTTTCGGCACAACTTGCCGTAATATCTTCGCCACAGAGAGACAACGCGGTCCTACCCCCGATTACCAGGGCGCAGGTTCCGATTCGGGACGTGTGCAGTCCGATTTCCTTGATAGCGCCGACCCCTTGAACGTAGCGACCTGGTGCAAGCAGCATCCGACTCATGACAGTACCCCTTTATCCGAATTTAATACCCGCCACAGGAACCTGTTTCGCGTACTTCCTGAATGGCTATTTCCGGTGCCTTGACAGCCTCCTCACCCATAAGCAAGTCTTCGTAAAATGCACCGAACAGATGATCAGGGTGGCGTATATGAATTTCTACCATCCACCGGTTTGCCGAAGGATGGAAGGTAATTTCAGAGAGCGGTCCGGCATAATGGTCCCCACTTGAATAGTCCCCCAGACGATGGCCACCTAAATCGAAATTCAACTCCCATCCCAACTCTTGTGCCATCTTATCAGCGCATTGATACAGTTCTTCTCCAGTAGACGACGAATCCGTCTGCCATTTTTCCGCAACCGCCTGGAAAATTTTCTGAGCGTCGAGGGCACAACGCTTCAGCTCAGGATTGTTTCCTGTTAAAAACGTCTCTCCGGCATCGCCTTCATAGCCATCCCAGACCGGACCGACATCGATAAAGAAGATGTCATCTTCACCAAGACGGATTCCAGGGTCGGAATCGGCTCCAAACGTTTTAACGGTGTTGGTGCCAAAACGGATATACGGTGTATGAAACGTTCCAGTGGAGCCCATTTCCTGCAAGGTTGCAACCACCAGAGCGTTGGCATCTTCTTCCAGCATCCCGGCCTGAACCTGGGCAACTATCCTGCTCACAGCCTCCTGCGCCTTCTCTCTGGTCTGTAGAAATTTTTCAACGCTGAAATATGCCTTGGTTCCTTCGAGTACTGCTGCATCTTGAATCGACATGGCTTGACTCCTTCGTACAGGTTTATGAATCGTACACCTGGCAGATAACTATACCCCTTCGTGCGGCTTGCCGACCTCTGCGAGATCGACAGTCCCGTGCCCACCCTCGACATTAGGTGCCCAATCACCCAAATGGGCAGCGCAGAGGTTTTTTGAGCTGTTGGCCCTGACTCCGCATTTTCGGCATTCTACGGTGGGATTATCAGAAAATTTCTTGATGCAGTCGTCCATTCCTTGTGCTTTGAGGGCACACATATGCATCTGGTGTTTTTTAGGATCGCAACTCATGTATTACTCCTTGTAAAGAATGATACCATTTTTACCACTTACTGCGCCCGCCGGGATCAAAAACCGGTTCGCTCTTCGCGCTGGACCCCCGATGGTAATAGTCACTGGAATCGTAGGTTTCTGCAGCCCTGGCTGCAATGATTTTTTTCCTGTCGAGCGGGTCTGCTCTGTCGGCATAAATATCGCGCAGCAGATCTTCGACAAACAGGCTCAATTCATCAACCGTTTTGACAACCTCCACCCTGTCGCAATAGGAGCCGTAGAGATCCATCAGACAGTCGCCGCGGTTCCACGAATCACGATCCTCCGGAGTCAACCAGAGCATGTAGCGGGCCTTCTCACGGATCTCGTCCAGCACAAAATCGTTGGCATCACCGTAGTTGTTCCGTGCATCTCCGAGGATGATAAAGGCCGGTCGACCACGCAGGTTTTCCAGATACTGTTTTTTAAATTTCAAAAAAACCTGGCCAAAACTGCTGTTTTCATCCAGATCAACAATATCGCCCGTGTCGATGGTTTCCATCAGATCGTTGACCGGCATGTTGGCCAGCATTTCGGTGATTTCCGCAATATCCCGGTTATAGATGAAACTGCGTACGTCCAGAAGCTGATTATGCAGGGTATGGAGCAGCAGCAGCATAAAGCGGGACGCATGGCTCACGGAAAAGCTGACATCACAAAGTACCACCAGACGCGGTTTTTCCCGGCGCTTACGCCGCAATGCCACCTGAAACGGCACCATGTCGTGGCGGTAGTTTTTCTGGATCGTTTTGATGACGTGCAGTTTGCCGCGATTCTGGTTACTTTTCATCCGCTTCATATCTTTACGGAGACGCAGCATCATACGCGAGACCACATCCTGCATGGCCGCCTGTTCTTCAGGGGAAAACGTCACACCACAGCCGACACTGCCGGTCTTGTCAAGTTCTATAACGAGCGGATTCTGTGTATAGCGACGTGACGGCTTGGGCGGTTTTTTGGCTTTCCCCCGGTAGCCCTTCATCTGCACCACGATTTCAACCCCGTCCATATCATCCGGGTCGATCTCCGTCAGGCTTTTCAGCTCAGCTAAATCTTCCGGGCTGATGTCACTGTCAAGTTTAAGCAGAGGACCGTGATCATCGTGGTCGTCACCCTGCTGTTGATTCAGGTAGGTGAATTCGCCCCCTTCCATGCCGATGATGTCGGCATCCATGAGCGCGGGGAGATCGCTCTCCGGGTCAACATAATGGAAACGGCTGAAATAACGGTTGAAGACCTCATTGAACACCGGGATGTCGTTGACATTCTTCACCAGCGTCAGACGGAGGAGTTGCCGGGAAGAGCGACGCCCTTCCATACCGCAGAGCGCCAGAGCCTGAACCGCATCCAGGCTCTCACCGGGTGAAACGCGGATGCCGCTTTCACGGAGGGCGGCAACGAAGCCGGCAATAATCCGTTCCATGGTCAGTTCAATTCCTGTACGGCCAGATTGGTCACCTTCTGCAGATCTGTCTGGTGCTTGGCTATCACTCCGACGGTATTTGCGACCACCTCAGGCGTAAGTTTTGTCGCCTTCATAATTGACAGTACCTGGGCCCAATCAAGAGCTTCAGACACACTTGGCGGCTTACGCAGAGTCAAATCGCGGGCCTTACGCAGGAATACCACCATCTGACGCGCAAGATCCTCGCAGAGATCGGGGAATTTTACCCGCACAATGGCAACTTCCCGCTCCAGATCCGGATAGCCGATATAGAGATACAGACAGCGACGGCGAAGAGCGTCAGAAATCATGCGCGTACCGTTACTGGTCAGGATTACCAGCGGCTTTCTTTTGGCCTCGATTACCCCCAGTTCTGGAATAGAAACCTGAAAATCACTCAGGCACTCCAATAGCAACGCTTCAAACTCGTCGTCAGAGCGATCGATCTCATCAATAAGCAGCAAAGAGCGCTTTTCAGAAAGGAAACTGCGCAGAATCGGCCGCTGCACCAGAAAGTTTTTAGAAAAGAACAGGCTCTCTTCGGCAGAGAGGCGCTCAACGGCTTCGCGCAGATCAGACGATACCGAGAGGTAATTGTCAAGCTGGGTGCGCAGCAGTTGAGTATAGAGCAGCTGTTTGCCGTACTCCCAGTCGTAGAGCGCCTTCCCCTCGTCGATTCCCTCGTAGCACTGTAGTCTCACCAGGGGAAAATCGAGGGCAGTGGAGAGCGCCTTTGCCAGGCCGGTCTTCCCGACACCGGGGGGGCCTTCGATCAGAATCGGTTTCTCCATTCGAAGTGCCAGAAAAACTGCGGTGGCGATGGCGTCATCGGCGATGTATCCGCCTGCGTGAAGAAAATCCTTAACCCCTTGTTCGGAAATCATGATGGCCTCGTAGTGTTGTATTTTGGTAACTTCAGTTGCAATCTTTACGCCGTTTCAAAGGCATTTTCTTCTAAAACCGTTAGTTCATAACACGGAAACACAGAGAACACTGAGAAACCAAAGGCTTAAGGTCTAAAACAAAAATGCCATTTGGTAAGCCATAAAGCTTCTAATTCTAACTGCAACTCTCCGATTTTACTCCGTGTTCTCCGTGTCTCCGTGTTTCAAATGTTTTTTCTGGCTTTTTTGACAAAAAAACCGCTGGCATCCGGTAAGGGGCATCAACCCTTCGGAGCCAGCGGCATATCATTGCAATGGGCACACAATGATTCAGAAAAAAATTACATACACTGGTGGAAGATACCGATCATATCCTGCAGGCCGGTATCGGTAGGATTGCCTTCTGTACAGATATCGTTGACGGAGAAGCGTGACAGGCCTTCAACATCTTTTTCAAGCAGACCAAGATCCGTAAAGGTCTTGGTGATTCCGAGATCTTTTTTCAGCTCGAGGCAGGCATCAATAAACGCCTGGCCGGCTTTCATGTCGGACATGCCGCATGTATCAACTCCGGCAGCCTGTGCCATCATTTTGAAACGCTCAGGGCAGGCCGGCAGGTTGAATGACATGACCGGACCGAGGCCGATAGCGTTGCAGAGGCCATGAGGCGCATCGTACATACCGCCCAGAGCGTGTGCCATACTGTGAATAAGGCCGAGACCGGCGCTGTTGAAGCTGTAGGCTGCTGCCATTTCGGCCCATACCATCGCTTCGACAGCTTTGTCGTTATTCCGGTTCATTGCCGATTGACGCAGGTTGCCGAAAATCAGGGAAATTGCGCTCAAGCCAGGACCATACGCAGAGACAACGCCGAGACGGGAGGCGATGGCTTCAACGCCGTGTGCAAGAGCATCCATGCCGGTGTAACCAGCGAGGTCGCCAGGCATACACTGATGGATCAACGGGTCATTGACGGATTTGCTTGGTGTACAGTTCGGATCAAAAAGGGCCATCTTGTATTTTTTGTCGGTGTGATTGATGATCGAGAAGCAGGATACTTCCGAACCGGTTCCTGATGTTGTGTTGATGGCAAGCTGAGGAATCGTGTTGGCCTTGGTTGCCTTGAAAGCGCCTTCAAATGTACGAACATCCTGGCCGTCATGGCTGTGAACGAGTTTGATGGCCTTGCAGCAGTCGTGGGAGCTGCCGCCGCCGAGGCTGATCAGACCGTTGAAGCCGCCGCCTGCCAATACCTTGGCACCAGCCATAACTTCATGGTCTTTCGGGTTTGGTGTTACTCCGCTGAATACTGTGGAAGAAACGCCGGCAGATTTCAGCACGCCCTGGATAGTCTCAACAATGCCTGTACCGCGAAGGCCGGTGGTTACGATGAGGGCATTGGTCATGCCAAGTGCCTTGGCGTCATTGCCAACCATTGTATGTGCACCCCAACCGACATTTACGGAAGGATATGCGTGCATCATTTTGATCGGGTATTCCAGTCTCTCATTCTTAAGGGTCCGTTTTACGTCTTTATTGTGTGACATGGGTACTACCTCCTTTTTGGGTGTGTGCTGCGTTTGAGTTTTTTTGATTGCATTCCACTGTTACGATCACCGTGACATCTGTCCTTTCAAAAATTTAGCTCCCACCTCCTCATAACCTGGTTCTATGACATTTCCTATTCACTGCATGTGAGCCGTGTACCAATCGATTCGGCTCGTTATAGTTACGTTAATCATAGCTATAGCAAGTTGAATGCCAACTTATAATGTCTATCAATTACAGATAGTTACGATCTTGTTTCACGGAAGTGTCATGAGGCGGGCCGAAGCTTCGGGGTGATATGGAACAGTTTTATATAATTATGTCCACAATAGGTACTTTTAGGCTATGGATTTTATCTACAGTGGGGAATTTCAACACAGACAACAGCTGCGCGGTTAAACGTTAAAAATTTGAAACGGGGAGAAATGAAGAGTTACATGCGTGATGTATAGATAGCGCGTCTTGCTCCGCACCGGTCATCTGCGGCAAGAAGATTCCCGCAACTTCCCCATGCCCGCCCCATGCAACCACCTGCGCATACTGACTCGCCGGGGCAATCATGGCACTCCTGAATTGAGTCGGCGCGTCTGCGGCTGATATGGAGCAGGGATGACCAGAGCGGAACCCCTTCGGCCAGAGCGGCAGCAAGACCCTTTTCGAAGAGTCCCGTAACGGAGAATTCGTCTGTGTGACACAACAGGCAGGGATAAATTCTTCCGGAGGGGGTAATATACGGGTTTTCGATAAACGAACAGCACTCCTGGCGGATGGCGTCATCTCCCCGCCACTCCAGCGCGGCAGTGGTGCCGATCTTCCGATAGAGTTCGCGAAACCGTTGTTCGCTATCGAAGCGGTTCAGCAGGCGCAGATACTGTTCATTTCCGGGAGGCACCAGATCAGTTGCGTCAGTCGCACGCCCGCAGAGAACCAGAGCACCGCTGCTGACAGAACCAATCCCCATGCTGTCGGCAAATCCCAGCAGTGCCGGGATATCGTCCAGATTGTGGCTCATCTCTGTCATAAAGAGTGAAATCCGGCCTGCAAGCCCCTCCCGAACGAGTTTTTGAATTCCTTCCAGAGTGCCCGCATATGCACCGGCACCACGCGCCAGATCATGTACCTCAGCAGTTGCCCCGTCCAGACTGATCTCGATTGAAAGCCCCGGAAAGTCGAGGTCGCGTAATGCAGCAGCATCTTCATCGGTAAGCAGCATGCCGTTTGTCTGAAGAGCAAGCGTGCGAAACCCTTTAGATCGGGAAAACTGCATAAGCTCCAGCCAAGCGGGGTGGCAGAGCGGCTCGCCCCCGGTCAGGCGAAGCCCCTCCCCGCCGAGGTCAGCAAGATCTGAAATCATTTTTTTCAGTCGTCGCACTGAAACATGACCAACTGCCGACGACACCCCCGCTTCAACCCAGCAATGACGGCAGGCAAGATTGCAGGCACCGGTGATCGCGACCGTACCGGTTTTAGGAGGGTGTAAGCCTGCAAAAAGGAGCTGTTGCAAAACCTCAGAAGTTGTCATACTCAGATTATTTCATGCAGAAATGTAGCGTTTTTCCACGTTGTGTAAAATATACACAGCGCGGAAAGTATCATGTGTCGCAAAAAGCAACAGGGCTTGTAAGAGAGGAAGTCGTACGAGGTGAGAGAGTGCCGCATGATGGATATCTAGGGGGTAACACGCTGAATCTGACTGCCGGGGACCACAACTCCCCCTTGAAGTACTCTGGCGAAAATCCCCTCTTTCGGCATGACACAGTCTCCGGCCTGATAGTAGATAGCGCAGCGGGTGTGACATTCCTTGCCGATCTGAGTGACCTCGACAATCGATGAACCGAGAGAGAGCCTGGTTCCGATCGGAAGTGAGACAAGATCCATTCCGATTGTCGTAATGTTCTCAGCAAAATCGCCTGCGCTGACAGACAGGCCCATGGCACGCATTTTATCGATACTTTCCTGAGCAAGGAGACTTACCTGACGATGCCACTCTCCCGCATGGGCATCCCCGGAAATCCCGTGTTCCACGACAAGCTCGACGGCTGGAACCGGTTTTTTACGTTCTCCTTTATTAAGACTGGTGCAGACAGCCAAAACAGATCCGGACATGATTGTGCTCTCCTTTTGTTATCCTTATGAACATATTTGATCAGCCGCCAATAGAGGCCATACTGAATGCCTGATGATGGCACTCGTCAGGGTTCATCTGGTGCCGTACCGGCTTTGAATTGACAAGAGAGTTCAATACATGGGCGAGTTGTGCACTGGAACCGGATCTCAATGCGGCTTTCAAGTCAAGCTGCGATTCGTCAAAAAGGCACCCCTTGGCCAACCCTGTAGCGGTGACCCTGATCCTGTTGCATTCAGAGCAGAAGTGATGAGAAACCGGGGTGATGACACCAACACTGCCGGGAGCTCCGGGAATACGGAAATTTCGTGCCGGACCGGCCATTTCCGCCTGTTCCATAGGAATAAGAGTGAAGCGCTGTGCCACCCGTTCCAGAATTTCCGCCCCGGGAACAACCATACGCTGCCAGTTATATGCACGGATTGCCGGCATATATTCGATGAAACGGACGGTGGTTGCAGAAGTTGTTGCCAGAGCGGCAAAGTCCAGAATTTCATGATCATTGATACCGCGCATTACTACCATGTTGAGTTTAATCGGAAAACCACATGATTTAGCTGTCTCAATACCGGCGAGTACCCGGGAGAGTTCGCCACAGCGGGTGATTTGCCCAAAGGTTTCCGGATTGAGCGAATCAAGGCTGATGTTTAGACGCTGCACCCCCGCTGCGTAAAGATCAGGAGCCATTTTTTCCAGAAGGACACCATTCGTCGTCAGCACCAGCTGTTTCAAACCGGGAATCTCTGCCAACTGGTGCAAAAAGCCGACAATCCCTTTACGCACCAACGGTTCGCCACCGGTTATCCTGATTTTGTCTATACCGATTGAGACGGCTACCCGAGCAATCTCGTACAGCTCTTCGTAGCTCAGAATTTCATTATGTGCATGCTTGCCTATGCCATCCTCAGGCATACAATAACTGCAGCGGAGGTTGCATCGATCCGTAACGGAGAGGCGTAAATAGTTAATGGTTCTACCTATGGAGTCGCAAAGTTGCATCTGTGGTAACCTCAAGCTTCCAAATCGTAGCGTTCCAGCTTGCTGTAAAGGGTTTTGCGGTCTATCTCAAGCAGCTTCGCGGCCTGACTCTTGTTTTGCTCAACAAGCTCAAGAACTTTCTGAATATGGTCACGCTCAACAACCCAGAGCGGTGAGGCGGTAAAGGCAACGTTCTCGACAGCACGAGCTACGTTTTGTGGCGGTACATACACCGCTTTTTGTGGTGCAAACGGAAACAGATCCGGTGTGATAATCGGCTCATTGGCGAGAATACAGGCCCTGCGTATGGTATTGCGCAGCTCTCTGACGTTACCCGGCCATTGGTATGCAATGAGTGAAGCCATGGCTTCATCGGTAACTTCCCAACTTCGGGAATCATTTTCATTACACTGCTGGATAAAGAACCATGTCAGCGGGATTATATCATCGGGACGCTGCCGAAGTGGCGGCAGAGGAATCGGCAGCAGATTTATCCGGTGGTACAGGTCTTCCCTGAACTCTCCGCGATTAACGCAATCCGCCAGGATTTTATTCGAAGCGAAGATAAAACGGACGTTGACGCGGATATCGTGGTTGCCGCCCATGCGCCGGAAAGTGCTCGTTTCAAGGATGCGCAGCAGTTTGACCTGAACGTCGAGCGGCATCTCCGAGACTTCATCCATAAAAAGAGTACCGGTATCGGCAAGTTCGAATAAACCTGCCCGCATTTTATTTGCACCGGTGAACGCCCCCTGCATATGGCCAAAGAGCTCACTTTCCGCCGTATTGGCATCGAATCGCCCACAGTTGACCGTTACAAACGGCTTGCTGACACGGCGACTTGTGTCATGAACCGCACGTGCAATCAGCTCCTTGCCGGTGCCGCTCTCTCCGGATATCAGCACATGTTCATCGGTCACCCCCCACCGCTGCACCGTATCCAACACTTTCTGAATAACAGCACTCTTACCGATAATGCGGTGGTTTTCAAAGCGTTGAATCTCTTTTTTGAGGTTTATGTTTTCCAGCCGCAGGCGATTTTTTTCGCACGCCTTGTCGATCAGAAGCTCCAGTTCATCAAGTTTTATCGGCTTGGTGAGGTAATCATAGGCGCCCAGTTTTATGCATTCCACGGCCGTTTCAATGGTACCGTGACCGGTGAACATGATAATTTCCGGTATCGTAGATTCGGCACGCATCAATTTGAGGGTTTCAACACCATCCATACCGGGCATGCGGATATCCTGCAAAACGACGTTGAATATCTCCTCCCGGAACGCATCAAACCCCTCTTCGCCGCTCGAAGTAGCGGTCACCTTGTATCCGGAACGGGACAACTCCATCTGTAGCAGCTCTCGGAGTGATTTGTCATCCTCAACAACGAGAACCTTTGTATCATTACGAACTATTTCGGACATGTCGGCATCCTTACGGTAAATTTAGATCCTTTGCCAACCTGGCTTTCAACGCTGATATCACCGCCAAGACGTTTAATAATGTTGTATGTCACCGCCAGGCCGAGTCCCAGCCCCTTCCCGACTTCCTTGGTGGAGTAAAACGGATCCCAGATCTGGTCGATAGCATCTTTGGCGATGCCGCAACCGGTATCTCTGATCTCGAACAGCACCATTGATTGCTTGTTCGTTCTGGTGGATATCTCTACGATACCGGTGCCATGTATCGCTTGATGAGCGTTCATCAGAAGGTTCATGCAGACCTGGCGAAGGCCGCTCGGGTCTCCGGCAATGTCAGGAAGATCACTCTGGAAATCGGTCTTGACCTCTACTCTTTCGTAGCGGGATTTGCACCGA
The DNA here is from genome assembly GCA_903939115.1 of uncultured Geobacteraceae bacterium. GTDB lineage: Bacteria > Desulfobacterota > Desulfuromonadia > Geobacterales > Pseudopelobacteraceae > JACRCG01. The sequence continues at coordinate 28,625 of CAJAFV010000007.1, forward strand.
ACAAGCTCCAGCACTTCATTCAGCACTTCATTGATATTGACGTTGCTTACGGAACCGTCAGACTTGCGACTGAAGGAGAGCAGGCTGTCGATGATGCCTTTACAGCGGTACGATTCCCGAACGATCACCTGCAGGTATTTGGGAAAATCATCCAGTCGGGGGTCTTCGCTGAGCGAATGCTCCTCGTTGAATCGCCTCAGCAAGGCCTCTGCATACCCCGCGACCGAAGAGAGAGGGTTGTTGATCTCATGGGCGACACCAGCGGCCAGGACTCCGATGCTTGACAGCTTTTCGGCCTGCATCAGCTGCAGCTCCTGGAGACGTTTTTCTGTTACATCACGGAGAAAAAGGAGAGCACGATTCTGTTCCCCCTTACTATCCTCGATCGGGGTTGCGGTAACATCAAAGTAGCGGACTTTTCCTCCGGCGGGTGCAGAAACAATCGACATTTCAACCCGTTCACCGGTCAGAGCCCGCTCGACGGGACAATCAAGGGGAGCTGTTTCGTGCTGCGGGTGAAACAGTTCGCGACAGGAACAGCCGGGAAGAGTTTCCTGGGGAAAATACTGCGGGCAGATGTGGTTTCTATGCTGCACCATGCCACTGTTATCGTACACAATGACGCCGTCACTGATGGAGTCGAACATGACCTGAAATTCGCTGCTTTTTCTCCGCAATCCTGAATTCGCCGCCTCCAGCTCATAAATTTTCTGCTTAACCTCGGCATAGAAGCCAATTTTTGAATTGTCCAGGCCAAGCAACCGCTCGAGAGATGATTCATCCATCCTGGTTCTGACAGCAATCTTTTCCATCAGTACGCCCTTTCCAGAATACGCAGGAGATCTTCTTCATCTGCTTCACGCGGGGAAGTGACGATACAGACATCTTTGAGCGCCTGGCGTGCCAATTCGGGCAGATCCTTGCGCAGCACCCCAATGCTGCGGAGGCTTCGCGGTGCGCCACTTGCTTCCAGCAGTGAATCGAGGGTCGCCTGAATTTTTTCACTGGCAGCACTTATGTCCCCGTTCGAGCGGTGGCCGAGACCCCAGGCGAGTTCCTGAAGCTTTTCGGTTACGACCGGAATATCGTAGCGGATCACCTCCGGCAGCAGAATCGCATTGATACTGCCATGGTTCGCATCATAGAGGCCGCCTATCGGATGGGCCAGCGCATGAACGATGCCAAGCATGGAGTTGGAAAAAGCCATGCCGGCATGCAGACTGGCCCGTGCGAGGTTTTCAAGATCATCCGGTCTCCGTTCGTGGACGGCAGTTGCCAGGCTGCCTGCCAGAAGGCGCAGTGCCTTGATGGCATGGACGTCGGTAAGTGTTGTCGACGCGATCGAAAAGAACGCCTCCATCGCATGGCTGAGTGCATCAGTAGCGGTGGTGCCGACAAATTCATCCGGCAGGGTCGAGAGGGTATCCGGGTCGGTCAGACTGATATCCGGAGCAACACAGCGGCTCATAATGCAGATTTTACGCAGATGCTCGGTGTCGCTGATGATGGCAAACTGCGAGACATCTGAGCCGGTGCCGCAGGTTGTCGGGCAGAGGACCAGCGGCGGGAGTGGACGAATAATCCGGTCCGGACCTTCGAAGTCGCTGATTTTCCCGCCATTGGAGACAAGAATGGCGATCGCTTTCGCGGCATCCATCGAACTGCCGCCGCCAAGCCCGACTATGACGTCGGCACCGTGACGCTGATATTCCCTCACGCCATCATCCACCTCATGATCCTTAGGGTTTGGCGTTATGCCATCAAAATAAACAAATTCCAGGCCGGCATCCAGAAGACTGCGCATGGCAATATCGACCCAACCGGCACGAAAAAGCCCTTTATCGCTGACCAGGAATATTTTTTTGCCGCCAAGCCTGCGAGCGCATGGGCCAACCTGATTCAGCATTCCTCTACCGAAAATTATTTCAGGCACCTCAAATTTATAGTTATGCAAATGAGCTCTCCCGAGGTTCATCTATTCACCGGCCTTTCATAACTACATGCAATATAAATGTCCTAGCAATGCCCGTGCCCAATAGATAACCGAATTCTAATTTTTTTATATTTTCATTCGTTCGCAGACAATTCTTCTTTCCTGCGTAACTCCCCGGCACTTTTAAAGCCAAATCGGTCTCTGCGACAATTCTCCACGGTGTAGAACTATGCCTCACTATCATATCACATAATAAATACAGTATGTTAGAAAATATGTCCCGTTTGTCCACAATCTTATTCAGCGTATTCAGAACGAGAGCTTAAGTCGTAACAATCTAATATAAAAGGACAATACCAATGTTTTATTTTTGGCATTGCAGTTGCACAGACCCCACTAACTAATGAATGAAGATTGGTTTTGTTGCTTTCCAGGTTGCCTGTTTTATTGGTTCACAGCCAGAAACAGGCGCTTTGAGCAGAAAAATTACATAATCCAGGGAAAGGAGTAGCGGCAAATGTTCTGCCAACAAGCGTGAACATAAAGAATATCGAAGAGTCGGTGGCAGTTACATTTCAGAAACATAATCTGTTTAAAAAAAAGGGGGAATTCATTATGAAGAAAAAGGCACTGGCAGTACTGGGAATTTTGGCAGCAGTTTCAATGACCACAAGCAAACCGGCGAACGCAGCAGTTGTAGTCGGCGGATCAAACGGCTGGGAGTTCAGTACCGACGGCATTGTTGATCTGTTCTCTACTTACGCTTCGACAGGAAAAGGGCCAGGTACCGGCCATGCGTTAAGCCTGCTGAGTTCCGGCGGCAACGAATCGAAAACCGATGATCGTTTTGGCATGGGTATCGGCCTGCTGCCATCAGTGATTGCCTTTAACATCAAGGCCCCTACCACTAACGGCGTTGACTCAGCCGTCCGAGTCGGTATCTATCCTGCGCTCCAGAACAGCGATAAAACCGTTGGAGCAAATGAACGTTTCAACACAAATCCGAATATTGACTTTCGTGAATTTTTCTACACCGCGAAAGGGTCGTATGGCGAACTGCTCGTCGGTCGTGCTCTCAACCTCTATCAGGGCAAAAATATCCTCAATGACATGACACTGCTGTCGGCCGGAGTTGTGCCTGGCAATACATTTCATAGCAACACAACCCTCGGTCACATCGGCTATGGCTATCTCTATACCAATTTTGGCCCACAGTTCCGCTATACCACACCGGACTTCAGCGGGGCTAAAGTAGCCGTCTCTATCGGAGAACCGTACAAGATAAGTGACGTCTCGGCTAAGCGGAATACTCCCCGCATGGAGGCAGAGGTTTCCTATGCTAAAACGTATGATGGTACCGCTGTTCAGGCATGGCTTTCTGGCCTGTATCAGAGCGATACCCGCAGCGATACCGTAGGCTATGTAGGGAAACGAGGCGATAAAAACACTTCGACTGGTGCTGCGTATGGTGTTACCGCCGCCCTGAAGAACGGCCTCAGCCTTATGGCATCAGGATACAACGGCTCAGGCCTTGGCACCGTCAGCGTACAGGACGGCGACTTCCTTGGCTCCACCTCAACCGATGCTGTCGGCGAAGAGAGAACCCATTGGGGCTTTCTGGTCCAGGCAACTTACAAGATAACCCCTACCATCGTGGCGGGGATTAACTACGGACAGACTCGTCAGGAAAAAACCGACTTCGACAAAACAAATCCGGTTGGAGTAGAAATTCCTATCAAAAATCAGGAAGCCACAACAACATCCGTTACCTATGCCTTCAACAGCTTCACCAAGTTCACCGCTGAATACACGTGGGCCCAGAACACCTGGCATGACGACAAGGCGCAGCGCTCAAACCAGTTTGCCCTCGGCTCGACATTCTTCTGGTAACAGACAACTGACATCCTAGTTAAGGAGGCTATCATGCCAAAGTATGTAATTGAACGTGAACTACCAGGCGCAGGACAATTACCGGCCGACACATTGCAGGCTATATCGCAGAAATCATGCAGCGTGCTTACCGGGCTCGGCCCGCAGATCCAGTGGGTACAGAGCTATGTGACCGACGATAAGATTTACTGCATCTATATTGCACCAAACAAGGAAATGGTACTCGAACATGCCGCACAAGGGGGCTTCCCCGCCAACAGTGTCGCTGAAGTACGCTGCATGATCGATCCGACCACAGCCGAATAAGTATCCCTTTGCTCCCCTCCCGGCTTGGCCGGGAGAGGGACTTCTATTTAATTTGAGGAGATTATCATGACGTTAGCACTGCTAGTTTTGATCAGTATTATGTGGATTCCGGTCGGTATGTTTTTCCTGGGTTACGGCGAAGCCAAAAGCACCGGTTTTGTCAGTGCGGTTGTCGGCATCCTGGTTGTTATCGGTGCCACGCTTCAGGCAGCGGTCTTTACCGATCCCTTTACCGCAGGCCTCTTATTCGTATTCGGCGTCCTCTATCTGCAGACCGGCCATGCCCTTCTGACCGGCGTTGAAGATCTGCGTACCGTCGGTAACGGCGCCCTGCTCGTCGGCATCGTCTGCGCCATCTACGCGTTCCTCTACGCCACCGGTGGCGGAGTGAAACCTGATGGCAAGACCATCATCGGCGTTGTCCCTTATCTGGCATTCATGAACCTGACCTTCGTTGTTATCTGTTTTACCGTAACCGGTGTGACCTACGGCAAGATCAACCCCAAGGTGGCTGCCACCATGTTCATCGTCCTGACGTTCACTTGCCTGCTGGCACCGGCGTTCGGTTTGATGGGTTATGGCAAGCTCCCTTTTTAAGGGTATGAGTATGCTTTTCCGTACTCGAAGCGCGATTTGATACAAAACAGCCAGTAGGCCCATGAGCGGCATGGCAACCGGAGCGGTAAAGCTACCGAAAAACGCGAGACGAGACAGAAATAGGGGCACTTCGGTGCCCCTGTTTTTTTATGGTATTGGCGCAATAATTGCGTGTCATGACGACAGTCAAGTTACCATTCATCACACGGAGGCCGCATGAAAACAGCTCGTCGCCACTTTATATCTCTCTTTTGTTTACTGACGGCACTGCTTATGCTCTCCTCTGCTTCCCAGGCCTCTGATGGCCGGCAAATCTGGCATAGCCGAGACCAGTTCGTGGCACTGGAACCGCAGGAGAAACGCTCCACATGCTCTGTGGAGCCAAATGACCATCCGTGTGAAATACCGCCGGACCGCCTTACTGCGATTCTTGCTTCGATCGAATTCAGTCCTGCAGAGAGCGCCAAGCCCGAACCGCTCTTTTTAAGCGAATCTCTTGAGCTGCTGGTGCCACAAATAGTGCAGGGTTTCCGGAAAGCAGCCCCCGGAGAAGATGTAACCTTTGCTATCATCGGACTGCATAAATCATTGCTTGGTTTTGCCAGGTCCCCTAAGGTGACAACAGGACGCGCATTTTACACAGATGGCCGACTCAATATAATTTTCGGCTTTGCCCAAAAAGATTTTAACGAACGCGAAGACCGTCGCCTTTCACCACTTACGCCGGGAAAAAGAGAAGAAGCGCTCGATGGTGGCTGGCAGCTGTTGCCACAACCGGGCCGGAACGGCTATACCCTGATCAGGAAGGATTGGGTGACGTTCAGCGATGCATGGCGTGCCGCAGTTGCGCCGCTCCCGGTTGCAACACAGAATGCTCCGCCAGCTCACTCCATACCTGCCCAACCGGTGAAACAAACCATCGACACACGCAAACCGGCAGAACGACTGGTCACACTCAATGAACTGAAGGAGAAGGGGCTGATCACTGCAGAAGAGTATCGTGCCAAGCGGCAGGAGATTTTAAACGAACTGTGATGAGGAGGAAGTCATGATTGAACGCACGGAACTGTATATCAATGGGCAGTGGCTCACCCCGTCCGGCAGTGACGTCTTTGACGTTATCAACCCTGCAACCGAAGAGATCCTGGGCCGAATACCGGCGGCTACTCCTGCTGACGCTGACAGAGCGGTTGCTGCGGCAGTTGCCGCCTTCGGCGCGTGGGGACGTACATCGGTAGCAGAACGTGCCGGATATTTATCAAGAATACTGGACGGACTCACGTCGCGGGCCGAGGAGATTGCACGCACCATCACCGGTGAAGTCGGCATGCCGCTCAAGCTCTCACGACGCATTCAGGCCGGGCTGCCGGCTGCGGTGCTGGAGAGTTATGTAAAACTTTTGGGTGAATATGCCTTCGAGGAGCGGTTTGGTAACTCCCTGGTCGTACGCGAACCGGTCGGAGTTGCCGTCTGTATCACTCCGTGGAACTATCCGCTGCATCAGGTGATAGCCAAGGTGGCGCCTGCCCTCGCGGCCGGTTGCACTGTTGTCCTGAAACCGAGTGAAGTGGCGCCGCTCTCCGCCTTTATTCTGGCAGAGATAATTCACGATGCCGGAGTTCCGGCTGGGGTATTCAACCTGATAACTGGCAGCGGCGAGGAGATCGGCGAATACCTCGTACGCCACACCGATACAGATTTGATCTCCTTTACCGGTTCGCCGCGAGCCGGCTGCAGGGTGGCCGAACTGGCAGCCGCAACGGTGAAGCGGGTAACACTTGAACTGGGAGGCAAGTCTGCCGCAGTTATTCTCGACGACGCCGACCTGCCGACAGCGGTCAAAAGCGTTGTCGGAGCCTGTTTCATCAATTCCGGCCAGACCTGTAACGCGCAGACACGCCTGCTGGTACCTGAATCCAGTTACGAAGCGGCGGCAGCACTGGCGGGCGCAGCCGCCTCAGGGTACGCACCGGGAGACCCGCTTGATGACAAGAGCCGGCTCGGGCCACTGGTGTCGGCAGCTCAACGGGAGCGGGTTCTCGACTTCATCAGACAGGGTCGTGCCGAGGGGGCAGAGCTTCTGACAGGCGGCGTAGAGCCGCCGGATGGTCTGAATACCGGTTTCTTCGTCCGTCCGACGGTTTTCGGCAGAGTCACCCCTGACATGATCATCGCGAGAGAGGAAATTTTTGGCCCGGTACTATCGATAATGACGTATCGGGACGAAGCGGATGCCGTCAAGATAGCCAATGGCACCCGCTATGGCCTTGCAGCAGCAGTATGGTCAGGTGACACAGAACGGGCAACACATTTTGCCCGCCGTCTCAAGGCCGGTCAGGTGGATATAAACGGCGGGGGCTTCAACCTGCTCGCGCCATTCGGCGGCTGCAAACAATCCGGTTACGGTCGGGAATTGGGTCGTTACGGGCTGGAGGAGTTTCTCGAAGTCAAGGCGATTCAGCTCAAGGAATAATGAAAAAACTGCAATAGCCGCTTGACAGAGTATGTTGATCCCGTTATTGTCCCAGCACATTTAGCCAGTCTCCGAGTTGTTACGCCTAACAGGGAAAAATCCTCATGGCGCACGACCAGTGGGTGTCGCCGGAAACAGCGCCGCCCTCCTTTGAAAAGGGGAACGTGCTTGACGACCCACTCCTGTGGATTGCCCGAGCTCCTTTTCAATTGTGAGAAGGGGCTTTTTTGTTATTCCTGCAATCACGAAAGGGAACCGCCAGTATGGTCAAACTAGTTGAAAGCCCCATCGATCCGGCAGCTGTCTATAATTCCATCTGCTCGGCTTTTTCCGGTTCCGTAGTATTTCATTATGCGGTAGTCAAGAAACAGGCCGGCTCAGGGAAGTCCACCACCTCTATCGAATACAATGCCGTCGGGGATACCATTCAGGAGATGGAGAGTATTGCCAGTGAACTCGAACGCTTCTGGAAACTGGAGGACGTTCTATTGATCCGCCGCACCGGACGCCTTGCTGTCGGCGACATCATCTCTCTGGTAGCCGCCAGTTCTCCCAACAGTAACGACACGTTTGATGCCTGCAAGTTCGGGATCAACCGTCTCAGAAGAATGTCTACGATAATCAAAAGCGAGAAGTTTGACGACACCCCATAATTGAGAAAAGGAGATCCTATGAAACGACCGTCAGTCTGCATGATCGTAGCAGTGGCACTGTTGAGCATCTGCACAACGGCGTATGCCGAAAAGGGTTTTATCATGCTGGCCAGTACTATCGGCCCTATTGACGCCGGGATAGTGGGAACACTCGAAGACAGCTTTGAAAAGGAGACCGGCATTCGTGTCAGACATGTGGGGGCCGGCACCGGCGAAGCGCTTAAAATTGCAGAAAAAGGGAGTATCGATCTGGTGATGGTTCATGCCCGCTCCCTGGAGGAGAAGTTTGTTGCTGCCGGATTTGGCACCGAGCGGATTCCATTCATGTATAACGACTTCGTCATCGTTGGTCCATCCAGTGATCCGGCAGGCGTTCGCGGCATGAAATCTGCGGCTGCGGCGCTGAAACAGATCGCTGAAAAATCGGCACCCTTTGTCACTCGTGGTGATAAATCCGGCACCCATATCTCAGAGTCAGAGTTGTGGACCAAGGCCGGAGTGAAACCGGCAGGCGCATGGTACAAAGTGTATGAAAAAGGGAGCGAAGGCAACGTCCCAACACTCCGCTTCACCAGCAGTGCCGGCTCCTACACGCTGATAGATCGTGCCACCTATCTGTCGATACAAAAAGAGATCAAGCTGGAAATACTCGTCGAGGGGGACGAAGACCTGCTGAACCGCATTTCGCTGATCCCGGTCAATCAGAATAAATTTCCGCACGTTAATCTGGAAGATGTTACCCTGTTTGTCCGCTGGCTGGTTTCACCAACCAAGGGACAAAAAATTGTCGCCGAATTCGGCAAGGAGCGCTTCGGAGCAGCACTCTTTTTTCCCGACTCGAAAGAATGGCACCTGAAGCAAAAACCATAAAACTGTAAAAAGGAGCAACACATGTTCACAAAACAGATCCTGAAACGTATCACGACGCTCGTTGTCGTACTTACCGTCCTTGCGTGCGGAACTGCCGCATTCGCCGCCTCAAAAACCGTCATCCTGGCAACCACCACCAGCACCCAGGATTCCGGGCTGCTGGACGTTCTCGTTCCGCTGTTCGAAAAAGAGAGCGGCTTTCAGGTAAAGACCATTTCGGTCGGTTCCGGCCAGGCCATGAAGATGGGAGAGAAGGGCGAAGCGGATGTATTGCTGGTTCATTCGCCCGATGCCGAGAAAAAATTCATAGCTGACAACTTCGGCACTACCCGCCGCCTGGTAATGCACAACGACTTTATCATCGTCGGCCCTGCCGCCGACCCGGCCAAAATTAAAGGAGCGACTGCCGCTGACGCTCTGAAACGCATTGCACAGACAGGCACCGTTTTTGCCTCCCGTGGTGACAATTCCGGTACTCATTCTAAAGAAAAGGGACTCTGGAAAGCTGCCGGTGTCAACCTGGAAGGGCAGAAGTGGTACCAGCAGACCGGACTCGGCATGGGACAAACACTCAATGTCACTGCCGAAAAAAAGGGGTATACGTTGACAGACCGCGCCACGTACCTGTCGCTGAAAAAAGGGCTCGGGCTTGAAATTCTGGTGGAGGGTGATGGCAAACTTCTCAATATTTATCACGTTATCGAGCTGAACACGGTTAAATGGCCCAAGGTTAATGCGCAGGGCGGCAAATCCTTTGCTGATTTCATGGTATCGAAGAAGACCCAGGAGATTATTGGCCGATTCGGAGTTGAGAAATTCGGTGCGCCTCTTTTCTTCCCAGATGCCGGCAAAAATCCGGAGACTCTGGGACTGTAATGGTGTTGATTTTTAATGTGATTAGTTCTGATTCGCTTCTATGTCCCTTCTCCCTGGGGACCCTCTGGGGCCTAAAGGAGAAGGTGGCCGAAGGCCGGATGAGGGGGCAACCGCGATGAACAGCGCCACGCCGGTCATGGAGGTACGGGACCTGATTGTCGCACGGGGAGGTGTTGAGGTCGTACGCGTGCCGTCATTCTCAATACACGAGAATGAGACCATGGCGCTGATCGGCCCTAACGGTTCGGGAAAATCGAGCTTCCTGCTCAGCATTGCGTGCCTGCTCCGTCCAAAATCAGGCCACATCACCTTCAGGGGCGTGCCTCTCAAATATGAGGGGGGTGCAACCGACTACCGGCGCAAACTTGCCATGGTCTTTCAGGAACCGCTCCTCTTCGACACCACCGTGTATGAGAATGTCGCGGCCGGCCTGAGGATCAGGGGAGTTCCCGGCCAGGAGATCCACAAGCGGGTTGGCGCCTGCCTTGAACAGTTCAAAATAACCCACCTGACTGAACGCTCAGCGAGCAAACTTTCCGGCGGCGAAGCGCAGCGTACCAGTCTGGCACGGGCTTTTGCCACCAGACCTGAGATGATTTTGCTGGATGAGCCGTTCGTGGCCCTTGACCCCCCGACGCGTCAAGCCCTGACCGAAGACCTGGAGCAGACCCTGCGTGACTCTGGTGCGGCAGCGATCATCACAACTCACGACCAGATTGAGGCGCTCAGACTGGCTGATCGTATGGTGGTGATGCAAAATGGCAGTATCGTTCAGTCAGGCACCCCTTCTGCAGTGATGAGCCAGCCGGTAAATGAATTTGTTGCCACCTTCGTCGGCATGGAGAACGTCTTTTCCGGCACCGTCAGCGAAGCGAAAAACGGGCTGCTCTCGCTGGCTATCGGCAATCAGACCATGGAAATACCGGGAGAGGGTTCCCCCGGAGAGAGCGTAACACTCTGTATCCGTCCCGAGCATGTGGTGGTGTCGACCAGTGACCCCGACCGACTGACAAGCGCCCGGAATGTCTTTCCAGGCACGGTGGTCAGGATCGTCCCCTTCGGCCTGTACAACAAGGTATATCTCGATTGCGGCTTTATGCTGGTTGCCGCCGTGACCAACCAGTCGCTTTCGGAGTTGAAGCTACATACTACCAGCACGCTCTATGCGTTGATTAAGGCCACGGCGGTGCATCTGTTCCGCAAGGGATGACTCCTGAACAGTTATTCCCCGACACAATCTTGACTGCGGTAAAAAGGGTAGTATACTGAACTGCACGTCAGAGAAACCGGCCAAACAGCCATAACAGTACAACCGACAGGTGGAGGAGAGTGCAGATGCCTCACAGGCATGAAGTAGAAACCAATTTCAAAGGCGAAACCCTTGTCCGGAAGGGATTCATGAGGAAACAGGGCGACACCCCTACACTCAGGCTGGTTCCTGATCTCCATGTCGTCAAAATCGGCGGACACGGGGCAATTGATTACGGCCGTGAGGTGGTTATGCCACTCATGGAGGAAATTGGAGAGCTGTCGAAACAGTACAAAATGCTGGTTGTCACCGGAGGAGGGGTCAGGGTTCGCCACATCCTCGACATCGGCATTGACCTCGGCATGCCGACCGGCGTCCTCGCTGAACTGGCGGGTAAGATCAGCGAACAGAACGCCGTAATCGTTACCCTGCTCCTCTCCAAATGGGGTGGGTCGCGGATAAAGACCGGTGATCTCCTTGATCTGCCGACCCTGCTTCACCTCGGGCTGCTGCCTGTTGTTCATGGCACACCTCCATACGGTCTCTTCGAACATCCGCCGGCAATGGGACTCATCCCCCCGCACCGTACCGATACCGGTGCGCTTCTGATGGCCGATGTACTCGGCGCCAAGAGCTGCATCCTGGTCAAAAACGTAGACGGGCTTTTTACCGAAGACCCGCGACTCAACCCGAAGGCGGAATTGATCGAGGATATTACTGCCAAGGAGTTGATCAAAATGGACATGGAGGATATGGTCCTTGAACGCAAGATGCTTCATCTCCTGCTTGACACGGTAAACGTGAAGGAGATACGGATCGTCAA
>CAJAFV010000008.1 GCA_903939115.1 uncultured Geobacteraceae bacterium
GTTCCGAAGAGATGTTTGACGAAGTCTATGTCCGCCAGAATACCGGTCTCGGCATGGCTAAAGCGATCGATCATTGATGCTGTGAAGAATTGAAGTTGTTGCATGAAAAAAGGGGATGGCGCAATGCCATCCCCTTTTTTTCAACCCTTCAAAGTTGCTCACCGATTGCCGAAGATTGCCGTCCCGATTCGAACCAGAGTGGCGCCTTCCTGGATGGCCGCTTCAAAATCCCCCGACATCCCCATGGAAAGCTCCGTCATATCAACACCTGAAATGTTGAGCGCGGTAACTACTTCCGATAATCGCCGCAGCTCTGCAAAAAAAGGGCGTGCCGCCTCAGGGTCATCAAAAAAAGGGGGCATTGTCATCAGTCCCCGTACCCTGATATGTGGCAACAGAGCACTTTCCCGCACCAGTTGAATCGCCCCCTCCTCAGTTGTCCCTGATTTGGAGGTCTCTCCGGAAATATTTACCTGAACCAGCACGTCACAGATTTTATTGAGCTTACCCCACTGCCGATCGATTTCCGTTGCCAGTGAAATGCGGTCAACTGAATGAATCAACGCCACCTGTCCGGCGATATATTTAACCTTGTTGCTTTGCAGATGGCCGATAACATGCCACTTGACAGCTTCAGTCACCTCTGCCAGCTTCGGCACCAGTTCCTGGATATAATTTTCCCCGAAAATCGTCTGACCTGCCTGGAAGGCCTCTATGATATCGGTGGAAGGCCGAGTTTTTGACACAGCTACCAGGTGGACGGCGGCAGGGTCGCGCTCAGCTTTTATAGCAGCTGCATGGATGCGCTGATTGATCTGAGCGAGATTGGAGGAGATGCTCATGGGGATTATACCACCGCCTGCATGGTCTGAAGCACTTCATACAGTTCTGTCATCGGCAGGCCGATCACATTGGTGTATGAACCGTTGATTGAGCGGACAAAATGAACCGCCCCGCCCTGAATCGCGTAGGCCCCGGCTTTATCCATAGGACATCCAGTGGCAATATACGCAGCGATTTCAAATTCTTCCAGCTTTTTGAAGGTCACTTCGGTGCAGACGCTGCGGCTGATATGGATGCCATTTGTTTTGTCAAAAACCGTGAAGCCGGTAATGACCTCGTGATCCCTGCCGGAGAGTCCGGACAGCATGCGGACGGCGTGGTCTGCATCAACCGGTTTACCGAGGATAGCGCCATCGAGCACTACAATAGTGTCGGCCCCGATGAAGAAGCGGCCAGCCGTTTTTGCTGCAACCGCATCAGCTTTTTCGTGTGAAAGGCGCACGACATGGTCAGCAGGCAGTTCCCCCGGCAGGACATCTTCACAGATATCTGCCGGAACAACGCTGAACACAATTCCTGCTAACTCCATCAGTTCACTGCGGCGAGGTGAAGCCGATGCCAGAACTATCGTACTCTGATCATTTCCCCTCATCGGCAACCTTCCGTGCTTCCTCAACAGCTCTCTTGCGCAAAGCCGCACGTTCTATACCGGCCTTTTGCTCCTCCTCCATCTCCTGCCAGTGTTTTGTCCAGTCCGTCTTGCGGACATAGTGGAGAATAAACACCCCGGGAATAATAACGCATCCCCAGAAGATACTCATGGTCATGCTGTTGATAATTCCATAGGTTAACGTGGCTATTCCCATACACAGCAGAAAAACTTCGGTCGGTACGATGCGTCCAGGCAGTGAACTCTTTTGGATTTCTTTTTCTGTTTCTTGAGACATTACGTTTTCTCCTACCAGGGAAACATTTTCCCCGGGTTCAATATATTTTTTGGGTCAAGTGCCGCCTTAATTGCTTTCATGGCGGCGATCTGGTGCGGAGAGAGTTCGAGCTCGATATAGGGAGCTTTGGAAAGACCGACCCCATGTTCACCCGACATGGTGCCGTTCAGGTCCAGCGCTGCCTGAAAAACGTCACGGATCGCCTCATGCGCCTTCTCATCCATACCGGGAACGTCCTTGTCAACCATGATGTTGACATGGATATTGCCGTCACCGGCATGACCGAAGTTGACAATCGGTATATCGTATTTTGCCTGTATCTTCTCAATGGTGCGGATGATGTCCGGAACTTTGCTGCGCGGCACGACGACATCCTCATTATATTTAGTCGGATTGATATCCCGGAGAGACGGTGAAACAAGCCGTCGTACCCGCCAAAGTTCTTCCGACTCAGCAGCATCTTTGGCCGCCCGGAACTGCACAAGACCGAGCGGCTTGATCAGTTCATGGATCTGCGCGGCCTGCTTTTCGATCAGGTCGCGGTCGCCATCAACTTCGATCAGCAGCACAGCCCTCCCTTCAGCCGGAACACCCAGGTTGAAACGGCGTTCGACGCATTGCAGCGTGGCATAATCCATAAATTCAAGCGTGGTCGGAATGATTTTGTTGCCGATAATAGTCGAGACCGCCTTGGCGGCACCGTCAATCGAATCAAAGATCGTCAGCATGGTTTTCTTTGCATCTGGAAACGGCAGAATTTTAAAAATAATCTTGGTAATGACTCCAAGCGTCCCTTCACTGCCGCAGAGTAGGCGGGTCATGTCGTAGCCGACTACCGCCTTGTACGTCTCGCCGCCGGTGCGGATAATCTCACCGGTCGGCAGCACCAGCTCGAGGCCCATGACGAAGTCACGGGTGACACCGTATTTGACGCAGCGTGGCCCCCCTGCGTTTTCGGCGACGTTTCCGCCCAGAGTGGAGAATTTGAGCGAGGCAGGATCAGGAGGATAGAAAAACCCTAGTTTTTCCACAGCAATCTGGAACTGCTCCGTTACGACCCCCGGCTCAACCTCGGCAATCAGGTTTTCGGTGTCGATCCGCAGGATACGGTTCATGCGGGTTGTAACCAGCACGACTCCGCCCCCCTTGGGGAGCGAACCGCCGGTAAAGCCGCTGCCGGCGCCCCGCGGGAACACCGGGAAACCTTCGCTGTTTGCCAGTTTGAGAACGGCTGAAACCTCTTCGGCATTGGCCGGATGGACAACCGCATCAGGCAGAAACTCCATCTGGGTGGCGTCGTAGCCGTAGCAGATCATGTCCTGTTTGCTGGTTGCAATATTGTCAGGGCCGACGATTGACGTCAGCTCTTTAAGTATATTCGATGCGAGCATGATGCTCCTTTCTCTATTGATTGACGTTACAAGATACATGATAGAGCTGTGTATCCGCAAGGCTGTCTTTAACGGATTACAGTGACATTTCAATGCCTGTCAGCAGCACTTTCAGCGGTAGAAACAGCGAGAGTGGGGCGTCCTGCAAGGGAATGAAGCCAAAGTTGAGATAGAATCGTCTGACAGTATCATCTTTAGCATCCACAAACAAACCGACAATTCCACCGGACTCTTTGACTGTCGCCACGATCCTCTTTACCGCATCAGCCAGAAGGATTGATCCGTATCCTTTCCCCTGGCATCGTTTGTCAACTGCAAGTCGTGCGAGTTTAGCCGCCGGTAAACGCGATGATTTTGGAAGGCGACGAGCGTGATCAGGTGGAAGAACGGACACGTCGACTTCAAGAAAAGAAAGAGTGAAGAACCCAAGAATATCTGCGGAGGATTCGTTATCAGTCAGCACAAAGGTATTCGATAGCCCTTTGTCACGATGTTGAGCGGCAGTTTTGTAAAGGAAGTCGTTCAGAGGGATTGTCCCGCAATCAAAACCGGCGCGGTTGTGAACGGAGTCCAGTGGTCGGATGATCAGCATTTTACGAGTTTGTTGTGAGCTTTCAGTGCCGTTATAAGACTCTTTGAGGGAGTGGTGGGATTCTCCAGGGCGTGGAGAAATGTTATAGCGTCCTTTTCGGATAGTTGCAGCGTCTCTTCCCGTTTCAGGATTTCTCCAGCACGATCAAGAGTGCTCTGAACAATAAACTGGTTGAGCGTTGCCCCGTACACGGCAGCAGCGCGTTCAATGATCAAACGATTAGCGCGAGGGATTCTGGCTGTTATGCGGTCATCAGCTGCCGGTTTTCCGGATGATTTTCGGGTGGTTTCTGCACGCATGTAACTGTTCCTCCTGTTAATGATGGGCCATTGTAGACTTGTGGTGCCAATTTGGCAACAGTTTGTTGTGTGACTTTTTTCAAAATCTCTGTTGCCAGCGGGCCCGAAACCAACTATCTTGTCGGCAGCAGAATAAAATCATCAGGAGGTTTACAAGAATGAAGAGTATGAGCAGAGTTGTTGTGTCATTTTTAATGGCCGTATTGCTTGCGGTCCCGGCTTTTGCCGCGCAGGAAGCGAAAACAGTAACAACAGCATCCGGCCTCAAGTATGTTGATGTTGTTGTTGGTAAGGGAGCATCACCGACCGCCAGTAAAACAGTCAAGGTTCATTACACCGGAACACTTGAAAATGGCAAAAAGTTCGACAGCTCGGTTGACCGCAATGAGCCGTTCTCATTCACAATCGGCGTCGGTCAGGTTATTCCGGGGTGGGATGAAGGCGTTATGACGATGAAAGTCGGCGGCAAGCGCAAGCTGATTATCCCTGCAAAACTCGGCTATGGTGCACGGGGCGCCGGTAGTGCCATTCCCCCGAATGCCACCCTGCTCTTTGATGTTGAGCTGCTTGACGTCGCAAAATAATTTTTTTCACATCCACTTATTACCAGACAGCCCGCCTGCGCGGGCTGTTTTGTTTCGCTTACCGGAGTATCTGAATGACTAATCTGATTTCTGCTGAAGGGCTGAAAAAACTGTGTGAGGAATATGACTACCTCTGGAAAGTCGAACGCCCCAAGGTTGTCCGGGGGGTTACTGACGCAGCAGCAGAGGGTGATCGCTCGGAAAATGCCGAATACATCTATGGGAAAAAAAGGCTGCGTGAGATAGATCGCAAGCTGAAACATCTGGGCTCACGCCTGAAAGTGCTGAAGGTTGCTACTGTCCCGGCGAATCCAAAGCAGGTTACCTTCGGTTGCTGGGTCACATACGAGGAGGAAGGTGGCGAAGAGCGGAGCTACCAGTTGGTCGGGCCGGATGAGATCGATGTCAGCATCGGCAGGATCAGCATGGATTCCCCGGTTGGGCAGGCACTGCTGCACAAAAAGCTTGATGATGAGGTCATTGTCCGAAAGCCGGGTGGCGAAACAACACTGTATATTACCGCAATCAGCTCAACCCGGCCGGAATAACCGTCGCCCCCTGTAACGTCCGCAACAACTCCAGCCGTCCGGCGATGGTAGTATCAGGGCCGACGCTGCCGGAATCCTCAAACAGCGGCAACACCGCTTCCTCCGGTGGAATTCGTGGATAGCTCCGGTCGCTCAGTTCGTGAATAAGCCGCATGGTGCGGAATGCGTCAAACCAGCCGTGGAAAGCCGTTATTAATGGAGCTTTCTCGCGGTTGTTTTTCTTCAGATTTTCCCAGGCACCGTTGAAGCCGACCTGATCCAGATAATCGCGCAGAACCGGCGAAATCAGAGCGGCACGTTGCAGCAGCGGTAATGCCTCTTCCTCGCTATGCTCCGTCACACACGCCAACCACTCTCCCACTATTGAAAAAACAACCGGTTGATAAAAAAGGAGTCGCTGCTCTCCGTCTGCCAGCATATCTCCAACGGCACGTCCCGTTCCAAACGGAACCCGGTGTGATGAACGGGGCGAAGGATGGACAACCGTCCCGTTTAGCTGGGCGACGCCGGATGTTTTATGAACCTGCTGTAGAAAATAGAAATCTTCACCGGCAAGCCGGCAGTTCATGCCTCCGGAGGCAACGTATGCCGATGCCGTGCAGGCCATGGCGCTCCCCACAGTATGAAATTTATATGGAGAGCCGGCACGTTCGAGCCCCAGCACGTAGACACGCAGGAAAAGTTCATAGCGATCAATGGCATTCTGTCCAGCCTGATCGGCTGCCGGTCGGTGACGATAGGGGATGCTGGCACCACCTGCGGATGAACGGGAAAAATGGCGGGTGATGGCGGAGAGATAGTCAGGCTGTACCACAGTGTCGGCGTCGAGGCAGATGAGAAGCGGATTGCCATGACGATAATCGAGCAGAGGCAGAGCCAGGTCGAGACCGATCTTTCGTGCCAGGCCGACACCCTGTTTGGGGGGCAATTCTTTGCCTGATGTAGCAGCGTCTACCCAGAAGAGGTTGGGTAACCGGTACTGCTGCTTCCAGAACGGCAGCATTCGCAGCGTTTCAAGATTGTCGGCCGTTTCCGTGCTTGATGCATCGGCCCGCTGATTGACCGCAATCAGGATCAGGAACCGATCCAGCAGATCGGCAGGATTGCGGGAGAGCGATTCGAGCGTCTGCGGAAGGTTGACGGCTTCAGCCAGGGAGGGTATGACGACAGCGCCTGAGAACGTGCAAGAGTGGTTTATGTTGGTCGTCCAGGGGGAACCTGTGGCCCGCTTGTTCAGGTAGGCGGCTATACGTGGGGGGAGGTGAGTCTTAGGCATGAGCGGAATAGATCATTCCGTGCCCCAGCGCGTATAGAGATCGTTCTCGATTCCGAGTTGATCCATAATTTTTCCGACCATAAAGTCAACCAGATCTAATACCGACTCCGGTCTCCCGTAGAATGCCGGCATTGCAGGTATCATTCGTGCGCCAGCGCGGGAAAGCTTCAACATATTTTCAAGATGGATGTCGGAGAGAGGCGTTTCGCGTGGCACCAGCAGCAGCGGACGCCGCTCTTTAAGCATGACATCGGCACTCCGCTCGATGAGATTGCCGGAACTTCCGCAGGCGATGCGCGCCAGCGTGCCCATGCTGCAGGGGCAGACAACCATCGCATCCGGTGCGGAAGAGCCGCTGGCCGCAGCGCAGAAAAGGTCATCAGGATGCACCAGCGTGATGCCGGAAGTTATTTCAAGGTGATCAAACAGCCGCTGTCGCGCTTTGTCCAGGTCACCGGAGAGATCAAGCCTGGTCTCTTCCAGGCAAACGGCGGTGCCGCTGCAGCTGGCGCTGAATGTGACCTGAAACCCGCTCAGGCAGAGCTGTTCAGCCAGGCGTAGTCCATACATTGAGCCGGAAGCGCCGGTCAGTGCGACAAAAATATGTTTCTGTGCCATTAGCAGTTACCTCATCAGGACATCAGCAGCGGTAAACAAAACAATCGTAACACTGATGTAGCCGTTCATGTTGAAAAAAGCAGCATCCAGCTTGTTCAGGTCACCGTTACGCAGCAGCCAGTGTTCATACAGTAGCATTGCTACCGTAGCGATGATGCCGAGTAAAAAAAAGGTCCCAAGGTGCATGAAATTGTACAGAGTGAAAAGCAGAGCGACCATAATCGTGTGGAAAATCCGGGCAGTCCTTATGGAGCCCTGTACCCCGAGCAGAACCGGGATGGAGTGCAATCCAGCCGACCGGTCAAATTCAAGATCCTGAAGTGCATACAGGATGTCAAACCCGGCTACCCAGAATAGTACTATCGCTCCCAGAAGCAGCGCCGGTGTCTCAATAGCGCCGCGAATTGCTATCCAGGCTCCAATTGGCGCTGCTGCGAGGCAGATACCAAGGACAACGTGGGCCAGGGCGGTGAAACGTTTGCAGTAAGAGTAGATCAGCAGAAAAAACAGGGCAATCGGGGCAAGTTTCAGGCAGAGCGGGTTAAGCATCTGCGCGGCGAGCATCATCAATGCGGTCGCGGCAATAATGAAAAACAGCGTCATCCCCCGACTGACAAGCCCTGCAGGGATAGCCCGTGTTGCAGTCCGTGAATTTCCGGCATCAATCCGGGCGTCAATCAGCCGGTTCATCGCCATAGCAGCCGTACGGGCGCCAACCATTGCCAGAACAATCCAGGCCGTTTGATGGATGGTGGGGAGTCCTCCCGCTGCCAGCAAAGCGCCGGTCAAGGCGAACGGAAGAGCAAAGATCGTGTGAGAGAACTTGATCATCTCTAGAAAGATGCCAATTTTGTTGATGAGACTGGTCACGGTAACGTTATACTCCTTCCAGCGGCGCGATCTTTCAAGGAGGATTTCAGTACAGCGGGAAAGAAAAGCCATGATTTGAGTGCAGTATGGAGCGGGTGGGGAGGCAATGCTTATTTCTTGTGAGTACTGTTGATCTTCCGTTCATGGCCCAGCAGGCTCACCATGAACGGAAGATCAATGCGTTACTACACATGTTATTTATCGGGACAACTCAACGGAATGCTACATTTTGCTCAACAGTGGAACTATCAGCAATGAAACAATGTTGATAATCTTGATCATCGGGTTAATGGCCGGTCCGGCCGTATCCTTGTAAGGGTCGCCAACGGTATCGCCGGTAACAGCTGCCTTATGGGCTTCGCCGCCTTTGCCGCCATGATGGCCATCTTCGATGTATTTTTTAGCGTTATCCCAGGCACCGCCACCGGTGGTCATGGAGATGGCTACGAAAATGCCGGTTACAATGGTGCCGACGATCACTCCGCCCAACGCCTTGGGGCCGAGGGTGAAGCCGACGATAACCGGAGCAAGGATCGGTATCAGGCCTGGAATGACCATTTCTTTAAGGGCAGTCTTGGTGACGATATCGACACAGGCGGCGTAGTCTGGTTTGCCTGTGCCTTCCATGATCCCCTTGATCTCGCGGAACTGTCGGCGAACTTCAACAACAACAGCTCCGCCGGCCTTGCCTACCGCATCCATGCACTGGGCGGCGAAGTAGTAAGGGAGCATGCCGCCGATAAAAAGTCCAACGATGATGTAGGGATCCGAAAGGTCGAATCGAATGATCTCTTTTCCGGCAAGCTGCAGCGCGTGGTTTAGTTCATCTACGTATGAGGTGAAAAGAATAACAGCAGCAAGTCCTGCAGAGCCGATGGCATACCCTTTGGTAACAGCCTTTGTGGTATTGCCGACAGCATCGAGCGGGTCGGTAACAGCACGAACCGAGTCGTCCAGTTCAGCCATTTCAGCGATACCGCCGGCGTTGTCTGTGATCGGACCATATGCGTCCATGGCTACGACGATGCCGGTCAGAGACAGCATCGAGACGGCAGCAATGGCAATGCCGTAAACACCGGCACACTGAAAGGAGATGATAATGCCGGCGGCGATAACAACTACCGGTGCGGCTGTAGATTTCATGGAAATGCCGAGGCCTGCGATAACGTTAGTGCCGTGACCGGTAGTAGACGCCTGAGCAATATGTTGAACCGGACCGTACTCAGTCGCAGTGTAGTACTCGGTAATCCAGAAGATTGCGCCGGTAACGACCAAGCCGACAATTGCCGAGATAAAAATATTCATAGCGCTGAATGTTACACCCGCTGCGTTTGTAAGTCCGGCGGGAAACATCTGTACAGTAACAAAGTAAAAGGCGATGCAGGCAAGTACGGCTGATGCGATAAGTCCTTTGTAGAGAGCCGGCATGATCTTCATGTTGGAACCGAGTTTAACGAAGTAGGTGCCGATAATAGAGGTGATTATTGAAATACCGCCCAGGATCAGCGGGTAGCTGACGGAACTGGCATTAGAGGTAAACGTGATGGCGCCCAGCAGCATGGCGGCGATCAGCGTTACTGCGTAGGTTTCAAACAGGTCGGCGGCCATACCGGCGCAATCGCCGACGTTATCGCCGACGTTATCAGCAATAACAGCCGGGTTACGTGGGTCATCCTCCGGGATGCCTGCCTCAACCTTGCCAACCAGGTCGGCACCGACGTCAGCGCCCTTGGTAAAGATGCCGCCGCCAAGCCTGGCAAAAATCGATATCAATGAGCCGCCGAAGCCAAGCCCGACCAGTTGAGTGACAACATCCTTGACCGGAGCTCCGGGCATAAGTTTTAGAAGAATCATGTAGTAACCGGCAACGCCAAGAAGACCGAGCCCGACTACCAGCATCCCGGTAATGGCGCCCCCCTTGAAGGCGACATTGAGGGCTGTTTTGATGCCGCTTTTGGCGGCCTCAGTTGTGCGCACATTCGCGCGAACCGAGACGAACATGCCGATAAAACCGGTCAGGCCTGAGAAAAGCGCACCAACCAAAAAGCCGATCGCTGTTTTAGCGCCGAGCGTTGCAAAAAGCGCAATGAACATGACGACGCCAACCATGGCAATAATTGTGTACTGGCGTTTCATGTACGCGCCGGCACCCTCCTGAATAGCCGCTGCAATCTGCTTCATCCGGTCATTGCCCTGTGGCAGACCCAGAATCCAGCTTGCCGTAAATAGACCGTAAGCTACGGCTGCTGCTGCACAGACTAAGGCGAAAATAACTGCATACTGTTCCATTTTCAACTTCCTCCTGTTAGATCATCCAACTTTTTTATTTTATTCTTCCACAAATCAAACAAATTAATGGAGGTTACCCATAACGGACGTTTATACGATAAGTTATACGTGAATGGCAACATATTTTTTAACAGACATAGCCACTAAACTATATCCGTAAAGGTAAAAAACCTGTAATAAAACGTAGAAAGGAAGTGCATGAGCAAATTCTAAAGAGTCCGTTTATGGATTTATATGCACTGTTTTATAGTTGCTTGTCGGGTGCGCTGACCGGAATCGGTTGTGTGTAAATAATGATCGTAAAAAAATAGCTAAATAATAAAATGTATATATTACGCAAATAACCGGTGTATAACAATAAAATAACAATAATAAAATGTGTGATATTTTATATTGACTTGTTATAGAACATAATATTATTATCCGGACAGCATCTCTCTATTTTCTGTTTACAGGTTTGGATTGTTATGAAAAGAGAAAGCAATGAATATACGGTGCAGGCAGTTGTTAATGCTTTTGACCTCCTGGAAGCACTTACCGATGAAAATGCCAGCCCGACAGCTTCTCTTCTGGCTTATAAACTCAAGATCAGCAGTAACAAGCTGTTCCGTATCCTGGTGACTCTTGAGCAAAAGGGCCTTGTCGAACACGATAAGAGGACGGGCAATTATCGTCTCGGTCCGAGCTCCTTCGGGATGGCTCAGCATATTCTGAGTAGCGCCAGCATCATCAGGATTGCACAGCCGATCATGGAAGGATTGGCCAGAAAGCACGATGAAGCGGTTTACATCACTATTCTGAATAACGACGAAGTCCTTTTTCTTGACATGGTTGATTCATTTCAGCAGGTCAAGGCTGTCCCTTTTGTCGGCAAGCGCTTCCCCTTTTTTACGAATGCTGCCGGCAAGGTTATCAAGGCTATGAGCCTGTCTGACGTCCAGGAAAATATCAGTAAGCGTCAGGCATCCAAACTTGGGATCACGGATATGCAAGGGCTTGAATCAGAGCTGGACACAATTCGCAAAAACGGGGTTGCTGTTGAAAATAACGGATTGGGTGAAGGTATCTGTTCCGTCGCAGTTGCCATAAAGGATTACGCGGGCATGGTTGTTGGAGCGCTTACCCTTTTGGCCCCTTCTTTCCGAATGTTGCAAGATCGGCTGGAACAGGAAATTATTCCTTCGATGCTTGCAGGCGCGGAAGAGCTGTCACTGAAGTTTGGTTATGTGAAAATACATGTCTGATAGTTTGCAGCCTATTTTACGAAAGGAGATGATGACAGAGAGGCGAGTATTTGCCGTAGTACGGATCAA
>CAJAFV010000009.1 GCA_903939115.1 uncultured Geobacteraceae bacterium
CCTTCCTTCCAGACGAGTCCAGATAATCCGACAACCAATCGACTCTTGTCAATCTATTCTGAAAATCAACCTCCCCATCAGGTCAAAACAATCCGGCAACTTACAGCTGGGATAAAGCATTTACTAACGTCTCTTTTACGGAGTTAATCAACTGAGAAGCCGCATACGGAACTGTTGGCAACTTGGTTAAATCGGCCGTAAGTTCTGCTCTACCCTTAGTAAGCAACTGAGTTTCTTTATAGAGCGCTTTCGGTGCAACATACGTTGATTTATGAGTTGTGTCTGCGGGTAAAGCCGGAGTGGTAGTTTCGTTAATGGGTTCAGGAACTGTGTAAGTGGCTTTAGGAGGAGTGTACGTTGTCTTGAAGGTTGTGTCCTTTGTAGTTTCAGTAATACCGAGATACTGGTAAACAGTCTTTAAATCCAGTCCTAACCTGGCTAAAATCATGGAAACGGGATACCCCTGCAACTCCATAGCTTTCACTTTTGCCTGAGTTGTCAGGGTGACCTCATATGCTTTCGATTCTGTACTCTGTACAACTTTAGGCGGTTGATACAACTTCTTTATCGGGGTAAAGTACGTTGCGCTAACACCTGATGTACCGTATGGCGTAATAGCTCCGACTGGCATGGGGTATCACCCCCTCAATCTTCCTTATTCCCCTCCAGGTAACAACTTTGGCACACAGCAACCATTCCAGTAGTTATCTGTATTTTCTGCTTTTCCTCTTATTTTAGCAATAGTTTATTTGTTTTAAATAATAAAACCAGCTATGTAAACCTTTCGGCTCATTGCCAATCAGTTGCCGTCCAACACCTCACGTACTTTAACCGCCAAATCCGGTAAAGAGAAGGGTTTCTGGACGAAATAAACACCTTCATCGAGCACTCCATGATGGGCGATTATATCAGAGGTATATCCTGACATGAACAGACACTTGAGCTGCGGAGAGAGTAAGTGCAGCTTTTCGACTAGATCACGACCGTTCATGTCTGGCATGATAACGTCGGTCATAAGCAGGTGAATCATGCCGGTATGTTCATTGAACCGGTTAATTGCCTCTCCACTGTTTCCCGCTGTCAGCACCGTATATCCTTGACCCTCAAGCATTAAAGCCGTCATTTTCAAAATTGACACTTCGTCTTCTACCAGCAGAATGGTTTCATTCCCTTTAGCGGGCCAATCAAATGCGTGCTCCTTCAGAGTTACTCCGCCCTCGTCTGTGTGGCGAGGTAAGAAGATTGTGAAGGTTGTTCCCCGACCAGGTTCGCTGTAAACATTGATGAAACCGTTGTTTTGCTTGATGATGCCGTAAACTGTGGCGAGCCCAAGTCCGGTGCCCTTACCTAGCTCTTTGGTTGTGTAAAACGGCTCAAAGATGCGTAAAATAGTTTCTTTGTCCATGCCGATTCCATTATCGCTCACTGAGATCCGTGTATATTCTCCAGATGGAATGTCAGTTTGAGTTGTGCAATAGTTCGTATCAATAGTGCAGTTTCTGGTCTCTATACTGAGCGCACCGATATCTGCAATAGCATCGCGGGCGTTGACACAGAGGTTGGCCAGCATCTGGTCAATCTGGGAGGGATCTATCTTGACAGGCCAGAGATCAGGTGCCGGTTGCCAGGTCAGATGAATGTCTTCGCCAATCAGTCGTTGCAGCATCTGTAACATTCCGGATATGGTCTCGTTCAGGTCTATAACCTTAGGGGCGACCGTCTGCTTTCGGGCAAAGGCCAGTAGCTGACGAGTGAGATTAGCGGAACGTTCAGCGGCTTTTTTGATTTCAATAAAAGCCGCATAATGAGGCTGGGATGGTTCCATCTTCATAAGTGCCAGTTCCGAGTAACCAAGGATGACACTCAGCAGATTATTGAAATCATGAGCTACGCCACCTGCCAGACGTCCGACCGATTCCATTTTCTGCGACTGCTGGAGTTGGAATTCAAGTTTGCTCTTTTCATCTTCAGCCAGTTTGCGTTGGGTAATGTTGCGAGCAACTTTCGAAGCTCCAATGACATCACCCTGTGGGTTCCTGATTGGTGAGATTGTCACCGATATGTCGATTAATCGGCCATCTTTACAAACTCTTTCCGTTTCAAAATGTTCTACACTTTCACCTCGTGAGATGGTGTTAAGGATAGACTGTTCCTCATTCTGGCGCTCCGGCGGAAAAAGTATGGCCATAGATTTGCCGAGCATTTCCTGCTCGGTATAGCCGAACAGTTTCTCAGCACCGTTGTTCCAACTGGTTACCACGCCCTCCATGGTTTTTGATATAATGGCGTCGTCAGAAGATTCGACAATAGCTGACAAACGGCTAATTTTCTCTTCCGCCAGTTTCCTGTCGGTGATGTCTTCGAATATTCCCAACACGCCACTGACTTTGCCGGAACTGTCTGTCAGCGGCACCTTGGTAGTATCAATCCAGACGTCCTCATTATTCGAATTTCGCAAGTTCTCTATTATGTGAAATTTGGCCACTGCACTGTCCATCACTTCACGATCATCTGCTCGGTAACCTTCTGATAATTTCCCTTTCCAAGGAAGATCAAAATCAGATTTTCCGACTATAGTATCAGGCGTATCAATACCGGCCAGTCGAGCAAAAACCTGGTTGCAGCCTAAATAAACACTTTTTATGTCCTTCCAAAAAAGGGACTGAGGTATGGAGTTAATAATGTGGGAGAGCATATTGCGATTTCGATTTAGTTCTTCATAAGGTTTTCTTACCGATGAGACAAAAACCCCCTTATAGATCAACCCGAACGCCGCTATCTTGTAGATATGCCCAAGGACATTGTAGGTATCGAAAACACTTTTGTAGACGGCAAACACAAGTTCGCTGTAGATGCAGAGTACAAAGGCCACGAGGTAATACAGTATTAACCGGTCCCCTGATCGGGATAAACGCTGCCAGTAATAGATTGACGTAAGAATGAGCAGGATGATGATTATAAATTCTGAATTCTTTTTGAACGGTGTCAGGCCAACCCCCTGAATAAATGTGGTCGGAACATAGTCAGGAAAAAAGGTGACTCCAGTAAAAACGGCAAAAGAAATGCCTAGAGCAGCTACAATCAGGGTTGTTTTGGTAAGCCAGCGGCTTTTGTTGTTTGAGGAAATGAAGGCACTGGCAAGAAACGCCGACGCACTGAACAAGCGGACAGCAATCCAGAATTGGGTGGATTTGTTGGGGGAGTTTGTTGTAAGGAGGGGAGGCATCCCGGTATAACCCAGGGTATGCATGAAATCCATCAGTCCGATAGCGAGAAAGGCGACACTCAGAAACAGGGAATGCCTGTCATTATTCTGGTCGTAGGCATACCAGCCCAGACCGAAAATTGAGAAGGATACCATGACACTGAAAAACTCGACCACGTTATGAAAGACAAGATAGGACGAGATATCCATGACCGTGTAGAATTGCACACTGAAAAAGTCCACAATGAGAAAAGGGACAGCCGAAACAACCGTTGTTGTTAAAAGCAATGATAACGGAGATATCTGAATCAGCCTTTTCATATTAATTTCCCTATGGCGCCTTTGACTAATCTCAGTTATTGCGATCTGGAATGATTGTTATGAAGTGTACAGTCACCGTAGAGATGGTCCAGTATTAGCCCGTTTATTGTCCTGCACTTTGATACAATATATCGTCATGTTTGATTCAGCTTCGTAACCTCAAAAATGTTTTTCATTAAATCATACAACTGCCTGAAGTTATAAGGCTTGTTTATTAATCCAGCTATCTTTCCTCCGGAGATTCGAGATGTAACTTCAGCTTCCCCAAAACCACTGGAGATGATAATCGGCAGTTCAGGTCTGAGTCTCCACAACTCCCTGATCAATGCATACCCATCCATAACCGGCATTCCTATGTCCGTTACAACCAGTGTGATGGTAGCGGCATGCTGCTGATAAAGTTCCAGACCTTCTTTGCCGTTGCCTGCCTTGAGTACTGTGAAGCCCAGTTCCTCAAACATTGCAGCACTGACACTTATGACCAGTTCTTCGTCCTCTACCAGCAAAATAGTGCCATATCCCTTCCAAGGAGCCGGAGGATTTGCGTGCTGCAGAGGTTTGTCCTCTGCTGATTCGCTCATCTGAATGGGCAGGTAGACCTTAAATGTCGTGCCTTTGGCCGGTTGGCTGAAAAGTTGTAACGCTCCGTTATGAGATTTGATGATACCAAGCACGGCTGACATCCCCAACCCGCGACCAGTGAATTTGGTGGTATAGAACGGCTCAAATGTTCTCCGTTGGGTTTCGGCATCCATGCCGCAGCCGTTGTCAGTGACTTCCAGGCAGGCATAACAACCGGCAGGTATGATGGTGCCAAGATGGTCTTTTTCCAGTTGATCGCCCCTGATACTATTTTTTGCGAGAGAGACTTTAACTTCACCCTGTGATTCACCGATGGCTTCCGCTGCGTTTATTATCAGGTTCATGGTAACCTGCCGTATCTGGCTGGCATCGGCTATGATGGGCGGAATATCGGATGCGAGATCACAGGTGATCTTTACGTTCTGTCCAATTGTGGATTTAGACATATTGACCATTTCATCTACCAGGTCTTCAAGGTGTATCCGGGATTTTGTAATATTGGCTTTCCCGGCATATGCCAGCATCTGCTGGCAGAGTGCGGCGGCACGTTCAGCGGCAATTTCTATCTTTGGAATGCTATCCACGGCTGTTAACGGTCTGACTTTTGCCAGTGAGCAGCGACCGATGATAACTGAAAGCAGGTTGTTAAAATCATGGGCGATGCCGCCTGCCAATACGCCGAGACTTTCCATTTTCTGGGCCTGTTGGAATTGATGCTCCAGTACAACTCTTTCTTCTTCAAGTCTCTTTCGTCCGGTGATATCGCGGGTTATTCCCAACAGTGCAACGATATCTCCCTGCTCATCACGAAAAGGAACTGCGTGGGTTTCAAGCCAAAGATGTCGTCCTTTGAGTCCGATTAATTCAAATTCAAGTGATCCGGAGATCCCAAGAAAAACCTGTTTTGTAACTGCGCAAAAGGCATCCCTGTACGGGGAAGTGATCAATGGGCCGACACACTGACCCTTTACCTGTTCAAAGGAATCGGCCTGTATCATCTCCAATCCTGCCAGGTTCATCATTAACAGGTTGCAGTTGATATCAAGCATTTTGATACACTCCGGTTCCGAGTCGATGATTGTTTTCAAGAACCGTTCACTGCTTGCTAAGGCTTGTTCTCTGAGAAGGAGTTCAGTTTCTGCCTGTTTACGTTCAGCAGTAATCTGCCTAATGTAACGGTTGATTAAGGAGTATAGAAGAGCTGTGGTGCAAAATATGAAGAGAGACCCTTTGATTACTGCAATTTTAACCATAGTGGATGGATCATGAACCAACCACCCGAGTACTGAATCAGACCCGTATATCCAACCGAGGCCAAATAATGCGTAGATAGCTACAATCTTTATGGCCGCTGTCCTGTGTAGCGTAGGAGACTGATAACTCATTTAAATTCCTTGTCATTATCTGTATCTTAATAAATTTTAGTTGGTTAGGGCATTTTATACCGATAATGCGGTATGTCAAATATTTATCTGATTCGTTCTAATTCGCCGCTTGGCGTCCAAAAAGTCCCCTCTCCATGAGGGAGAGGGCTAGGGTGAGGGGGAAATGTTTGATTATACTCCACTTTTTTGCCCCCTCATCCGGCCTTCGGCCACCTTCTCCCTCAGGGAGAAGGGATTAGCAGCGAATCAGAACTAATCAGGAAAGTTTTTGTACATTTAGTTGAAATGAATGCCACACCACCACTATAGAGAGGAGGCTGCTGATGAAAATCGATGCAATTAAGGGAATTGCCATGCAGCGCTACATCTAAACAACAAAAAGGAAGAAGGGCGACCTGATACGAGCGATACAACTTTCTGAAGGAAATGAGGACTGTTTTGACAGTAATCGTTCTGGGGAGTGCGGGCAGGAACGTTGTTTCTGGAGAGAAGATTGTATCTAATATATCTGAAGGGAGGAGGATGCCATGTCAGAAAACAAACATGAAGTGGCCGTCAACAAATCAGGCAGCGAACTGCAGCGTGAATCTTCGAGATATCTGTCGCCATTTGAGGAGATGGACCACATGTTCGAAGACTTTTTTAATCGGCGCTTTTTCGCACCGACGTGGATGCCCCGCATGCGCTTTAATGAAATGGGCGACATGTCCGCTTCTGTCGACATGTTTGAAGACGGAGCAGATCTGGTGATCAAGGCGGAACTGCCCGGAATGAAGAAAGAGGAGATCAGTATCGACTTTTCGGGTGACGTCGTTACGATATCCGGGGAGAAGAAATCCGAAGAAAAGACAGAACGCAAGGATTATTACCGGGTTGAGCGCTCCTTTGGATCATTCTGCCGAAAGCTGCGCCTGCCGGTGGAAATTCAGGTTGATAATGCCAAGGCTTCATTCAAAGACGGAGTCCTTGAGTTACGGATGCCGAAGAGTGAGCGCGTCAAGAATAACGTGCGAAAAATTACCGTTCAATAATCAATGAGGCAGGCAAGTGATCAGTGAACTGAATGAGATTGTTATGGATAGGCCGCCCACGATTGGGCGGTCTATTTAAAAAGTGATTACGCAGCAAACCGCACTATTGAAGTAAATCCATCCCACGTCACGCAGTATTCAGCCACCTCTGTCTTTTCCACTACACCGGCAATCCCCACTGTTTTAACATCCTGGAATATATTCCAGTAGCTGTCTTCATTTCCTCCAAAGGCACCAAGATCGGTATTGTTCAATTATTAAACAAAGAGGCATGTTGGGTAACTGCCATCGTGGCACTGTTTCTCCAAAACAAAAAGCGTCTCCAACAAGACTTATCTGTTTAACCTGTTACAATATACCAGGTATGCATAAATTGATCGCGACAGCATCTCAATTAATCCGGATGATTACTGAGAGCAGGAGAGTGATAGTGAGAAACAAGCCGTTCTTCATAGGGATAATCGGGATTGCCGCCACACTTCTGTACAGCCTGGCGGTTGCGCAGGATGCATACGTTGCCGAGGCGAAGCGCTATACCGCCCTCGTTTCCAAGCCCAATCCTCTCTGGAATGGGCCAACATCCGGTCCGACCGGCCAACGCAATAAGTCCATCATTTATGTCTCCTCTGACCAGAAAAATGACGGGGCCCATGGTGTTGGCCAGGGTGCTGCGGAGGCGGCTAAGGTTATCGGCTGGAACTTCCGCCTGATCGACGGTCAAGGCACCGTGTCAGGCAGAAGGGATGCCTTGATGCAGGCGGCTAGCCTCAAGCCGGATGGCATCATACTCGGCACTGTCGACGCCCTGGAGCAGGCGGACGTGATCAGAGAGATAGCGGCGAAAGGTGTCAAGATAGTCGGCTGGCATGCCCTGGGGAAGCCGGGGCCTGGTCGAGATCTGCCGATCTTCACCAATATAGCGACGGATCCGATTGATGTCGGCAAAGCCGCCGCGATGTATGCTGTGGCTGACTCCAACGGCACAGCAGGAGTGGTCATCTTCAACGATCCCATCTACGCAATCGCCAATGTAAAGACAAACGCAATGATCGATATTTTTCGCAGCTGCACCGGATGCAGTGTGCTGATGGTTGACGACATCCATCTCAAGGATATCCCGGCAACCATGCCGCAACGCACGGCGTGGCTGCTGCAACGCTTTGGCAGAAAATGGACGCATACAGTGGCCGTCAATGACCTCTGGCTCGATGCCATGCCCCCCACCTTTATTGCCGCCGCAATTCCCGGCAACGGTTTTCCGAAGAGCATATCTGCGGGTGACGGCAGCGAGTCGGCATTCGAGCGGATTCGCAAGAACCACTACCAGATCGGAACGGTCGCAGAACCTCTGCGCCTTCATGGCTGGCAGGCGATTGACGAACTCAACCGCGCATTTGCCGGGCAGAAGGCGAGCGACTATTCGGCCCCGGTTCACTTAGTGACATCCGCTAATATCAAATTCGACGGTGGTCGGCACAACGAGTTCGATCCTGATAACGGTTACCGGGACAGATACCGGAAAATCTGGGGAGTGAAATAGGCAGCATGTCCAATGATGACTTGAGCACTCATACCAGGCGCACAATCTATAGCTCTGGATTCTTTAGGAGCGGTCTTCTGCAAATTTTTGTGGGCCCTCTCCTCTGCCTCATTCTGGCAATGGGGCTCTGGTATTGGACAATCTTGAAGATCGATGCAGAGAAACGGGCGGGCGAGAAGAAAGTGCTGCAGGAAGCCTCGGCACTGTGCAATGACTACGCGCACTATCTCGCCCAGGCCATCGAACAGGCGAATCAAATCACGCTGCAATTGCAATACGGTTGGGAACAGTCGCACGGAAACTTACATCTGCAGGAGTTGTCGCAGGGTGGGCTTTTTCGTAACCCCAGAATCGTTAATGTACTGATTCTCAACCGGGAAGGCATGCCGGCAACAACTATCCTCAACAACCCGCAGAACGTCTCTAATGCAGACAGAGATTACTTTGCCTACCATAAAAATGATGACTCGAACACGCTCCTGGTAGGAAAACCAGTGGTATCGCGAGCGACAGGTAAACCTGCCATCACGTTTACGCGCCGGTTGAACACGCCGCTAGGAGCGTTTGACGGGGTCGCGCTGGTTTCCTTTGACCCCCTTTACCTTACCGCCTTCAATGCCGGATCATTTCCGGGTAAGACAGGGGTACTGATGGCGGCGGGCCTGGACGGGACTCTGCGTTCAGCAGTAAACGGGAACGCCACGCAAGACCCAATGTCCGCCGTGTTACGCGCCGTTCCACTGTTCAACTCACCGGAAGGCGCCTCATATCTGAGCGGAGAACAGTGGTTTGGCGACAAGCTATCGCGTTATGTCGCCTGGAAAACGCTGAAGGAGTATCCGCTGGTTGTTATGGTGGGACTTTCCGAACAGGAATATTTTGCGCCCTATCAGAAAGCCTGGGCGACCGACAGGACGGTGGCGATATCGGGAAGCATTATCCTGTTCCTGTTTGCATCTGCGACAGCAGGAATGTCCAGACGCCTCGTCAGAAAAAAACATCAGGATGAGGAGGTGCGAAAAGCCTATCGCATTGCCACGGAGGGGGGGAACGAAGGCTTTTATATGTATGAGGCCGTGTGTGACAAGAACGGCGCCATCGCCGACTTCATACTGGTCGACTGCAACAAGCACGGCGCAGAGTTCTACGGCACCGTGCAGATGCAGCTTCTGCAAAAAAAACTCTCCGCTTTATACCCTGCTGCGTATTTCGAGGAATTGATGACCATTTTCCGCAAGGCAATGGTAACGGGCTTCTATGAAGATGAAACAAGAACACCGAGCGAGAGTACGTTGCAGATTGAGTGGACAAAGAGAAGGTTCGTGCGTTCCGGCAACGGACTGGCCGTGACGGTGCAGGATATAACTGAACAGAAAAATGCGAAAAAAGCGGCACAGGTGCTTGAACAGCAACTCCAGCAAGCCCAGAAGATGGAAGCGATTGGCAATCTTGCCGGGGGAATAGCCCACGATTTCAACAACAAGCTTATGGTTATTATGGGTAATGCGGCACTTGCCCAGCTGAATATTGATGACCGGGCAAAGGTGCTGGATCATCTGGAAGAGATAAACCGAGCGGCTGAGCACTCCCGTGATATCACCGTTCGGTTGCTCGAATTTTCACGACGACAGTTAATCTGCCCGCAGATTCTAAATGCAAACCATATCATAGCAGATGCTCTTAAATCGCTCCATCGTCTCATAGGCGAACATATTGCCATTACATTTATTCCCGACGAGACTCTCTGGAACATTCAGATTGACCCGGTCCAACTTGATCAGATCGTCATGAATCTGGCAGTTAACGCACGGGACGCGATGCCGGAAGGAGGAACCTTCACAATAATATCCGAAAATATCACTATGGACCCTGCCAATTGTAGAACCAACATTGCATGCGTTCCGGGAGAATATGTTTGCATTACGTTCAGTGACAGTGGTACCGGTATGGATCAAGAGACTCTGACGCATATATTCGAACCTTTTTTCACCACCAAGGAAGTGGGCAAGGGGACGGGACTCGGTCTCGCCACTATCTACGGCATTATCAAACAGAATAACGGCTTCATTGATGTAGTCTCTACCCTTGGCAGTGGAACTGCCTTCAAGGTTTACCTCCCACAGTGTGATGCACCTGTAACGGGTACCATAGCCGATGACACGCCCTATTCAGGCAATGCTTCTGTATTACTGGTTGAGGATGAGAACCCTGTGAGGCAGGTTACAGCGCAATTCCTTAAAATAATCGGTTATCGCGTGTATGAGGCTGCAACTCCTCGTAAAGCCCTGGAATTGGCCAATGACCTCTCAATCCAACTTGATGTGGTTCTGACTGATTTTATCATGCCGGAAATGAACGGTAAGGCTCTGGTTGAACGGATACGGGAAACCAGACCGGATATAAAGTACATTTTTGCATCTGGCTACTCAACTGACCTTGCAGTATTGGCTGAGGCGACGGTTTCTGGCGGTAATTTTATTCAGAAACCGTATAACCTCAAAAAACTGAGTGAACACCTGAAGCGGGTAATGGAGGCATAATGGCGAAGATTCTACTCATTGACGACGATATACAAGTATTGAAGGTGATGACTTCAATTCTGGAAAGAGAACATCATGAGATCACTACTGCCCTGGACGGTTTGCAGGGAATCAAGCAGTTGGAATCCCGGCAGTTCGACCTCCTCATAACCGATGTGATCATGCCGGAACAGGATGGTCTTGGCGTCTTGATGTGGTTGATGAATCAGACAAACCGCCCAAAAGTCATCGCTATATCAGGTGGTTCGGTGTCGCTTGATCAGAATGAACTCCTCTATTTGTGCAAAAAATTCTTTGCTGACGTAGTGTTGCCTAAACCGGTGGGTATTGAAACCCTGACAACTGCTGTACGTGAACTGTTGAATGGTGTTGCGGAGGATGCGAAAACGCTGAACACCAGTCACTGAGCAGCTACAGGCGGAGTCACGACCACTTTGCCATTTTCCACCGGCAACTTGTTACCAGGCCGATAGGATGTCCTTACAACCCCTTCCTTCTCTTTCAGGAGATAGGTGACGTCATAGCCGACCAATTTCTGCGATTTGTCATAGACCGTTTTGCAATCCCGTTTTGTCGTTGTGACAACGTCGCCCTTCTGCATGCTATCCTGCACCTTGTTTCCGGCATACGCTCCGCCGGCGGCCCCTGCTATCGTGGCGACTGTCTTCCCTGTTCCGCCGCCGATCTGGTGACCCAGCACGGCGCCCGCAACTCCACCCAGCACGGTCCCGGTGATTCGATTGGAATCCTTAACCGGCGCCTTCTGCTGTACCTGTACATCCCGGCATTCCTCGCGCGGGGTTACGATCGTCTCCGTGATCTCTTTCACAGCGACAACATCGGCAAACTTCGGCTGGCTCATCGCCTTGTAGCCCCCGACTCCGGCAACCGCGAGAACCGCCATTGATATACCCCCGATAGCAATCCCCTTTATAATTGACTTATCCATACTGTTCTCCTCATTGGCAGAAACCGCGGTGACGGTTCCTTGTTGATTATCTGTTTTCCTGATTAGTTCTGATTCGCCGCTAATCCCTTCTCCCTGAGGGAGAAGGTGGCCGAAGGCCGGATGAGGGGGCAAAAAAGTGGCGTATAATCAAACATTTCCCCCTCACCCTAGCCCTCTCCCTCATGGAGAGGGGACTTTTTGGACGCCAAGCGGCGAATTAGAACGAATCAGATCTGTTTTTGATCTCCTCCAGGGTTCGCCGGAACGTATCAAGGAGCGGGCCGCCCAGGTCCACGGCTCGTTGCGCCGCATCAAGAGCCTCTTTTTGCCTGTCCTGTCTGTTGAGAACCTGGGCCAGATTGTTGAAAGGTATACCGTTTTCCGGTTGCAGCAGCGCTGCACGGTGAAAAGCCTCGGCGCTGCCGGCAAGATCGTACAGAGTGTAACGACTGTTGCCAAGCCCCATCCAGGCGGTAAAACTCTCCGGCCAGCGCTTCAGGGCTGCGCTATACCCATCCGCCGCACTCTGCCACTGACCGGCACTTTCCAGGCCGGCAACGGCTTCAAGCCAATCACCCTCTCCAACTCGAGCCGGCAGCCGGTCTGGCGGCAGGACTAGAAGTCCCCAGTACTCGCCGCGCTGCCAGATATTCAGGAAGACACGGGAGCTGAGATGTTCGTTGGCGGTGGCTCCTGAATGAAGAATTATCTCTTCACGCTCCTGATCAAAGCCGATGACCACGGCATAGTGCCATTTCGGGTACCATGACAGGCCGAGATTGACCAGCACAATGGCCGGATTACCGGCAGAGACCTCAGCCAGCAGGGCTTGGCTGCCGGTGAAAGGGTAGGCGACCCGGCCATGCCTGCGGGTTGCGCCAATCAGGGCGCTTTGCAGGCTCCCCTTGAGATCCGGAGTAAAAACTTCTCGGGCAAGATCGGAGGGCTGGACGTCGATCCCGCTCCAGTTAAGCGTCATGGCCAGGGCTGCCGGCCCGCACTGCAACTCTTCCTGAGCAAAAAAAGGTACTTTGTCAACTATGGCCTTGGCAGGCCCGCCCGGCGCCTGAAGCAGATTTCCTGTCGACAGAAGGCCGCAGCCGGACAAAATGATGGATAGTGCTAATAACAACAGGCCGATAAGCAGTTGTCTATCGGCCTGAAGGAAATACGATTGCGTCTGGCGCTTAGTGCTTGTGGTTAACAAAAGAAAAAACATGGGTGAGGCCGAGGAGGTCGGTTATCAGCAACACCACAAAGATGAAAACTGCGGCGCCAATAATTGTCCCGATCCCACCGTCGCCTCCGGCAGGTAACTGCTCCATGGCCTTGGATATTTTTGTCAGCTCCGAATCGGAAAGACTGGCCACCCGTTGCCGTGCCTCGGCAGCATCGACGCCCTGCTTCACCATGATCCGCTGCACATCGTCGCGGCCGAGGAAGGCAGTAACGCGCTCACGGCTCGCTTCCTGCTGCTGTGCCGCGATCACGGTGTGGGTGCCGATCATCTGTGCTTTTGCTGACTGCACGGTAAAATCGAGGAGAAGAAAGGAGAAAACCAAAAAGATACTCACCGGTTTGATCATTTTCTGTAGCATGGAAATACTCCCTTGTCTTGAAATTTAGTGGACCCCATACCCCAAAAAAACAGTACTATCAATGACAGTAATTTTCTTTTCGGGTGGACAAAAAATACACCCCGAGCAACGTAGTGTCAACGCAATTTCATCGGAATATCAACGCACCGTGCTGCTAAATATCTGCTTCATCCACCCATAGCCGCTTACCAGCACAATGCCGGCGAGGACAAACAGTGCACCGCTAAAAAAGCTCGGCTCAAGAGTTTCGTTTAACAACCACATACCAAACCCCATGCCAAAAAGCGGCGTCATAAACGAGAACACACCCAACCGGGACGCAATATAGTTGCGCAGTAACCAGAACCAGACAAGAAAGCTTGCGAAAGAGACCACAAGTGACTGAAACAGAAGGCTTCCCCATGCAAGGGGAGTATTGTTGAAACCGGTCTGCCCAAGACCGATGGCTGCCAACATCAGTAATATAAAGGCACCGAGCAGTTGATAAAGCAACGTCTGGGCTGCCGGGGTCCTGGAGAGGCTCGAGCAGCGTATCACCACCGTAGTCGCCCCCCAGGCGATCCCGGCGAGAAGAGCTAGAAAGTCCCCCCAGCGACTGTTCAATGACGAGCCGCTTAATGAAGAGTTGCGTCCGAAGAACGCTATGGCGATACCGGTGAAGGCCAGCAGAATACCAACCCATTGGAATAGCTGGAGCCGCTCAACGGGCAATTTCCAGTGGAGGCCAAGGGCAGCAAAGATGGGAGCAGTGTACAGAAACACCACCACGTGGGAGGCGCTGGCATGGCGTAACCCTTCACCGACAAACAGGTATTCGAGCGCAAAGAGCAGCCCCACGAGTAACCCGGGACGCCAGGCGCCATCTTTCAGGGACATCCGCTCCCCACGAAAGAGCATCAGCAGTGCCACCAAGAGCGCAGCGATGCCCGACCGCAGTGCAATCTGCAGGAGTGGCGCTATATCCGGAGCTGCGGCCTTAAGGACAACCTGTTGTAATCCCCAGATCATGCAGAGCAGCAACATTAACCCCATTGCCTGACCGTCTATTGCTTTGCGGGTATCTATGATCGGCTCCTGTGTTATCCATTTTCCGATTAATGAAATGGACAGAGTCATGCAGGTTGTTAATCTATCTTATCCAGTATCATGCGCAGTCTGGCCTGATCATCAGGATCGAACACATAAAACCCCATGAGCAAGCTGCCTTCTTGACCATCCATTGAATAAATGCATCTGCACGTAACGTGAATATTGATAGTGATAAAAGATATCTCGATAGTTTCGCCCTTTTGTGGAAGCGACAAAGGCGCACCGGTTGGCGGGATATGAACTCTAAGCCCCTGAGAACTGATGTCCTTAATTACCCCCTCAACCTCTTGCTTGTCCGGAAAATAAAGTAGAACCTTAGTTACGTCTTCCAGCAAGAGCCTGGTTTCACGACGTTGCACTATTCGAGTTTCCACAATGGCACCCCCTCCAAAGAGATTTTACGCTTTTACAATCAGGGCAATGACAGACCTCGACCGCACCGCCGATTATTTCTGGCCGCCGCAGGGACCATTGCAGCCACCCATCTCCTTACCGCAGCCACCACCCATCCCTTTCATGCCTGGCACGCCCGACTTCTGGCCGCATTCACCGTCAGATTTATCGACCGGCAACCCGCTCTGGGCGCGAACAGCCATAATCTTTGTCTGAAGCAACTTGATCTCAGCCTGCAGTGCTGCAATCTTGTCACTGTCGGGAGCTGCCTTCAGGTTTTCCCGCTGCATATCAAAACGTTTCGTCATCATCTCCTGACGCAGATCAATGGTGTCGGCCTGAAACTTCCGGAACGGTTCTGACTGTGTACCTGCGCCATCCTTGGCACAATTACCGCATCCTCCACCCATGCCGTTACTGTTGCCAGCGCCAGCACTACTGAACGAAAAAAAAGCCAGACTGAGAGCTACCAATACTACGGACATTTTTTTCATGTTTCTTTCTCCTTTTGTGAGTAAAATTATAATTTAAGATTATATGAATGGTGAGAAGAGCGTATGAAGGGATTGTGAGGAATTGTGAAGGTTCATTTTTCCGGTTGTCTCACCCATGGCTCACCCCTGGCTTTTCTCAAAGATTTCAGCGATATCGTCCTTAATAGCGTCAAATGCGGCCAAAACTTTGGGATCAAAATGCTGCGGCATAGTCCGTCCGTCACCATTCAGCAGAATTGAACAGGTTCTGGCGTGATCAAAAGCCGGCTTATAGACTCTACTGTTTCGCAGGGCGTCATATTGGTCGACCAGCATCACGATCCGCCCCTCCAAAGGTGTTTCTTCTCCTTTTAAACCGGCGGGGTAGCCGCTGCCGTCCCAGCGCTCATGGTGTGTTGCGGCAATTACAGCTCCCATCTTGAGCATCCTGTGCGGAGACCCTTTCAGGATACGCTCGCCAATTGTGGTGTGCTGTTTAATGATGGTAAATTCCTCTTCTGTCAGAGAGCCGGGCTTTAGAAGGATTGAGTCAGGTATGCCGATTTTGCCAACGTCGTGCATGGCGCTCGCCACCAAAATATCACTCACAAAACCATCGTCCATGTTCAATTGCAGGGCAAGACATCTGGCATACATGCCAACCCGCGAAATATGCAGGCCGGTATCTTCATCTCGAAGCTCGGCTGCAGCGGTCAGTCGTTCGATAATTTCCTTGCTCATATGGGTGATTTCACCGAGCGCCGCGTTAAGCTCAGCTGTTCTCACCTCAACCGTATGCTCCAATTCAGCTTTGTAGTTTTTTTCAATTTGTGTCAACCGCTTGAAATTGACTCCTTTTTCAACAGTATGTATCAATGCCGGCGGGCGGTACGGCTTGACGATAAAGTCAAACGCCCCCTTCTGAATAGCCCTGACTGCAACATCCAGGTCAGCATACGCCGTCATCAGAACGACGGGCGTTTCTTTATCAAGAAAGCGGATCTTTTCCAGCAATTCAAGTCCGTCCATAATAGGCATGTTGATATCGGTCAGCACCAGATCAACCGGCTCCATAACAAACTGCCTGACCGCTTCCTGTCCGTTTGAAAAGGCACGCACTGAAAAACCGAATTCCGTCAACAGGGTTGTGACGCTCTCCAGAACAAAACGATCATCGTCGACGACAAATATTCTCCCACCGCTGCTATTACTCATTATCGAGCACCTCACGAATTTTCATCAGCAACTCTTTTGGTGTAAAGGGCTTGGGAAGGAAATTCATATCTTCCTCCATTCCACCCTGACTGGCCATAACTTCTTTGGAGTAGCCACTGCAAAACAGGACCGGGACGTTCGGAGCAGCTCTCCGCATTGAATCATAGGCCTCTCTGCCATTCATTTTCGGCATTATTACGTCAAGGATTATCAGGCTAATCCGTTCTCTCTGCGCGAGAAATTTTTCTACGGCATCTTCTCCGTCTACCGCCTCAATAACAGCATAGCCGAATTCTTCCAAAATCTCCCGGGCAAGCCCGCGGGCTTTTTCGTTGTCCTCTGCCAGGAGGATAAAGTCCCTTCCATGGGCATCGGCCATTGCCCCTTTAACCTTCTCCTCCGCAACAACCGGGACCGTGTCTAATAGCGGCAAATATATCTGGAACGTCGTGCCGCGACCGGTAGTGCTGTGACAGAGAGTATAGCCGTTATGCTCCTTAATGATGCCGTAGACAATTGAAAGGCCCAAACCTGTCCCCTTGCCTATCTCTTTGGTTGTATAAAAAGGCTCAAAGATATGCTTCACGACCTCTTCATCCATACCTTCGCCGCTGTCAGAACAGGTGAGAAGGGCATATCTCCCCGGCCTGCCAAACCCTTTGGCAAGTACGAAATCAGAATTGATGGTTACCGCTTCTGTGGTGAGAACAATCGTACCCCCTCGCGGCATCGCGTCGCGTGCGTTGGTCGAGATATTCATCAGAACCTGCTCAATTTGGCCACTGTCAGCCATAATGGGCAGAATTTGGGGATCAAGATTTATTTGAAGATGAATATCTTCGCTGATGAGACGTAATAACAGCTGATGGACACGATTGATTATTTCATTCAGATCAACTGTGACCGGATTAGAAGCCTGTTTGCGACTGAAAGCCAACAACCCCTGAGTCAGAGTTGCTCCCCGTTCGGCTGTGGCCGTGATCTGCTCGGCACTTTTTTTCAGTGAACTCCCTTCCGGCAGCTTAAGCTGAATGATACTGGCGTACCCAACAATAGCAGTCAGAATATTATTGAAGTCGTGAGCAATACCACCGGCCAACTGGCCAACCGCATCCATTTTCTGGGAATGGCGTAACTGCAACTCCAGCTGTTTCCGTTCGGTGATATCCTCCTTTATAGCAATAAAATGGGTGTAAGCACCGCTCTCATCTCGAATCGGAGCAATGAGCGCCTGCTCCCAGTAAAGTTCGCCATTTTTCTTGCGGTTATGAAATTCACCACGCCATTCACCTCCGGACAGAATTGTTTGCCACAGCTGCCGGTATTGCTCAGGGCTGGTTTCTCCCGATTTAAGAATGCTTGAATTCTGGCCGACGGCTTCCGCGAAACTATAGCCGGTCAACTCCGTGAAATGTGGATTAACGTATTCGATAGCCCCTGACGTATCTGTAATAACAATTGAAGCAGGATTCTGATCCACTGCAACCGAAAGCTTGCGCAGGTTTTCTTCAACCCGCCTCCTCTCCGATAATTCACGTTGTGATTCTTCATTAAGCCGGGCATTTTCGAGAGCCAGTGAAGCCAGTTCCCCAAATTGCTCCAACGCCTCCATCTGCTGCTCACTAAAAAATGCGCCCCGCTCTATGTAAGCCAGGCCGAGCACACCAACCACCTCATCACCGGCTTTGAGCGGCACCCCTGCCATCGCATGGAGAATATTGCGATCCGCAGCAGGCAGGCGCTCCTCCCAGAGACTGTAATCAGCGATACAGAGAGGCTCGGCTGATGCCCATACTTTACCGGAAACGCCTTCACCAGGCCTGATCGGATTATGAGTCAGAGCTTCATATATCCCGCTCTGATACACCATATTCATCTCTGTTTTGCTGGAATTTACCAGATAGAGAAAGCAGTGCTCTGTTCCGAGCAGTCTGCCGGAACGGTGTACTATCGCCTGAAGAACGCTGGCGACATCAAGCCTCGTGATCAATCCGAGCGTGGTTTCGTGCAGAGCCTGCAGGTATTCATTCTGGCGGTGCAGCAGCTCATCAGCGCGGACATGTTTTTCGAGTTCCTCTTCCAGCAGCAAACGTTGCTGATCTGTCTCACTGACAAGCTCGTTAAAAGCGTGGCCCAAAGTTGTTATTTCCGAGTCCCCTTCCACAGTGAACAATCGTTGATCGCCTATCTTGCCAGGCAACTTTTCCACATGGTTAGTAAGTTGAATAATCGGAGCGGTCAGACGATTGAGATAGCGGCGCATGAACAAAAACGTGACAAAAACCAACAATGGAATGGCAATCAAAAAAATATTTCTGATCCGGTATGCCGGTTCGTACGCTTCAGTCAGCGGGAAATTAGCACCGACTATCCATTCTTTTGACTTCAATCGTTTGAACGTCGTAAGGAATTCCAGGCCACGTGAATTGACGGTTTCCCCCGTGCCCTCGAAACCGTTTATGGCACGAT
This sequence comes from uncultured Geobacteraceae bacterium, assembly GCA_903939115.1. Classification (GTDB taxonomy): domain Bacteria; phylum Desulfobacterota; class Desulfuromonadia; order Geobacterales; family Pseudopelobacteraceae; genus JACRCG01. Next base: position 18,791 of record CAJAFV010000009.1, read on the forward strand.
CCAGCAGGTGGTTAGCGCCAGATGGAATATCCTGTTTCATCATCCGGCTGTTCTCCGGATGAACAATCATGGTCCGCTTGGTATCGAAGAGAAAAAGGTAGCCGGTCCGACCGATCTTACGCCTGCTGATGCCTCCTATAAAATTATTCCCCAGAAGATCGATACTGCCGCAAAGTACGGCCAAAACATCACCGTTTTGATCGAAAATCGGTGCGGTCAACATGATGGCAGGATGTTTGTGCGGTTGAGTAGAAATATACGGGTCGGATATGTGAGGCATTTTGGTGGCAGTTGTGATTTTAAGGTAATCCCGGTAAGAAAAATCCTTGCCGGTGCGGGCGACACCCAGAGGTAACTCGGCAACAATACGGCCTTTGGCGTCGAACAGAAACATCCCGTTGTCAAAAAAGCCGGTGGATTCTGTTCGCTCCAGTAGGAACGCTAACGCCTCATCCGGATTGGAAAGCAGGGTAAGCGATGCCTTTTTAGCAAGGGCAAGCAGTGGTTTTTGAGCATCGACAAGTTGCCTATCAATTTCTTCGGCTATAGTGGAGACAATCTGATCCTGCTGGCTGGAAATGGTTTCTTTGAGGTATCCCTGCAACAAATACTGCATCAAAAACAACAGACAATAGAGCGCGCCCGCTATGACTAAAGGAAAAAGCAGGGTAGCTTTTATTTTCAGGTTAAACCGGGCCATAAACATACCTGTTCCATGGTGCAGGTGACAAACGCGGCCCTGACGATACCATAGTTTTAGAAAATTACTTATATCAAATCATGGGGTCACCCATAATTTCCAGAAACATCCACCTGACTGTTTTTACCGTACGTACCGTTCACTTTCACCAACTTTTCTTTGGACAAGAGCCGGCCCATACAGTAGTATGGCACCATTTTACTGGCATAAAGCACCAATTTCAAATCAAAGATGCCATCAAGGCGGCGAGGATTGAGGCGACGAAGGCATACGACCAGTATGCTGAGGAGCCGAAGACGAGCCAACGAAGATGGGGCGTTGATATGGAATTGGTATAAGGAGTTCATGGGTGGATAAGCTCGTCATAACAGGCGGAAAAAAACTTAAGGGTGACGTTACCGTCAGCGGTTCAAAAAACGCTTCACTCCCTATCTTTGTCGCGACGATTCTGGCTCCCGGCATCAACCAGATCAGCAATGTGCCGTTTCTGCGCGACATCAACACGACCATTAAAGTTTTGGAATCACTTGGCGCACACGTCGAAGGCAGCGGCAATATTGTCCGGATTGACACAACAAACATCTCCAGCCATGAAGCAACCTACGATCTGGTAAAAACCATGCGTGCCTCGGTATTAGTACTTGGCCCGCTTCTGGCCCGCTTCGGCAAGGCGCGGGTTTCACTACCCGGAGGCTGCGCCATCGGAGCCAGGCCGATTAACCTGCACCTCAAAGGACTGCAGGCTCTCGGCGCCGAAATAGTGCTGGAACATGGCTACGTCGAGGCGCGCTGCAAGCGCCTTAAAGGGGCCCGCATCAATTTTGACGTTTCTACCGTGGGGGGCACCGAACACCTGATGATGGCGGCAGCCACCGCCAAAGGCGAAACTGTTCTGGAAAACTCGGCGCGCGAACCGGAGATTGTTGATCTGGCCCGCTACCTGAACCGGATGGGAGCAAAGATCGAAGGGGCCGGAACCGATACTATCTATATTCAGGGGGTTTCAGAGCTCTCAGCCGCCAATTATGAAGTCATGCCTGATCGTATCGAAGCCGGAACCTTTATGATTGCCGCCGCCATGACCGGCGGAGATATTAAAATCCACCGCATGAAGCTTGAGCACCTCGATGCACTGGCGTTTAAGATGCAGGATGCCGGAGTCGAAATAACCAGCCGTGATGGCGTTGTGCGGGTCAAGGGGCCGAAAAGAATAGCCAGCGTTAACATCAAAACCCGCCCTTATCCCGGGTTTCCCACCGATATGCAGGCCCAGTTCATGGCGATGATGTGCGTTGCCGACGGCGCCAGTGTTATTTCGGAGAATATTTTTGAAAACCGCTTCATGCATGTTTCAGAATTGCAGCGTTTCGGCGCCGACATCACCATCGAAGGGAGTACCTCAACGGTCAAAGGGGTAAAAAAGCTCTCCGGCGCTCCGGTCATGGCCACCGACCTGCGGGCTTCGGCATCGCTGATTCTGGCCGGATTGACTGCCGAAGGGACTACAGAGGTCACCCGCATCTACCATCTGGACCGCGGCTACGAAGCGATCGAAAAAAAGCTCGCCGGACTGGGTGCGGATATCGTGAGAGTTAAAGCATGAGTGACTGGATTACCATTGCTATCCCGAAGGGGCGAATCCTGGAAGAATCCGTCGAGATGTTCGGGCAGATCGGCATTGACTGCCGCGAACTGCTCTCCGACTCCCGCAAGCTGATCTTCGAAAACCGGGAACAGCGGATGCGCTATATGATTGTACGGGCGACAGACGTTCCTACTTACGTGGAATACGGCAGCGCCGACCTCGGCATCGTCGGCAAAGACACCTTGATGGAACAGTGCAAGGACGTGTACGAGCCGCTTGACCTGAAATTCGGCTACTGCCGCATGATGGTTGCTGAACCGGCTAACCGGGCAGGGACCGATGATCCCTCCTGCTGGTCGCATATTCGTATTGCGACTAAATATCCTCATGTAACGGAAAACTATTTTGCCTCG
>CAJAFV010000010.1 GCA_903939115.1 uncultured Geobacteraceae bacterium
GTTCCGAAGAGATGTTTGACGAAGTCTATGTCCGCCAGAATACCGGTCTCGGCATGGCTAAAGCGATCGATCATTGATGCTGTGAAGAATTGAAGTTGTTGCATGAAAAAAGGGGATGGCGCAATGCCATCCCCTTTTTTTACGCTATAGAAAGGGATTTCATGTTTCTCATGCGGCTGCGAACAGAACATGAAATTAGAGTAGAGGGGCGGGAAAGGTTTATTCGAAGCGGTTGCGGTAGTATTCATTTCCCCGGCGCCGCAGGATAGCCAGGCGGTAGAGCTCATCATATTTATGTGCCGCCTCCTCCCAGGTAAAGCGCTTTTTCATGCCGTTTTTGCGCAGCGCTGCCAGTCCCTTCGGGTTGTTGAAAAAAGTCCAGGCGGCCCAGCCGACTGTGTCGAACAGTGCTGTGGCGCTATGATTCCAGAATTTAAAGCCATCGCCGCTCATGACCGCTTCGTTGAAGTTTTCAACGCTGTCAGCAAGGCCGCCGGTGGCACGTACGATCGGAGGAGTGCCGTAGGCGAGAGAATACATCTGATTCAAGCCGCACGGCTCGAAGGCGGACGGCATCACAAAAAAATCAGCACCCGCTTCAACTTTATGGGCCAGAGCTTCGTTGTAACCGATAAAACAGGCGAACTTTTCCGGATACAGGGCGGCAATGTCACCGAAATAGAAATGCGCCCACGGTTCGCCGTTGCCGACCACGACAAACTGGCAATCAATCTCCATGATGCGGTGAATGGCCTCGGCCAGGATATCGGTCCCTTTCTGCTTGACCATGCGGGAAACAATCCCGAACAGCGGGATATCGTCCCGTTGGGGGAGCCCCATTGCCGACTGAAGATCCTTCTTACAGACTGCTTTCCCCTTTTTTACGGTGCGGGGCGTATAGTTGGCGGCGATAAAGGGATCAGTCGACGGATCCCACTCCTCGTAATCAACGCCGTTCAGGATGCCGCTCAAATCGGCACTCCGATCCCGTATAGCCCCTTCAAGTCCCCAGCCGTAAGCTGCGGTCTGAATCTCGCGGGAATACTCTTCGCTGACCGTGTTGAGAAGGGTCGCGTGGTAAATTCCCCCCTTCAGCAGGTTGACCTCGTCGTCCATTTCCAGCTCAAGATAGTTGAAATGCTTCCAGCCGACACCGAGAACGTCCATCAGGCCGGGGTAAAAGTTCCCTTGATACTGCATATTGTGCAGGGTCAGCAGTGACGCGGCATTGCCGACGAAACGATCATGCAGGTACGAGGTGTTGAGCAGCACGGGAATAACGCCGGTGTGCCAGTCGTGGGCATGGATCACATCCGGGGAGAAGTTGAGCATCTTGCAGAGTTCAAGGGTCGCCTTGGAGAGAAAGGCGAACCGGTTGTCGTTGTCGAGGAAGCCCTCACCGTCCTGCTGGTAGAGGCCGGAGCGACCATAATATGCTTCGTGCTCGAGAAAATAGACCGGCACGTCGCTTCCCGGTAGTCGTCCTTCCCAGACGCCGCAATACTGGTGGCCGATGATTCCCATAGGCACGACCAGTGTCCCCGGCAACAGCTTGAGACCGTACTTCTCCGGCTTAATGCTGTAGTAGCGCGGCAGGACGACACGTACGTCATGTCCCATGCGGGCAAGGTATTTAGGGAGTGCGCCGACAACATCGCCGAGTCCCCCCTCCTTGGCAAATGGTGCAGCTTCGGAGGCAGAGAAGAGTAAGGAGAGCGGGGTAAATTGTTTTTTCATTGATTGTCCAATTGTTTCTACTTGATCATTTACCTGAGCGCGGTCGGTTATCGTAACAATTCTGCAGCGTGAATTCCAGACACTATTTCGGCACGCTTTCCCAATCTTTCAGAAACTTCTCGATACCGGCATCGGTCAGCGGATGCTTGGCAAGCTGAATCATGACGGAATAGGGGATTGTCGCAACATCGGCACCGATCAGGGCCGAGTCGAGGACATGAATCGGATTGCGCACGCTGGCAACGATGATCTCGGCCATATAGCCATAATTGTCAAAGATGGTGCGGATATCTTCAATGATACCCATGCCGTCCTGTGAAATATCGTCGAGGCGGCCTACGAATGGGGATACATATGTGGCACCCGCCTTGGCTGCCAAGAGCGCCTGCATTGCAGTAAAGATAAGTGTTACGTTGGTTTTGATTCCTTTGTCGGTGAGGGCCTTGCAGGCTTTAAGCCCTTCGGGGGTCATCGGCAGTTTGACGACGATGTTTTTATGGATTTTGGCAAGCTCTTTGCCTTCCTTGATCATTCCCGGGGCATCCAGCGAGATCACTTCGGCGGAAATCGGACCGTCGACGATGGAGACAATCTCCTTGATAACATCTTTGAACTTGCGCCCCGATTTAGCGATCAGAGACGGGTTGGTGGTTACGCCGTCAACCAGGCCGAGTGCATGTGCTTCGCGTATTTCAGTTACATCTGCGGTGTCGATAAAAAATTTCATGATTCCTCCAGGTTATGGTGGTGAAGAGTGGTCGAGCTGTTCGCGATATTTTTCAAGACAATTCATAGAACAAAAAAAGTGGCGCTGGCCGTCATGTCTACCGATGACGGCACTCTCCTCTGACACGTATACTCCGCACACAGGATCACGGTAGGTTTCTACGCCGGCAGTTCCATGGCCTGCACCAGGTTTTGCCTGAGGTTTTTTTGCAGAGGTCAGTGAGATAATGATGCGGTAGCCAATGTACAGCAGCAGACCTATAACTAATAATCTGATCAAGCCTACTCTCCGATTATAACTTTACGACCGTCTCATTTGAATTCAGCGCTGCAAGATGTTCGTGGACAGTTTTACCCGTCAGCGGATGTATAACGTCCGGAGCTATCTCACAGAGCGGTTGCAGGACGAAGCGGCGTTCCGTGAGATGCGGATGAGGAACAACGAGGTTCTCTTCGTTAATGACGCTGTCGCCGTAAAGCAGAAGATCCAGATCAATTGTGCGTGGGCCCTGATGAACCGTCCGAACCCGCCTGAACGTATCATCTTCAATCTGAAGCATTCGACTTAACAGAGTGCGGGCGCCAAGAGTTGTCGAGAGCTTCAGCACCGCGTTGTAAAAGGTATTCTGTGCTACCGATCCGACCGGTGATGTTTCATAGAACGAAGAAAGGGCCGTTACCTTGCACTCCGGTACTCTCCCGACTTCAGCAACA
>CAJAFV010000011.1 GCA_903939115.1 uncultured Geobacteraceae bacterium
AGGCTGTTCTCACAGCAGTTGGGTGAATTTCGAGGAACAGACACGAGTTTCCGGCTTTATAGCAGCTCCTATGGGGCTTGTGAATATGGTTGGCAAGGTTGGTCGCCTCGTAACAAACGATGAAGTCGTTTGCCAGGACTGTGAACAGCCACCGGTTGAAAAACCAGAGGCGATAAAATAGAGCCGTGGGGTGAGAAGAGATGTTTTCTCTCACCCCATTATCTCCTCTCAGCAGCCCAAAGGGCTCCTTTGAGTCACCGAACCAGCGCGGTGATTGAAGGGAGCCCTTTGGGTTTTCCAAATTAATGTGAGAGAGGAGAATATCATGTCAGTAAAAGTTCGTATCAACGGTAGGGAGTTCACTTTGTCGTGGGATGAGTTTGAAAGAGCCTTCTTCAACTGTACAAGCTGCGTCGAAGTAATCGACATCTTTACAGCATCAGGGAGAACAATGCGATGACCCACTACTACGATGAAATGTCCTGGCCACATGTAACTATTGAAGAGGTTGAAAGATCTGGTTATCTGTACCGATGGAGAGTAGAACCGATGCTCCGTGGTGCGCCATATAACAACTTTGGAGTTGAGTATTCACGGCGTGGTGCAGAAACCAAAGCAAGCAACTACGTTCGCCTGATTCTTGGCGAATAGCAGTCGCAAAGCAAAATTAGATCTTCGAAGCGGTATACCCATACCCTTCGGAAAGAGGCGGCCTCGATAACAGGTCGCCTTTTTTTATTGTGCGCACGGCAGGGCGCGAGGCGCGAAAGTGCCACCGAATCAGCCATAGTAGCTGATTTGTGACTTAGAGGTGCAAGTCCTCCCCGGATTCTGGTGGTGGGAACCGTTAGCTTAACAGCGAGGGTATCCGGGGTAACCCGGGATCTGAGGAAGCCGCAGGCAAAAACCCGGCACGACGAACAGAAATCGCATACGAGGCAAGCATATTGCGGTAGCCAGTGATAAACTTCTTATTTTGGATGCTCCGGTTCTGGATTTAAACGATATGATTGCTGGCGCAACCGACAAAACCTCTATTTCAGCAACTCCGCAAAAACTGCCGCCACATTGGTCTTTCCGCCGTTTCCGCGATACCGACGCAACCACCAAAGCCTCGATTCCAGCAACTTCCGTCCGCACAACCTCCTCCGCTGGGTTTGGCCAACGGGCGTGAAGTTGACCCGCCGTCTTTTGTTTTTGGCGGGTCTAACTTTCTGGTTAGAAATTTCCCTTTTTAGCCGTTGGTTTATCTGATTTTGTCAAATGCGTATGTTTGACCTACAAAGGTTCCGTAAGTCGTATGTTTTTCTGGAGGCTTTAGCTTTTGTTTTGTGAATGTGCCTCAAGTGCATTTAGTACATTTGCTACTCGATTTGCATCAAAAGAGGAATTGTTTATAGCATCCGCATATGATGCCACTGCCTTATTTTTAATTGAGCTTTGTGAAGCTTTCTCATCTTTACTCTTCATAAGAGCATCAAACAATTTTTGACCAGAATCTGCATCTGATGGCGTAACTGACACAATATCCCAGTAGCTTTTTAAATCAACCGTACCTTCTTTAGTCATGGCAGCTTTTGCACCTACATCACCGTCCTTCATCAAATATGGAAGGAGTGACATCCTCAAGAAGTCTGGTGTTGAAATAAGTCCGTTATCTTTTAGTTCCTGTGCCATAGAACCAACCTGGTCAGCTGTCATATGCTTGACATCATACTTCGAAGCAATTTCAGCTAACTTTGATTCGTAAACATCTTTCGAGGATTGTGTAGATGCTGTAACTGTAGTTGATTGCTGAGCAGGGCTACTAGAAATGCTTCTTGCAGATGCGGTGCTGATCATCGATTGTAATGCTGAAATATCCATTATTTCCCCCATAATAAAAATCTGCCTTTTGCCACCAATCTGGTAACGACATTTGCCACCAACAGAAGGTCAGGTATTTTTCTGCATTGCTTGCTGCTGCATGATTTGATCAAGTTGGGATTCAAAACCTTTGAACCACGGCTGTAGTTGCCGTGGAAATATAAGACATTGGAAATTCTCCTTATGCTTGTAAATCTTATACTTTAAGATCAGTCACCTTGTTGAAGACTTAATATAGCAGGTCACATATTTGACTTTATTTATGGATTCAAGTGATTATTCAAAAGTTGTGCCAACGGGCATTAAGTAGACCCGCCGTCTTTTGTTTTTGGCGGGTCTAACTTTCTGGTTAGAAATTTGCTTTTTTCGCCGTTGGGTTATCTGGTTTTGTCAAATGCGAGGTGACCCTTGAAAGTTTCTCAGCAAATTTTATATTCATCCTACTTGGCAAAGCCACCAAAACGGATTTCTGAAAAGATGCCGTTACGGAATATCAACGTATGTGACAATCCTTGATTGTAAGTCCACTCTTGCACCTCAATGTAGATGATTTTAGTTCCTGTTTTGCTATCCGCTCTATTGTCTTCAATCGTCATCGGCTCCTCTCGCTTGAACATGAGGGCAGGGGAATCACATTTGGACGCAACAGTGGAGATGCTGTCTCCGGTGGAGACAATATTGTCATTAGGACAGCGGAAGTTGTCGGCAAACGCCTGTCCAGATGAAAACACAATTCCAATGGCTAAAACGGTAATAAGCCTTTTCATAAGTTATCCTCCAAGTTGGTTTTGGGTATTGTTTAACGGGGCTTCGGCTGACCTGCCAGCTTTTCGACTGGTCGTGCCGGTGGTTGGAACTCGCGGTTATCTTACCTCGTTTTTCATTCATAACTCCCCGGCAGGTGTGTTATGCAAATAAATATATACTCCAAACGGTCCCCTAATATCCACTAATGGTTATGTGGTCATTTCTGGGCATATATCTGACGCTTGAATTCCCCAGGGGTAATACCAAAGAGGGCTTTGAAGTGACGTGTCAAGTGACTCTGATCAGCAAAACCGGCCTCCAACGCAGTATCGACAAGCGTATACCCTTTAGAGATTAGTTTGCGAGATTTTTCCAGGCGCATACGTAACAGGTATGCATATGGTGTTAGCCCACTCTCTTTTTTGAAGAATCGAATCAGGTGAAATGGAGTACAATTAACTTGATCAGCCAGCTCATTGATTGAAATATTTTCGGACAGCCGATCCTGAAATACATCGATTATTTTACGTACGCGCGTTCGTTCGTTGCCTAATGTAGGCGCTTGCGTTGTTGTTACGGCGTGTCTGCAGGTAAGCAGAGCCAAAGCTTCTATTAAAATAGTTTCTTTTTCCAACAAAGATTCAGAGTGGCGGAGAATACCAAATAGTTGAGTGAGAAGTTCGAGACATTCAGTGTCGTGGTAAAAATTACTTTTGAACTCAACAGAAGTGGAATTAGATGTGCAAAATTGTTGTACCACGGCTTGGAGTAGGACCGGTTTAAGATAAAAGCTCATCAAACTACGAGCCGAATAATCAATTGTGCGATTGGCATGAACTTCCCCTGGAGCCACAATACTGAAGCTTGCCGACTGGAGGAGACTCGTGATTCCACGCTGAGAGAATTGCTCACCACCAGCTTTGTTGAACCAGATGCAGTATGCCTGATGAAAGTGGGCAGGGAAATTGAACCCAACGTCCAGACATGAAAGGAGTTCAATCCCGCTGAGACCAGATGGCCTGAAATAGTGAATTTTAGATTGTTCCATGGATAATCTTAGCCCGGATAAACTGCTTGATCGTATCCAACGCAGCAAGTGCTGCGCCAACAACGATCAAAAAGCATGCAATTGCGGTATACCAATTCGGTTCGGCTCTCCCAAAATAAATCAATGATAAAGTTGATATTAATGGAGCAGTATATGAGAGTGTCCCCAGCATTTTAATGTTGCCATGTTTTATGCCATAATCCCAAGCAAAAAAGGCTCCGCCAACCGGTCCGATTCCCATCGCTATCACAGCCAACCACTCGGAAGGGCTTAGACTTGTAGTTTTTTCAAGCAGTAGATGGCATAGTGCCGACAAAAAGGCTGTCACTCCACAGACTCCCCCAATCAATTCGGTGGGTGATTTTCCAAGGGCACGTGAAATAACAGAGTATGCCGACCAGATAAGTGCACATAAGAACGCTGCCATATAACCAAAAATATATTCCGACTTTAGAGTTAGTGTTCCGCCTTTGAGTAGAATAACAGTAGCACCTGCAAACCCGGTAATGGCGCCAGCTAAATGAAACCATTTCAATTTTTCATTTGGTAAAACAGCGGAAAAAATTACAATTAATAATGGCCAAAGATAAGCAATGAGACTTGCGTCAACGACCGGGGCGTTCTTCAGAGCTATAAAATAAAATATATGATACCCAAAAAGACCGCATATACCATTCAACCACACTAGAACAGGCTGTTTGAAGCAGTTTGGGTCGGCTCCCTTTAATCCCCAGAACAGCAGCCCAACCCCAAAGGCGATAGTGAATGTCATAGCTGTCAATTGTAGCGGCGGAATTCTATTTGTAAGCGATGTTAAGAGTGCCAATAATCCCCACATCAGAATTGCACTAAAGCCGATCATCGTAGCTTTCACACATTCTCCTTTATACCAGCATGTTTTATATCTTCCAACTTGATTCATTCTTAATTCGCCGCTTGCGGCGTATCAGAACGATATCAGAATGTCTAATGGCAAAAAAATACCGTACAATTGAACCAATGTTGTATTCTTGAACAAAATTGACATGAAATGTGTTTTGAGTAAATAATCACACCGTCATTTGACAAGGCCATATAAACCAACGGTGAGTACAACGAGTTTTTTGCAACGGCAGCATCGGTCAACAAGATTAACAGAGACAAGAGCATGGAGAAGCGCCCTAAACAAACGAGACCTCGTGGAATTCAGGAACCTCGTATATAAATCAAGTCTTTGATGCATCCTGCTTCACGCAACTTGGACTTCTGCCACTTCTCAACCAGTTTTACCTTTTCAACATTCAACGTGAACCGTCGTGTACGGAACCTTACGCACGGTGGTGTAGGAAGACAGCGGAAGTAATTCAACCTCCTACCCGATATCTCTGCATGCATCCAGTGAGAACATTTCCCGTTCGGTATATATTTCATTGTCCCTAAGCCATCTCACCCGTTGTTTCCCGATCAGGAAATATCGCTTGCTTTATGTCATTATTGGAGTAATAATTCCCGAAGGGGAAATATTTATGATTACAAAAATAGACACTCCAATTTCACTTGGCCTGGCAGTAAGAACCGCACGTAAACGCCTTGGCTTAACGCAGCCGCAACTGGCTCTGGCTTCAGGTGTCGGTGTGCGTTTCATTGTCGAACTTGAAGCCGGCAAACCAACACTCCGCCTGGAAAACGTTCTCCGAGTGCTTCATGCGCTGGGCGGAAGTCTGTGTGTTGAGGGCCTGGTAAAGGTTCAGGAGGATTAGATTATGACTCGTCAGCTGAGTGTCTGGCTGTTCGGAACACACATAGGGACATTGAGTCAGATTGATGGACGCCTGAACTTTTCCTATGAGAGTGACTGGCTGAATACGCGTAATGCAATTCCACTATCGCAATCACTGCCTCTTCAGGCAAAGGCATTTAGTGATCGTGCCACCCGTCCATTTTTTGCTGGGCTTTTGCCTGAAGGAGACAAGCGTAAGTTAATCGCCCAGACTCTGCATGTTTCGAGACAAAACGACTTTGCTCTCCTTGATGGCATTGGTGGAGAATGCGCTGGTGCCGTGACTTTATTGGAGCCAGGGCAGATGCCACAAGCCCAGGATAATCACGATCTCGTTCGTTGGCTCGATGAAGTAGAGCTTTTACGCCTTCTCGATGAAATGCCAAAACGCCCGATGCTCGCCGGTGAAGAAGGATTACGGCTGTCTCTGGCGGGCGCACAGGACAAGCTCCCCGTGGTTGCTGAAGGTGATCGTATCGGGTTACCGCTGTTCAACTCTCCGAGTTCGCATATTCTTAAACCGGCAATTGCCGGTGTGGAGGGCAGCGTCTTCAATGAAGGTTTTTGCCTGGCCTTGGCCAATGCTCTGAAGCTTGATACCGTCAAAGCGGAGATTCGCAGTATTAGCGACCGACATTATTTGCTTGTGGAACGCTATGACCGGCAGGTAACAGCAGATGGGCGCTTAAGGCGTTTGCATCAAGAGGACTTTTGCCAGGCTCTGGCAGTAGCCCCGGAATACAAATATCAGAACGAAGGCGGGCCGGATCTATCGCAGGCATTTGAGCTATTGCGCCGGGCAACGAGACCGAGTGCTCCACAGATCCTGAAACTATTGGACTTTGCAATTTTCAATGCCATGGTCGGTAATCACGATGCCCACGGAAAGAATTTTTCATTGCTCTACACACCACAGGGAATCGTGTTGGCACCATTTTACGATGTGCTGGCCACTGCGGTTTATCCGAATCTGACGGACAAAATGGCGATGAAAATCGGCAGCAAGTATCGCTTTTCGGAAGTACAGTTGCGGCATTGGGAACGTTTTGCTACCGCAGCAGGACTGTCGCCGGCACAGGTAAAAAAACGCATTCTGAATATTGCAAAACGCTTGCCTGTCCTTGCGGCAAAAACAATTACAGTTTTTGAGGCAGAAGGTAATGGTCACACAATCCTGCCTCAAATCATGTCATTGATTGAACAACGATGTGCGCTGACAATTCGCTGTCTGACGCCTGATTAATCCGAATAAACGCAGTATATAATCCGAGAAATATCTCATTACCTGCAGCGCAAAGACTTCACTCACTCGGCCTCACCTTCCCCCCCATCCAGATATATAAGTAAGACCCTTTTTTTGCGGTCGAACTAATATTTCATGGAGACAACATGGGAATAGAATCCACGGAAGACGTCGACACCTCAGAACTACCTGCCAATAGCAAGACTCCGCAAGCTGCCATAAACTCAGATAACCAAGAAGGAATGGGTATTCCTGTAGTTGTCTGTATCTGTCTTTTGGTTGCCCTCATAACCTCATTTGCCTCTGTCTATTCATATGATCGTTGGTATGCCCAGAAAATAGTAGCGGTAGATATCAAGGGGTACATAGCTCAACAACGGGACAACTACATGGCAGGGAAATTGACTGACGAAGAACTGAAAAGAAGCTTTGATCACCTGGAAAATGTTGTGATAGCCATCCCAAAAAACAGAGTCGTCATCATGGGAGATGCGGTGGTGCGTAATGTTGAAACTATCAAGCCTTGAAGCAAACAGGCTCTTCAAAAGTTCGCGCTTTTGGATCCTGATCATATCTCTTCTGGCAGTTGGAACGGCACTTC
>CAJAFV010000012.1 GCA_903939115.1 uncultured Geobacteraceae bacterium
AACCGGGATTGCAGAACTTCCTGCCGGCATCGAAATGGTTATGCCTGGTGACAACGTTGCCATGACAATTAACCTGATCACCCCGATTGCTATGGATGACGGTCTGCGCTTTGCCATCCGTGAAGGTGGCCGTACTGTCGGTGCAGGCGTTGTTGCTTCAATTATTGAATAATTAAAAAGATGGTATGTGGGCATGACGCATGTCATGCTCTACAGATTTCATACAAAAGGAAGCACATTAATGAGAGATATAATTACGCTTGGTTGCACAGAGTGCAAACAAAGAAACTACACGACAACAAAAAACAAAAGAACAACTCCAGGAAAACTTGAGTTCAGCAAGTTTTGTCGCTTCTGTCGCAAGCACACTCCTCATAAGGAAACCAAGTAACCGGACCGATTGTAGCACGGATACAGGCCAGTAGCTCTAACTGGTAGAGCGCCGGTCTCCAAAACCGGATGTTGGGGGTTCGAATCCCTCCTGGCCTGCCATACATCAATCGTTTTTCTTATGTTAGATGCTTTCAGCTTTCAATAAAATACGGCAGCGAATTAATCAGCTGCCAGGAGCGTAGCGTGCAAAAAGTCACTGCTTTTTTTGAATCAGTAAAGCTTGAACTTGAAAAGGTAACATGGCCAACGCGCAAAGAGACGATGGCAACAACCGGCGTCGTCGTTGTAATAGTCGTGCTGATTTCATTCTATCTTGGTGCATGCGATCTTATCCTGGCCAAGCTGCTGCGTTTGATCCTCGGATAAAGGAATCCATCTAATGCCCATGAAATGGTATGGAGTACATACATATTCAAGTTTTGAAAACAAGGTCCGTCTCAATCTGCTTGAATCTATCAAGAATGAGGGCATGGAAGAATTTTTTGAGGAAATTCTTATTCCGTGCGAGACGGTAGTCGAACTAAAAAAAGGTGAGAAAAAGACCTCTTCACGAAAATTTTTCCCTGGTTATATTTTAGTAAAAATGAATTTAACTGATGAAACATGGCACCTTGTCAAGGAGACTGCAAAAGTCACCGGTTTTGTCGGGGGTAACACGCCATTCCCTATAGCTGATGAGGAAGTGCAGAAGATTACTCGTCGCATGGAAGAGGGAGCTGAAAAACCGCGACCTAAAGTGTTATTTGAAGTAGGTGAAACAGTGCGTGTAATCGACGGGCCATTCCTTAATTTTTCCGGGGTGGTTGAAGATGTTAAGCCAGACAAGGGCAAACTGCGCGTAACCGTTACAATTTTTGGTCGTGCAACACCTGTTGAGCTTGAATTCATGCAGGTCGAAAAAAACTAATTACTCATTCAGTCATTCGCTCAAGAATGACAGGCATCAGCAGTATATAAAGGAGCACATTCATGGCAAAGAAAATAACCGGCTACATCAAACTTCAAGTACCGGCAGGCAAAGCTAATCCTTCGCCTCCAATTGGACCGGCACTAGGTCAACATGGTGTTAACATCATGGAGTTCTGCAAGGCCTTCAATGCGAAAACACAGGGCGATGAGGGTACTATTACTCCGGTTGTCATTACTGTGTATGCCGACAGATCGTTCACGTTCATCACAAAGACACCACCAGCTCCGGTTTTGATCAAAAAAGCGCTTGACCTTAAGAGTGGATCTCCTGTGCCAAACAAAACTAAAGTAGGCAAACTTACAAAAGCGCAAGTTGAAGAAATCGCCAAAAAGAAAATGCCTGACCTCAATGCCGCTTCACTTGAAGCTGCCATGAGAACAATTGAAGGCACTGCCCGATCAATGGGCGTTGATATTGTATAAGCAGCACGCTATCTATTAATTAAGATCCTTAGAGAGGTTGTATCATGTCAAAAAGCGCAAAGAAACATTCTGAAGCAATGTCTAAGATTGACAGAAACAAGGTTTATCAACTTGGGACCGCTCTTGACGTTGTAAAACAGACCGCTTATGCAAAATTTGATGAGACTGTCGATGTTGCCGTTAAGCTTGGTGTTGATCCACGTCATGCTGACCAGATGGTTCGCGGCGCGGTTGTTCTACCTAACGGCCTCGGTAAAGACGTCCGCGTCCTCGTATTTGCAAAAGGGGAAAAAGAGAAGGAAGCGCTTGATGCCGGCGCTGATTTTGTCGGGGGTGATGACCTTGTTGCCAAGATTCAGGGCGGATGGTTCGGTTTCGATACGGCAATTGCAACACCGGATATGATGGGTGTTGTCGGCAAGATCGGTAAACTCCTCGGACCTCGCGGACTTATGCCGAACCCGAAAGTGGGTACTGTTACCTTTGAAGTCGGCAAGGCGGTAAAGGAATCAAAGGCCGGTAAAGTTGAGTTCCGCGTTGAAAAAGCAGGAATAATTCACGCTCCGGTTGGCAAGGTCTCTTTTGACGCTGATTTGCTCAAAGGTAATTTGCTTGCACTCGTGGAAGCGCTTATCAAAGCAAAGCCATCTGCTGCAAAAGGCACGTATATCAAAAAGATTTCGCTCTCCTCAACAATGGGTGCCGGCATCAATCTTGATATCAGTGATGTAACCGCTCAGATATAAACAGTTCAGTTTAGCCAAAGTCAAAGACAGCAGGCGCGTTTTTTGCGCTTAATCCTCTGAAAGGACCTGCCGAGACTTGGGTACCGCAATTTACTTGCGATCCTGACTTTGGCCGGGGCTCTGCCTCATATACCAAAAGAAAGGAGGATGTCGCTTGAACAAAAACAACAAACAAGAACTCGTCGTCGAGATGCACGAGCGACTGACACGCGCCAAAGCCGTTTTTCTCGCAGATTTCCGAGGGATGAACGTTGGACAGGCAACTACGCTCAGAAATGAGCTTCGTGCAGCGTCAGTCGAGTACAAAGTATTTAAGAATACTTTGTTTGACCTGGCTGCAAAAGGCACTGATATTGAATGTATCAGCCCGTTTCTTGCTGGCCCTACCGCCGTAGCAATCAGCTATGACGATCCGGCAAGCGCTGCAAAAGTACTGCACAAGTTTGCAAAGGACCCGCAAGGGAAATTTGTACTTAAAGCAGCCGTACTCAGCGGAAAGCTGCTTGACGTAAAACAGATTCAGGCTTTGGCAGACCTGCCCTCACGTGAGGTTCTCATCGCCAAGATGCTCGGATCCATGCAGGCACCTGCGACCAACTTTGTTGGTGTACTTGCCGCTCTGCCAGGCTCGCTTGTACGCGTACTCGATGCCATTCGTGCACAAAAATCAGCTCAATAAACCGTAGTTAAATAAACCTATTTTACAAAATAATATTCGGAGGATTCACCCAATGGCTATCACTAAAGAAGATGTAATCAGCTTTATCGAAAAAATGACTGTTCTTGACCTTGCTGAACTCGTAAAAGAACTTGAAGAGAAATTCGGCGTATCTGCAGCTGCTCCTGCTGCCGCAGCTGCCGCTCCAGTTGCAGCTGCTGAAGCAGCTGAAGAGCAGACTGAGTTTGATGTTATTCTGAAAGCATGTGGCGCTAACAAAATCAACGTTATCAAAGTTGTTCGTGCACTGACAAGCCTTGGCCTGAAAGAAGCAAAAGACGTTGTTGACGGCGCACCTGGCACTGTAAAGACCGGCGTTTCTAAAGCAGAGGCTGATGAAGCACTGAAGCAGCTTGTAGAAGCTGGCGCAGAAGCCGTTATCAAATAGCACCTGGAATTGTTGTCTTTGTGAGAGCCAAGGTCGCCATGTGCGGCCTTGGCTTGTGCTGTTTCGGCATGCTTTAATTACTTTTACTTCTGATATTCCAGTTCATTACGATATACATCTGGAAGCAGTTACGATACCCCGCCAAAGGAGAAGCCATGGCTTATTCTATTGCCAATAATCACCTCTTGCGTAAAAACTTTGCCAAGATAAAGAACATAATCGAAATCCCTAATCTGATTGACATTCAGAAAGATTCTTATCGTCGTTTTCTACAGCAGGAAGTTTCAGCTGAGTCGCGTTTGAATACAGGGCTTGAAGCCGTATTCAGGAGCGTGTTCCCGATTAAGGACTTCAGTGAAAGCGCTTCTCTCGAATACGTATCGTACGCGCTTAACAAGCCGAAGTACGACGTTGAAGAATGCCATCAGCGTGGCATGACCTATGCGGCCCCCATGAAGGTTAAAGTTCGCCTTGTTATCTGGGATGCCGGTAAAGATTCAACGGTAAAGGCAATCAAGGATATAAAAGAGCAAGAGGTTTACTTCGGCGAAATACCGCTTATGACCGATAATGGTACATTCATCATCAACGGTACAGAGCGGGTTATTGTCAGTCAGCTACATCGTTCACCCGGTGTTTTCTTCGACCACGACAAAGGTAAGACTCACTCCAGCGGCAAGGTACTCTACTCCGCCCGCGTGATTCCGTACCGCGGGTCCTGGCTTGACTTCGAGTTTGACCACAAGGACATTCTGTATGTCCGGATTGACCGCCGCAGAAAAATGCCGGCAACCGTCCTTCTCAAGGCATTGGGATACTCAGTCGAGCAGCTTCTTAACTATTATTACAAAAGCGAAGAGTTCTGTATCAGTTCTGATGCAATTACCAAAAGCATTGAACCTGAACTCCTTACTCTCCAAAAGACTATTGTTGACATAACCGACCCCGCTAACGGAGAAGTTCTTGTTAAGGCAAATCGCAAATACACTAAATCTTCTATCAAAAAAATGCAGGAACGCGGTATCAAATCCGTTCCGGCAACTGTAGAGGATATTATTGGCCGCTATGCTTCATCTGACATAGTCGATCCAACTACCGGCGAAATTCTTGTTGAATGTAATAACGAGATTACTCTCGATCTTTTTAACGAGATCACAGCTCGTGGTGTCTGCAGCTTCAAAACTCTTTTTATTGATAATCTGCACATTACTTCGTCTTTCCGGGACACGTTACTGATTGATAAAATCAGCACGAGTGACGAAGGCCTTATCGAAATTTACCGGCGTCTCCGTCCAGGTGACCCACCAACTTTAAAAAGTTCGCTGGCCCTCTTTGACAATCTGTTTTTCAATCCGGAACGCTATGACCTGTCAGCTGTTGGACGACTTAAGTTGAATTACAAACTTGGTCTCAAAGTCTGGCAGAACTGTATGGTTTTAAACGCTCCGTGTATGTTAAGCAACGAAGATGTGTCCAGCTTTGATTCTTTAGCTGCCAAACTGGCAGGATCAAAAGATTCTTTTTCGCAGTACCTGATGACGAAACTTCCTTCTGATCTTGTAAAATCGCTTAAAAAGATGGAAGCAGGTCAGTCTGTCTCTGACAAGCTTCGGGAGCAGTTGCTGCAAGAATTTAACAACATTATTCGAGATAATGATTTTTTCCAGAAAGAACTGTTTGCAACGTTCGGATTGTCAAAAGCGACTATCAAACTGAGCGAAGCAATTGACCAAAGTGGTTTTGACGAGAATCGCCGCATAATCGAAACACTTCGTCGCAACAGGATGGTTTTTGAAGATCTGTACAGCTCGGATATTAAAATTGCCGTAAAAAATGATATTCTTGAGATAGTTCGGTATCTTATTGAGCTTAAAAACGGTCGCGGTACAATCGATGATATCGATCATCTCGGTAATCGTCGTGTTCGCGCGGTTGGCGAACTGCTCGAAAATCAGTACCGTATCGGCCTTGTCCGCATGGAACGGGCTATCAAAGAGAGAATGAGTCTGCAAGAGGTCGAAAACCTCATGCCTCATGACCTTATTAACTCCAAACCGGTTTCCGCGGTAGTGAAGGAATTCTTCGGATCTTCACAATTGTCGCAGTTTATGGACCAGACCAACCCGCTTTCCGAGGTAACTCACAAACGCCGTCTATCGGCACTTGGACCAGGCGGCCTGACCCGTGAGCGAGCCGGTTTCGAGGTTCGTGACGTTCATCCGACTCATTATGGCCGGGTATGTCCGATTGAGACGCCTGAGGGCCCGAACATCGGCCTTATAGCCTCCCTGTCAACGTACGCCCGGATCAATGATCATGGTTTTGTAGAGACGCCGTATCGTATTGTCCAGGAAGGTAAAGTCACCAAAGAAGTCCGCTTCTTCTCTGCTCTGGAGGAAGAGGGTCACGCCATCGCTCAGGCAAATGCTGAAGTCGATGCTGATGGACGCTTCATCAACGATTACAACTCTGCACGAAAAAGCGGCGAGTTTATTCTTGTTCACCGCGACGAAATCGCTCTCATGGACGTTGCACCAATTCAGCTCGTATCAGTTGCGGCTGCTTTGATCCCTTTCCTTGAGAATGATGATGCTAACCGCGCTTTGATGGGCTCTAACATGCAGCGTCAGGCCGTACCTCTGCTGCGCGCCGACTCCCCGCTGGTCGGGACCGGTATGGAGCGCATTGTTGCACGTGACTCCGGTGTGTCAGTTATCGCCAAACATAACGGCGAAATTGAGTCCGTTGACGCCGGGCGAATAGTTGTAAAGATCGACGAAAATGAAATTGATGAAAACGGTACCGGTGTTGATATTTACAACCTGATTAAATTCGCACGTTCAAACCAGAACACCTGCATCAATAACAAGCCGGTGGTCAAGGTTGGCGATAAAGTCAAGCGTGGTGCCGTAATTGCTGATGGCCCCTCAACCGACATGGGTGAACTTGCCCTTGGTCAGAACATTGTCGTCGCCTTTATGCCGTGGGGCGGCTACAACTATGAGGATTCGATTCTCATCTCTGAAAAACTTATCAAGGACGATCGTTATACATCCATTCATATTGAAGAATTTGAGTGCGTAGCCCGTGACACAAAGCTTGGCAAAGAAGAAATTACTTCCGACATCCCGAACCTTGGCGAAGAGACTCTCAAGGATCTCGATGAATCGGGCATCATCCGTATTGGTGCAGAAGTAAAACCTGGCGATATTCTGGTCGGCAAGATCACTCCAAAAGGAGAAACACAACTTTCTCCCGAAGAGAAATTGCTGCGGGCGATTTTCGGCGAAAAAGCCGGCGATGTACGCGATACATCACTCACCGTACCGCCAGGTGTTGAAGGAACAGTCATCGGCGCCAAGATTTTCTCTCGTAAGGGCAATGACAAGGATTCCCGAACCGAATTGATTGAAAAAGCTGAAGAGGACAAACTGCGCAAGGATGAGCAGGATGAGATCAGGATTATCCGCGATTCTGCTATCAGTAAGCTCAAGCGTCTCTTGATCGGTAAAACTTTGGCTGTCAAACTTGAAGACAGTAAAGGGGATCTTGTTCTCGCCAAAGGAAAACTGATCACCGAAGAATCACTTAAGAGTCTTGCAAGTTCCGTCTGGAGTACTATTTCGGTTAGCGATGACAACGAAACTGATGACAAGGTGCATCAGATACTTGAAACGCTCAACCGCCAGATTGACCTGATCCACAATGTTTTTGAAGATAAGATTCAAAAGCTGAAGCGTGGTGACGACCTGCCGCCTGGTGTCATCAAGATGGTTAAAATTTATATTTCAATTAAACGTAAACTTCAGGTCGGTGATAAGATGGCCGGCCGCCACGGTAATAAGGGTGTTGTCTCCCGCATCCTGCCGGAAGAAGATATGCCATATATGGAAGATGGACGACCGGTTGAAATCGTTCTTAACCCTCTTGGCGTACCATCCCGTATGAACGTCGGCCAGATTTTGGAAACTCATCTGGGTTGGGCGGCAAAAGGTATTGGCTGGAAAATTGAGGATATGCTTGAGAAGCAGACCTCTGAAGAAAATTTGAAAGTATATCTTAAAGATGTTTATGGCGATGGTGAAGTATCTGCATTTATTGACGGCCTCGACCGTACGGAATTGCTTAAAGTCGCCCGTCGTCTTCAACGCGGTGTTGCTATGGCTTCCCCGGTTTTTGAAGGTGCAAGTGAAGCACAGATCAAGGCAATGCTTGGCAAAGCAGATTTCCATTCATCAGGTCAGGTATGGCTGCGGGACGGCCGTACTGGAGATCAATTTGCGAATAAGGTAACTGTCGGAGTCATGTACGTATTAAAACTCCACCATCTTGTTGACGACAAGATCCATGCCCGTTCTATTGGACCATACAGTCTCGTGACGCAGCAGCCACTCGGTGGTAAGGCGCAATTCGGTGGCCAGAGACTCGGAGAGATGGAAGTTTGGGCAATGGAAGCGTACGGTGCGGCTCACGCTCTTCAGGAATTCCTGACCGTTAAATCGGATGATGTATCCGGCAGAACCCGTATGTATGAGTCAATAGTCAAGGGCAAACATACTCTTGAGCCCGGCTTGCCCGAGTCATTCAACGTTCTTATCAAGGAACTTCAGTCCCTCTGCCTGGATGTTGATTTACTCGAAAGTGAAGAAGAACAATAAATGATTTTCTGGCCGGCGTCTGAGCAATCAGACGCGCGGCTTCAGACAAACGGAGGAGAGCATCGTGGAAGATTATTTCAGCTTTTTTGATAAACCAAAAGATCCACTCCACTTTTCATCTATACGCATTTCGATTTCATCTCCCGATAAGATCCGGGAGCGTTCTCATGGCGAAGTAAAAAAGCCGGAAACAATTAACTATCGTACGTTCAAGCCTGAGCGGGATGGTCTTTTCTGCGCCAAGATATTCGGCCCGACAAAAGATTATGAATGCAACTGCGGTAAGTACAAACGAATGAAACATCGTGGCATTATTTGCGAAAAATGCGGTGTTGAAGTCATTCCTTCAAAAGTTCGTCGTGAACGCCTGGGGCACATTGACCTGGCTACTCCGGTTGCCCACATCTGGTTTTTAAAATCGTTGCCGTCACGAATCGGCAACCTGCTGGATATAACCCTTAAAGATCTTGAAAAAGTTCTCTATTTTGAAGGGTTCGTCATCAGTGATCCAAAAAACACTCCCATGCAGTTTTGCGAAGTAATGTCAGAAGACAAATACATCCAGAAACAGCAGGAATACGGTACTGATGCATTTTCCGGCGGCATGGGCGCTGAAGCAATCCGTGAGTGCCTGCGAGCTCTAAAGCTTGAGGATCTTGCCGTATCTCTGCGCACGGAAATGGTCGAATCAACCAGCGAAGCAAAACGTAAAAAGACTGCAAAGCGCCTCAAGATTGTTGAAGCGTTCCGTCACTCCGGCAACAAGCCGGAATGGATGATTCTTGAATGCATCCCGGTTCTTCCTCCGGAATTACGCCCTCTGGTACCACTCGACGGCGGCCGTTTTGCAACGTCCGATCTGAACGATCTGTATCGTCGTGTCATCAACCGGAACAACCGCTTAAAACGACTTTGTGAGCTGCAGGCTCCCGAAGTCATCATACGCAACGAAAAACGTATGCTTCAGGAAGCCGTCGATGCACTATTTGACAATGGTCGTCGCGGTCGGGCTATTGCCGGCCCGAATAAACGTCCACTGAAGTCCCTCTCCGATATGCTCAAAGGAAAATCAGGACGTTTCCGACAGAACCTGCTCGGTAAACGTGTTGATTACTCCGGCCGTTCCGTTATCGTAGTAGGACCGGAGCTTAAACTGCATCAGTGCGGTCTTCCAAAGAAAATGGCACTGGAACTGTTCAAACCGTTTATCTATAACAAGCTTGAAGAGCGCGGTCTGGTAACCACCATCAAAAGCGCTAAGAAAATGGTTGAAAAAGAGCGTCCGGAAGTCTGGGACGTTCTTGAAGAGGTAATCAAAGAGCATCCCGTAATGCTCAACCGTGCTCCGACCCTGCACCGTCTCGGTATCCAGGCTTTTGAACCTGTCTTGATTGAGGGGAAGGCTATTCAGCTGCATCCTCTCGTCTGTACCGCGTTCAATGCCGACTTTGACGGTGACCAGATGGCCGTCCATCTGCCGCTCTCGATTGAGAGTCAGGTAGAAGCCCGTGTTCTGATGATGTCTACAAACAACATCCTCTCACCGGCGAACGGTAAGCCGATCATCGTACCGTCCCAGGATATGGTTCTCGGGGCATACTACATGACCCGTGACAGAATCAACGTAAAAGGTGAATACTTCCGTCCGACTGAGGAAGCACTCCTGTCAGGCGTTAATGCCTCCGGCTGCTACTCTTCGCCAGAAGAGGTCCGGATCGCATTCGATGCCGGCGAAGTCGATATGCAGGCATTGATTAAAGTCCGCATGAAAAACCTGGCTACTGATGAAAAAGCCCAGCTGATTGACACGACACCGGGGCGCATACTGTTGCGTGATGTCCTTCCTGCAGCCGTTCCTTTTTCAACGATCAACAAGGTTATGACCAAGAAAGAGCTTTCAAGCCTCGTTGATACCTGCTACCGACTGTCGGACAGCAAGGAAACAGTTCTTTTGGCTGACCGGTTGAAAGAGATCGGCTTCAAGTACGCTAATCTGGCAGGCATCTCCATCTGCCTTGATGACATGGTTATTCCGGAAGGAAAGCCGGCTATCATTGAGAAGGCCCATGAAGAGGTCACCGAAATCCAGAATCAGTATACTGAAGGTCTTATTACTGATGGCGAGCGCTACAACAAAGTCATTGATATCTGGGCCAAAGCAACAGAAGAGATTGCCAACGAGATGCTTGACAACCTTTCAAAAGTTGTTGTTACGGCGCGTGACGGTAGCAAAGTCGAAACATCGTCATTTAATGCCATTCATATGATGGCTGATTCGGGTGCCCGTGGCTCTGCACAGCAGATTCGTCAGCTTGCCGGTATGCGTGGTTTGATGGCCAAGCCTTCCGGCGAGATCATCGAAACCCCGATTACGGCAAACTTCCGTGAAGGTTTGACGGTTCTCCAATACTTTATTTCAACGCATGGCGCTCGTAAAGGCCTTGCCGATACGGCTCTTAAAACGGCCAACTCCGGTTACCTGACCCGTCGACTCGTTGACGTAGCTCAGGATGCTATTATTACGGAAACTGATTGCGGCACGCTGGACGGTCTTATTGTCTCTTCATTGACTGAAGGCGGCGAGATCATCGAGCCGATCGGTGACCGTATCCTTGGACGAGTGGCGCTTGATGATATACACGATCCATTAACTGACGAAATACTGATTGAAATGAATCAGGAAATTGATGAATATCTGGTTAAACGTGTAGAAGATGCCGGCATCGAGAAAGTTAAAATCAGATCAGTTCTGACATGCCAAAGTAAACGCGGTATTTGTGCCAAGTGCTATGGGCGTGACCTTGCCCGAGGCCATAGCGTCAATATGGGTGAAGCTGTCGGCGTTATTGCTGCCCAGTCAATTGGCGAGCCGGGAACACAGCTGACCATGCGTACCTTCCACATCGGCGGTACCGCATCCCGTCATGCCGAGCAGACTTCACTTGAGGCTCGCGCTGATGGTGTGATCAACTACATCAATGTCAATACTGTTATCAATAATGACGGTCACCACATCGTTATGAACCGTAACGGTGAGATATCCGTTGTTGATGAAACAGGTCGCGAGCGTGAAAAATATACCGTCGTATACGGTGCCAAGATCAAGATTGCACCCGGTGGCGTAGTTAAACAGGGTGCTACTCTTGCAGAATGGGACCCCTACACCATGCCGATCCTTACCGAATTCGGCGGTCGGGTCAAGTTCGCCGACATCCTTGAAGGTGTAACGATGGAAGAACAGCTTGATGATGTTACCGGTCTTTCCCGTAAGGTTATCATCGAGACAAAAGATACTGACAAACGACCACGCATTGCGATCAAAGATGCAACCGGAGAAGGTGGCGGCACTATCGGTAGATACTTCCTGCCGGCCGGAGCTAACATTTCGGTTACCGATGATACTGTTATCAGCGCAGGCGATATTATTGCCAAAATCCCGCGCGAAACTACAAAAACAAAGGACATCACCGGTGGTTTACCGCGCGTTGCCGAACTTTTTGAGGCACGTAAACCGAAAGACTTTGCCGTTATTACCGAAATTGATGGCCGTGTAACATACGGTAAAGATGCCAAAGGTAAACGTAAAGTTATTGTCACACCGGAACTGGGCGAGCCAAAAGAGTATTTGATTCCAAAAGGCAAGCATATCAGTGTTCACGAAGGCGACCACGTTCGTGCCGGTGAACCGCTTATGGATGGATCATCCAATCCTCATGATATTTTACGGGTACTTGGTGTTAAAGAACTTGCAAAATATCTGGTTGATGAAGTTCAGGAAGTTTACCGTCTGCAGGGCGTTAAGATCAATGACAAGCATATTGAGGTTATTGTTCGTCAGATGCTGCGCCGTGTCCGTATCAAGGATACTGGCGACACCAGTCTTCTGATTGATGATCAGATTGAACGGTATGTATTTGAGCAGGAAAACGAAAAAGCTTACCGTGACGGGAAGCGCCCTGCTGTCGCAGAGCCGTTGCTGTTAGGTATCACGAAAGCATCGCTCTCAACCGAGTCATTCATTTCTGCAGCATCCTTCCAGGAGACGACGAAGGTCTTGACCCAG
Organism: uncultured Geobacteraceae bacterium; assembly: GCA_903939115.1. Classification (GTDB taxonomy): domain Bacteria; phylum Desulfobacterota; class Desulfuromonadia; order Geobacterales; family Pseudopelobacteraceae; genus JACRCG01. The sequence continues at coordinate 12,359 of CAJAFV010000012.1, forward strand.
GCTGCGATTGAAGGAAAGATCGATTATCTGCGTGGACTCAAAGAGAATGTCATCATGGGACGATTGATCCCTGCTGGAACCGGTATCGCTCACTACCGTAATTTACGTTTGGTGGCAGCATCACTTGTACCGAAAGAAAATGCTGAAAAAGAAGCAGAAAGTAACGAACCTGCTGAAGCGGATTTAGAAGCGGCATAACCAGTTACATCTGATGAAGTGCATAGAACGGCCGGGGGAATCAATCTCCGGCCGTTTTTTATTCAGCCAGCGATACGCCCTTTTTCCTTAAGCTTTTTCCAGCTGCTACTGGCCAATTCAACCAGACCGTTTATTGTGCGGGTATAAAATCTGGTTACCGGCATACTGTTAACCAGTAAAGATCCGTTTACCGACTCGATAGAAACCGGGTCTCCGGGTACGCATGATGCGATGAGATCGTAATATTCACCGGATATTCCAAACAGGAACTTATAGGTAGAATCTTCAAATCGGCAGGCAACTATGAGTATAACAACCTCCGGCTGGCCGGTTTTATAATGGTATCTAACCGTAGCCGAGGCAAACGTTCCGCTTACGGAGCTGCTTGTCGCCAGCAGTGATTCAAGAGTAACTCCCTTTGGTTTCATTTTACCAAGGGTTGGTAGCCCCCATGGTTTAAACGGGTCGTGTTTCCGCGATTCATAGTGGTCAGATCGCTCAATAAGCGTGACGACATTGTTATTGATCGGTCCGCCAATGGAGTGCGACAGCCCGGCAGAAAAACCTTTATCGCGTATCAGCTGATGATTTTCAACAATCTGGATCATACCGGTTGCCCCAAGTGGATGACCCCTTCCCTTTAACCCCCCGGTAATATTTGTTGGAAAGGCGCCGTTTTCACCGGTAAGCGAGTCATCAAGGAGCGAGTCCATGAGCCGACTTCTGCTGACTATGCCAAGATCCACCATGTTTATTGGTCCAAAACCGTTAAATGGATCATGCATATTAATGTGAAGCTTACCGGCAAGAGTTCGGATATCCCTGATACCTGCCATTCCATAGGCATAGCCTGCAGCTATTACCGTTGCAGGAAATGAATGAAAATAATTCCGATCGGCAATTGTTGGAATGTCGGTCGCGCTACCCACACCGCTCACTCGAATATCCTGCCTGTGCGATGTCAGGACTACTGCTGCCACTCCGTCAGACATGGGGCAAAAGTCGTGGTAGCGGAGCGGGTGCCAATACGGATAGTTTCTTCCGTCAACTATTTGGGCATAATAGTCTTGTAATTCGATCTGAAAATTCAGATGTGCATAGGGATTCTTGGCAGCAAAGCGTTGACTGCGTTGCGTAAGAAGTGCCGAATAAGCTGTCCATTCTTCATCAGTAAGCCGAAGACGCTCTTTAAGTGCTCTAGCGACCAGCGCGCCACACGCCGGCATGCTCAGACCGAATTCAGCTTCGTCTCTATCGATAACGCCGGCAATAATCCGAGTTGACTCCAGTGTCACTGTATCGCTCATTTTCTGCACACCAAGAGCAAGAACGGAATCATATCTCCCTGATGCTATCTCCAGATACGCACTTTCAAAAGCGGAAGCCCCTGATGAAGAGGCTGTATCAATGAGTACTGAGCGGGCACCGGAAATCCCCAAAATACCGGATATTTTAGCAGCAGTGTTATCTACGCCTGAAAACGCCGCAGGATTCTGACTTCCGACTATCACCGCTTCTATATCATGGCGCCGCACTGAACAGCCGTGAAAAACTTCACCGCTCATTTCAGATAGCTCGAGAAATGAGCGTTTCTCCTTTTCTTTCCCGTTATACCTGCCCACAGGAGCCATCCAGGAAGCGGCAATATATACAGGTCGAGGTTTGAATGGCATCTTGAAGTATCCCCTTTCAGTATTACTACGATAATGTGAGCACTATTCGTAAAGCATACCACATGGATTTCAAAAGCCGCATCCCCCGCTGTTTTTTTGATGGTATTTCTGGTGGTACGCTTCAGCTTCCCAGAAAAAAGTGGCGGGAACAATTTGAGTCGCTATTGATCTGCGCAATCTGCTGCTGAGCTCCAACTCGTCCCGCGACGTACAAGCGGCGAGATATTGATCGTCACTGTGGGTAAATATCGCCGAACGGTATTGTTCACCAAAATCGGGCCCCTGCCTGTTGACCTGGGTCGGGTCATGGCACTCCCAGAAAACTTTCAGCAGGTCATCATAAGAGATCAGAAGCGGATCAAAGGTAACCTCCACGGCTTCTGCATGGCCGGTGACGTGACGACAGACATCCTGGTACGTCGGATTATCTGTATGCCCTCCGCAGTACCCGACCCGGGTAGCAACAACTCCGGGCAGCGACAGAAAGGAATCTTCTACACCCCAGAAACAGCCGGCAGCAAAGGTTGCTATTTCATTCATACACGCCCCCCCTTTTTATAAAAAAAGGGCCCCGAAGGGCCCCGTTGAAACTACATCAGCTTTTCCATCTCCTCTTCAGAGATATCGAAGTTTGCATATACGTTTTGGACATCATCATTGTCTTCCAACTTATCCATTAATTTAAGCATACTTTCAGCCTGTTTCCCTTCGAGCTTGACCTGTGTCTGGGGAATCATGGTGACTTCAGCATTTGAATGCTTGAATCCTTTAGCGGCCAGCGCCTCGCGCACCTCAATAAAAGAGGAAGGTTCCGTTGTAACTTCAAAGCAATCATCCTGCTCGGAAACATCCTCCGCACCAGCTTCCAAAGCTGCTTCAAAAAGCTGATCGAAGTCAACACTCTTATCATAGCCGATCAACCCTTTTTTACTGAATATCCAGGCGACGCACCCGGCCTCTCCCATATTCCCGTTACTCTTGGAAAAAATACTGCGAATATCTGAAACTGATCGATTACGGTTATCGGTCAATACTTCGACCAGAACCGCAGAACCGCCAGGACCATAACCTTCATAAATGATTTCTTCGTACGTTACACCTTCCATCCCGCCGGCACCTTTTTTAATAGCCCGTTCGATGTTATCTTTGGGCATATTTTCAGCTTTGGCCTTATCAACGGCAGTACGCAAGCGAGGATTGGCGGCAGGATCGCCTCCTCCCAGTTTTGCAGCAACTGATATTTCTTTTATAAACTTAGTAAAAAGCTTACCTCGTTTGGCATCGGCAGCACCTTTTTTGTGCTTGATAGTACTCCACTTATTATGACCAGACATCGCCCCTGCTCCTTTTAATAGTATTCTTACCGAGTTTTTTATTGCCTAAAAAAGTGTGAGACTTTATCATGCATAGCGCAACCTGTCCAGAGAGAATTTTTCAGAAAAAAGGATCTTCACAACATGACAAGACCTGTTAAACGCTCAATATTGCTGACAGTTTTGCTACTGATCATTACCATATCAACCGGTTGCAGCACAACCCGCTCTAACTCGCGGGCTGACGAGCTTCCCATCCTTTCACAAGATGAGCTGATTCGGCCGTATATAAAACTCGGAAGAATTCAGGTGACGCGTGAGGTCTACGGAGCGGACTATGCGGTCTCTCCTGACATTACGGCATGGGGACTGTCCGCTGTGCGTCAGGAGGCTGCTAAATTAGGCGCTGATGCCGTCATGCTGCCGGAGGTAACAGGTCGTACAACAACAAGCGGAATTTTCCCTTTAACTGAATATCGTGCAACCGGCTTTGCAATAAAATTCAAATAGAAAAATTAGAGGTTGACAGCGAATAACGATATTCGTTATAAAGGCTACTTGATTGACCAATGGCGCGTTATCCAAGAGGCTAGGAGCCGGTCTGCAAAACCGTTAACGTCGGTTCGAATCCGACACGCGCCTCCATTTAAAATCAGCATGTTACAAGAAAGGCCATGCTTTAGAGCATGGCCTTTCTTTTTGTTTCGGGTGTCTGCGTACGACGGAAAGTAATTGCTCAAAACTATTTGGCGTTTTCATCCAGCAGATAATTAAGAAGCACAACAACGTCCCGTATTTCCTTCTTATTCATGTCAGAATTCGGCTTACGAAGCATTTTTATTCCATATGCTTTAACCGCCTGCTTATTAAACGGCTGACCTGTTATAGGCGCCACACCTGTTTGCACAGAGATAACGGTACGTTCCATAGTGTGACACTTGATGCATTTTATCTGCATGAGCTCAAAGGCAGGTTTATGTATTTCTGGAATATCGTCGGCATTAAAGTTCATTTTAGCGCCACGTCCGATGACTTTGATTCGCGCTTCTGCGACCGAATAGACGGATAATCCTATAAGCACAACCAGCAGTACGTACTTTTTCATAAATACTCCTAAACGGTTTCAATAACTTTTAGAGTATAGCAGAGTAGCTTAATTAATCCAGTAAACATTGGAAAAACTAAAAACTAAACGTTGCTCCTACAGTCCCGATCCTGTTTATGACATCCTGTGTAATTTCATATTTGAACTCGGAAGACAGCTTAACGTTTTCAAGCGGCGCATATGCGACAGTTCCGACATAACGACGCACATACTTATTTGTAAACAAAGCGGGCAAGTCACCTAATTCCTGCAGATAGTCAAAGCGAACGGCAGCGATCAGGTTTGTCCGTAACGTAAACTCACCATCAATGGTGCCCGTTTTAGAAATAACTTTCGGTGTGTAGGAAGATTGTGTCGGGTCTACATTGCTGTCGCTCCCCCACCCACCAAGCAGACGCAACCTGAATATCTTGTATTGCAGTTCAGTATCAACCCCTACCCTTTCATAGCTGTTGCGAGGTGTGCCGCTCACACTGGAACCATTTTCACCGTAATATGCATAACTGCCGACTGTGACGGTCAGGAAGTCGAGAATACTCTCTTCTTTGGACAGATCAATATCAGTCTCGTTCCCAAGATAATCTACTCCACCAATCTTGTAGGAGATGTGGCCATAGCCTTCCTTGGTGTTCTGCCCCTTGCGGTTAACGATCCCCCCCGCAACAAACAACCGTCTGGCAAATATGGTATTCAGCTCGATAACATCCTGTGGCTGTTCAATTTTGAAAACAGATTCCTGTCCAACGGTATAGGAGTACGGCAGATAATTGTTTGTGACTGACAGCTTGTTGTTGGTCTTCCAAAGGCCAAGCTTTGGCTGCATACGCCCGATCTTGAGATTTAGCGGAGTATCGAGGATGTTACGCATCTGTAAAAACAGCTCGTTGATATCAGTTTTGTTATTTGACGGCATTTCACTCGTATTATAGGTACCGCTTTGTGGCTGCTCGCTATAGGCAACATACGTGGCAAAAAAGCCTACTTTCTCGCGAAAGTTTCCGGCTGCGTGCAGCTTGAATGAGCGGGCAGAATAATCAAATTCATTTCCATTATTAATATTTCGCTGATCTCCAAAGGCATAGTTAACTGTGCCGGTAAAAGAAATCGGCAAAAGTTCCGGAATGCCTGCCAGCACAAGCCCTTCGGGTTTTAAATCGCCCGGACTGTCAATCACAGCTGCAGTATCTGGAGATGTAACGACTGCGACCTGCCCGGCACCGCCGGCAACCATGGCACCGGCTTTAAGCTTATTTAGTTGATCGGCATCGCCTTCACCCCTTATCTTTACGGCGACCCCGTTAGAGGAACCTGCTGCCGGTTTCTTTGCAGCAGCCGATACAGCAACAACAGGTTCCTTCTTTTCAGAACTCTTTGCCTTTCCGACATACACGTAGGAATTCTTAAGGAAAACCTCTCCATACTCGTTCAGCTCAGGAGCAATCGTGTGGCAGGTGGTACACTCAACCTTGTAAGTACGGCTGAAGGCAGGGATAGCGTGGGCAGTGCCAACGGCAACCAATTGTAACGCGCTTAATGTGATGATGCCTGAGAACAACCTACGTGTATTACTCATGAACGAAATCCTCCCTGCATAGCGTAACGATCTATTATTGTCTACCATCTGTTGCATACGTTGGAACCGTCGACATAGCCCTTGCAGAGCCAGTAAAATGCTGCATCTCTGTCAGCCTCGGTGCTGTAGATGGCGTAGTTTTTGTTGACGCTGACACCGTTGATCTCCCCGGACACGACATCCACCTTTGTCCAAAGAAAGCCGGGAGGTACCGGCGGATTCGCTGCCGCATTGCCTGTCGGGATCGGTACATTCTTGATGGCCTCGAATACGCTGGCCGGTCTTGTACCAAATCCCTCCGGGCCATTCTTCAGCCAGTCGATTGAGTCATAGATCAACTGCCGGGCCAGGATCGGGCTGTGGTTGTAGGAGCTCGGTTCGTTAAAAAGAAATCCATAGTTGTAGCTGGCTCCCATGGTGTAGACGGCCGCCGGCATATTCCCCAGTCCTGGGACCACAGCAGTGCCATAGGTGATATTGGGAGTAATGTTCGTGTTTGGACCGATCCAGTTGCTGGAGGCCGGCAGTAACTTGGCCAGAATCAGCAGGGATACGCGGATACCCTTGCGCAGCTGCAGGTTCATCAGATCCGGGGTAAGCGCCGGCTGAAGGGAACCATTGTGGCAATCAGAGCAGACTGCCTGGTTGCTGATGATCTCGGTAATGTCCTGGTTGAGATCGTCCTGGGTCCAGTTCACCGGCCTGAAGAGGTGTGAATGGATCACGCCGCCAACTGTCTGGGTGGACGGAATCCTTGGCATGTGGCAGGTGATGCAGGGACCGTTTCCGTCGGCATTGAGTGCCCTATGAGCAGGGAAGGTCTTGTATCTGGCCTGACTGGTGTAAAAAAGAAAGGCGCTCTTTTCAGCCTCAAGGACGGCACCGCCGGCAAAATCGTGAATGCTTGGCGCCGAAGGTTTCTTATTAGCGACGATACTCGAGATCAAACCGGGCTCGCTGATCGTCTTACCGGTAGCCCGACCGGAGTGGCAGGTCAGACAAAGGTTCGATTTCCCGAGTGTGTCGAAGAGTACCGGGGTCACGGTCTTGAAACCTGGTGATGAGTAGGGGTAATAAATCTTCACGCCGGTTGTTAGTGCAACCGGTCGCAGCGTGCCACTGTACGAACTGGCATCGGATGAGCGGACATCAAGATGACAGACAGTGCAGTTGGTGGCTTCGCGGGATGTGTCCTTGTAGGAAAATACCTGGCCGGCAGCATTTACAATCTTACCTGCATTGGGACTGTTTCTGCCGGCAGTGGTATATTCAGGGGCGTTGCTCCTGAAGCCATTTGGGTCAGGAAGACCGTCGGCACCGACATCAGGAAGAGCATTGACATTCGTAAAGGCGCCTCCGGCAACAAAATTGATGAAGCCGGTACTCGTGTGGCACCGTACGCAGTAGTTATTGTTACCGAAATTCTGATCCAGCGGGACATTTGTGCCACGACTCTTGCCATCAAGCACTGTTCGCGCCAATCCGCGCGTATTGCCATGCCCAGAACCGCTCCATGCTATAAGGTGCTCCCGTCCGAATGAGGTGTCATGGGGATTGTGGCAATTACGGCAGTGTCGTCTGTTGTTGCTGGAAACATAGTTAGCGCGCAGACCGGTGCTAAAGTGGGTAAAACGAGTTGAGCTGCCGGCTGGAACGCCGTTAGCGGTAACAATCGTTTTAAAACCATCAGATATTCCGGCTCGCGGATTTGCTTTGTCATGACAAGTGGCGCAGCTGTCACTGGCGTCGGGATTTGTTAGCGGACTGACCGCCGCCAACCCTACTGAGTGGCATTTGCTGCAAGAGGCGGGGTGCATATAGCCACTGCCGTGGCAATCCTTACAACTGGCACCGTTGGTGGCACTGTTATGTGTCGAGGCACTCCATTCGGCCACAACAGAATGCCCACTGCCGGGCGTTTTCCAGTTAGTGCCTTCATGACAACCGATACACGTCTGAGATTCATGCAGGGCGTTGTTTGCGGCGCCGGGAGCGGAGCCGCCTCCACTGCCACAACCGGAAAGCAAAGCCAGTCCGACTGACAGCATAAAATAAATAATCGGCTTTTGATTCATGCGACAGAACTCCTGAATCCGAAGAAGATTACATCGGACTGCAAAAAGGTGCAAAACACTCGTGTTAAACTATTTCAACAACTTATACATGTAGGTAAATGCGCCGCCAACCGAAACGCCTGACAAAACACCGGCATAGCGAATTACCTCTCGTGAAAATTCAACTCGTCCCATGTATTCTTCAATATCGGAACTTTCTTCCGTCATAAGAGTGATGATATCCTGCCAGTCTTGATCCCACTGATATATCTGCAGATACAAGTCGGCTCCCCGCCACAGGAAAATACAAACAAAAACAATTCCAAACGCTATAAAGCCCTTCGAAATATCCGAGTCGCGGATAGTACTGTAGATTTTTCTGATGAGTTCAATATTCACAATACAGAGGAATACCCAAATGGCATTTTCAACCATTTTAATATTTCTGATTGTATTGGGACTTGGCGTCGGATTGACGATCAGCAAGGCTCCTGATGCTGCAAGAATGCCTAATGCAGTCAAGTACACAATGAGTTTATTTCCCGGCATTTCAAAGGTGCGGCAGAAAACATAATATTCGAGGAACCCGTGGGTTATGGTCATAATCGCCGCTGCGCCGACAATATAGTGATATGCGGTAAGTTTTTGGTAATGTGTCCATGGGTTAATACCATACGCCTGACTGAGAAAGATCAAAAAAAAGCCAATCGATATACTTGTCCAGACGCGGGCATTACCGACACTGAAGTAAAAGCTGATAGCTCCCGCCACCCCCCAGGAAATCACCTTAACTAGCTCAAACGGATTCATTTGGGACAACAACTCTAAAAATTTATCCATCATATACTCCAGCTCGCAGCAATATAATTAAAACTCAGAGTCGACACCTGTTAATGCAGAAGAAAGTCTTTCCATCATCACCTTACTATTCGTTCCGCTGACAAGAAGTTTTGCAGTACGCTCTATGCCCTTCATGAACTTCTCCGCTCTATCGGCATCAACCAGACACGAATTGCCGCCGTTATCAGAAATTTCCTTGTCAACAATACCACGACCAATCCTGCCAACAGAGTCGACAACTATCGACTTAACCATCTCTTCCAATTCAGCAAGCTGCTGCGACACAATTATTTTGGCGAGTTCCTGGCTTTCGGTATCTGTTATATTGATCACCGATTTGTGAAGAGCAACGCAGGCGTCCCAGATTTCTTGAACGTTTATAAATTCAAGCAGGTTCGCTTCCGCCAATTCGCTCGCATTTTTTGTTGAAAACAGATCAATTTTTGCACCGGGCATTCCTGCTATTTTCTGTGTTTCAGTGGGTGACGTTTCTATTTCTCTGTCTCCGTCATGAAAGAAACCGAGGGGATTGCCCTCTTTATAAAAAACAATGGCTGTATGCTCATCCGTAAATATGCGCAGGCAGCCATTCATTTTATCAATTTTTATTTTTTCATGGATGGCGTTTATATCAATCAGCGTAAGATTCTGGTCTTTACAAAGCGGTTCTCCTTCCAGCAGAGCATAAAAACACATAGTAAGGTCTTTGGAAAGCGTATAGACATTAAGAGCCCCGCTTCCCGTCGTAACCATTGATTCAGCCAGTGATGAGAGAGCCTGAAAACCGGACTCACGCATGCTGTTTTCATCTTCTACAAGGGCACTGAAGAGTCTTCCGGCCTCAAAAACCAGGACAGCAGTGCTGGTCTGAAAGACGAAGCTTGCATATCCGGTGAAAGAACCGTTTCTCAGCTTCGCTATAATGTCCGGGAGCTTCAGCTTCGAAACCGCCATATTTTCAAATAGGGGGTTGCCCTTGGGGAGAAGGAGCATCAAAGTCTCCAGTAACTCATTTTTACAATGCCGTTGAAACTAATGTAATTTACAATATGTGTCAAATGTTTACGCAAGCGCTTACTTCCTGTAATTACATAGTTGATACGCTTCATACGCTGTGATATAGGTCATCATATTTTTGAGCTCAGGTGACAACAATGATAATGATTGACCGTCTGATTGAACAGGCCCTTCTAGAAGACATTCATACCGGTGACATCACGACATTAGCAGTTGTCCCCGGAGCGCGCCCCGCTTCCGCGAGGCTGATAGCGAAAGAGCCTCTGGTTGTTGCGGGCATCGCTACCGCTGCCCGGGTTTTCAGCATACTTGACCCCGATATCTGCTTCAAAGCGTGCCTGAACGATGGCGACAAAGCGTCTTCAGGGACTCTATTGGCAACCGCCCACGGAGAGGCTGCGCAGCTATTGATGGGTGAGCGGGTTGCTCTCAACCTGCTCCAGAGAATGTGCGGCATCGCAACACTGACAAACAGCTTCGTTGAAGCGGTCTCCGGAACGAAAGCCCGGATTGTTGACACCCGCAAAACGACACCCGGACTGCGGCAACTTGAAAAATACGCCGTACGGATCGGTGGGGGTATTAACCACCGTACCGGGCTTTATGACGGCGTTCTTATCAAGGAAAACCACATTGTTGCAGCCGGAGGCATCACTGAAGCGATCCGCCGTGCCCGCTCCTACATTCCCCATACGTTGAAAATTGAGATAGAGACCGAGACTCTTGCACAGGTTGATGAGGCTCTTGCGGCCGGCGCCGACATCATAATGCTCGACAACATGAGTCTTGATGAAATGCGTGCCGCTGTTGTCACCATTGGCGGACGAGCTCAGGTGGAGGCTTCAGGGGGCGTCAACCTTGAACGTGTCCGTGCCATTGCAGAGACCGGAGTAGATATAATTTCTGTAGGGGCACTGACCCATTCGCCACGGGCAATGGATATCTCAATGCTTCTCGACTAGGCGCGCAGCACTTCTACAAACTACCGAGGTAGCATGATGCACCCAAAAGCCGGCACAATATTGCGGCTGTTCCGTACTGAACCCGGCTATATATCAGGAGAGTTCCTGAGCAAAGAACTTGGGATATCGCGGACCGCTGTCTGGAAACATATTTCTGCATTAAGAAATGGCGGTTATTGCGTTGAGGCGGTGCCGTCACGAGGCTATAGACTCATTTCATCACCTGATGTTATAAATCCGCACGAAGTGACAGCTCAGTTGGACAGTAAAACTATCGGCCGACATCTTGAATTTTTAAAACTGACCGCCTCAACCAATGCCGACGCCTTTCGGTTGGCTGAGAATGGGGCCGCTGAGGGGACAGTGGTTCTTGCGGACGCGCAGTCCGGCGGCAAGGGGCGGCGCGGCAGAATCTGGTCTTCACCTGCCGGGGTCAACCTCTACTGTTCAGTTGTGTTACGCCCCGCAATCATGCCGAACGAAGCACCGCAACTCACTTTCCTCTCTGCGGTAGCAGTTGCCCGGGCAATTGAACTGACAACAGGCCTGACCCCTGAAATCAAATGGCCCAACGATCTTCTGATAACCGGAAAGAAAGTGGCTGGCCTGCTGAATGAAATGAGTGCCGAAACGGACGGCATCAATTTTGTCATCCTTGGCATCGGCGTTAACCTGAACATGACCGCCGGGCAGTTTCCTGACGACCTGCGCCATCCCGCCACGTCACTGCTTCTTGAGTCAGGCTCAGGAGTTGACCGGTCACACTTTGCCAGCACCATGCTGAACGAACTGGATCGGCTGTACAGAGATTTTCTGGAACATGGCTTCGGACCGGTTCGTGAAGAGTGGCAACGTCGCTGCAATGCTAACGGGCGTCAGGTCATAGTCAGCGATACCGGCACGGCATGTACCGGCGGCACGTTTATCGGCATCGATACAGATGGAGCGCTACTGCTCAGAGCCGACGATTCGGTACTACACCGTATAACCTGTGGAGATGTGAGGGTAATCTGAATGCTTCTGGTTATTGATGTCGGCAACAGCAATATAGTACTTGGTGTGTATGACGGTGCGCAGCTCCTCCGCAGCTGGCGTCTTTCGACCGACAAGTCCCGCACCTCGGACGAATACGCGGTACTGCTCCACAGTCTGTTCGATCAGGCGGGACTTGAATTTTCCGGGGTCAAAGCCGCGATTATATCCTCAGTCGTTCCCCCTCTGACCGGCGTGATGGAGGCCATTTCCCGTGATTTTTTCAATCTGACACCTTATGTCGTCGGCCCCGGCATCAAAACGGGAATGCTGATCCACTACGATAATCCGCGTGAAGTCGGGGCTGACCGGATTGTCAACGCTGTAGCCGGTTTCGCAAAGCATGCGTGCCCTCTGGTGATTGTTGACTTCGGAACGGCGACAACCTTTGATTATGTCAATGGCAAGGGAGAATACTGCGGCGGCGCCATAGCCCCCGGCCTTGGCATCTCGGTGGAAGCGCTCTTTCAGCGGGCCAGTAAACTGCCGAGAATTGATATAATAAAACCACCCCACGTCATTGCAAAGAACACCGTCAACTCGATGCAGGCTGGCATTTTTTTCGGCTACGTCGGCCTGGTCGACGGCATTGTGGAGCACATCAGGTCTGAGTCCGACGAAGAGTTTCGGGTAATCGCTACCGGCGGCCTCGCTTCTTTAATCGCTCCTGAGTCAAAGACGATTGATGAGGTCGATGAGAACCTGACGCTTGAGGGTTTACGCATTCTGTATGAACGAAACCGCTGATTGATACCACGTCGCAATCAAACGAATTAACTCTTTTTGGAGAACAGCAGATACCGTTGAGCAGGCAGTGAAATCCATTTTGCAGGCAAGGAGGCAGTTCTATGGGACAGTTCGAAACCAGCAAGATCCGTAACTTGGGCATCGTCGCACACGGTGGTGCCGGCAAAACATCGCTTTCAGAGGCGATCCTGTTTGACACCGGGATGATTGACCGACTTGGTCGTGTTGACGATGGCACCTCAACGATGGATTTTGAGCCGGAAGAGATTAAACGAAAAATTTCCATCACTTCAGCGCTTGACCATTGCGAATGGCAGGGACATTCCATTCATATTGTCGATACCCCCGGTTACGGCAACTTCATTGCTGATACCCGCGCCTGCATGCGTACCCTGGACTGCGCGGTAGTCATTCTTTCCGCCATTTCCGGAGTCAAAGCGCAGACTGAGGAGATCTGGAGATGGGCCAATGACTTTGAAATACCGCGCATTGCATTTGTCAATAAACTTGATCGGGAACGAGCCAGCTTCCTCCGTGCTATTGATGATATGGAAAAAATGCTGGGGGCCCGCGGAGTAGCCATTCAGATGCCGATTGGTACCGAAGCGGCCTTTGAAGGGATTATAGATCTGATAACAATGAAAGCCTGCTTTTATGCCAAAGACGGATCAGGGAAATATAGTGAAGGGGCGATCCCTGCGGAGTACGCAGAAGAAGCGGCGCGTCTTCGCGAACAGATGGTTGAGACAGTTGCCGAGGCATATGATGCCCTGACGGAAAAATTTCTTGAAAACGGGGACCTCACCGTTGATGAGATTATAGACGGCTTACGCGTCGGCACGATGCGCAACACTTTTACCGCAGTGCTCTGCGGTGCGGCAACGTCAAATATCGGCGTCGCCCATCTGCTCGATGCCGTCTGCGCCTATCTTCCCTCCCCGCTCGACCGGACGAAGGCGGTCGGTATCCATCCAAAGACAGAAGAGATAATCGAACGCGCTCCGGATGAGAAAGAACCATTCTCTGCGCTGGTTTTCAAGACGACTTCTGACCCGTATACCGGCAAGATCACCATTTTCCGGGTATATTCCGGCGTGCTTAATTCTGACTCAACGATCTACAACTCGACGAAAGGGGTTGAAGAGCGAATCGGCCAGATTTACGAACTGGAGGGGAAAAAACAGCACCCGATCAAACAGGCGGTCGCGGGCGACATTGTAGCCGTAGCCAAACTAAAAGAAACCGTCACCGGCGATACCCTTTGTGATCCTGCCAAACCGATAATTTTTGAACCGGCAAAGCAGCTGTTGCCGGTGATATCTTATGCGATAGAACCGAAGACAAAAGCCGACGAAGACAAGATCCACAATGCTCTGCACCGCATGATCGAAGAAGAGCCTACCTTAGAGTCGCATCGCGACATCCAGACAAAAGAATTTATTGTTTCCGGGATGGGGCAGGTTCACCTGGAAGTCATTGTTGAAAAGATGAAACGTAAATTCGGCGTCGAGGTTCTCCTCAAGACGCCGAAGGTGCCCTATTTTGAGACAATCCGCGGTACGGCCAAGGTTCAGGGGAAATACAAGAAGCAGTCGGGAGGGCGCGGCCAGTATGGTGACTGCTGGATCGAAATGTCCCCGACAGGTCGTGGCGAGGGGTATATTTTTGACGACAAAGTTGTCGGCGGTGTCATCCCACGCCAGTATATACCGGCAGTTGACAAGGGAATTCAGGAAGCCAGCGTCGAAGGTTTTCTCGCCGGCTATCCGGTTGTCGACTTTAGAGTTGCGCTCTATGACGGTTCTTTTCACACCGTCGACTCTTCAGAAATGGCATTCAAAGTAGCCGGTTCAATGGCATTCAAAAAAGCAATGGAACAGTGCAAACCTGTTCTGCTTGAACCGATTGTGAACATGAAAATCACTGTGCCGGACGAAAATATGGGGGACGTCATCGGCGATCTCAACTCCCGGCGCGGCAAGGTTGTCGGTGTAGAACCGAAAGCAAATTCACAGATTATCCGCTCAATCGTTCCAATGTCCGAAGTTCTAGCGTATTCCAACGATCTTAAATCCATGACCAGCGATCGGGGCATGTTCAGTATGGAGTTTTCTCATTATGAAGAGGTGCCTTCGCACCTTTCCCAAAAAATAGTGACAGATTCACTGGCGGAAAAGAAAGATTCACATTCCCATCATTAACCATCAAACGGTCCCGGAGGACTTTTATGGAGTTTAAATTTAGTAACGAGTCTGACAATTCTCAGCAGAAAGCGCCCGATGACAAAAAGAGTCAAAGTGCTCTTGTACTCCTTCTGTTGATTCTGGTCGGTGGCTTTACGTATATCTACTTTTTCACGGGGTTGATCAAACCCCAGGAAGCGCAAAAAGCGGCTGAGGCCCCTGCTGCTGCACCAAAAATTGTAAAAATACCACTACCGTCATCTGGCGGTGAAGTCGTAAAGCCGAATGAAAAAGCAGTAGCTACAAGCGAGATACCAAAAGTGGTCGCTTCGGCCGTTCCTGCGGTTAAACCAGCTGCTACGCCTGTTGCTCCCGCTGCACCTGCCAAACCGGCACCGGCACCTGTCGCTGCACCGATCGTAACAGCTGTTCCGCCTCCTCCGGCGCTGAAGCCAAAAGAAGAAATCAAAAAAAGTGTGGCAGCAAATCCGTCTGAGAAGGCGCATCTGCCTGCTATAGCACCCGAGAAAAAAACGGCGGCGGCCGCTGCAGCAAAAATTGAAGCGAAAAAACCTGCAGAAGCAGACAAAAAAGGCGCCCCTGTAAAAGAGGCTCTGAAAAAGCCGACCGCAAACGGTACCTCTAAAGCCAAGGTTGACGTAAGCACAAAACCGGCTGTAGGAGGTTCATGGTCGATTGTAGTCGGTAATTATGTCCTTGAAGAGGCTTTGGCTGCTGATTTGGGCCGGGTACGGAAGTCAGGATTCGAACCGATAGTAAAACCGGGCAATCGTAAAAAAGCGGCTATGAACCGGCTGTTTGTTTCTGATTTCAATGACCGGGCTTCAGCACAGTCGACTCTGGAAAAGCTGAAACAGCTTACATCAGATGCATTCGTCATTGAACAGGGTGGCAAATTTGCTGTCTATGCCGGGTCCTACCTCCAAAGCGAAGCAGCAAACTCTGAAAAAGAGCGCCTGAAAGCAGCCGGCTTTAAGACAACGGTCAAACATATAGATCTTGCCATACCCTCCCAGAGTCTTTCTGTTGGCCCGTTTACCAGTAAAAAAGCTGCTGATATCGCTCGTGGTAAATTAAAAAATGTCGGCTTAAAAACAACCATTTCTCAACCGTAACCAACCAAATGTCTGAAAAAGTCACCTTAACCATATCCCCGACCGTGGCGGCATACGTCCGACCGGGGACAGCTCTTGAAGTCAAGCTCGCAGGCTGCGCTGCGGCGGAGAGCATGACGGCGACTGATCGGCTGATGCTTTTGTTCTGTCTGTCGAAAGATGCCGAACCGGCTGTTCAAGCGGCAGCGCTCGCCTTCCTTAAAAACGTGCCTGCTGAGATAATCAAAGAGTTTGCCGAGTCACCAAGCCCACACCCTCTCATGCTCAATGTTCTACGTACCCTCTGCCACAACTACCCCGACTCATTCCCGGCTTCTGAATCCTCCTTACTACCAGTGGATGATTATAGTGAGGCGCTACCGAATGGATTGGAGCCGGAGACTGAGGACCAGGATCCGGTCAATGAAGAGAGTGAGCAGTTTCTCAGTAAATATAAAATGGCTCAGTTAATGGGAATTGGTGAAAAAATCAAGATGGCACTTTTAGGGGACAAAGAGTGGCGATCTATTCTTGTCAAGGACTCTAATAAACTGGTTTCAGGAAGCGTTGTAAAAAACCCGCGTATCAGCGAGGCTGAAATACTGACGCTTATCAAATCAGGCATTCAGAATGATGAGATCATGCGACTGATCTGTGCCAATAAGGAATGGATAAAAATCTACAAAATCAGAAAAGCCCTTATCGAGAACAACCGTACGCCGGTTCAGAATGCCACCAGATTCCTGAACACTATGGATGTCAAGGATCTGGCATATTTTGCCAAAAGCAAAAATGTTGCGACAGTAATTTCAACCTTGGCAAAACGGCTTCTGTTAAACAAGAAAAGGTAGACCGGGAGTTTTTTATGGCACTGGTTAATCACGCAAAAAAAGAGATCAATGCTAAAATTGTCTATTACGGCCCGGCTCAAAGCGGTAAGGGCACTGCGCTCACCTATATTTATTCGCGGATAAAACCTTCCCTGCGGGGAGAGTTGAAATGCGTTCCTGCCGGCGCCGACAATCTGATGTTCTTTGATTTTAGTCCGTTTGAAACCACAATGCCCAATGGTTACCGTCTGCGCCTGCATATTTACACATTAACCGGAATTGTGACCAATCCCGCAACCTGGAAAATGACGCTGAAGGGCACTGACGGAATCATGATTATGATTGACCCGGCCGTCGAGCATGCCGCTGAAGCCGGTGAAAGCGTAGCGCAATTGCGCGATTTTCTCTCTGCATATGGAGTCGGACTTCACGAAACGCCCGCTGTTCTTCAACTCAACAGATGTACCCGGGAAATTCTGCCTGATGAAATGGCACAGATTGCAGGGGCACTTGATCTTTCTTCGCTTTCAACCTGCCCGACTAACGCAGCAAGCGGAGAGGGGCTGCTCGAGGCACTGACGACGCTTTCACGTCAGATTCTCGATCGGGTTGCCCTCTGCGATGAACCACCTGAGACTGACACTGCCCCCGCCGGACTATCTTCTGAGATTGAAACTCCGGAACCGTTCGATCAGAATGTGAATCCCCTCCCAAACAGATCTCAATTTGATAACTCACCAAAGGTTGCTCTTCTGTCGCGTGAGGTAATTTCAGAGGGCGGGACTATCCGGATACCTTTGACAGTAACCCATGGCGACGTACTTCGCAGGCTGGTTGTGACGGTAAACGTTGATTTGGAATAGCCTGCAGATATCGCTGTAGCAGAATTATTCCGCTTCAGTAACTATCCAGTATAACTAATTTTTAGTCACGTTATCATGATCGGCTTGTATACAAAAATATTACATGCTATAAGCGGTTACACTGATTCGTTTTATTGGAGGCTGGTAAATGGCAATTATCACCGTATCACGCGAAATGGGCACTGGAGCTTATCAAATTGCCTCTGATGTCGCTCAGAGACTCAAGTACACCCTTATTGACGGGCCTCGAATCAAATCACTTGCGGGCAAATACGGCCTGACTCCTGAAATGCTGCAGATGGTTGATGAAAAACCACCCTCCTACGTTACTGCGGAAGATCGCAAGCGTGCCGCAGCCCTTAATGTAATCGAATTGATCATCCTTGACCTGGCCCGTAAAGGGAATGTTGTTATTTACGGACGGGGTGGGCAGGATTTACTGACCGGCTGTAAAAACGTCCTCCGTCTCCGTTTTATTGCCAATTTTGAAGAGCGGGTTGAGCGGTTTGCTGAGCGGGAATGGATCGACCCGGATATGGCCCGGTCGCTGATACGCCGTAGCGACCTTCAAAGGGGCGGGTTTATTCATTTCTATTTTGACCGCGACTGGCATGATCCCAATAACTATGATCTGGTTTTTAACACTTCACGCCTTTCAGAGGCGACCATTGTGGAATGCATTGTTGCTTCAGTCAAAGAACCAGCCATAAAAGACTCTGAAAAGTCCGCAGTTACTGTTATTGAGAGCGTGATTCTGTCCAAAAAGATTGAAACAGCCCTCCTGAACGCCCCGGCTCTGGAGGATTATCGACCATTCACCATTGCAGTCGATAAAGGTGCGGTGTCAATCAGCGGCTACATAGTCTCTGAGGCCCAAAAAACCGCAGCTATTGCGATTGTAAAATCGGTAAAAGGGGTAACGTCAATCAAAGAAGATGTCCATGTGGTTGATTACAAAGCGTACAAGGAGAACATGTAGTATTTATCCTCTGACAGAATCTATCCGTTCATACAGGGGGGCGAGCAGGGCGCTGTCAAAGCGTATCCCTTCTCGCCCTCTGCCAATTTCAAGCCCCTCTTCAATTCCATGAAAATCTGAACCTGCCGTCATCAACAGCCCTGACTCCTCTGCAGTACGTCTCAGAAATTCGATCTCCAGCGGCCAGCCCATATTATTATAAACCTCAATACCATCAAGACCCAGCAGGTGAAGAGCATCGATAACGGGTCCGAGCCTGGCCAGATCTTTTGATATACTGGTCGGATGAGCGAGGACAGCGACTCCACCGATACGATGAATTTCAGCTATTGCCTCATCCATCGGCCAATAGCTTTTCGGAACATTGCAGGGGACAAGATAACGCCGAAACGCATCTTCCACCGTATTCACGTATCCTCGTTCCAACAAAGCCCGTGCAATATGTGGGCGACCGATAGAGCCGCGGGCAAAGGCAAGGACGTTCTCAATATTTAGCCTGCTTCGCCCTTCCGCATGCAAACAGGCGTTGACGCGCTCCAGGATATCGCCGTTTCGACCTTCACGGCGGCACCTGAAACCATCAAGGTTCAGCAGAAATTTTTCATCCTTGCAGTTGATGCCGTATCCGAGAAGATGGACATCCTGCCACTCTTCAAACTTCACGGAAAGCTCTACGGCCGACAGCACTGTGACACCAATAGCAGAACCGGCATTTGTCGCCTCTTCGACCCCGGCCACGGAATCGTGATCAGCTATGGCCATAGCCCGGACATCTTGTTGTACGGCAATGCCTACAAGCTCGGTTGGTGAGAACGCCCCGTCAGAAAAGCTGGAATGTATATGCAGGTCAATATTCATGGAGCGCATACTAGCGCGCCCTGACAAAAAAGTAAAACCGCTATTGCAGATAATTGCTGCTTACGGTACTATTTCGCTAATGAAACCCCATGAAATTCATAGTGCAATTGCAATGCTGCGCGAGGAATACAAAACGTGGCAGACTCCAGCCGTTACCATAGTTGCCCAATGTGACGGCAGCCCCTTCAAGGTCCTGATTTCCTGTATCATCTCGCTTCGCACCAAAGATGAGGTAACCGCTCTTGCTTCTGCACGGATTTTTGCACGGGCTCAGACTCCGGAAGAGATGCAGACGCTGACTACGGAAGAGATATCCGAGTTAATCTATCCGGCCGGATTTTATCGCACAAAGGCCGCCCAGATAACACTATTGTCGCAAGAACTTGTGGAACAGCATCATGGGGTCGTACCTGACAGTATTGATGAGCTGCTCCGGTTCAAAGGGGTCGGGCGCAAAACAGCCAATCTGGTGGTAACTCTCGGTTTTGGAAAACCGGGGATATGCGTAGACACCCACGTTCACCGTATTTGTAATCGATTTGGCTATATTGCAACGAAAAGCGCTGACGAGACTGAACAGGTATTACGCTCACTTCTCCCCCCCCAGTACTGGATCGAAATCAATGACCTGCTGGTCGCATTCGGGCAAAATCATTGTCACCCGGTTTCACCGCGCTGTTCAAACTGCAGGTTGGCAGGAGTATGTGATCGGATTGGTGTCACCATCTCCCGATAAGATAAAATCGACAAAAACCGGGTGAACTCGTATTTGATTATTGCCAGCCGGCAAAAACTAATATAAATTAACACATTATTTTATGATAGCTACCTATGGGAGGTATTGCATGTTGAGGAAAATCGGTTTTATCGGGCTTGGTACTGTTGGACGACATATGGCCGTAAATCTGGCCAAGGCAAACTATGAGCTGACAGTATTTGATTTAGATCCGGCAATCGTACAGGAATTGACTGCGTCGGGCGCCAAGGGTGCAACTTCAGCTTTCAAAGCGGCTAAAGGGCGCGATCTTGTCATCGCGATCGTCCCCGAAGGTGACGAACTGGGACCGCTCTTTTTTGGCGAGAAGGGCATTATGGCCGGCATAGACAGCGGAACCATTCTGGCTGATATGGGCTCACACTCTCTTGAAACAACGATGAAGCTCGCAGAAGAGTGCGCAAAGAAGAACGTTCACTATCTGGATGCGCCGGTGTGGGGCAGCAAAGATCACGCAGTCAACGGACTTATGACGATCATCACCGCCGGCGACCCCGCTTTGGCGGGCAAATGCCGTGAACCGTTCTCCTTTTTCGGCCTGAATACGATTCATGTCGGCCAGATTGGCGATGCCACCAAGATGAAGTTTATCGTAAATCTTGTGCAGGCCGAGTTGGTGCAGGTTCTTGCTGAAGGTCTGGTCTTTGGCGAGAAAATGGGATTCAACGCGGACAAGATCCTGGAAGTTCTCGACACCCGCGGGGTTGCGTCGCCCCTTTTCCACCAGAAAGGCCGTGCTATGGCACGTGGTGACTTTTCCCGCAGTCTTGCCCTCAAATATGTCAACGACCAACTGCATATGGTCATGAACGCGGCACGCCTGGTTGGCCTGACCCTGCCGGCAGCCGAATCAGCAAGCAAGGTGTACCAGGCAGGGGTTGATGCCGGCCTTGGCGAAGAGGATATCTGCGCCATTATCAAAGTATTACGTAAGTAGAGCCCTCCAGCGGATTAAATTTTGCTTCAGGCGTCCAAATTATTGGACGCCTGTTTTTTTGGCAGTTGCATTTCCCGTTTAAGCAAAGGTACCGCAGCATGATCGTTCTCGGCATAGATCCAGGCTCACGCATTACCGGCTACGGCATTGTCGAACAGGTCGGTAACCGTCTGATTCATATAGATAATGGCGCTATTTTCACCGATACGGCGGCGGACTTCCCCGGTCGGCTGAAAAAGATTTTCGATGGACTCCTGGAGGTGATCGCTCGATATCAACCGGACCAGGTTGCTGTTGAGAACATTTTTTTTGCGACCAACCCGCAGAGTGCTCTCAAACTGGGGCAGGCCCGTGGGGCCGCTATTGTCGCAGCCGTTCATTGTGGCTTGCCGGTAGCCGAATACAGCGCCCTTCAGGTAAAACAGGCCGTCGTCGGCCAGGGTCGGGCAGAAAAGGGACAGGTGCAGAAGATGCTCAAGGTATTACTCGGACTTCCGGAAATAGCCCAGGCAGACGCCTCAGACGCACTTGCAGTTGCGGTCTGCCATATCAACTCATACGGTCTCAAGCAGATATCCGGTGACCGAACCACCACTAAACAGCAAAAAACCTCCTGGAGAGACATGAAGCTATGATTGCACTATTGACCGGACTAATCGCCCACAAATCGCCCGACCATATTATTCTCGACGTTCAGGGTGTCGGCTATCGGGTGCACATTCCCTTTTCAACCTATTACGAACTCCCTGAAGAGGGTGGCACGGCATCCCTTCACATACATACGAGTGTCAGGGAGGATGCGATACTTCTCTACGGATTCCGTACACGGCTGGAAAAGTCATTCTTCCAACTGCTGATTGCAGTTTCCGGTGTCGGACCCAAACTGGCTCGGGATATCCTCTCCAACATCCAGCCCGGCCCGCTTGCCCAGGCCTTGGCACAGGGCGATCTGAACAAGCTGTCAACCATCCCCGGTATCGGAAAAAAAACTGCCGAACGTCTTGTGTTGGAGCTTAAAGACAAGGTAGGCAAACTGGATTTAACGGCGCTTCCGGTAACCGGCACACGGGAAATCCCTGCCGATGATGTTGCAGGAGATGTGGTTTCAGCACTGCTTAACCTGGGCTATAAAGAGCCCTTCGTGCGCAAGGCGATGGCTGGGCTTGATGCAACAGGGGGTGTCTCGGTTGAAGGGCTTTTGAAGCAGGCACTGAAAATACTGATGAAGCATTAAATTTAACACCTTGTTTTTACATTATGATCACGGCTCATTTCAAGAGATGTGACTTTATACTGAGGCACGCATTTCAACCAGTTGCAGCAACGATATAACCTGGACGTCCGCAAATTCGCTCCAGCGAAACTCCCCGGTTGGATCTACGTGTACCGTTGCTGAACCGAGGTTTTTGCCACAGAGAAGATCATACAGATAATCCCCCGTCACAACAATCTCTCCCGGAGGTGCTCCCCAGAGAGACGCCAACTGCAGAGCTCCCTCCGGATCCGGCTTGGGAGCCGCGTCATGCCTGCCAATTATGAATTCCGGCTCGGTGAAGTACTCTCCCAGACCGGCACATTCCAGCGTCAAGCGCGCCACCTCATGTGTATTCCGGGTAAGTATTCCTATCTTGCAGTTATCCTGCATCAACAGAGAGAGCAGCTCCCTGGCACCTGATGCTGCAACGGCCTGCTCCGACAGAACCCGTTCTATGTCGTCGAGTTCTTTGTGGCGTCGAGTTGATTCTTCCGCGGGCAATGAATCAAGGTGGGAGAGTATATCAGCTTCAGCGGGGACGCCCAAAGCCTCTTTGATGATTTTGAAGTCATGTACCGCGATAGTCAGTGTACCGTCCAGATCAAATATCCAGTGTTTACGGCGTACGATGGCGTTACTGTTTCGTTGTATGGGCATAATGTGTCACCAGTTAGTTACCAGCCGTAAATGAATGCTCGTACGGTAACCCACACCAGGATCCCGACTGTTACCAGTCCGCAGAGTAGAGCCAGCGCACGATCAAAATTATTTTCTTTGCGTCGCTCGTTGTAGCCGACAAGAGCGCCGATGGCGATTCCGCCGATTATCCCTCCCCCGTGCCCCCAGTTATTGATTCCGGGAAAAATCAGGCCGAAGACGAAGAGGCTGACAACCCAGCCGCTCACCTCCCGGTAGACCGAACCACCGTAGGCGCCGCCCCTGCTTTTCCCATAAAAAAGCAGAGCTCCTATAAGGCTGCAGACCGCTGCAGAAGCACCGATGGTAAAGGGCACTCCGGCGAAGTAGGAGATCACATAACCAATTACGCCACCAAGGGTGTAGATGGTAAACATGCGACTGGCACCGTACTCATTTGATGCCCAGGGTGCAATCTGTTTCAGTGCCATCAGGTTGAAAATCAGGTGGACAATACCGCCGTGAAGGTAGTTGGCGCTGATTACCGTCCAGAACCGCCCGAAATGGTCGATTGGATAGGTGCCGGTTGCTCCCAGCAGCATGAGACTGGTTTGGCCGGGAGAGAGGATACTGCCGATGTCTCCCGTTCTTGCACTTAGTGCAAGCGAAACGGCAAAAAAGAGTACGTTGGCAGTAATGAGGGATTTGACCAACCAGTCGTCACCAACCATCACCCCTTTTGACCAGTTGATAAACTGCCACCACGCGGCTGAGCGGGCAGTCCCGCACCAGGAACAAACCGCTTCTTCACTGCCGACTAAACGCCTGCAGCGCGGACAAAGAATTGCCCGTTGAGTCATCGTCTCGTGCCGGTAAATCGGGGCAGTATGAGAAATAAATTGATGAAAACGAGATCTATCTTGGTAAGCGGGGATATATTACCATCGTTCATGATGAAGCTCCTATTACTGTCATTACGGTTGATGCCACCATATCATTTCCAGGAAGCCTTTAGGAGAATGATTCTGACTTTGGTAATGGGAGCGCACTATTTTCGCCATAGTAAACTTGCGTTCTTGAGTATTGATGGTATTGTTTCACTTGAATCCGCCATGGATGAAATACAAGAAAAGAAAAAAGAGAGGGTAAATCAATGAATGTATCTATTGTTAGCAAGTCGGTCGTCAAGAGCAACGTACTGGATGAGTTGGCCAAGGGAATGCCGACTATTATTTCTGGAGTTCTGGAGATGCCCGGTGGAAAATTGGCCATACTTAAACCAGAACAGATATCACTGGAGTTTTCCCAGGCAAGCACCAGGGATGTAGGCTCAGACATAAGAATCATGGCATTCGCGCGCAGCAACGACCCACGGTCATCGACAGAAACTGAACTGGCCAGGACGATCCTTGAAAAGATTGTCGCATTGATATCAAAGGTTGGAGAAGAATACTCGGTTGACGTCCGTCTTTACCTGATAGAGATTGGTGCAGCGGAGCATTCAGCACGTGCTGGTAAATGATGCCGGAATAGTCATGGGGTTCATGAATTTTTAATCTGATTTCAGATCCCACTCCGGAATAAAAATGACTAAGTTGCTGATATTTCGGGGATGAACCTCTTTCCACAAAAAATGTGGATAACCCTGTGGATGCTGTGGATATGTTTCATAAATGTAACGGAAAGACTACTGTTTTACCGGTTTGCACAGTGAATACGCACAGCACGTAAGTGTCTGTATTTATGTGTCAATAGCTAATGTGCCGTACCGGGTTTACTCATTAAAAAAGGGGTGCGGTACTCGATTCTAAAAAATAGGCACTATATCAGCTACTAACAAAAAAACAGGTCAATTTTATACTCAAAAAGGGCTGATTAACGGGGTCGGACTACACCACTCATTCACCAGGCATCAACAGGACAAATTATTGTCTTTGAGCAGTGGTGTAGCCGATCCTTCAATAGAGGATCCCGTCCCGAAACCTGCCGGGTGTGCCTGACCGGAGGATGGCTGGGTGGGAGCAGATTGTGTGGCTTACTGAAAATCCTGCCTATCGTTATTCCACGTAAAATTGTACCGTTTTATAGCCGGTTATGTTTTATTACAAAACGTAATATACTGAAAAACAAAGGCTACTTCAATGGAGCCTTTTTTGCATACACTTATCTAAGCCAATTTAATGTTCCGTCTCAGGGTAACCCTATCGAGAGGTAGGCGCACAAAGTCGCAGGTCCCATAATCGGACGGCTGGGCTACCGGAAATAATCCTTGATGGGATTTCCTGTGCGACATTTTTGCTTTATTAAATTCAGATTTTTTTTTATTGCGCCACTTTTGCTGCTGCATCTGCACTGTGGTCTCGCACTGTTGCATAATCATTTTGAAGACTCCTGGCACAACGCTAAAGACCCTATCCACCAACTCTCCACTACTGTTGCTGTCAAATTACAGAAATTTTCAATAGCGCCAGGTCTCTCACTCACCGATTCAATCTACCCCGACCACAGAACAATAGCTTTATATGAAGATGCAGACACCCTCTTCCTACCTCATAAGTACTACCTCACGTCAGCTAAATATCCTACCGGCCACCCGCTAGAATCGTTTCCTAATAAAGCCTCTCCCGCATAAACCGCATCAATCCAATATTGTCCAATCTTGAATCTGATCAAGTTGGTAAAGGCAATTCTCACTCTGCATCTCATGTATGATCTGAAAAGGAGAAGATTATGTTCAGAAAAAGTCTCGTTATAGTGACCTTATTATTTGCCATGATTCCAACTGTAGCTTCTGCTGCTTCGTGGAGCCTCAACACCTGGGTTAAATCAGGTGGTGGCAGTATTGTAGTGCGCGGTGGTACGCCACAGACCTCTGCCAACGGCTCTGTTTTCAAAACCTACACAACCAGTAAAGCTTTCAACGTAACAGTCTCTCCCAACACCGGATATTCGGCCAGCCAAGTAACCTACAACACTGTCGTCACATCCAATCCCAGCCAGACAACGTACACGGTTCAAGGTCCCGCTTCCCAGAAAGTCTTTGCCACGTTTTCCCCGCAATTGCTGACGGTGACCGCGTCAACCAATACCGGCGGATCGGTGAATCTCTCCAGCATAAGTGGCATATATTACGGGGCAAAGCTTTCCTCCGCGAAAAAGTTCACCTTTACCCCGAGTCCGGCAACATCAAGAGTGGAAAACATCGACGGGGTTCCTGCCGGGGCTACGGTGAGCCATACGTTACCTGCTTCTGCCAACACGGCGGTAACTGTCACCTTACCGGTCGGCTTCACCTTCACATCTAACATCGCCCTCTACGGGACATTTTCCGGAGCTCCAGTTGCCAAAACAACTTCATCGCAGATAGTAAGTCCCGGAATGCTGACTACCCTTGACGGCAGTTCCAGCACCGGCTTCCCTTCCAGCTTTGCCTGGAGTCAAACCAGCGGCCCTTCGATACCTATCACCAATGCTAATGCTGCTGTTGCATCTTTTACCCCTGCCGTAGTGGGCACTTACTCCTTCACCCTCACCATCACCGGTGGCTCGACCGCGTTAACAACGGTTACCGTCACAGATGACATTACCGGTGTAATCCGCTCACAATGCCAAAACTGTCATGCAGGCAACGGGATAGGGCCCAATGTCTTTGCGAACTGGTCTTCCTCACCGCACCGGGTAAAGAAAGTAATCTGCTCTCAGTGTCATATCGGGGCCAATACCGGCGGACATCCCGGACAGCTCACCAGCGGCTCGGTCAGCGAGACCACCTTTAACTACAATGCTTCTTTTGGCTCCGGAAATTTCTGCAGCACCTGCCATAACCCAGCCATAATTTCCGATTTTACTGCCAGCAAGCATTACGGACCGGCCGGCACTGCTTCCTGCAGCTTCTGCCATGTACAGGGTGTGCACAACCCGGCTGCTGCATGTATTAACTGTCATAACCCCGGCAATCCTCTTGGACTCCCCTGGCCGCCGACTGGAATGAATTTCCACGATGAATATACCGGCACAAACCTCTGCACAACCTGTCATAACAAGCACTCGACTTCCGTAAGCGGCTGTGGCAACTGTCATGACAACCCTCCGGCCACCGCTTCCCACTTGAAGCATTTTGGCAGCACTACTGTTGTATCAGGTTACGGTGATCTTCGCATTACAGGCGCTTTTACCAACTACAGCAGCGGTTATGTTTTCGGCTGTGGTAACTGCCATCCCATGGATATCTCTAAACATAAAAACGGTGTAGTAGACGTGGAACTATACAACTCTCTGGCGACAGCCGGGTCGATAAAAGCCCGCAACCCTGCTTCTGCAGGGTATGTAGCCGGTTCAGAGACGTTTACCGACTCAAAAGGAGTGGCCTATACCAAAGGAAAATGCAGTAACGTCTACTGCCACAGCTACAATGAATCAGCGACAACAGCGACTATCGGCGACGGAGAATCAAACTGGGAAGCAAAGGTTGTTACCACCAGAATTTACAAAACTGTCACCTGGGGCAGCAGTGCCCTCGGCTGTGCCGGCTGCCACGGCAATCCGACACAGACAACCTCTCTCACTAACGATGGCGGTGCAGGAGACAGCCACTCATGGATAGACAGCCAGGGCTATCAGAATCTGCATACCTATAATATGGGCGGTGACCCTGTAAGCTGTAAATTCTGCCACAATGATACAGTCAAGCAGTTGAACAGCTACACAACAGACGGCATGGGCGTAAGAACTCTCAGCGCTGTGCCAATCAGCAATTTTTCCAAGCACGTAAACGGCAACAACGATGTGGCATTCGATACACAAAATCCCTTTGTCTACAAGACATACTATAGCGGCGATGTTTCCAGAAGCCTCGCCGGAGCAACATATGCTCCAGAGACAAAAACCTGCTCGAATGTATCATGTCACCGCGAACAGACCGTCGTTAAATGGGGAACACCGTACCGCTGGTACTACAATGAGTGTAACGTTTGCCACAGTTACTAATGCAAGGAGATACGCCTGCTAGGGAATACGACTAAACAGGTTTGCATTAAAGGAATACCCAGAAATTAGCGAAAAATCGAGGGGAGAGGTTCTAAAGCCTTTCCCCTCAGTAATCTTAGCAAAGCAAGCTTCGGACAAGACGAGATGAGGCTGCATATTCATATTGAATATTCGCTCACATTAATATACTGGCAACATCACTGAAGCAGTTATTTTTTAGAACAATACTGCAAATAATGGCCGGTGTCGGTTTGATGTTTGGCGGGAAATAGCAAGGTGGTAAAGGACCATGAAAGTACCGCAATTGAAGGACAAACAAAAAGGCACCTACAATCTCCTGTAAGTGCCTGTAATGTTTGGTGCGCCTGGAGCGATTCGAACGCCCGACCTACGGATTCGTACGACATGCGCGCTAAGCACTTGAAATATAATAATTTCTTACTGTTGGAGGCGCTTTCACTAGAGAATAAAAACAATCAAAGGACTATGAACTTTCAGAAGGGAGTGATTCGTACTTAAGGAAATAAGGCCATAAACATTTGGGAATCAAAGGCAAAGGTACTTTCATCATCTATTACAGTTGCGGATCAGCGAAGGAATCAAACCTACTTCCTGCTTCCAATCAATCAGCTAATTGACATCTGTATAAATTAAATCCGCGAGCCTTTTGACGTGATGGTCTTTCAAATTAGAGACAACGGCTTAATTCGTTCTGGTTTACTCCTCCAACCCTATCAGAGCCTCACGAACCTTTGCCGACAGTGAGGCCATGTTAAATGGCTTTTGCAAAAAGTTCATATGCTCTTCCAGAGCACCCCGTCCTGATATAACGTCGGCAGTATAACCGGACATGAACAAACAGGTCATATCCGGATTCTTCTGAATCAATATTTCAGATAAATCACGCCCATTCATTCCTGGCATTATTATATCGGTAATCAGCAGAGTTATCTGCCCTTGATTTTCATCGGCAAGTTGTATTGCCTCTTCAGGGGAATTAGCAGAAAACACTTTATATCCCAGTTTTTTAAGCATGGTTGTGCCTAAGTGCATAATGGAAAGTTCATCTTCTACCAGCAGAATTGTTTCACTGCCACCAACAACAGCAGGTTTTTCCTTAATACCTTCGACTGAGTCCGTTATACCGGGAAGATATACTCTAAAAGTAGTACCTTGCCCTGGTTCACTGTAAACCTTGATTTCCCCCTTATTTTGCTTAACAATGCCAAAGACCGTTGCCAATCCGAGTCCGGTTCCTTTACCGACCTCTTTGGTGGTGTAAAATGGTTCAAAAATATGATTGATGACATTTTTTGGTATACCACTGCCATTATCGCTCACTGAAAGCATTACATATTCACCGGGTACCATTTCTGAGTGTTTATCCCATCCAGTCTCATCGAGAGTAAAATTTCCCGTCTGAATTGCTACTTTACCGACACCTGAAATGGCATCCCTTGCATTGACGCAGAGGTTTGCCATTATCTGATCCAACTGTGATGGGTCAATTTTTACATTTAAGAGTTCATAGCCGGGGTTCCAGATCAGGTCAATATCTTCACCCATAAGTTGCCGAAGCATTTTGAGCAATCCGGAAACGGTATCATTGAGATCGAGTATTTTGGGGTTAACCGTCTGCTGGCGAGAAAAAGCCAGCAATTGTTTGGTGATGCCTGCAGAGCGTTCAGAAGCGTTAATAATTTCTTCTACATAGTGGTACAAGGGCTTGGTAGAATCAGCTCCCATTAAGGCGAGTTGGGCATAGCCAGTGATGACAGTGAGCATATTATTGAAATCATGGGCTACACCACCAGCAAGTTTGCCGACTGATTCCATTTTTTGTGATTGGTGTAATTGTTCCTCCACTTTTCGTTGCTCAGTGATATCCCGCACCGTTTGAATTACCCCGATTATATTTCCAGCACTATCCAGCAACGGAGCGTAGGTATCAGATGTATTCACGGATTTTTTTGAATCCGGAATGTTAAAATTAATGCCAATATTTTCTGCTACCTCTCCGGCAAGAACCTTGCGTAATCTCTCCAGTACGCCAGAATCTTGCAGAAAGGGGAAAACCTCCAGAGGCATTTTTCCAACGACATCTTCTGATTTTATTCCAATCATTTTCTCCATATAGGGATTCCAGACCAGATAACGAAGGTCTCTGTCGTGGACAATGATCCCCTCTTGAGCGCTGCTGATAATCTGCTGGTTGAACAGCAGGGCTTGCTTCAGATTCTCTTCAGCTTGTTTCTGCCTGGTTATATCTTCGTATACCCCTAGGACTCCGGTAACTGTTCCGGATTCGTCTTTAAGCGGAACCTTTGTGGTATCAACCCATATGGTCGTCCCGTCAGCCTGACGTTGCGTTTCAATAATGTGTTCCTTCGCTTCCACCCGCTCCATAACAGCACGGTCATCATCTCGAAAACTCTCAGCTTCTTCACGACTCCATGCCAAGTCGAAATCGCTCAAACCAATCAAGTCATCAGATTTGTCATAACCAGCTCGGCGAGCAAAATTTTGATTACAGCCAAGATATACAGATGTCTTGTCCTTCCAGAATAGTGATTGCGGAATTGAGTTAATTATGCGGGAAAGCATGGTGTGGCTTTTGTTTAGCGATTCATAAGGTTTTCTGACGGAGGCTACGAATATTCCTTTATAGATAATCAAAAATGCCCCAATTTTATATAGATGCCCCAACATGTTGTAGGTGTCGAAGGCGCTTTTATAGAGTGTAAAAGAAAGTTCACTGAATATGCAGATTACAAAGGCTACCAAGTAGTATTGAATCACCCGTTCCCCAGTTCGGGACAATCGTTGCCAATACATGATAGTTGCCAGAACCAGTAAAAAAATTATGACATATTCTGAATTTACCTTGAACGGTGTCAGCCCTATACCTTGAACGAATGCTACAGGGACGTAGTCTGGAAAGTAGATAATTGCGATAAAAACTACGCTTGAAACCACCAGCGCACAAGTCATGAGTGGTGTTTTTGATATCCAGCGTCGCTTGCTGTCTAAAGATATAAAAGCACTGATAAGAAAAACTGAGGCACTAAAAAAACGGACAGCAATCCAGAACTGTGTAGCTTTGTTTGGTAGGTGGGGTGTTATTAGGGCGGGCATACCGGCATAACCCAGAGTATGCATAAAGTCCATCAGACCAATAGCAAGGAAAGAAACGCTTAGAAACAGCGAGTGTTGGTCATTGTTCTGGTCATAGGCATACCAGCCTAAACCAAAAATAGAGAAGGAAACCATAACACTGAAAAATTCAGTTACATTGTGAAAAACAAGGTAGGGACTAATCACCATAACCGTGTAGAGACTTGATTTAAATAGCTCCACAAGCAGAAATGGAATAGCCGACAGAAAAACTGTCGAGACAAGTAATGGAATCGCTGGAATCTGTTCTAGTTTTTTCATGACAGAATGAGACAAAAAGAGAAGATCATTTGTTGTTCCATCCCTTTAAATGGCTATAAATAGAAGTGTTTGCTATGACTGTTTCAAAAAGGTTACCGGGGTACCCCATCAAATATGTAATGTTTAAAAATATCCGAATTGACGCGCAACGTAGAGAAAACGTACGTTAAGACGTCACGATCTATTCTGAAGACCTCTTTGGAAAGTACCACTTCGGCGTTATTTTGTCTATTGAAAGGCGCAGAGTTCCCAAACTCAACGCCTTTTCAGAAGAGGCTATATGTTATAAATTCATAACCCGCTTCATTTCGGCGACCAACTCCTTTGCCAACATCGGTTTTGACAGATACCCGTCAAATCCTCCCTCAAGAAAGCGGTCCTTTTCACCACGTAACGCATGGGCGGTGAGAGCAATGACCCGTTGATGTGAAGAGGCCCCCTGCTCTTTGGAGCGAATTGCCCGGAGCGTTTCTTCGCCATTCATAACCGGCATCTGGATATCCATCAGGACGAGATCGAATGTGCCCTGATCAAGCGCTTCCAGACTCTCTGTACCATTTGCAGCCGTCACGACTTCATGGCCATGCTTACCAAGCAGTACTGTACCGAATTTCATATTGATCGGATTGTCTTCCACTAACAGAACCCGTAAGGATGGGCCGTCCCAGGCAGGCATTGTTATAGGAGCTTTGGGTTCAGTTGTATCTGTCATGGTTGGGATCGTGAGCGGTAATTTCAGCATGAAGCTGCTGCCGACTCCTTGCGTACTTTCGACAGATATATTACCACCCATGAACTCTGCCAGGCGACGACTGATAGTGAGGCCAAGACCGGTGCCGCCAAACTGGCGGGTCGTTGAGCCATCCTCCTGAACAAACGGGTTAAATATTTTTTCGAGCGCCTCGGCAGAAATGCCGATACCGGTATCGGCAACCGAAATCTGAATGACAAGGGAGCCATGATGCCGTTCAAGCACCTTTGCAGTGATGGTGATTCCCCCTGATTTTGTGAACTTTGCTGCATTGCCGAGCAGGTTGAGTGTTATCTGTTTGACCCGCAGTTGATCGCCTATTAGCGAGCTGGGAATTTCCTCGTCAACAGTGATATCAAACGCAAGCTTCTTCTCGAATATGAACGATTTCTGCATCATATAGACTTCATTGATTGCACGACGCAGATCAAACTCTACAGATTCGATAACGATCTTTCCCGCTTCAATCTTTGACAGATCAAGAATGTCGTTGACCAGTGACACCAGGTTATTACCGGATAGTTTGAGTAAGGTCACGTAATTCTGCTGTTCGTGCGTCAGGTCAGTCATCTCCAGAAGCTGGGTCATGCCGAGCAAGCCGTTCATTGGGGTGCGGATCTCGTGGCTCATGTTAGCCAGGAATTCACTCTTGGCCCGGTTGGCAGATTCGGCGGCAGCTTTAGCCTGAAGCAATTCCTCTTCATATTTTATCCGTTCTGTGACATCCTCCAAAATCCAGAGCGTTCCCCGTGACATGTCCTGTGGATCTATGGCTTTTCCGATGCATCTGACCAGAAAGTGTTCACCATCTTTTTTTACCAATTCCTGTATCGTGATAAACATATCCCCTTGTGCCAGTACAGGATAAGCTTGCTGGCTAAATTGTTCGTATGCTTCATCGGAAGGGTAGATTGCTCTGGTTGGCTGGTTTGTTATCTCTTCAGGCGAGTAGAGGAATAACTCAGTTGTTTTTTGGTTTACCCATACTTGCACCCTGTCAACAATTTTGGAGATTCCCACAGGTGCATTCTCTAACAGGATATTCAATTCATTGGTTCTCTGTGCAACCTGTTCCTCCAGCGATTCGTTGATCCGCCTGGTTTCATTAAACTGCTTTGCCAGCAAATCAGCCATCTTGCTAAAATTGGCGATCAGGTCATGCGGTTCCTGGATGCCGCTTTCCGGCCACTCTATATCCTTCCTGCCTGTTGTCAGTTTATCAGGAAAGTCCTGAGTGATATGCACCAGTTTTTCAATGGTGACGATGAAGCGACGGCTCAAGTATTCTGCCAGTGCCATTGCAGCGAGCAGGAGCAGGAATAACATGGACAGTCTGCTGGTGTAGCTGTCATAGAGGGCTTTTTGAAATGGCGCCACAGGCTGTTCCAGAACCAGTTTCCACCCGGCCATTCCTCCCAGAGTGGTCTCTGCGACATAGTATGATTTTTTCCAGCGCTCAGACACAGGGGTATTGGGCGGCAGGGCGGGAATCCACTGGCTGATTTCTTTATCAACAGGAGCAAGTGTACCTTTGCCCCGCTCAAAGGGTGTCATGACTTTCTGCTCAGTACGGTTGGTCATAATGACATTGCCATTGCTGTCAAGCAGCGTGTATAGCGAAGCATCCCGGCTCATGTTGATTTCAAGGGAACTCTGAATCTGCTCCAAACCAAGAACGCCAAACAAGAAACCATTGTAGCGCCCTTTGTTCATAACTGGTGCCATCATGAGTACTCGCGGCTTGCTGATACCGATCTTACCCATAAATACGTCAGACAGCATCGGTTTAAGGGCTTGCTTGATGACTGGCACATAGGGCCGATCTGATAAATCGATCCCGATGGTGCTCTTGCCCGACTCATCTATTCGTGGGGCAAATGCTAAAGAGATGGCCTCCTTATTCACGAAGCCGAGGCGATCATAAAAGTCAGCCGACCGTTTTGCCTGTTCCAAAAGTGCCTGCATCTGTTGTGGAGAGTTGGTTTTAGCGATATTAGCCAACTCAACTATTGGCTGTTTCCGGTGTTCCAGCCAAATGTCAAGAAAGAGCCGCTCTGTCTTGATTGCATGTAATAGCGTGACTTTAATTTGCTTATCGGTTGCTGCAAAATCTGCTCTGCTGCTGAAAGCCAGCGTGGCAAGTGCAGGCATCAAGATAAAGAAGATAAAAAGATTATAAATTATCTCACGGTAAGACATCAAAGATGAACGGGTGCGAAGAACATATCCGGTGAAAATTAGGCGTGCAACCAGGGCGTTGGCAATGCCGTTCACCGCCTGTTTGGTCATGACAATGTAGGTATTGCTGGGTGGGACATGCATGGCCACGTGATAGAAAAGATAGACCAGCGGCATTCCTATGACGAGCCAGTAAAGAGTATCAGACAAAACCATCCCCATCTTTTGGCGACTCATTAACCAACCGACAGAAGCTACTTCAGCAGTCATAATGATGATAGCGTAGGGATGGTTCCAGAGGATGTAGGTGTAACCGGCAATCATTGCGGCTGCAACTATGCCACGGCCAACCCCTAAGAACTGCAATGCCAGCATGGCGAAGATGCTACCGAATAGAAAGTCGATATTTAGGAAGATCGGGTATTTGAAGTAGTTGCCGGCCAGACCGGCGGCGATCAGTGTCAGCAGGAGCGGGATGCTGTATTTATTGGGTGTGCGTCCTTGGTCGGCTTCCGTTGTTGTCATGGTATCTCCAAAAAAATATGCGGAGGGCTAACCGTTCCGGTGAACTTCAAACCCTGGTTATGGCAAGGGGGCGCCTCTCTCCAACAAACTATTCGCACATTTCAGCAGTGTCACTTTGAGCTTTGTTCTGGAAAGAGCCTTCATTTCATATCTCAGAAACCCGAAGTCATTAGATTGATTTAGGCTATCTGATGTCTCAAAGGCCGACAGGACAATTACCGGGATTGTTGTATTCGAGGTGCGCACGTGTTTCAACATTTCCAGCCCATCCATGACAGGCATCATGATGTCGGTGATGATAATATCCGGTTGGCGCTTATGGTAGGCTTCCACCCCTTCAGCACCATTTTTTGCAGTTATCAACACGCCTACAATACTAGACAGGAACTCGCCGTACTGGTCACGCGTATCATCGTCATCCTCAACATACAACACAGTTGATCCAAATCCTGTTTGCCAATAGCGCTGCTGTTTCACTGCTTCAGATATGCCGGGGTCAGCCACTTTTCCAGTAGCGCTTGTAGATCCTCAATCACAAGCGGTTTTGACAGGAAATCGTCCATACCGGCTTCACGGCATTTGTCACGCTCCTCCTGAAAACAGCCGGCTGACAAGGCAATTACCGGAATTTCATGGTTTCTGACGGCAGAAGCGTGATCCCGGATAGCTTCTGTTGCCTCAAAGCCATCAAGCACCGGCATCTGACAATCCATTAAAACCAGGGAGTAATCGTCGTTTTCGAGTGAAGCGACGGCCTCTCTACCATTAGTCACAACATCAACCTGATACCCTAATTTTATAAGGAAGCGCTTGATAATTATCTGTAGGAAGTGATCATCTTCAGCAAGAAGCAGGCGGTTGTTGGCGCCGGCCTGACTCTTGTGTACCGGTTTAGCCGGGTGGTTGTCCGCAACCGGGGTGTCAGAGATACCATTACCATCTCCGGTCTGCTTCACCAAGGCAACGGTAAACCAGAACGTAGAGCCTTCCCCTTCTACGCTCTCTACGCCAATGAGTCCCCCCATTAATTCAACGAGTTGCTGCACGATAGCCAACCCCAGGCCGGTTCCACCGTAATAACGTGTGGTAGAGGTATCTGCCTGAGCGAATGGTTCGAATATATGGTCCAGTCTGTCTGCCGGAATACCGATACCGCTGTCGCGCACCTGAAAACGGAGAGTTGTCTGTTCCCAATCTTCGGCATCGATGCTGATATGTAGTAAGACGGAACCTTTGTGGGTAAATTTGATGGCGTTGCCAACCAGATTGGTAAGAATCTGGCGCAGTCGCTTTGCATCACCCACCAAATAGTGCGGAACGTCCGTATCCATCAGCAATACGAGATCCAGATTTTTTTCACGGGCACTGAAAGAGAGTAGCTTGATAAGAGATGTTGTTTTTGTCTGTATATTGAAATTCTGTGTTTCAAGCTCCATCTTGCCCGCTTCTATCTTGGATAAATCCAGGAGATCATTGACAAGTAATAGCAGGCTATTGCCACATGACTTGATGGCTTCGACACACGACTGCTGCTCTGTGGCCAGAGGTGTCATCTCCAGCAACTTGGCCATGCCGACAATACCGCCCATCGGGGTACGGATCTCGTGACTCATGTTGGCGAGGAACTCGCTTTTGGCACGATAGGCGGATTCGGCATCAATTTTAGCTTGCTGCAATGATGCTTCCGCCTGCTTGCGCTCGCTGATGTCCTCCATAGCCAGCAGAATAATCTGAGAGCCAATATTTTTTTGGAAAATCTGCCGGCCGTTTAACAGGATGGTTCTTTTGCCGATACTGAGAAAATCATGCTCCACTTCGTAATCATAGAACACACTGCTTGTGGGGAGGATATTCTCAAGTCGCAGTCGCAGTTTGGGAATATCCCACTGACGATTACCGAGATCAAAAATAAAATTCCCGATGGTCTCTTCGGGCGTTACTTTAAAAGTTCTGTAGAAGCAGGTATTGGCAGTTACTACCTTTAGGGCGGAATCAAGTACGAGAAGAGGTTCGCGTAAGGTTTCCAGAATGTTTTCAGCATACACTCGGGACTGGTGCAGTTTATTTTCAATCAGTAAACCTTGCGCACACTTCAGTAATGCCTCTGTAATCCTGCTTACGTTGATAGGCTTGATCGCATAACCGCTAACGCCGAGATCAATACTACGCATGAGGTACTCAGTCTCCTCAAAGGCAGACATGATAATCACCGGAACCACCTGGTCAACGCTGCGGATTTCCTGCAGCATGGAGAGGCCGTCCATGACCGGCATCTGGATGTCTGTGATGATGATATCTGGCTTGTGCTGCCGCCACGCTTCCAAGCCTTCCGCACCGTTTTGCGCTGTTATAAGTACCCCGACAAGGCGTGACAGAATTTCACAGCAGATTTCGCGGGAGAACTCTTCATCTTCAACACATAAAACGGTGAGGCGCTTCAGGTACGCTTGCGGTTCTCCCTCTAAAATGACTGTACTCATGAACTTTACTCCTTACTTCAATGCCTTTTATACCAGTGCGCAATCAAAAACCTGAACGTTGTTATGGCGGGCTCCAGAACTGACAAAAAAACAGGCGCTCGAAAAACTCCGAAGCGCCGACCGGTAGGTATCAGTCTGATTTACTGATAAAAGAAAGGTTTGTTAGGGTCTGTCTGTCTGTTCAATATAGTTGCCATTTCAATACTCCATCAACAGATTTAAGTGTAGTCACTGTAAGCTGATATGTGAAAATTGCAACAATAAATCAGATATTCAGCTCAGAGGTTAAAAGGCTGGATGCTTCACAAGTCGTGTTTAGTAGCCTTTTAAAGTTACGGGACAGCAAAGGATTCATTCCCTCAAGCTGCTTGATTCGAGCAAGTGTCGCTTCAAGTTGATCCCTCTGTTCTTTTACATGATCACTGCGCCGTTTCAATTCGATATGGTTGCGTACGCGGAGCTTGAGTAGATCCAGATTAACCGGCTTTGCCAGGAAATCGATTCCACCCAGCTCCAGTCCAATTATTTCAGATTGGATGGTACCCATTGCAGTCAGAAAAAGAATTGGAATATCGGCATATGTTTCTTCTGACTTGATTAGCGTGCAGACATCAAAGCCGCTCAGATCGGGCATCATCACATCCAGAATGAGCAAGTCAGGTGACGTATCATTGACCTGACTGATAGCATCAAACCCATTGGTTGCCGTGAAAATATCGTAGGTCCCCTGCAATGTTTTCGTCAGCAGTTGAATGTTTACCGGATCGTCATCAACGATCAATATGCGGGGTTTGTCGTGCATCACTCACCCTCCTCATGGCTATCAAAAGATAACTTCATAACCCTCTTCATCTCGGCGACCAGCTCCTTCGTCAGCATCGGTTTTGATAGATACCCGTCAAATCCTCCCTCAAGAAAGCGGTCCTTTTCACCGCGTAACGCCCGGGCGGTGAGAGCAATGATCCGTTGGTGGGAAGAGGTCCCCTGCTCTTTCGTGCGGATGGCACGGAGCGCTTCCTCGCCATTCATGACAGACATCTGTATATCCATCAGGACGAGATCGAATTCACCCTGATCAAGTGCTTCCAGGCTCTCTGTGCCATTTACAGCCGTCACGACTTCGTGGCCATGCTTGCCAAGCAGCACGGTGCCGAACTTCATATTGATCGGGTTGTCTTCCACCAGTAGAATCCGCAAGGAGGGACCATCCCAGACTGGTATTGTTACAGGAGCTTTTATTTCAACTGCATCTATCATGGTTGGGATCGTGAATGGTAATTTTAGTATGAAACTACTGCCGACACCTTGCGTACTTTCGACAGAGATATCACCACCCATGAGTCCTGTCAGGCGGCGACTGATAGTGAGACCGAGTCCGGTGCCGCCAAACCGGCGGGTCGTTGAACCATCCTCCTGAACAAACGGGTTAAAGATCGTTTCGAGCGCTTCGGCAGAAATACCGATACCGGTATCGGCAACCGAAATCTGAATGACAAGGGAGCCATAATGCCGTTCAAGCACCTCGGCAGTAATGGTGATTCCCCCTGACTTTGTAAACTTCGCGGCATTACCGAGCAGGTTGAGGAGTATCTGTTTGACCCGTAACTGATCGCCTATAATGACATTGGGAATATCATCTGCTGCAGTAATATTAAACGCGAGCTTCTTCTCGAATATGAACGATTTTTGCATCATGTATACTTCGTTGATTGCACGACGCAGATCAAACTCTACCGGTTCGATAACGATCTTTCCCGCTTCAATCTTTGACAGATCAAGGATGTCGTTGACCAGTGACACCAGGTTATTACCGGACAGTTTGAGTGAGGTCACATACTCCTGCTGCTCTTGCGTCAGGTCAGTCATTTCCAGAAGCTGGGTCATGCCGAGCAGGCCGTTCATCGGGGTGCGGATCTCGTGGCTCATGTTGGCCAGGAATTCACTCTTGGCACGGTTGGCCGATTCTGCCATCAATCTGGCATTAATTACTTCATCTTCCAGCCGTTTCCGTAAAGTAATATCTCGTGCTGCAGCGACAAGAACTTCGCGCCCCTGATTGTCGAAATAGGTACAGTGTATTTCCACAGGGAATACAGTGCCGTCTTTTTTGCGGTGCCAACGCAAAGGGACCAGCACGTCGTTATTTTGAATAGAATTATCTGTTGCGGCAGGTTCAGCCGACAAACGCATAGGCGTCAAAGCCATGAATTCTTCTTTTGTGTATCCATACATCTCGAGTGCAGCCAGATTATGATCTAGAATTTGACCGGTATTCCAATCAATCATTAGTAGCGAGTCAGCCCCCAGTTCGAACAAATTGCGATACCGTTCTTCACTGTTTTTGAGCAAATCTTCCGACTGTTTCCGTACGGTAATATCGGAGTGGACATTAAGGAGGACTCTTCCGTATTGTGAGTGATCGAAAATAGAAACATCCGCATGACACCAAAAAGGGGAACTGTCTTTTTTGACATTCTCAACTTCCCCATGCCATTCACCTGTTGCTAATATAATTTCCAGAATAGAGTCCTTGGTCTCTTGAGGAGACCCAGTACCCGGTGCATTTATGATCGCAACGTCAGCGCCGATTAATTCGCCCGGGTCATAGCCGAACATTTTTTCAAATACCGGATTCGTGAAGACGAACGTGCCACTATCAAGCCTGATAAGCGAGAGCCCGTCCGTTATATTTTTCATAATCTCGCCATAATAACGAAGTGCCTCTTCAGCGCGTTTGAGCTCGGTGACATCCTCCAGCATCCAGATGGTTCCCTTGGACATGTCTGACGACTCAACGGCTTTGGCGATGAACCTGACTAACAGGGAGGCACCATCTTTTCTGATTATTTCCTCCACTGACTCGAACACCAGTCCCTGTGCCAGAAGCGGATATGCTCTCTGCCCAAACTCTTCATACGCTTCATCTGATGGAAACATATTTCTTGTTGTCTCAGACTCCATCTCCTCCCGTGAATACTGAAACAATTCTTCTGTTTTGCGGTTGACCAGTACCTGCTTCCTATCCACGGTTTTTGATATCCCGAAAGGAGCATTATCAAGAATAATGCTGAGTTCATGGGTTGTAGCGGCAAGTTGCCGGGTCCGTTCCTCTACTCGCAGTTCCAGCTCGTCGCGTGCACGCAGAAGAGCTCCTTCTGCCAATTTTCTCTCGGTGACGTCCTGCGATATGCCAAAGAGTGACGTAATGCTTCCATCGACGGCACATTGCGGATAACCGTGGGTTTCAACATAATGGATGCTATTGTCTGAAGAATTAACGCGAACTACAATATGGAACGGTCTACCTGCTATACACCCCAGAATGGCACTGTCTAACATCTGCCAGTCACCCGGTGGAATAGAGTCAGGACCTTTTCGATATGCGGGGACGCCATCTGCCGGGTCACAGCCGAAAATTTCAAACATCATGTCCGACCAGTTCAGTCTTTCTGCTGCGATGTCAAAACTCCAGTAGCCGATTTTTGCCATCTTCTGGGCGAGACCCAACTGCGCTATCTGTAATTCAATCCTCGTATGTTGTTCTGATAAAGTCTCCGCCATCTCCCGGAAATTATAGATCAGTTTAATTTCTTCTTCAGCGTTTCCTTCCGGCCAGTTTATTGCGACATTGTTTGACGCCAATCGGTTCGGCAGTTCGTTCGTTATGGTGATGATCCGTCCCAGTGTAACAAAAAACCTGCGGCTTATAAGTTCTGCGATAGCCAGCGTCACGATCAAAAGCAGAAACAGCATGAACAGATTAGCGGAGTATTTATTGTAGAGCATCTTCTGAAAGGGAGCTAACGGCTGCTCAACAACAAGTTGCCATTCAGAAAGCGAGCCAACAGCAGTTTCTGCAATATAGGACGAGTTTTTCCACCGGTCCAAGATAGATATCTTGGCAGCAGCGTCCGGCACCCACTGACTGATCCCTTCTTCAAGAGGTATAATTGCTCCGTTGTGACGCACAAAAGGTGTCATGACCTTTTGATCGCTGCGGTTCGACATTATAACGGTGCCGTTTTTATCCAGCAGGGTGTAGAGCGAATTATTCAGACTGGTACCTTTGTCAAGAAGCGCCCGTATCTGGTCCAGACTGATAACACCA
This sequence comes from uncultured Geobacteraceae bacterium, assembly GCA_903939115.1. Taxonomy (GTDB): domain Bacteria; phylum Desulfobacterota; class Desulfuromonadia; order Geobacterales; family Pseudopelobacteraceae; genus JACRCG01. Next base: position 53,767 of record CAJAFV010000012.1, read on the forward strand.
ATGACGTAACCATCAAATTTCCCTTGATTGAGCACTGGAGCCAGCATAAAAACTCTTGGTTTGGGTACGCCCACTCTCCCCAGAAGTACTTCTGAGAGCATCGGTTTAAGTGACTGTTTGAGAATTGGAAAGTATGGCCGGTCAGCAGCGCTTATACCGATACTACTCTTCCCCAGTTCGTCTACCAGTGGAAAGTATGCGGTAATGATGGCCGTGCGATCCAACAGCCCGACCCGCAGAAAATTAACATCAGATTTTTTTGCCTGTTCCAGACGGGGTTGCATCTGTTGCGCCGAAGTGGTAACCGCTTGCTCTGCCAGACTGACAATGGCGATTTTTCTATTCTCCAGCCAGGTTTGAAGTACATATCCCATCTGCTGGCTGTCCTGTTTCAGAACAGTGCGAATCTGGCGGTCGGTGTCATTAAAATCTGTTTTACTGCTAACAGCCAGAATGATCAAAGTCGGACACAACACGAAAAAGGCCAGCAGGTTGTAGACGATTTCACGATATGACAGCACCGATGACCGTGACCGGAGTATAAAAACAGTAAAGATCATCCTGGCTATCAGGGCATTGACGATTCCGTTGACCGCCTGTTTGGTCATGATGATGTAGGTATTAGCAGGCGTGATATGCATGATGATGTGGTAGAAAAAGTATGCCAGCGGCATGCCGACGAGAAGCCAGAAGAGCGTGTCGGCCAGCACCATTCCAATCTTGCGGCGACTCATTAGCCAGCCGACAGCGGCCACCTCTGCCGTCTGAATGACTATTGCATAGGGGTGATTCCAGAGGACGTAGGTATAGGTGGCAATCATGACGGCAGCAAAAATGCCGCGCCCGAGTCCAAAGAACTGCAATGCCAGCATCGCGAAGATGCTTCCGAAGATAAAATTTATATTGAAAAAGATTTCATAGTTAAAATAATTACCGGCGAGACCGGCAGCAATCAGGGCCAGGAGGAGGGGGATGCTGAATTTTTGGGGTATTATTTTGTCAGATGTGGCTGGTGCGGTGGTCATCGTTGACACTCCTGCTTAAACAAAAAAAAGGCGCACGGGGAAAGCCGCAACGCCGGTTAGTATGAGTATCAATCAAAATATTTTTTGACAGTGGTATTTGTCAGGAGGAGATTTTCTGTCTGTCTGTCTGTCTGTCTGTCTGTCTGTCTGTCTGTCTGTCTGTGCAAAATCATTGCCATATGCGATCCTTCTGAGACAGAGTTTGTTTGCAGATTCTACACTTATTTATGCGAATTGCATCCTAATATTACCCTATCACCAATAAGCCCCCCTTGCGGTGAAGCTCGATCTTATCACCAAGAATTATGCTAAATCTGTGAAAAAACTGAAAGAGGCTGATCCGAGAACGACGCACGGTAACAAAATGAATTTATTGAAGTTTTTGTGAATTTATTTCGAGCAAGGGTAGTAAATGGACCGACTATGGCCCGGCAAACAAAAAAGGGGTTACAGCAATTAGCCGTAACCCCTTGATTTTTATGGTGCGCCTGGAGCGATTCGAACGCCCGACCTACGGATTCGTAGTCCGTTGCTCTATCCAGCTGAGCTACAAGCGCATTGAGAGAAAGCTTTATAGCGCACTAGGCGGAATATATCAACTATTTTTTGACTATGTCGCATTATCATGAACCATCCGGCTGCATTATCTCTACCAAATCCTGTTGTTTTCATATATTGTCCTCCGATCAGTTAAACTGATATTTTCATGAAGGGCACTGAAATGGAACACTTTATTCTGGAAGTCGATGAATCTGATGTAAAGCGGGAGCGCGAGAAATCGCGGGAGCTTCGTAAAACTCGCTGGTGGCAAAATCGCATTGCCCTTGGGCGGTGCCACTATTGCGATGGGTTATTTTCTCCGGAAGAGCTGACCATGGACCACCTCGTCCCGGTATCACGAGGCGGAAAAGCGTCCCGGAACAATGTCGTTCCGGCCTGCAAGGAGTGTAACAGCCGCAAAAAATATTTACTTCCGATTGAGTGGGAAGAGTATTTAGCCAAGCAAGAGAGCCAACCAACGGAGTCTACAAGTGAGTGAATTGAAAAGTCGCTATAAAGTTGTCATCTACGACTGTGATGGCGTGATCCTTGACTCAATGGAATCTAACTATATTTTTTACAATCGCATCATGGAATTTCTGGGAAGACCCGAGATTGACCGGGATAACTGCAATGCAAAAAGGGTACTTCACACCTATTCGTTCCACAATGTGATGGATTATTTCTTTGCCGGTGATCTGCGACGGGAAGACGCCTTACAATTCGCCAAGACCATCCATTATCGCGACCTGATGCCGTACATGAAGATGGAAGACGGCTTTGTCAGCGCCCTTGACCAATTAAAAGGGCACACGTCGCTGGCTATCTGCACCAATCGGGCGACATCTATGGAAATGATAATTGAGGATTTCGGGCTGAGTGGGTATTTTGAATATGTCATGACGGCTTCACAGGTAACTAACCCAAAGCCCCATCCGGAACCGCTCCTGAAAGTATTGAAACACTTTGGAGTTGAACCGGATGAGGCTCTTTTTATTGGCGACGGCGAAGTTGACATGCAGGCGGCTAACAGCGCCGGCGTTCCTTTTATCTCCTACAAATCCGACCTGCCCGGACTGGCCCGGATCGAGCATCATTCTGAGATTATCCGGCATGTATTCTCACCGGTGTAGAACGGACCGTTATCGTACCAGCTTCGAAAGCTTTTTGAATTCATCCGTGCCGGCAACCTTCAATAATTGAAACAGGACAGACTCCGTAGAGGTTGGGATCGCCCCGGCAAGGGTCATTGCCTTAAGTGCAGTTTGCCAGTTCTTTTTACTGCGGCTCATAACGGCATCCTCCACGACATGAACATTCAGGCCGGCGGCACGAAGCTCGATCACCGTCTGCTGAACACAGACATGTGTTTCCATACCGGTGATAATCACCTGACTCCTGCCGGTTGCCTTGAGCGCTTCAACGAATTCCTGACTGCCGCAACAGCTGAAAGCCATTTTTTCATAACAGGGAGCGAGCGCCGCCTTTTCCTTCAGCTCAGACAGCGTTGCTCCCAACCCTTTCACATACTGTTCCGTCACCAGAACCGGAATTTTTAATTCGGTTGCACTTTCAAGCAGGATGCCAACATTTTTTACCAACTGCTTCAAGACGACCTCATCCATCGCAATGCACAATTTTTCCTGCACATCAATTACTACCAACACCGCTTTATCACGGTCCAGAAAAAAACTTTCCTTGATTAACATTAGTTATCTCCCTTGCTTTAACATTGAATAGTTCAGGGCGTTCCCAGTGGAACGTCCAGACAATAAATTTCCTACGATAATGCTTTTGCAGCCGCGATAGCGGCGGCATAATCAGGCTCCCCGGTGACTTCGGGAACAATCTGGATGTAGCGGATGATGTTGGCGGCATCAACGACGAACACCGCTCGTGTCAGCAGCAGCAATTCCTTTATCAGCACCCCGTAGCCCAGACCGAAAGAACGTTCACGATAGTCGGAAAGCGTGATCACCTTGTCAATTCCTGCAGCTCCGCACCAGCGTTTCTGGGCAAACGGGAGGTCGAGGCTGATTGTCAGCACCACTGTATCTCCCGGCAACGACGCTGCTTCCTGATTGAAACGGCGGGTCTCCGTATCACATACCGGCGTGTCAAGGGAAGGTACAGCGCTGATGATTTTTATTTTCCCGGCATAGCTTGAGAGCGATACAGCGGCCAAGCCATTATCGACAGCGACAAAGTCGGGAGCGGCGTCACCCACCATAAGCCCGGGGCCCAGCAAAGTCATCGGATTTCCCTTAAACGTGATTATTCCTGTTTTTTCACTCATGATCAATCCTCCTCGTTAAGTTCTACCGTTCCAGGTAGTCTGCAGCATTCTTCAAACTCAGCACGATCATCTTCTAAAACCGTCAACAGTTGCATCACCAATCGATAGGTAATTCCCCACAGCACCGGTGCGTTATCGACAGGAAGCTGAATAGCCGGTACGTCAAACGTTTTATCATCAAAGGCAACAGGGCTCCTGGCATGTCGCCCAGGATCACGCAGGTCGGAAAGAGCGACCCAGAACAGGTTTCGAACTTCTTCATTCAATGTCGGGCAAACAAGGTTCCTGTCAATGGCAAAGAGACAACAGGAAACCCGTACCGGCAGGTTGGCACCGATAATGTCGGAAAGTCGCCCCAGATACGTTCCCTCTATGAGATCAATGCCGATTTCTTCAAGCGTTTCGCGGCAGGCCGCCTGACAGGGTATTTCGCCATCTTCCAGTTTACCTCCAGGGAAGGCGATATGCCCCGACCATGGATCAAGGTTATGGGTTGCGCGCTGAATGAAGAGAATTTCAAGATCATCTGCTCCCTGATGCAGTATCATGGCGACGGCAGCGGGCGTCCGATTGCCGGAGTGCTGATCCGTTTCACTCTTCCGATGCGCCAATTTTCCGGCTATTCGCTCAAATGACCAGTTCTGTTGGCCTGTTATTCGATTCATACCGTTCATATTCTCCTCAAAAATTGTTGCCCTTATCCTCCCCATATCAGCAGCCATCGTCAAGTACAAATTACGCTGCGTGGCTCTGATCTTCGTTATTCCGGCGACATTGTCTTGCCAGAGAGTTTTCATACTGGTATTTTAGCCGCGCACCGCCGATTTTAAGCAGATCTACACCACGCATGAATGTATTGCCGGGAAAATACTTGAATTACGAAAGTTCACTCATAAAAATGCCCGCAATTTCTATCCTTATGCCGATTCGCAATGAAGAGCGCTACCTCCGGGCAACGCTGGATTCCCTCTACCACCAATCGTTTGTTAATTGGGAACTGATTGCTGTCGATGACGGCTCAAGCGACGGTACGGCGATGATCCTTGCAGAAGCCGTACGCGCGGACACGCGGGTGCACGTTATCAGGCGTGACGGAGGCGGCCTGGTCTCTGCGCTCAATGCCGGGCTGAAAGCCTGCCGCGCACCGCTCATTGCCCGTCTGGACGGCGATGATATCTGCCACCCCCGCCGCCTGGAGTTGCAAGCCGCCTTGCTGAATGCAGATCCGGAAATCGGACTGGTAGCCACAGCCTTCCGCCATTTTCCGAGGACAGGGCTCAAGCAGGGGATGATTGACTATGAGACATGGCAGAACGGCCTGACTGATCATGCTCTCGTCATCCGCGATCTGCTGGTAGAATCCCCCTTTGTCCACCCTTCCATTATGACACGCAGAACCATCCTGGAAAATCTTGACGGCTATCAGGATAACGGCTGGCCCGAAGATTATGACCTCTGGCTGCGTATGGCTGCCGCCGGGGTAACGTTTGCCCGTCTGCCACAGGCTCTCCTGTTCTGGCGTGACCACCCGGAGCGGGCAACCCGTACGATGGATGAATATGCGGCTCACGCCTTTCGCGCCTGTAAATGTCACCACCTGCTGAACGGTTTTCTAAAAGACGCCCAGGATGTGGTTATCGCCGGGGCGGGACAGGAAGCCCGCGCATGGCAGCGCCTGCTGGCCACGAAGGGCGTAACTGTTTCAACCTGGCTCGATGTCGATCCCAAAAAGATAGGGCGGACATTACATAATGCACCGGTGATTTCACCTCGAGAGCTTCACCTGGAGGGGAGAAGAATGATTGTGGCTATCGGCGTACGTGGTGCGCGTGAACAGTTTCGGAGTGTTGCAGAAAAACGTGGTTGGCAGGAAGGCATGGACTTTGTCTGTGTCGCATGATAAAAAATAACGTACGAAAGCGGCAGAATATGTCTGATGGTTTATAACTGAAGGAGTTGTTGATGTTACCAAGCAAAGAAGAGATGGCTCTTACAATTGATGAAGCAGATTGGGGCAGTCTGCGCGCTCATCTGCATCGCGGCGGACTTATTCTGGTTGATGACTCCCTTGACCTGGCCGATACCGCCCATAAAGTCGCCGGCGATGACATCGCTATTATTCAGCATCTGGTCGAGCATGGCATGATTGGCAAACCTTCCGATGCGAAGATCCGCGCATGGGAAGAGGATAAACAGAAGAAGTTTGCCATGTTGATTGTCAGTCCATATGTACTGTTCCAGGAAAAAATGCCGACATTTCACTAAATTCGATGAGGTCACACGTGGAAATAACTCTTAACGATACTGAGGTACGAGTTCTAGGTAGCCTGATAGAAAAAGAGCTCACCACCCCGGAGTATTACCCGTTGTCACTCAACTCTCTCACTAACGCCTGCAACCAGAAATCAAACCGTGATCCCGCCATGTCTCTGGCGGAGGAAGATGTCGTGCGAGCGCTGGATTCACTCCGTTTCAAGCAGATGGTGGTCCTCTCCGCCGACGGCGGCCGTGTCTCGAAATATCGCCATCTGATGGCCGAAAAATTCGGTTTGATGCCGGCTGAGCAGGCCGTAATCTGCGAGCTTCTGGTGCGCGGTCCTCAGACTGTCGGTGAACTTCGGACCCGGGGGGAACGGATGTACCCGTTTGGTGATATTGCAGCGGTTGAAGAGGTACTGCAGGAGCTAATGGTGCGGGAAACTCCGCTGATTGCCCTGATGCCGCGCCAGCCGGGACGAAAAGAAGGGCGCTATGCCCAGCTTTTCTCAGGGATTCCTGAGAATAACGAAGAGTGTGGTGAAGCACGCCCCGAACCTGCCCGGCAGCGGGTGATGGCAGAAAATGAACGGATTGCGAAACTGGAGGCCGACGTGGCTTCGTTGCATGAAGAAGTTGCGGTTCTTCGGTGCTTGATGGAGGAGTTCAAGAAGCAGTTTGAATAACCTCTTCGTCCTCCGGCCAGAACCGCCTCTGCAATTCAGCCATCAACGGTTTGAGGCTCTTCCTGTCCCGGGCCGATACCGTGACGCTATTCTGGGTTCGTGCCGACTGACGAACCTTTATAAATGCTACCGTATCCTTCTTTTTCAAATCAGTCAGCAGATCCGCCTTGTTGTACACCAGCAATTCCGGTTTATCCCCTAACTCCAACTCTGCCAGAATAGTTCGCACCTGCGCGATCTGAGCCTCAAAACGGGGATGGGAGGCGTCGACGACATGCAGCAGCAGGTCAGCATCACGCATCTCTTCCAGTGTCGCCTTGAAAGCCCCCAACAGAGATTTTGGCAGGGAGCGGATAAACCCGACCGTGTCGGTGATGATCACCTCACGCTCACGCGGGAAGCGGAGGCGACGGGTAGAGGTGTCAAGGGTTGCAAAGAGCAGATCTTCTGTAAAAACATCGCTCTTGGTCAGGGCGTTCAGCAGCGTTGATTTGCCGGCATTGGTGTAGCCGACGATCGAAATGATCGGCACTCCCGCTTTCACCCGCTGTTTACGCCGTTGATCCCGCCCTTGAGAAAGTTCCTTCAGTTCCCTCTCGAGAGTGGTGATCCGATCCCGGACCCGGCGCCGATCTGTCTCAAGCTTGGTTTCACCTGGCCCACGCCCCCCAATACCGCCCATCAGGCGCGACATCTGCACACCGCGGCCGGTCAGGCGCGGCAGAAGATATTTAAGCTGCGCCAGTTCGACTTGCACCTTGCCGTCCAGAGTTTTCGCCCGCCGGGCAAAAATATCGAGTATCAGCTGACTCCGATCGATAACCTTGAGCTCGGTCATTGCAGATATGCATCGTATCTGAGCAGGAGTAAGTTCCTGATCGAACACCAGCATGCTGGCGCCACGCTGCATCGCCCTGATGACGACATCGCGCATCATCCCCTCCCCCATGAGGAAGCGGGGGTTAAGGTTTTTCGGGCGCTGGATGAATTCATCCAGCGCTTCCACCTGAGCGGTACGGGAAAGCTCACGCAACTCCGCCATGGAATCCTCTGCTTCCTGGCGGGTGCCGGAAGTTGTTACGGAGATCAATATGGCCCGTTCGAGCGCATCTTTGCCCTGGGGTACGGCACGAGCCGCTTTTTCCAAATCGGCTTCCAGCTCTGGAATAAAATGAACGCAGTCAAGATCTACCCGTTCAAGCGGAATAACGGGCTCGAGGGTCGTGCTTGCACCTCGTTGATCGGGGGCCAGAAAGGCAAGCTGGGCAAAAATCTGGTTTTTACCCGGCGCAGACATCAGGGCGGCAAGAAGATCAAAACGCAACAGGGAAAGGTCGGTCAAGTCGTCTTCAGAGACCGGCTCGTTTTTCAGGTGAGTGTGGATAAACCGCAAGCCGCGCATGACTCTTTTGCCACGGGGATAGTCCCGCAGCTCCGGTATGACGACCGCTTTTTCATCGCCGACGATGACATATTCCACACTTCCAGCACGATTAACGAGGATACCGATTTGACGACGGAGTTCACTGGAGAGTTCGACGAGGCGGGAAGCCAATTCGTGGGAGCAGAATTCAGCAACCGGTATCCGTCTGCGATACAGACGTTCCAGAGACTGAAGCTGGCTTGATTTTAAACCGGCAAGATTGCCAAATACTTCTTTAATGGGATGACTCCGAATTGCCCCTGATAAGCAGGATAAGTGCGTTAACGAAGTATTTTCTGCAAAAAATGCAGAAAATGACTTCTAACTTCTAAAGCCCGATGATATTATAGCCACCGTCAACATAGTGAATTTCACCGCTCACACCGCTCGCTAGATCACTGCTGAGGTAGAGGGCGGCACCGGCTACATCTTCCTGGGTGATCGATCGCCTGAGCGGAGCCTTTGACTCAACGTGATTGAGAATAGCATGAAAGCCGTTTACCCCTGCCGCTGCCAGCGTGCGGATCGGACCGGCTGAAATAGCATTTACCCTGGTTCCGTCAGGGCCGAGCGCCTCAGACAGATAGCGCACAGACGCTTCCAGTGCCGCTTTGGCGATTCCCATGACATTATAGCTCGGAAACACTTTCATTGCCCCGTAGTAGCTGAGGGTCAAAGCAGAGCCCCCCCTCCCCTGCATCATCGACTGGGCAGCCTTCATGATTGCCAGAAAGGAATAAACACTGATATCCATGGCGGTAGCGAAGCCTTCCCGCGTAGTGCTCAGAACAGTGCCCTTGAGTTCTTCTTTGTTGGCAAAGGCGACCGCATGGACAATTATGTCAACGCCATCCCATATTTTGGCGAGTTCACTGAATACCGACTCTATCTCTTCATCGCTCGTAACATTACACGGCAGTATCGCTGCGACATCTATCGATTCTGACAGCGGACGAACCCGCTTTTCAATAGCTTCTCCGGCATAGGTTATAGCGAGCTCGGCCCCCTGCTCGTGAAAAAGCCGGGCGATCGCCCAGGCGATACTTTTATCGTTTGCAACACCAAAAATTACAACTTTTTTTCCTCGTAGCAACATCTTTACTATCCTCCAGGTCGTTACACTGCGGGTGATGCTTCCGGACCGTTTTTTTCGGCAGTAGTCTCGCTCCGGGTTACTGCATGTTCAAACTGATGATCTTGTGTTGATGCTGCTGAAGGATCGGCTTGACCGGACGGGTCATCATACATCGGTACCGGCTTGGCAGATATATGTGCGTTTTCGATAGCGGCCAGACGTTTTTCGATCGATTCGAGTACCTCCAGCGTCCGATCCTGTTTCCCTTTAATAGCGAATACGACAAACGGCATGATCAGCCAGACAACAGCCAGAAAAAGGCTGATGATGCTCATCATTACCATGAAACCGCCAAAAACTTCCATGTCATCTCCCGCTCGATTTGTGCTCCGCTTATAGCACAGTACCATCTGAAAGTTAAGGTGTATTTACAGTATTCCGCAGAGTATCGCGGCATGGTTCGAGCTGAATTGCGGCGGATCATTCCTGATTATCGGGGCAATGGCGGGATGACGCTTGAATTCACTCTCCAGAAAGTGACGGACCAGTTTGCGATCCCAACCCCCTGGATGCCTGAATGACGTATAGAGGGACAAATCCCCCTCATAGAACGGCTGATTGCCATATTCTGCGGCCTCGTCTCCGTAGAGTGGCATATTGAACAGCGCCATATTAAGAAAGGTTATCGCCTCGTGGTGACGGGCAACAAAATCGAGGGTCCGTCGCGCTTCGACCACGGTTTCTCCCGGTGTCCCGAACAACAGATAACAGTATACTGCGATCCCGGCATCCTTAAGGTTGGTTAGCACCCGCGAAGTCAGTTCGAGACTGATCCCCTTATTCATCCGATCCAGGACACTCTGGTCACCAGACTCCAGTCCCAACTTGAGCATGGTACAGCCGGATTTTTTCAAATCATGGCAGAAACCGGAAGTACCCAGCTGTTCGTCGATTCGGGCGAAACCGTACCATGGCACTCCCGGCGGATGTTCCGCAAGAGCACGCAGCAATGACGGACTGATGGCATTGTCAAGCAGATGGATCAGGCGCGGAGCGGTTTGAGCAGTCAGACATTTCAGATCCGCCAACACGGTGGCAACCGGCACCGGTTGGTACGCATTCCCCTCGGCACGTTCCGGGCAGAACGAGCAGCGATTCCAATAACAGCCGCTGCCGGCGCTGTAGGGGAGAATCAGGCCGGGCGACAGGTAATCGGCAAGCGGGAGGGGGGAATAATCAGGAATTACGTGGTGATTCGGAGTCGGGCTGCTCCCCAGAAATTCGACAAGAGGCGCCTCACCCGGCCCGCAGATGAGGTGATCTATCAGAGTGCCAAAAGGGTTGCGCCAGTCGGGACGCTGCATCCAGGAGGTGACCAAACCGCCGCCAACGACAATTTTCACTGCAGGATACTGCCGCCTGACGTAGCCAATCATGGCAAAGGTGCAGAGCGCCTGACTGAGATAATTAAGGGAAAAACCGACCGTACCGATATCGGCAAGAAGTTCCGGCAGTCGCTGATTGAAATAAGGGAAAAACGGGTTCCGTTCAGGTTGCTGCGCTGCAATCAGCAGATCTGAACTGCGCAGTGGTGAGAGTGTTTTGTGCTGATAATCAGCCAGGCCGACCACAACACCACTGGCGGCAGCAGAGATGGCCAAAGTACGGTTGAGGTCGCTGACCGCCCTTCGGTAACGGTCAGGCGCCTGATAGGTGGCGAAGTCGCGGAGAGCGGCGATATTGCGCTCCCTCCCCTTGAAAGCCCGACGACTCCATGTGTCAGTTGCGCCTGACGGTTGATCCAGCAGCCAGAGTTGCCCTTCCAGATTGGCATCAAGCAGTCGGCACGGCAATCCGTGAGCCTTCAGATGCGCCGCCAGGCGGACAATGCCCGCCGGCGGTTCACACGCTTTCGCGAGAGGAGGGAATATGAGCAGCATACGAATTACTGATACTGGATATAGAGAGGTTTCGGATTCAGCTTGAGCAGGTCCTGCGGAGTCATCAACGGGTCTCGCTTCTTGGTATCATTGTGATAAAAGAGCTTGAAACCGGTATACTGCACCGGCTCAGCGACGACATAATCCTTGTACGAATCCCGCTTCAACCAGGGAGCACCCCAGCCATCCATATGCATAACCATCTGCACTTCGGGACGGAGCACGATGTTTTTTGCGTTTGTGACGCCGTTACGGGTAAACCGGTGCACCGTAAATACTTTGGGGGGAAGATTATATTTTTTGACCAGATCTTTCAGATACCCGGAAGCATAATTGATATCGGCCGCATCATAGGTACCGATCTTCTTACCCGGTTTTTTCCCGCTTTTTATCAGATTGAATTCCGGATCAATCCCCAGATGCACATCGGGATTCTTCAAAATCCACTCAAAACGCGGCAGAATCGAGCGGATATCGTCATGTCCTGTTTGAATATCGATAAACATGACGGCACCGGATTCTTTGGCCCAGCCATACACCTGACTGATGATTTTATCCGGCATAATCATCCGGTATTTACCGGCTTTACCCGGTTCTCCCTGTGCCACTACGGCAATCAGGTGGAGAGCCGGCTGCACCGGAGTCGCGGGGTCGGCCACCTGCCATTTGGCCACTTCACCCTTCAGGCGCTGCAGCATTTCGTCTTTGGGAAATTCTCCGAGTGCGCCCATCTTCTTGGAAAGAGGATTGCCATAATAGGCAACAATGCGCTTGGACGGCAGAATTGAGCCGGGGAGCGGTTGTGGGCACTTGACCGGCCACCCGCATTGCCTGGCATAATCCGGACTCTCACCGGCATTATATTTTATCAGGGGTACCACTTTGCGGGTAGCGCTGGTTGTGGCCGCAAACGCCGCCGCTTTTCTGGCAGCAGTGGTTGTTGCCGCGAAGACAGCTGCCTTCCTGGTAGCGCTGGTTGTTGCCGCAAAGGCAGCCTCGGCGGTTTTCCGTTCGGCCTCTTTTTGGTTTTTTGCCTGCAACTCGGCAGTTTTACTATCTGTACACGCTGCGAAAGCAAGCGGGATTAAAACGACCAACAGTGGGAGAAATGCTTCAAATCGGTATTTCAATTGGAACTCCATTTTCTGTTTGATTACTAGTTAACTCCAGAGCCAGGCAGTGAGTGCTCGGAATCTTCAATAAGAAAATCTTCCGCATCAATGACATCTTTAACCTTGTGTATGAGTGCATCCGGCCAATCCCGGATTGAAAGCCTGGTCAGCATTTTAGACTCCTCAAACGTCAGGTCGACGTCATCGGGCAACTTATCGGCAAGCTCACTCACCCACCGCGTTTCTTCTGCGCTCATTGGGGCCTGTAATAGTTCTTTATTCGAAGTTTTCATAGACGTCTCCACCCTTACGTGCATTTTTTGCAACTGTTATAAATACAGGGAAATCGGATTCCATACAAGCTCTAATTCAGTACTTTATCTTGACAAAAGAGCACAGAATATGTCACCAGAGCAGCATCAATATTCAACCAAGGAGAAACAACCATGACTATATGCCCGTGCGGAAGCGGCAATCCCTACTCAGACTGCTGTGAAAAAATCATTTCAGGCGGCGAGGCGGCACGTACCGCCGAACAACTCATGCGAGCCCGCTATTCGGCCTACGTTCTCGCTGAAATGAATTTTATTTTTGAGAGCACTCACCCAGACCACTGCCAGGGTTACGACCACGCAGGCACAAAAGAGTGGGCGGAAACAGCCGAATGGCAGGGTCTTGAAATACTCAGTACAAAAAGGGGCGGGGCAGAAGACTCCATCGGTGAAGTGGAGTTTATCGCCCGCTTCAACGAAAAAGGTGAACCCCGTGAACATCACGAAGCAGGGCAATTTAAACGAAAAGATGGTCGCTGGTATTTTACCGAAGGGCAGATGGTGCGTCCAAAACCGATGACAGTAACCAAGGTCGGCAGAAATGATCCCTGCACCTGCGGAAGCGGCCTGAAATATAAAAAATGCTGCGGTAAATAAAAACGCAACCGGTGTTTACGGACTGATAATAAAAAAAACGGCTCTACGGCCGTTTTTTTTATTATCTTGCGAGCAATCCGGACGCAGTTTTATTCTTTTTCACCGACATAGATCGTGGCAATACCAAAGGTAAGTTCGTAGAGTTTGACATTGCGAAAACCGGTTTCGGCAATCATGCGTGAGAACTCTTCCTGCGAAGGGAATTCAAGGACGGAATCGGGTAGATACTTGTACGCGTTGTATCGCGAGAACAACCCGCCGACAACCGGCAGCAGACGACGGAAGTAAAAATAATACAGCTGCCTGAACAGCAGCGATCTCGGTGTGGAAAATTCCAGGATCACCATCCGCCCCCCAGGACGCAACACCCGCCACATCTCGGCCAATCCCAGTTTTCTATCGACAACGTTTCTGATGCCAAAAGCAATGGTAATTGAATCAAAGGTACCATCGGCAAACGGCAGATCTTCACAGGGGGCAACTTTGAGCTCAATGCGGCTTGCATACGGTGATGCTGCTACCTTCACAACCCCAAGATCAATCATCTCCTTGCAAAAATCAGCCCCGGTAATTTTAACAGAGTCAGGCGTCCTCAAGGCAATTTCCAAAGCCACATCTCCGGTGCCGGTAGCAACGTCCAGAATGCGGGAGCCCTCACGGTATTTGAGCAGGCTGACCGCTTTTGTACGCCAGCGGCGATCTATACCGAAACTCAACAGCCGGTTAAGAAAATCATACCGCGGGGCAATGGCCCCGAACATCTGCTGGATTTTTTCCCCTTTATCTGAAAGCCTGAACATTCGATTCCACTACCTTTTAACGGATTTAAGTGCTATAAAACTGGCGTAGTTATGTAGCATATTTTGCCCGCCATTAACCAGAAAAAACAACTAACTCCAACTCTAAATCAAGAGTGATATCAAGGCGGCGAGGATTGAGGCGACGAAGGCATACAACTTGTATGTTAAGGAGCCGAAGACGAGCCAACGAAGATAGCGCCTTGATTTAGAGTTGGAATCAGGAGATGCTTCAGAGTGATTCCCACGATCCGTATCCAGGACATTGCAGATATACTGATTATGACAGTTATTCTCTACCAGATGTACTCCTGGTTTCGTGGGACACGAGCTATTCAGGTGCTTATCGGGCTTGGAGTTGTAACACTTATTTATTTTGCTACCCGTTTTCTGGATCTCTATATGACGAGCTGGGTACTTCAGGAGCTCGGCACCGTCCTCATAATTCTTATTATCGTCGTATTTCAAACCGAGATTCGCCAGGCATTGTATCGCTTCAGCCTCCTCCGTCATATCCTTGATAGTCGCCAGGAAACTCAGCACAGCCAGTTCCAGGATATCGCCGAAACTCTTTTTCGGATGGCTGCTAATAGAACCGGAGCCTTGATCGTTTTTCAGGGCAATGAGTCACTGCAGGACCTTATGACTAACGGGGTCATCATAAACAGTGAAATTTCACCACAAATGCTGGAATCTATTTTTTATGATGGCGCACCACTTCACGATGGCGCTGCACTTATCAATAACGGCAGGATTGAGAAAGCCGCCTGTCATCTGCCCCTCTCCACCAACCCCGCTGTACCGCAGCATCTGGGTACCCGGCATCGAGCGGCGCTCGGACTGTCTGAACGGAGCGATGCGGTTACTGTTGTCATATCGGAGGAGCGTGGAGAGGTATCCCTGGTGACCGCAGGGTCGCTGCAGCGCATGAGCACCCCGACAGACCTGATTTTGAAACTTGATACCCTGCTCCATATCAAGACAGACAAACCCCGCATCACTCAGCAGCAGCGTTTTTTTTCAAATATGCTTCCGAAAGCGTCGCTCCTGCTTGGCGTATGTGTGTTCTGGGTACTGATAACAACCCGGCAGGGGCAAATTACAACCATAACGGCCCCGGTACGCTTGCATGGCGTTCCTGACGACATTGTTTTGCTCCGCACTCTGCCTGAAGATGTCACCGTACAGATAAAATCAATGTCAAGCCTGACTCCACCACCTTCGAAGCTTGACCTGACTGCCGAAGTTGATGCCTCAAAGATAACTGAGGGCACTACCGCCTTACGGGTAAATCATTCCGATATTACTGCTCCTTCAGGCATGATTATTACGACGGTATCTCCAGCCAGTATCCGGGTTTCTGCAGAAAAAAAACTGCGCAAAAAAGTCCCGGTAAAAGCGGCACTGAAAGGCAGACTGCCAACAGGATTGACATTTTTGAACGTAACCTGTGAACCGGACTCGGTTAGCATAGAGGGCCCGGCGAGTCAGATTTCACAGATTACCTCCGTAACGACTGAAGACATTGACGCCAGCCAATTAAAAGCGGGCGAAGAATACTTGAAGAATTTGCGCATGCCAGAAAAACAGGTATCCATACTTCGAGATATGCCGATAACAGTGAAATTAATCTCACGCGAACGGCGTAAACGCTAATTTTTGGCTCGTTTTTTGCTTACAGCTAATATCAATAATAGCATCAACAATTGACTTTTTGTTTTTATTGTTATATAAGCGTTCGCATCTTTACAAATTTTAAAACACCTACGGAGGAAACATGACCCATATTCGCATTGTCCTTGCGACCTGTCTCGTGCTCATATTACTACCTCAGCTGGTTTTGGCTTCAAAGTCTCACGTAGTGCGCACAAGCGAATCGCTGCAGTCGATTGCCCGTAAATATCATGTCTCCGTCGATGAACTGAAGTCCGTTAACAACCTCACCGCTTCGCGTGTCTCCAAGGGAGCGCGGCTGATAATCCCGTCACACCCCGAATCACAAAAAAAAGTTACAACTGCAACTCTTCAGGACACCTATAAAGTAGCCAAGGGTGATACGCTCCCCAAAATCGCAAAAAAAACCGGTATCAAGCTGGCAGAGATACGGAATTTGAACGGACTAAAGGGTAATAGAATTAAACCGGGACAAGTACTTGTTCTGGTTGCCACTAATGTACCGGCCAAGACCATCGGCGCCAACAGACTGCAACTGATCAATAAAGACCTCTTGAATGAACAGGAGTTGACTGACACATTAGCAGAATTGACCGATCTTGAGTCAGACCGACCGGTAGACCTTGCAAAATCGATTGAAGCAAACCAGGCTATTGGCGGCATCAAAAAAAGCGCATACAGCTTTCTTGGCGCCCGCTATCGCTTCGGGGGCACCAGTCGCAGCGCACTTGACTGTTCGAGTTTTACCCAGCAGGTTTTCCGCGAGCAGAGCGTTAAGCTGCCCCGCACCGCCCGCGAGCAGTTTGTTGTCGGCAACGAGGTTGTACGCGGAGACCTGAAGAAGGGCGACCTTGTTTTTTTCCAGACGTATGCCCGCTTCCCTTCACACGTTGGTATTTATCTTGGCAACCGCAAGATGATTCATGCCTCTTCGCGCGAGCATCGCGTAGTAATATCCTCTATGGATACCCCGTATTACCTGTCTCGTTATCTCGGGGCACGAAGAATGACCGACACCGCCTCTGAGTTTATTGATTTTAATGACTTACTGTTAGGCGTTGAAGAGGAAAGCGAGAGTGATATTTTAACTAATGACACTCTTGGTGTCTCGCTTAACCTTGCAAAGTAGATACTATCACTCAAACAACACAACTATATCCGGGTCTCCTGACCCGGATTTTTTTTCGCCATGAAAATTCTCCTCGCCTACCAATCAGGACTTTCAAACCGCAACGATTCCTATATCAGTGTCCTGCCAACCGGATTGTGCTATCTGCACGCCTGTTTGCTGGAAGCTGGACACAACTCGCTTCTTGCTAATTTTTCTGCCTGGCCTCCTTCCAGGATCATTGATGAGCTACAGCTCTTTAAGCCAAATATTATCGGAATCTCTCAATGGACACACAACCGGCACCATTCAGTTGAACTTGCCAAATTGTGCCGAAAAGCCCTTCCAGACAGCATTATTGTCATGGGGGGGGGCCATGCGACCTTCTGTTATGAAGACATATTGACCGAACGCTCGCCCGTGGACATTGTTGTTCGAGGCGAAGCTGAAACGACATTACTGGAGCTTGTTACCGCACTCTGCTCAAAGAGTGCGTGGCAGAGCATACCTGGAATCGCATTTCGTTTTAATGGCGAAATCGTGGAAACCCCGCCACGGAAAAATATTGACAATCTCGACCAGCTCCCTATTCCAGCGCGCTACCTTGACATTTCAGTCGGGGTCGACATCGAATCACAATCCGAGTTTATAGTTACGACTCGTGGCTGCCCATCTACCTGCTTCTTCTGCAGCTCACCCGATTTTTGGGGAAAGAAAGTACGCTTCCGCTCTCCAAGCGCCATTGTTGAAGAAATTCTGTTTATCCGCCAGAAATTTGGGCTAATCTATTTTTCTATTCGAGATGACACCTTTACCGCCGACCGCAAAAGAGTCCTTGAATTTTGTAGATTACTGCAGGAACAGGGTGCCAACATTCTGTGGAACTGCCAGTCACGCGTTACCGCAATTGACGAGGAACTGGTCATTCAGATGAAGAGGGCGGGCTGTGAATGCATTCAGCTTGGAGTCGAATCCGGATCTCCTCAGATTCTTCGGCAGCTTGGCAAAAACATTATGCCGTCGCAGATAGAGAAGGCCTGCTCGCTGATCAGGGAGATCGGTATTAATCTTTCAATCTACCTGATCAGTGATGTCCCGGGAGAGACAACCGACGACATCCGGAAGACAGTCGAACTTGTACGCACCATTCACCCTGATGACGGTTATGTCTCGCCGCTTGCCTATTATCCGGGCACACAGCTCTATAAAGAAGCACTCGCTTCCAACAGCATCACATCGGATATATTTACCGACTCGCCTCACGCTGCTCTGTATGCCGTCTCTTCGCACGGGAAGTCGTCGCAGCGCCTCATAAAGGCGTTGGCAAACAATAAACAGGTAAAATCAAATGATTTCAAACAGCAGAAAGCGCGTCTCGGATACTGCTACGCGACACACGTTATAGCTGGGGAGTGGTACCGCCAGAGGGGCGAATTTGACAAAGCAGAGCACGAATTTCGTGAAATTACGATCCGGCAGCCACTGAATCCCTGGGGTTGGTTTCTTCTTGGAGATTTATATTCTGAAAGGGGAAATACGAGCAAAGGGAAGGAATGCTACGCTAAAGTTTTACACATAATTCCTGAACATGGCCCATCAAAAACGGCACTAACTTTGGCATAAAAAAACGGGGCTATTTTCATAGCCCCGCAGATTAAAACTGTTTTAGAACTTACTTCACAATCCTGACACCAGGGATGAAGGAAATTTTTTCAAACGTCTTGTTCAGAGTTTTACTCTGGAAGTTAGCAAGAGGGGGAGTTTCAGGATACTCAATCTTGTCGCCTTTTGCGATTTTGATTTCCGGCAGTGCCAACCAGACCTTTGCACCTTTTTCGTCAGCGGCTTCAACATAGGTATACCCGCCCGAGTTCATTGTCTGAGTAACGGTTGCCTTCTTACCGGCACCTGCAGGAATTTCCTGTGCTTTCATACCTGCGTGTGGGTCACCACCTGGAGCTACTGCGCCCGGTGCACCTGGTGCTGCTGCCGGCATCTGACCCTGCTGTGGTGCTGCTACTGGAGCTTCCGTCTTTGGTTTGTCTTTGCACCCTGCAAGGGCGAGAGCGGCGATACTGAGAACTACTAATGCTGTTTTTTTCACCTGCGACCTCCTGAAATTTTGATATCTTTCCTTTTTTAACATATTGCGGCTTATTATTCCAAGAGAAATATTCTAACATTTGAAAATATAACGCTATTTCCCAATCTCCCGGTTTACTGATTATCTCTGAATCAGCTTAACTATCTATTCTTACGACTTTATATCATCAGTTCCAGCGGGATTCAGGGTTTCATACAAGGCAATCTGTTCTGAGATGGTGCGCTTGGGACGGCAACAGCGTGTTTGCCCCAGACAGATGCGGCAACGCTCATCTGAACACCATTGGCAGCTAAAGCAATCTGAGCACGGGTGTTTCTTTGCGGCTTCATCTGACATTAATACGCGACATTGCGCTTAACAGCGTTGCCTTCCAGCAGCTGCACAAAAGCTTTACCACTATCAGCATTGACCAGCAGATATCGCGGCAGCTTCATTACGGAATCAGTTGCAGTCGCATGGCGCCGCTCAATGGTAAAAGTAGCGCTATACCCGGCTTCAGAAGCCTTACCTATCAGGTAATCATCATAGATGCCAAAAGGCCAGGCCAACATGTCAACCTTTGAGCCGAGTTCTTTTTCCAGACGGGCCTTCGACTTGTTTAACTGTGTCTTAACAAGCTGGTCCAGAGCCGACGGACTGAGCTTCTTTCGCTCTTTTTTGAAGTTCGGATGCCAATACGTATGCGACTGTATATCAAAAAGGCCGG
Organism: uncultured Geobacteraceae bacterium; assembly: GCA_903939115.1. Classification (GTDB taxonomy): domain Bacteria; phylum Desulfobacterota; class Desulfuromonadia; order Geobacterales; family Pseudopelobacteraceae; genus JACRCG01. Next base: position 73,438 of record CAJAFV010000012.1, read on the forward strand.
TTTTTGTTAACTCTCGCATCTGGTCCCACGTCATGGCATATTTTGCATTTGAAATTGCGGACGGATAGGAAAAAATTGTAACCGGGTAGCGGTATTTTTTGATAATCGGCAGCATATCGCTATAAACTGACTTGTGGGCATCATCCTCGACGATAACAACCGATTTAGGGCCAGGCGCCGGCGCTTTACCTCGATAATGGTCAATAAGCTGCCGTAATGGAATAACCTTATAGCCGTTATCATGCAGATATTTCATCTGTGCTTCAAAAACAGGTGTAGTGATTGTCATGCCGTCAGCAACTGTCGCTCCAAAGCGATGATACAACAAAATAGGCACCCGGAATGACTCCGCAGCATAAACTGACAAAGGGAACAACAATGCAACAACGATAAACATCAGTTGGGTAATAAAACGATACATTGACATAGATTTTCCTGGTTTTCCTCTGTTATCCTCTAACGATAAAGACCGAACATCCGGCATTACTAGCTACTTTATGGGAGACACTTCCTTTAATCCGGCGCTCGATAGCCCCCTTGCCGGAGCTCCCGATGACAATTACGTCCATTTCTTCTCGTTTGGCGAGAGAAATTATCTTTTCGGCAGGATCTCCGTATTCAACGATCATCTCTAAAGGAATATCGTGTTCGGCGGCACATTTTTCAACGACATAAAAAAGCCGCTCTCGAAGCGCATCCCACTTTTTTGTTTCCGTCATCGGTGCTGACGGCACAAAATCGGTGTAATTAGAAGTCGGGGCATTCGGCAGCACGAGCAAAGCATAAATTCGACTTTTGAGCTGACTCTGATTGCCGGCTGCAAGACGAACAGCTTCCTCCGCTGCTTTATCAGAATGGGGGGAACCATCTATTGCTACAAGAATTTTTTTGCGCAGGTTGAGCATGACATCCTCGAACTTGTTTTACAAATATATAAAAGAGTGGGCACGGTATCCTTTTTTAGAAACTAAATATATCGTAAACTTTACTACTTGACAATTGTAAAACAATATTCTATGTTTTAAGAAATAATTAAAAAAACGGGCTGTTTTACAGTTAATTAAATTAACTATTATTTTTTAGCATCTTACATTACTTTTATTACTTCCATTATTGAAAAGGACTCCGCTCATGGCAAAAAAAGAGAAATCCGAATATCTCATACAAGCAGTTTCCCACGCACTTGATCTTCTCGAACAGTTTCATGGTGAAGTCGATGAGCTGGGTGTCACTGAGCTGAGTAAGCGCTTGAAATTACACAAAAATAACGTATTCAGACTGCTTGCAACGCTTGAATCCCGAAGCTATATCGAACAGAACAAAGTGACTGAAAACTACCGCCTCGGACTGAAAACGCTTGAACTGGGCCAGACGTTCATCAAGCAGATGGGCCTTCTGCGGCAGTCAAAGCCGGTTCTTGAGGCACTGGTAGCCACATGCAATGAAACGACCTATGTCTCCATTCTCAAAGACTTCAATATTGTCTACCTCGATGTTGTTGAAACCGCAATGACCGTCAGGGTTGTACCGCGGGTAGGGTCAAGGCTTCCTGCTTACTGCACTGCGGCCGGCAAGGTACAGGTCGCCTATATGAGCGATGAGGAACTTGAGGCATACCTCCCGCTGAAGGAGTTGAAAAGCTATACTCCAAACACTATCACCGACCGTGACATCCTGAAAAAGCAGCTGAAACTCATTGCTGAACAGGGATACGCGTTCGATAATGAAGAGCTTGATATCGGCGTAAAGTGTGTCAGCGCTCCTATCCGTGACTACACCAGACGCATAATCGGCGCAGTCAGTATTTCCGGGCCTTCAATGCGTTTCTCTGACGAGCGTATAAAGAGTGAGCTTATTCCGCTGGTTTTAAAAGCAGGGGACGAAATTTCCGCGAAGCTCGGTTTCCAGAAGTAACCATATTTTTACCGACACCTTAAGGGCGGCTTTTTAGCCGCCTTTTTTTATGTACTCTGTGCCCGATCCCATTATTACCGGAGGGGAGCCGGCAGTATCAAAGGATGATATTATGCTGATTTACAAGGTTATAGAAATCGGAACCGTCACTGAAGATGCAATTGAAGAAGCTCTCAACGACTGGAGTTCCAAAGGGTGGCATTTCGACGGACTTCAGTTTGCCATGCGTGAATCGAGTAAACGCCCGGCAATGGCTTTTGCGCTTTTCACCCGGGAAGTAGTGGGCAGCGAGGTAACGTCATGAGCGAAAAAGAGACTCTCTATTTAATCGACGGCTCCTCCTACATATACCGGGCTTATTTTGCCATCCGTCACCTGTCATCTCCCACTGGACACCCGACCAATGCTATCTACGGCTTTATTCAGATGTTGCTCAAGCTGCTGAAGGATTACACCCCCCATCATGTCGCTGTAATTTTCGATGCCGGCCGGACCACATTCCGCACTGAAATGTATCCGGAATACAAGGCCAACCGCGCTGCCATGCCGGATGATCTACGGATGCAGATGGAGCCTATTCGTGAGGTGGTGCGGGCATTCAACATCCCGGCTCTGGAACTACAGGGCTATGAAGCCGATGATATTATCGGCGCACTGGCCGGTCGATTTGCCGCTCAGGGCGGAAAAGTAGTGGTGGTTACCGGCGACAAGGATCTGATGCAGATAGTGACCGACCGCGTTACGCTGCTGGATACCATGAAGGGTAAGGAGTCGGGCATTGCTGACGTGATCGAGCGCTTCGGCGTCGGACCGGAACTTGTAATAGATATTTTGGGATTGGCTGGTGATTCTTCGGACAATATTCCCGGGGTACCCGGCATTGGAGAGAAAACAGCGACCAAGCTGATCCTTGAATTCGGCTCTCTTGACCGGTTATTGGAACATGCCGATGAAGTCAAAGGGAAAAATGGCGAACGGTTGCGGGAGTTCCGCGAACGGGCGTTGCTCTCACGCCGCCTTGCTACCATAGAGTGTAATGTCCCACTGGAAGTTGATCTAGAGACTCTGACGGCCCGTGAACCGGATCAGGAGGCACTGAATCTGTTCTTTAAAAAATTCGGTTTCACGACGCTGATCAAAGAACTAACCGGCACGGCAACTCTCTCCACGGAGCAGTATCATACCGTTACCACGGCAGAAGCGCTTGAATCACTCGTCTCTGCCCTGGAGAGTGCGGGTGAGTTTGCCTTCGATCTGGAGACCACCAGCCTCGACCCGCGCCTGGCCGAGATCGTGGGGTTATCGTTCTCGTTTGCAGATCATGAGGCATATTATATTCCGGTCGGTCATGTGACGGCACTCCCTCTCCCTAAGGGGGAGGGAACTTTATTTTCTTCTTCCGCAGAAATAATCGGGTCACTTTTCTCCCCCCTCCAGCGGGGGGAGACCGGGAGCGGGGAGGCTCTTGCCGCCGGGCAACTTCCACGGAGCAGCGTCCTTGACCGCCTGCGACCGCTGTTTGAGAACGCTGCCCTGCGCAAGGTTGGCCAGAACATCAAGTACGATATGGAGGTTCTTGCCAATAACGGTATAAATCTGACCGGTGTCTGGTTTGATACCATGCTCGCCTCGTATGTCCTCAATCCGTCCCGGCAGGGGCACGGTCTCGATGCCCTTGCACAGGAACATCTCAATCACCGCATGGTCAGTTACAGCGACGTGACCGGCAGCGGCAAAAACCAGAAGAATTTTTCCGAAGTAGAGATTGAAGCGGCTTCACGCTATGCCTGCGAAGACGCCGATGCCACCTGGCTGTTACGCCGGAAGTTCGAGCCTCTGCTGACTACCGCCGGGCTTGATATTCTCTTTCATACTCTGGAGATGCCGCTGGTGCCGATTCTGTCCGCCATCGAAAATCATGGCGTCCTGCTCGATTCGCATCTTCTGGCCCGGCTCTCCAGCGACTTTGCCGGCCGCATGACAACGCTTGAAGAGCAGGTCTTCGCGATAGCAGGGGTGCGCTTCAATCTCAACTCGCCGAAACAGATGGGTGAGGTGCTGTTCGAGAAGATGGGGCTGCAGACCGGCAAAAAGACCAGAGGGAAATCCGGGTGGTCAACCGACAACGAGGTTCTGACGGCTCTGGCGGAAGGACATGAAATCGCCCGGTTGATTGTCGAATACCGTGGCATCGCCAAGCTCCGGTCAACCTACAGCGATGCCCTCCCCCGCCTGGTCAACCCAAAAACCGGCCGGGTGCATACCTCCTACAACCAGACTGTTACCAACACCGGGCGGCTGTCATCCTCAGACCCGAATCTGCAGAACATTCCGATCCGGAGCGAAGAGGGGCGCTTGATCCGCCACGCCTTTATCGCTCCGCCCGGCCACGTTATTCTCTCTGCTGACTATTCACAGATCGAGTTGCGAGTTCTGGCGCATTTATCAGGAGACAAGGTGTTCTGTCACGCTTTCGCCAACGATGAAGATATCCACACCCGTACCGCTGCCGAGGTATTTGGCCTGTTCCCCGGGATGGTGACACCCGAGATGCGCCGGCAGGCCAAGACCATCAACTTCGGGATCATCTATGGCCAGGGTGCCTTCTCGCTGGCAAAACAGCTCGGCATTGCCCGCAAGACAGCGGAAGAATTTATCACCGCCTACCGCGAGCGCCACAGCGGCGCCATGGAGTATCTGGACTCCTGCATCAAACAGGCGGAAGAAACGGGCTCAGTCACCACCATTCTGGGGAGGCGCCTGCCGATTCCGGACATTCAGAGCTCAAACGGCAATGTACTGGCCTTTGCCCGCCGCAATGCCATCAATTATCCAATCCAGGGTTCGGCTGCCGATATTATCAAGGCAGCCATGATACGCGTTGACACCAGAATCCGGCTGGAGCAGCTGAACAGCCGCCTGATCATGCAGGTGCACGATGAGCTGGTTTTTGAAGTTCCGAACGATGAACTGGTGAAGATGGAGCAGTTGGTGGAGGAAGAGATGGGGCATGCAGTAGAGGCGAGAGTCCCTCTTAAAGTTGATATCAGTTACGGGGCAAACTGGAGCGAAGCGCACTGATCCGGTCAGCCGCCGAGATAGGCATGCAGAACGCGCTCATCAGACAGGAGTTCCTGCGACGGGCCGGTAAAAGTAATCTGCCCGGCTTCAAGGACATAGGTCCGGTGGGAGTGCTGCATCGCCAGCCTGGCGTTCTGTTCAACCAGTAGAATGGTTGTTCCTTCGGCATTCAGGTTGCGGATTATGGAAAATATCTCCCGTATGATCAGCGGGGCGAGGCCAAGACTCGGCTCATCAAGCATCAGCAGTTTCGGGCGGCTCATCATGGCCCGTGCGATCGCGAGCATCTGCTGTTCACCACCGGAAAGAGTGCCGGCCGACTGATCTTTACGCTCCTCAAGCCTCGGGAACAGCTGAAACATTTTAGCAATATCGCTTTTTATGCCGGCCCGGTCTTTCCTGACAAAGGCACCCAGTTCAAGGTTGTCAAGGACACTCTGCCGGGCAAGCACCTGCCGACCCTCAGGACTTTGGGCGATACCCATACGCACCACCGCATCCGGTGCCTGAGCGGTAATTTCGCGACCCTCAAAATAAATACTTCCCTCACGTACCTTCAGAAGCCGTGAAATCGCCCGTAACGCCGTTGATTTTCCAGCCCCGTTCGCGCCAATGAGTGTTACAACTTCACCGCTGTGTACTTCCAGATCAAGGCCTCGTACCGCTTGAATGGCGCCATAATTGACACTCAGGTTTTTCAATTTCAGTAATGCCATCTACTCAGCTCCCAGATATGCTTCGATCACATCCCGATTTTTCTGCACCTCGGCCGGTTCGCCCACGGTAATCAACTCACCAAAGTTAAGCACGGCGATCCGGTCACAAAGGTTCATCACCAGGGGGACATGATGTTCAATGAGCAGTACCGTAAGCTTGAACCGGTCACGAATGGCGCGGATAAACTCTGAGAGCCCCTGTTTTTCCGAGGAATTCATACCGGCTGCCGGCTCATCCAGCAAGACTATTTTTGGGTCAAGTGCCAGAGCCCGCGCGATTTCAAGCCGACGCTGATCGCCATAGGAAAAGTTTGCTGCCAGCTCTGCAGCCCTATCTGACAAACCTACCAGTGCAAGGAGTTCCCAAGCTTTTTCCTCTACTCTTTTTTCCTCTACCCTGCTCGACGGGGTGCCGAAGAAACCGCTCAAGAGGCCGGATTTGGTAGTGACATGCTGTGAAACCTTGATGTTTTCCAGGGCACTCAATCCTTTGAAGAGGCGGATATTTTGAAATGTCCGGCCGATGCCCTGTGCGGCAATTCGATGAGGCGGCAGGCCGGTCAGAATGTTACCACGGTAGCGCAGCACTCCGCTGCTGACCGGAGTAAGGCCGGTCATCAGGTTAAACAGGGTTGTCTTGCCGGCGCCGTTTGGGCCGATCAGCCCGAATATTTCACCTTCCATAACCTGAAACGTGACTTCGTTTACGGCCTTCAGTCCACCAAAGTTCCGGCAGAGCCGTTCTGCCTCGAGCAGTACCGTCATTTCTCGCTCCGGCCAATACCCAGCGTCTGGGTTGTAAAATTCCTGATACTTCCAACTGCACCGACAATACCCTGAGGCAGATAGATACTGGCAAAAACCAGCACCAGCCCGTTGATAATCAAACGGGCATCCTTCAGCGGACGGAGTATTTCCGGAAGTGCCGACAGCATAATACCGCCCAGCAGCGGACCCCACATGGAGCGGCTGCCGCCGATCAGGACGTACGCCAGATAGGCAATAGAGGCGTCAAAGGTCCCCTGACGGGCGTTCCAGGTATTAAGGAACGGGGCGCTCATCGCCCCGACGACGCCGGCAAGGACTGCGCCGATTACAAACGCCAGCACCTTGTAACGGGTCGGATTGATTCCCATGGCATCGGCTGCCAACTCATCCTCACGGATCGCTTTAAAGGCTCTCCCGACTCTGGAACGGTCAAGTCGATAACTGAAGCAGAGAATCAGAAGAAGCAGCGGACCAAACGTCCAGATATAGCTCCAGCGGCTCTCAAAAAGCTGCGGGATGCCGAAGATACCGATGGCACCGCCGGTGATTGCGAGATTCAGACAGATGACGCGCAGGATCTCGACAAACGCTATAGTGGCCAATGCCAGATAAATACCGCGCAGACGGAGTGCCGGAATACCGACCAGCAGTGCCAGAATTCCGCTTATGATGCCGGCGGCAAGCCACCCGAGCGGGAAAATGCCCCACCCAAGAGCGTCCCGCCAGGGAGCAAAGTATTCAGCAGTTGCCATGATCGCAGCGATGTACCCCCCCAGAGCATAAAAACCGGGACTGGCAAGGCTGAGTTGTCCAGCCATCAGCGGAAAATAGAGGCTGTATGCCAATAACGACTGCTGCACCAGCGTTACCAGAAGGAACCCGTAATTTTGCAGAAACTGATCCATTTTTTATACTTTCTGGATCTGGGAACTTCCCAGTAATCCCTGGGGACGTATCAGCAGCACGGCAAAAAGAAAGGCAAAGGCGACCGCTTCCTTGTAAGCGCTGTATTCTGAAGGGACAAAGGCCTCGGCCAGACCAATGACCATCCCCCCAAGCACCGCACCCGGAATGCTTCCCAGCCCCCCCATCACAATCACCGCCAACCCTTTGAGACCATAAGAAACACCAAAGTACGGCCCGGCGATGCCGAAGCTGGTACCGACCAGGCTTCCCGCCATTCCGCCGAGAAAACCTGAGAGAAAAAATGTGTAGAGGATGAAACGATCGACATTGATCCCGAGCAAGCTGGCCGTAGATGCATTCTCAGCCACCGCCCGTAGCGCCTTACCGATTCTGGTCCAGCCGATCAGATACCCGAGCAGTGCCAGAACCACCATGCTGACGGCGAAGATGATAATCTGCACCGTGCGCACCACAACCAGCTTTTCGCCGATATGGAGTAAAAAGGCCGGCCGGATATCGCCATACACATCGGAGGGAAACGAGTATATCTCTGATCCTACCAGATACTGGAGGAGGTTGACCGTTACCAGCGCCACCCCAAGGCTGCTGACCAGAGCCAGCAGCGGGTCGGCACCCCTGGTACGCAACGGCCTGAAGGCGCAGCGTTCAACCAGAACACCGGCCATACCGGAGAGTATGGCGCCAATAAACAGGGAAATAGTGAATGAGAACTGAAACGGGAGCTGTAGATCTGCCAGCAGACCGCCGATTCCGAACTGGCCGACCGCCAGGCTGTAGGTCAGGTAGGCGCCCAGAGTAAAGATTGCACCGTGAGCGAAATTAATGATACCAAGAATGGAAAAGACCAGCGTGTAGCCGAGAGCAAAAATAGCGTACACGCTGCCGATGCTGATACCGTTGAGGAAATTTTGCAGGAACTGTACAGCGTCCATAGTGCTGCAGGAGAACGTTTCCGCGCTCCCGCTCTCCTGTCTACTTATTTTACAATAACAAATTTGCCAACCTTGCCGCCTGCATCCATCTTGATCTCGGATACATAAAATGTTTTCTGATTGATCTCTCCTTCCTTATCAAGCGCGATCTCGCCCAACGGGGTGATGTACGACCCCTCTCTGAGGGCCTTGTTGAGCTCGGTACGTACCACAGACAGGTCCAGTTGGGTGATCTTTTTCTTTGTAGCCGCCTCAACCTTGCGTAACCCCTCTACAAAGAGCTGTACGGCGGTAAAGGCCTGGGCGGAAAACTGGGGCGGGTCTTTTTTGTATGTGGCGCGGTAATCGGCAACAAAAGCTTTGTTGGTTGGGTTGTTAGCTTCAGGACTGTATGCCTGCGCAACCAGAATACCGTCACAGTTCTTGCCGCAGACCGGAAACAGATTGGCCGTATTGAAACCGTTGCCGCCGATAATGATCCCTTTGTAGCCAAGTTGACGCAGCTGTTTGACCAGGTTACCGCCATCAGCCGCCAACCCTGAGATGATCGCCAGATCCACATTGGCACCCAGGACTGCGGTGGCCTGCGTGGTAAAATCGGTATCGGTGGTCATGAACTTCTGCAGTGTGACCATCTCAAGTTTAAGATTCTTGACCGTTTCCTGAAAGGTGACCGTCTCGGATGAACTGAAGGCGTCATTCTGGGCATACAGAACAGCTACCCGCTTGATATTCGGGTTCTGCTTCATTGCCTGCTTGACCGCATAGGGGGCCACTTTGGCAACCGGTGCAGAAACACGACCGATAAACTCGCCGATCTGTGGAATCCCCTTGGCGGTATTAGAGGGACCAATGACCGGAACCTTCAGCCGGTTGGCAACAGGATCGGCACCAAAAGCCTGCTGGGAAAGGGTCGGGCCGACGATTCCCACGACCTTTTCCTTGCTGATAAGATTCTGGAAAGCGTTGATGGCACCCGCCTCATCTCCGCCGGTATCCTGGGTAACCAGTTTAATCGGAGTTCCGTTGACACCTTGCTTATTGAAATACTTTTCGGCAATTTTGGCACCGATTATCTGTTCCTGTCCGAACAACGCCACGTTGCTGGTTTGAGCAACGCCGACACCGATAGGAATCGGGGCACCGACGAGTTCTGCCTCTGCACCGGCCGCAAACATGACCACCGGCAGGACTGCAAGCAATACACGCTTCATTACATACCTCCTTGGTTGGGTTAGGATCATCAGACACCGGCATGCATCACAACAGCGTACCGTTCAATCCGCTGTTGCTGGAAAGTATCCCAAAGCTACCCACATGGCAAGCTATACAGTAGAAGTTGCCGTAGTGAGCCATATTCCGGAAAAAATCAGCCCGATACCGGCCAACTGGAACAGGTAAAAAGTTTCACCGAGGAAAAAAATAGACAGGATTGTGCCGAAGACCGGCATCAGATACAGGAACAGGCCGGCTTTGTTTGGCCCGACCTCTCTGACAGACTGGTTCCAGAAGATAAATGCCAGCACCGAAGGAAAAAGGGCAACATACAGAATGCTGGTAATGTTTGCAGGATTCAGCTCAATACGCTCCCCCTGCCCTAACTCCCAGGCGTACAGTAGCGACAGAGGTATCAACCCGATTGCGACAATCGCGGAGAGAAAGCTCAGAGGGTGAAGATGTGCGGGGCGATGCCGCAGTAAAAAAGTATAGAAAGCCCAGCTGAGAACGGCCAGAAGAATCCAGGCATCTCCGCTGTTGATCTTGAGAGTCAGGATAACATCGAGATTAGCGCGACAGATGATCGTCAAAACACCGCTGAGGGAAATCGTAATACCGAGGGCCTGTCTTCTGGAAACCGGCGTAGCTGCAAGCAGTCGGGAAAGCAACACAATCAGTATCGGAATAACGGAATTTATGATGAGAGCGTTGGTGGCGGTTGTGGAGTGGAGGCCGATATAGACGAAGGTATTGAAACACGAAATGCCGAGCACGCCCAAAACAGTCAGCCACCGCCAGTTTTGTCTCAGCACGGGCCATTCGGCACGCAGATGGGGAAAGGAGAACGGAATCAGGATTGCAAGAGCGAGTGTCCAGCGCCAGAATGCGAGGCTTATCGGCGGGATGCTGCTTTTCATGGCACGCCCGATTACAAAATTCCCGGCCCAGAATAGAGCGGTCAGGGTCAGGAGCAGAAAGGGGTGAGCATTAATTCGCATTATGTGGAGCTCATTTGTCGAGCACAGCTGATGCCGGCTGTACGGCTGCCCGCCTCCTGCGGCGGTCTTTCTGTCTGCGCATCTTTTCGATCCGCTTCATCTCCGGGGTAATGACACCGGAGGCGGCCTCAATTCGCTCCAGCAGCTCACGACGCGCCAGAAAACGGTTCACCGACTGACTCCGCTCCCGCATGCAGGTAACCTGTATCCCGGTTGGCTTATGTTTTAACTGAACACAGCTTGACGTTTTGTTAACATGCTGGCCGCCGTTACCGGAAGAACGGACAAAGGTCTCCGCGAGGTCCTCTTCGCGAACCCCCAGTTCGGCCATTTTAAGATGCAGCCAACGATTCTTTTCTTCACGTACTGCGAAGTCTGTCATGGTGAGGCAGTCTCCCTATTATAACCACTCATGCAGCATAAAATCACCGGCAAGGGATGTATCGTACCTATATCAGATCACATTCTATTTCAAGGTAATTTTCTGTAAACCGGTCCAATGTTGCCTGAAACGTTCCGCTATGCTATAAGCGCTTCACAATTATAAAATCCATACCGGATTAAAGGAACATTGTGAAGGCATCTCTGCTACAACGTTGTTGGGTTACGTTTTCCGTGTATGTTATTGGATTCTATGCATCCTGTTTGAACAGACTTATTATCAAAGGGAGCAAAAACATTCCTCCCCGAGGTTCAGTCTTGATCGCTTCGAATCACATATCAGCCTATGACACAATTTTTCTCCCCTGGGCCGTTATTAGACATAATCCTCTCCAGATGCTGTGGGCTCCGGCCAAAGAGGAGTTATTTGAACAACCATTCCTCCGCCTGCTCTACTCTTCCTGGGGGGCTTTTCCGGTCAGACGCAAGCGTGATGTACGGGCTGGCCGTAAATTGAATGACCTGCTGCTCGACCAGAAAGTAATGCTCTTTCCCGAAGGCACCCGCCACAGAGACGGAAAATTGGGGCCAGGCAACCGCGGCGTCGGGAAAATAATCTATGATACCCGTCCGACAGTTATCCCGACCGCCTTAATTGGACTAAACCGCTGGAAGTTTCCCCGCTTTGGGCAGGAGGCCACCGTTGTTTTCGGTACGGCTCTTGATTTTAGCGATCTGTTCCAGCGGGAAGATTGTAAAGAGACGCACCTGCTGATTGTAGAGCGGGTCATGGAAGGAATTGCCGGCATGTTATCCGGAGAAGGGGTTGATTGTGGCAGAGACTGACATGCAGACGGTAGAAATTTTCTGTGATGGCGCCTGCAGCGGCAATCCGGGACCGGGGGGCTATGGTGCGATACTGCGCTGCGCTGGTAAAGTAAAAGAGCTGAGCGGAGGCTCTAGAGACACCACCAACAATCGTATGGAGATGACAGCGGCTATAGAAGCGCTTCGTCAACTGACCCGCCCCTGCCGGGTTATCATTACAACAGATTCTCAGTATCTTGTGAAAGGGATGACGGAATGGATATCCGGCTGGCAAAAGAAGGGGTGGCGCAACAGCAAGAAGGAACCGGTAATGAATAAGGATCTGTGGGAATTGTTACTCTTAGTGACAAAGAGTCATTCAGTGCAGTGGAAATGGGTTAAGGGGCACGCCGGACATGCTGAAAATGAGAGGTGTGACCAACTCGCACGGGAAGGCATTCCCGCTTAACGCGGATTGGTGTTCAGGTTTTGCCGCGGCACGACGCCGATCAGACTGAATCCGTATTTGGGGTGCGTAACGGCGTGCGTATTTGGAAATTTCGAGAAGAGCCACCCTTGAAAGATAGTTGTGCCATTTTCAGTAATATTTACCTTTGCACTAGGGTTCCAGAGCTCATTCGAAGACGATGTAATGGTAGCGCCTTCCATTGTAAAAGCCGGGAGAAATGCATCTACCATTATTGTGAGTTTTGACGTCGGGACGGTAAACGGCGACCCGATGGGAACGACATAAATACTTTCCGTTCCGCGAATTTTATCAATGACGGCCAGCTTGACGGCCTTCCAGCGTAGTAAAACTTCATGCGAAACAACAATTTTCTTTTCAATGACTGTACTGTGGGCGGGTCTTGGCTTAAGGATTTCCGGTGTTATTTCGGTCCGTCCCTGTCCAACATTCAGAACACAAATCATGAAGAATATTACTGAAAAAAATTGTACGATTCGAAAATAAATCAAAGTGGTATCCGATAAAAGCTTGTGCGTCAATTTGTCTGTTTCGCTATGGTGGTATCATAGAACCACATTTTAGTCAAAACTATTGAAACCGTTTCCTGGTGCAACAATCAGGACCGGAGGCGTGTGAACTCTACCAGCAACACAGGTAGCGATTAAGGATTTATTGAAAAGATGGGAAGTTTAATGAGGCGTAGTTTCAAGGAAGGAGACACCCATGCTGAACGAATTACATCTGACGATCTTACAGATGTGATCAGAGTAATTGATATTATTTTTTTTGAATAACATCAAGTTAATTTTGTTCCCAACTTTTAAGCTATCCGGAACACCATCAAGCACTTTTATGAAAGCACCACCAAGTGACACATTACCAAGTGTGCCACCACAAGCACCTTGATTGTAAAAAAGGACACAATTTGAATCACTCTCTTGCCTGCTATGCTTCCTCTGCCACATCTTATTTGCCTCACCCTGATCAAAAGAAACTGTAAACCAAATATACTATTTTTTTGAATGAAATGATCCAACAAAATTCCCAAACCGCACAGGAAATATTAGCAGCTGTGAAGAACCTCAAGTCCACTAAAAAATTCAGCTTATAAATTTCAACCCGATCATTCCAGAATTAACCCATATCACTTTACTAGCGTGCTCTATGGGAAAATCCACCAGCTTGTCGCTTAACACCAATTCACACGAGTCGCCAATCTGGAATGGAACAATATCGTCCACCTTAATCAGGGCTCCGCTAAAAGATAAATCAGAAAGTGACACTTTGTAGGTATCACCAATGTCTCCTTTCAGGTGACATTCTACATCAAACTTTGATCTGGCATCCTTTCTGTGGTCATCCATCCTACATCCCCCTTTCTAAAACAATATTGACTGCCGCCGATAATATCGCCTCGACAATAGATTTTCTACTGTTAATTTTAAAAATCGTCATTTGCAGGCTATGTGGTTAGTCAGAAGTTAAACCGATAGTGTAAAAAATTCCGGCCATCGCTAAAGTGTCATGCAAGCTCCTACAGCTACTGTGATATTGGTTGTGTGTGTGTGTTCGTGTGGCAAAGACCCAGGATACCTATGGAGAGCTCTGGTGAAGGGCGTAGATAAAATAAGGAAAGCGCCCCTTCTTTTAACAAGTCAGGACGCTTTTTCAGGTTTTTGGTGGAGCTGAGGAGGATCGAACTCCTGGCCTACGCATTGCGAACGCGTCGCTCTCCCAGCTGAGCTACAGCCCCATCTTTAATTATCTAGTTTTCAGTCATGAAATGCATTTCATAGAGGTCTTCAAGGGCCTGTAAATGCTTACTCTCCTCCTGATGGAGCTGAGTAAAAAGTGTCCCCATCGGCGCTCCGGCACAACCGCTTGAAACTCTGCCATAAAAGTCTACGGCCCCTTTTTCCAGATGAATGGCATATATCAGCGCCTCTCGCACACCGGATTGCGGGCCAAGTTCCTGCTTTTTGAACACATAGTCAAGGTGCATTGTTGGAATCGGCTGGTCAAGGTCATCGCCACCATCCATACGCCCGTCCAGCAGCGCTTTCTCCAACTGGTGCTTGTGGTTCAGTTCATCAAGTGCGTTTACGCGCAACAAATCTTTAGCGCCCTTGTTTGTAAGCTGACGGATGGCAGCCAGATAATTTCGGAACCCTTCCTCTTCCATAGTAATGGCCATTTCAAGAGCGGCATCAAAGGTATAACAGACCTGGTCGTTATCCATTTCATGCCTCCTGTTCAATCAATCGGGCAGAAACGATAAAAACCGGCTCCGCCGGAACGTCTGAATGCCCGTTCTTATTTCCTGTTTTTACCGCCCGGATCTGGTCAACCACGTCAAACCCATCAAGCACCTGACCGAAAACACAATAGCCAAAGTCGTCATCACGCTTCCCTTTATGATCCAAAAATGCGTTATCAACAGTGTTGATGAAAAACTGGCAGGTAGCAGAATCAACGGCCGATGTGCGGGCCATTGCCAAAGTACCGCGCTTGTTCAACAGGCCATTGGTTGCCTCATTTTTGATGGCAAACTTCGGCTTTTTTACTTCCATATTTTCATTCATACCGCCACCCTGGACCATGAAGTCCTTGATAACACGGTGGAATATCAGTCCGTCATAGAAGCCGTCTTTCACGTATGAAAGAAAGTTCCTGACCGTAATCGGTGCCTTTTCTTTAAAAAGTTCAATTTTGATATTTCCCATGGATGTTTCCAGCATAACCTGCGGGTTCTGTTCTGACATCTGTTCCCTCCGAATAGTGATAATTTTTTTATGTTACAAAATTTAAAACGGCTATATTACGGTTACTTACTGAATTCTAAGGACAATTTTCCCGAAGTGTTTATCCTCCTCCATCATGCGGTGGGCATCGGCGACCTGATCAAGAGTGAAAACTTTTTCAATAACCGGAACGATGCTGCGATCTGTAAACTTTGGCAGAGCCCGGCGGGTAAATTCAGCAATTATCTCCCCTTTTTCAGCAACCGGACGCGAGCGAAGAACGCTGCCGATAATCTGCTGACGCTTAACCATCATCAGAGCAAGATTAAGCTCAGCTTTGATACCGCTCACAACTCCTATGATAACCAGGCGACCTTTATACCCGAGCGAATTCATATTAGGAGCAAGGTATTTGGCTCCGACGTGATCAAGGATGACGTCAACCCCTTTCTTGTTTGTATACTCCTTAACGACTTCCGTAAAATCAGGAGTCTCATGGAAATTTATCAGGAAATCGGCACCGAGTTCCCTGACACGCTCCATTTTTGCGGGAGAGGCGGTAACAATCAGTTTACTTGCCGGAGTGAGTGCTCGGCAGAGCTGAATTGCAGCGGTATTAACCCCGCCCCCGCCGCCATGAAGAATTGCCGTTTGCGAATCCTTGAATTCGCCAATCATGAAAACGTTCAAAAACGCGGTAATATACGATTCACAGACACACGCAGCTTCCTCGTAATTCATGCTCTCCGGGATGCGCATTAAATGACAGGCATATGCCACAGCAAACTCGGCATAACCACCGCCGCCCACCAGCGTCATAACCCTTTCACCCACGTGCCATCCGGTAACGCCTGCCCCTAGTGCTTCAATAACTCCGGCAACCTCAAGACCAAGAATTTCGGAATCTCCTGCCGGTGGTGGATACTTTCCTTCACGTTGTACGAGATCCGGCCGATTAATTGAAGTTGCAAAAACTTTTACAAGCACCTGCCCTTCAGCAGGCACCGGTTTTTCAGCCTCACCGATCCTGAGAACGTCGACACTCCCAAAAGCGTCCATCAATACTGCTTTCATGCCTGCACCTCCAGCTTGATTGTCTATACGCGTTACATACTAACGACTTTGTCCCCGAATGTAGCGATTTACAGTTGCTTTGTAAACACAAAACCATGCCTGAAGAGCTGCTTGATTTCCACCGGTATATCTGCGATAAACAAAAAAACTTGATAGTACAAAAGGATATGCTCCATGAACATCATGGTAACTAACGATGACGGCATTCATGCCGCCGGCATCCGTGCACTGGCTGAGGCAATGTCTGAACTGGGCACCGTAACCGTTGTTGCACCTGACCGTGAACGGAGTGCTGCCAGTCACTCCTTGACACTGCACTCGCCACTGCGCATTTTTGAGCTGCGCAAGGGGTGGTATGCGGTAGACGGCACCCCGACTGATTGCGTCAATATGGGTATTCACAATATGCTGCCGATCACACCCGACCTGATCGTCTCCGGTATCAACCATGGCGCCAATCTGGGCGATGACATCACGTATTCCGGTACCGTTGCGGCAGCAATGGAAGCCAATCTGATGGGCATTCCGGCAATTGCCTTTTCACTTGCGACATTTGAGCAAAGCGCACACTTTATCGATGCCGCACAAATTGCAGTTCAGGTTGCCCGCAAGGTAATTGCGCACGGACTCCCCTCTGACACATTCCTGAACGTCAATATTCCAAGCTGTCCACGCGACCATATGCTGCAACCGGTGATTACACGTCAAGGCAAACGCTCTTTCATCGGGAAAATAGTCGACAAAACCGATCCTCGCGGACGGAAGTACTTTTGGTTCGGAAGTGAGGAACCACGCCTTAATGATGTGCCGGGCACCGATTTTTACGCCATTAACCGCAGGCACATATCCATAACCCCCCTTCATATTGATCTGACGAACCATAAATCGTTATCAATCCTTTCGGAGTGGAATTTTTGACACATACATTTTGACACATATGGACAATGCAACCATCTCCTGCTATAGTCTCGCCCGCTTCTACGCTATTGATTTTGTAATTACTCGTTAATATATTTGAGCAACACATCGGTACCTGGATTCCGATCATTAGACTGCGGAGCCTGCTGTGAACTTTGAGATTATGAGAAAAAAAATGGTGCAGGATCAGATTGTGTCACGCGACATAAATGATCGGCGGGTCATTGACGCCATGCTGAAAATCCCCCGCCATATATTCGTCCAGGAAGCGTTTGCCGCTCAGGCGTACAATGACAAGGCGCTCCCGATCGGAGATAAGCAGACCATTTCTCAACCCTACATCGTTGCTTTGATGACTGAAAAGCTGGCATTGACGGGGAGTGAAAAGGTGTTAGAAATTGGCACCGGCTCTGGCTATCAAACCGCCCTTCTTGCCACTCTGGCTGATAGAGTATTCTCGGCAGAGAGGATACGGCCTTTGGCCTTGCGCGCCCGCAAATGCCTGGATTCTCTAAAACTCTTTAATATCCAGCTACGCATTAACGATAACGAGGGAAGCCCGATTGGCTGGGAAGAAGAGGCCCCTTTTGATGCCATAATTGTTACCGCAGGTGCACCTGACGTTCCTGCTGTTTTAACGGATCAACTTGCCAGGGGCGGACGTATGGTAATTCCGGTCGGAACTGACACTGATCAACAGTTAATTACAATTTTTAAAAATGATGAAGGTGAACTGGAGCTCGAAACTTCCGTCATGTGCCGCTTTGTGCCGTTGATCGGCAGACAGGGCTGGCAGGCATGAATAAAAGTAATTTTGGAAACATCTGCGTATGAGTAAAACGACTCCTGAGCCATTTGATTTTTGTGAAGCAACATCCGTTACAGAACTCGCTGCTTTGACGCTTAACGACATTGATGAACCACTTCTGCTCTCTGATGATGAATGTATCGATGACGAGTACGAAGAAGAAATCCCCCTGGTTGAACTTGAACGTTATGATGACGCCATCAAGATTTATCTGCGTGATATCCAACGCACCCCGCTCCTTTCTGCAACTGCCGAGAAAGAGCTCGCCCGTAAAGTTGAAAAGGGTGATGACGCTGCCCGCAACAAAATGATCGAATCAAATCTGCGCTTGGTAGTCAAAATAGCCAAGCGCTACTTAAACAGGGGCCTACCGTTTCTGGATCTGATTGAAGAAGGGAATCTGGGTTTGATTAAATCGGTGGAGCGCTTTAATTTGGCCAAAGAATGCCGTTTTTCTACATATGCTACCTGGTGGATTCGTCAGTCAATTGAACGGGCTCTCATAAATCAATCCCGCACAATCAGGCTGCCGGTACATGTCTCTGACGACATCGGCCGCATGATTCGTACTATCCGGGCCCTCTCCCATGAGCTGAACCGAGAACCGACCATCGACGAAATAGCCGACACCATGAAGGCTAAAATTCAACATGTACGCCATCTGATGACGCTACTGCGTCACACCAGTTCAATCGAGGCTCCGATAGGTGGCGGTAGCGACTTTGCTCTTATCGACACCATCGAAGACTCTTCCATTACTGCTCCGACAGTGCAGCTTGAGAACACCGATATGTTTGAGTTAATCTCCAAGCACCTTAACAAACTCACAGAGCACGAACAGAATATTTTAACACTCCGCTTCGGACTAAACGACCAAGAACCACAAACTCTCGATATTATAGGCCAAAAATTCGGGGTTACCCGTGAGCGCATCCGTCAGATTGAAGCAAAAAGTCTGGAAAAGCTTCGAGCCTTTTACGCACAGAGCCAAGTATAAACCACAAACAGCAAGGAGAAATTACCGATGGAAGAGTTGAAAAACATCATCAGGGACATTCCTGATTTCCCAAAATTAGGGATCATCTTCAAGGACATCACGACTCTGCTACAGGACGCCCAATCGTACCAGAGGACGATTGATCTTATTGCTCATCGCTATATCGGTAAGCGCATCGATAAGGTGGTCGGCGTTGAAGCGAGGGGTTTCGTCGTTGGCTCGGCATTGGCATATAAACTGTGCGCCGGTGTTGTTCTGGTTCGTAAACCAGGCAAACTCCCCTCAGAAACATACAGTAAAACGTATGACCTTGAATATGGTACCGATACCCTGGAAATTCACAAGGACTCGATCAAACCAGGTGAACGGATCCTGATTGCCGACGACCTGCTTGCCACCGGGGGCACCATGACTGCAGTGGTCGATATGGTACAGAATATGGGAGGGGAGATTGTGGAGTGCTGTTTTATGGCTGAGCTGGATTTTCTGGATGGACGCAAACGTCTTCCGGAGGGCAAGGTGTTTTCACTTTTACACTTTTAGCGTTCCGAAAGAAGTTGAACAGCACCAATAACTCTGATATACCACTTCATCTTAAACACACGTCCCCGTAGCTCAGCTGGATAGAGCACTTCCCTCCTAAGGAAGGGGCCGGTCGTTCGAATCGACTCGGGGACGCCAATAAAAACAGGCACTTGCAAGGATAATTTGCAGGTGCCTTTTTTGTTATTCTTTAGAAGTGACTTCAAAAGTGACTTGCGGCATTTAGAGCAGCTTTGTCAGCGGCAGATGTTTGCTCAATATTCCTAACCCGGACGAGCCGGATCCAAATAAATTCCTTCATGCTCTAAGGAAGCAACACAGGAGTTATCGACTGGTCTCATTCGTTGATTACCCATAAATATAACTTTCCACGTTTGATAAAGTAATCCGATTTCATTACCGTGACAATCCCCCCCATTTTCTGCTCTCAGTTGCGCTCGAATTCAGCAAATCAGCAACAAGTCGGCAACAAGTCGGAGTTGCTTGACCGATCTGAATCAAAAAATGCCTCAGTTTCGGATAAAGTTCGGAAGTTAATAATTTGATATTAGCAACCAATAAAAGCAACAATGGAGGTATCAAATGAATGCTCAAGTCATTAATAAATCCCGTAATTCGCAACGTCCACGTATCAGTTCGGTCCAACTCAGAAAATTACGTGAGGCCCAAGTTCAGCCGAAAAATTTGATATCACCAGCAAATATCAAGGAAAAACGGATACCCGCTAAAATCAACACTACACCCAAGTGTAGTCGTGAAATTGTAAAATTGTTACCGGCTGCACTCA
This sequence comes from uncultured Geobacteraceae bacterium, assembly GCA_903939115.1. Taxonomy (GTDB): domain Bacteria; phylum Desulfobacterota; class Desulfuromonadia; order Geobacterales; family Pseudopelobacteraceae; genus JACRCG01. The sequence continues at coordinate 93,517 of CAJAFV010000012.1, forward strand.
AGTTACCAGTTGCGTCAAAGACTGGGTCTGGCAGAATTGATCCGTCGCAACTTGATACTCAGTTGCTTTCTGAAATCAAGGGCATATTTAAAATTCGTAAGGTTGCGGAACTCAGAACTCAGTCCATTCTGGATGCTCTTGCTTTAAAAAAGCCGTGGACTTCTATTTGTAGAGGCAAAGCGATCAACTCCCGTCGCCTAGCTGCTTTATTAAAGCCTTTTGGCATTCACAGTCGTGATCTCAGATTCACTGATGGTGCCTTTAAAGGGTACAAAAAGGAATGGTTTGTTCAGGGATATTAGCAATATTAAGGGTAAAAAAGCATAATACCGAACTCATCAGAAATTGAATAATAAGGAGTATACCCCATGATAAATGAAGAGTTTGATGTAATAAAAGTCATTGGAGTCGGCACTTGCGGCTCGATAATTGTCGGCAACATGATTAATGATCTGATATATGGAGTTGATTTTATTGTTGCGAACACTGACTCCCAAGTTCTGGAATTGTCTCAAGCTCCAACAAAAATCCTGCTTACCCCAAATGTGATGGATGGATTTGCAAATGAAGAAATAGCTGCATCAGTTGCCGGTTCTGATCTGGTAATCCTGATAGCTGGTATGGGAGGGGCGACTGGTTCGACTGCATCTCGGTTATTCGCCAACGTATCAAAGTCGTTAGGGTTTACTACGATTGGAATAGTCACCAAGCCTTTCTCTTTTGAGGGTATCAAACGGATGGCCAGAGCCGAGGACGGAATTTTTCAACTTGGTAAGCTTATAAAATCGTTGATTGTCTTGCCAAATGATCAAATATGTACTTCACCAGGCAATGAAATTTTTGGAGCTTTTAGATCGGGGAATGTAATCATATCTTGTATTTTGAGCAGAATTATTGAGTGGTTACCACAGCATAGCTTTGCTGAGACTGATTTTACAGGGATTGATTGGATTGCCGATGCAAAAATTGAGTTAAGCAGGTGCTGCCCTGTAATTTGACCAGATTTACTGGGTATGGTAAGTTGGAATTGCACCGAAAACAATGCTGGTTGTTGAGCTTTGACCGAACCGAAACAACGAGAAAGGAATAAATATGCCAAGCCTCTATGACATTCCGGTACAGACCGCAACCGGCGAGGAAAAAACTCTCGCCGAATATCGTGGGCAGGTTATGCTGATTGTAAATACCGCCAGCAAGTGCGGTTTCACTCCTCAATATGCTGGGCTTGAGGCTCTATTCAGGAAATACGCCTCACAGGGATTTGTAGTTTTAGGTTTTCCCTGTAACCAGTTTGGAGGGCAGGAACCGGGCGACATCACCGAAATCCAGAACTTCTGTTCGCTGACCTACGATGTGACGTTCCCGCTGTTCACGAAAATCAACGTAAATGGCATTGATGCTGCGCCTCTCTTTCAGTATCTGAAATCCGCTGCCAAAGGTTTACTTGGAAGTGAGGCCATCAAATGGAACTTCACCAAGTTCCTTGTTGACCGTGAGGGCAATGTACTGGCACGTTACGCCCCGACTACAACGCCGGAAAGTCTGGAAAAACAAATCGAAGCGGCATTACGCAAGCCTGTTCGACCGTAATAATGTGATGAGCTACTCAATAACTACTCAAGTATCTACCTTAAATATCTGTTTAAATCTGGCTTTTGTGGCTGAGAAATGTGAATATGGGCAACCATAAGCAATAAAGAAAAAAAGGGGAATCGAAACATGTGTAAATGCGGAACGAAAGAAGAAGGTTCGAAATGTGGTGAGCAGAAAGAAGCCGTGGTAGTTGAACAGAAGCCAGTGTGCTGTAGTACAGGTCAGGTTAAGGCAGTCAACGAAGATTGCTGTTCCGGAAAGTCTGAATAATACTGGAACTGAAAAATATGGAACAAAGAGCCGATCTCGACCCTCTCAAGATCGGCTCTTTTCATTTGCATCATAGGGAATATAATTTAGAAGAGTATTCAGAAATTGATTATCGACTTACATTGAATTACTTCTTTTTCACTGGTGCTTTTACTGCTTTTGCTGGAACTTTTACTGCCTTAACCGGTTTGGCATTCAGATCTTTGAGTGCTTTGCCAGGAGAAAACTTACCATTAGTCTTTTCAGCAATTTTCATTTCTTTACCGGTTTGTGGGTTTCTGCCGGTACGAGCAGCACGGGTAACAGCGCTGAATGTACCAAAACCGATGAGCGCAATTTTGTCCCCGGCTTTGAGTGCTTGGGTAGTTGCGGCAATAAATGAGTTAAGCGCCTTCTCTGCCTGTACCTTGGTCAGTTCTGCACCTTCTGCTATTTTTGCTACCAGTTCCGATTTGTTCATAAACCCTCCTTTAATGATATTTTTCACGTATATATACG
>CAJAFV010000013.1 GCA_903939115.1 uncultured Geobacteraceae bacterium
AAAGATACCGTTATCGGGACGACTGAAGGAGGGCTTTACTCCTGCAGTTTCAAAGGTGCCGTCGTTATCCAGATCCCAAGTATAGGTGAGCGTGTTGCCATCCGGATCAGACGAGGCACTGCCGTCAAGCTGGATTGTGCCACCTTCGTTTACGGTGTACGGACCACCGGCGTTGGCTACCGGAGGACTGTTTGCCTTGATGGTGACTGTGGTCCACTTGGTATCGGACAACTTGGCGTTACCCGGACTGAGCACACCATTGTCATACACTTGCAGGCCGATGTTGTAGGTGCCCGGTGTGTTCCAGGTGTACGTTGGTTTTGCTCCGGTTGCGTCGGTGAAGTTATACGGATAGACGCCGTCCAGTTCCCAACCGTAGGCAGAAATGAAATCGGTTGGATCGATATCGAATGAGGCGCTGCCGTCAAGCGATACCGGGATGCCCACGTTGCCGGTGTATGGTCCGCCAGGCACTGCAACCGGGGGATGAGGCGGCACGGCTACGATGATCGATACCGTATCTGTCGCGTACTTGGGCGGATCGTTGTTGTCAGTTACTCGCAGGGTGGCCCTGTAAGTGCCGAGCTGGGTATAGGTGTGTATTGCTGTCGGCTGATCGCTGCTGTAGTCATAGACGCCATCGCCATCGAAATCCCATTCGTACTTGACGATCTTGCGGAACGGGTCGAGGTGATATGATTTGGAGCCGTCAAAGGTCAACGGCCAGTCGACGCCCCAGACCTTGCTGTCACCGGCAATTGCCACCGGCGGCAACACGAACAGGGTTTTGGTGAGAATAATGACACCCCATGCAGTGCGGAAGGACTCTTCAACATAGTGGGATCCGCCACCACCGGTAAACATGCCGTTGGCATTCTGCTGACTGATGATGGTGCGGGCTACCCCGCGGGTCGGGTCGTTGTACCAGTCGATGGCATTTGCGGTACCTTCACCGAGAATGGTTATTTCCTTCGGCTTGGCGGTACGCATAGCCTTGGTCAGGGCATAGAGGGCATAGTAATTTCCCGTGCCGTAGTACCAGTTGTTCCAGTAGGAGGCCAGGAAATTCTCAGGCTGTTTCCATCGAGAATCGGTGGTTGGTATTTTGTTAAAAGCGATCTGGGCCAGTCCCGAGGGGGTGGTTGCAACATCATTACCCGGCCCGGTATAGCCATAGCCATTGCCGTCCCCGCTTCTACTGTAGGCAAGCCAGACAATATTTCTGTCCCGCACCCATTGCGGTACCTTGATCCAACTCTGCTCTTCAGCAGCCTCGAAGCCGAGGGCGGCCCACTGACTGGCAGAGTTGTCGGCCTGATCCTGCCAGCCGTAACGCCAGCCACCGGCAGCGTAGCCCCAACTGTCATCTCCTTGTCCCCAATAGTACATTTCGGCCATATCTTCAACAATTTCGCGATACGTCCTGCCGTTGATACCACTTCCTCCTGTGGAAGCTTTCATATTTGGCGTGCCGGATGCAACCAGGGCCATCATTACCTGACCGCCCTCATAAATCGGGCTGCCGGAATTAACCTGAATACCGATGCCATTGCCGTTGACATCCGGATCACCATAGGCCTGGTCGGAAATGGTCCCTGCAGTGAGCGTGGTCACGAGATACTGCATGCCTCGCCAGACATCTTCAACATACGGGTCATTACTGAAATCGCCCACTTCCAGGTGCCCGTTGATCTCCATTGAATGAATGGCCGAAGCGGTAGGGGCTGCAGTATAACCGGCATACGTAACTGTGCTCACCCAACTGCCGTTGCTTCTGTTCTGCTGCGTATGAACATACCAGAGCCCGTCATCAATCGACTTGTTCACCTCGATATTGAGTGATTTTGGCCGCACGATGATCGGGTAGGTATCGCTGGCATTTTTCCCGTCGGCATCGGTCACGGTAATTCGTGCAATGATCGGAGTTCCCTCGACAGCAGTGTAGACGTGCTTGGCAGAGAGGTTGTAACTGTCGGTTACGGTTGCCGGTGTTGAGGCTGTGCCGTCACCAAAATCCCAGCTGTAGGTTATCGGAGCTTTGCCGGACTTGACCACGGCCTTGAGAGTTACTTCTGCGCCGCTCCAGGTGTCGTGAGGCACTTCGACTCCCCCGCTGAACTGCCAGGGGGCGGTGATAACCACCGGGTCGGAACTGACGGTCAGAGTTGATACAGCACTACTGCTTTGTCCGGCACCGTCGGTGACCGTGAGCTGAACGGGGAAGGTACCAGCCTCACCTGGGACCAGCACCGGCTTTTCACCGGAGAAGGTGCGGACTCCGGTAGTCAGAGAAACGTTGTCAATGACGAAGGTCCCGCTGTAGTGGCTCACCCCGACCTTCAAGGGAGTGGCAGCAGGAACGTATGACGAGTCATAGAAAAGATTCCACACAGGTGATGTGGCGGGCTTGTAGTAATAGAGGGCTCCATTCACTGAACCGGTTCCTGACCGTTTGAGTTCGATCTTCACATCATACGCCGTATTTAAGGAGTACACTCCTGTTGGCGCGCGCTGGCTTCCATCTTCATATACCTGGAAGGCCCCGTTTGCAAAATAGAGGGCGTACGGCATCTGGGTATAGCTATAGGAAGCGCTGTTGTTTTTGAAACCGAACATCAGGTGGCCGCCGACGGTTTGCGTGATCTGCGCTGTGACGACCGCAGTCCCGTCAACGGCGAAGTCGTTCTTGCTGAAGAGGTAGAGATATCCCCATCCGTACGTACCTGTAAAAGTCACGGCGCCGTCCTGGGTCACCCCACCTGCAGGGAGTGCGGGAAAGAGCCATTTGGCGGGATCGATGACAGTACCGGTGAAGGCATCACTCAGGAGAGTATTGGCGGACCCGACAAGCCACTGATACGAGGCTATGCCGAAATCATCCGTTGACCCTGAGCCATTAAGGCGGACTGGAACACCCACATTGGAAGTATATGGACCTCCTGCACTGGCAACTGGCGGAGCTCCAACCGCAACGCCGACTGTGGTTGTTGCGGTCGCGGTCTGGGACGCCACGTCCTTGACAGTCAGAGTGACTGAGTATGTGCCTGCCGTACTGTAAGCATGGTTTGGCTGTGCTCCCTTGCCGACAGTGCCGTCACCGAAATTCCAGGAATATGAATAGATGCCGGTGTTGTCGGTGGACCCACTGCCATCAAACGCAACAGGAATGTTGGGCTCGGTGAAGTAGGGGCCGCCGGCACTGGCTGTCGGGGCACCGGTTCCGGTCACAGAGGCTGATGTGGTAGCTGTGTGCGCCTGGTTGGCGTTATCCGTTACGGTTAATGATATTGTATAGGTTCCCGGAGCGGCATAGGTATGCGCTATAGTTTTTGTATTGGCTGTGGTTCCGTCACCGAAATTCCAGTCATACTTCCAGATGGCAATATCGTCCGACGATGCCGCTGCGTCAACAGTGATGTTCCAGTGTTTGTCCAGCACATCCGATTCGGCAACGGTGTAGGGTCCCCCCGGCTTGGCTATCGGAAAAGCATTCCCTTTGGTAGTAACGCTGGTAGCTGCCATGTTGGTCTGACCGGAACGGTCGGATACCGTTAGGGTCACGGTATAGGTGCCTGCGCCGGTGTAGACATGGGTCGGTTTGGCGCTACTTCCCAAAGCACTGCCGTCGCCGAAATTCCATGAGTAGGTTTCTATCCCGGTATCGTCGTTAGATGCCGAACCGTCAAGGGTTACCGTCCAGTTGTTGGCGTTGGCAAATGTCTCGTCAAAAGTATACGGGCCACCGGGGATTGCCGTCGGCGATATGCCGGTGACGGTTGAAATGGTCGTGGCATCGGAGGCCTTCTGTCCGGCCTTGTCGGTAACTGTCAAAGTTACCCCTTGAGTTCCTTTGAGCAGAAGTTTACCGGGAGTCGGACCGTAAACGACCGAATAAGCGGAGACATCATCTACTTCGAAAGAGTCGGCGTAGACGGTTCCTCCAAGGGTCACTTTCGAGATGCTTGAATAGTTGGAGTCGTAGATGAGTTGGTAGAGCGGCTTCCCGGTTTCCCGTATGTAATAGCGGGCACCAGACGGTTTCAGAACAAACTTCAGATCATATTGGATACCCCGGGTATAGGTACCGACCTGCCCCCGGTTGTTGCCATCTTCGTAGATGTTCAAATTTCCCTGGGCGAAGTAGATAGCATGCGCCATCTGTCCATAATAGTAGTTGGCACTGGTATTCTTAACGCCGAACATGGCATGCTGATAGTCCACAGTTCCAGGCTTTACCCGCATCTCGAAGGTAAGTCCGTCTTCCCGAGGGAATACCACTTGAGAGAAGAGGTAGCGAGTATCCCACCCGTTTGCTCCTACTATCGAAACTTTACCATTCTGGGTTACACCTGTGCTGGCAATCCACTTTGAGCTGTCCAGGGTTGTGCCGTTGAATGCATCACTGAAGAGGTTGAAACTCCAGGCGTACGTGGCGATGCCGAAGTCGTCGGTCGAAGACGTGCCGTTCAGCGGTACGGTGTAGATCCCATCGGAAGCGAACTGCTCGCCAAATGTATAGGGTCCTCCGGCATGGGCAACGGGCGGATTTCCCAGTACCTTCACCCTGGCGAGGTCAGTGCTTTTGTTGCCGCTGTTATCCGTAACCAGAAGGTTTGCCCTGAAGTCTCCTTCGGAAGTAAAGATATGAGAAGGTCCGGCGACGCTTGCCGTGCCGCCGTCACCGAATTTCCAGTTATAGGAGATGATGGCACCGCCTGGATCAATGGAAAATGATCCATCGAGCACCGCGGCAGCGCCAACGGCAACAGTCTGGCTCTTCGGTTCAGCGTCGGCAAACGGGAATCCTGCCGGATTTCCGATCGGTGGTGCGGCAATGCTCAGCACATTGGTACTGGTATTGCTGGTACTGATCTTGACGCGGGGACCAAAAGTGCCGTCTCCCAAACCGGGGTAGAAGTAAAGATTTAAGCCGTTGTAATCGGCCAGGACGATGTCGACCTTACCATCGTTGTTCAGGTCGTAGGCGTCGATGGCGTTATGGGTGCCAGGGTGGAGAGATGGGACTAGTACCGGTGCCAGGAAAGTTCCGTTGCCGTTTCCTTTAAAGAAATACGGGTTTCCATTTGAACTTCCACCCAGGATAATATCCACCTTGCCGTCATTGTCGAAATCGGCTGCTGCCAGGGCATAGTTATCACTTGCACTTCCTGATGCCGTACCGATCATCGACGGCGTGAAACTGCCAGTGCCATCCCCTTTATAAAGCCAGATATCGTTGCTTCCGGTCATGGCCACGACGAAATCGAGGTTGCCGTCGCCATCAACATCAGCGACGTTGAGGCTTCGACCGGTAGAGGGCAATGTATAGGTAGAACGGGTAAAACCTCCTAAGCCGTCGTTCAGGAACACGGCGGTTATATTTGAGCAACCGTTGTTGGCGGCGAAATCGACTAAACCGTCGTTGTTGAAATCCCCGGCGGAAATGCCCGCGCTCCAGCAGCCGTTATAGGGGTGTTGGGCGACTACACCCTGGCTGGCGAAGTTGTCGCTGCCGTCGTTGAGATATAACAGATATGTGCCGTCATTGCGGCCCACGATGAAGTCCAGATAACCGTCATCGTTGAAATCTTCGATCAGTATTCCCCGGACAACTCCCCCGATATACATGATCTGTTTATAGTTGCTGAATGATCCGTCGCCGTTGCTCTTGGCATAATAGACATACCCGGAATCATCGGCCGACAGAATAAAGCTCTTCGACCAGTTGTCAGGGGTCGTCACGCTGCAGTCGTCATCCTTGCCGTTGTGAACAACTTCCTTGCGGCCCGGGTTTATGTACGGGTTGGCATCATTGCAGTCCAGGCCGTTTGCTACATAGCCCGTCGGAGCAAAACAAGCCTGAACAGATACGCTGATATTGCCATACCCATCACCATCAGCATCCCGGTAGAACGTTGATAATATATTGCCGACCGCCGGATCGCTGTCGTTGCAGTCGAGGCTGTTGGCCACATAGCCTGCCGGGGCAGAGGCAGAACAGGCCTGAATGGTAACCAGAGGATTGCCGAATCCATCACCGTCGGCATCCCGGTAGTATGTCACCGGGGTGAAGCCGATTAAAGGATCATTGTCATTGCAGTCGAGACTGTTGGCAACGTATCCGACCGGCGCACTGCAGGCCTGCACGGCCACACGGATATCGCCGAGACCGTCACCATCGACATCACGGTAGAAGATATACATGGAACCAGGTCCCACTTTTGGGTCGTTATCGTCACAATCAATGGAGGAGTCGTACCCGTCGTGGTCCTTGTCCTCGACCACCAGAACGCTCCTGATTTCAGTAGTTGAGCCTTGAGGCTTGCCGTCGCTTACGGTCAGCCAGACCTGTTTCGTGCCGAGATCCGCAGAAACTGGGTTATAGCTCCAGGAAGGGGAGGTGCTTTTCAGTGCCCCGTTCAGGTACCAGGAGTAACTAAGAGGATCACCGTCGGGGTCATGGGCGCTTACGCTGAAAGCGAGCGAGTTGCCGACCAGGACCTTCTGCTGGGAAGCCCCAGGGCTCATCGTGTCGATAACTGGCGCGGAGTTTGTGCCGGTAACCGCCACATCGCCGTAGGCGATATCGGCCAGGCCGGTGGAATCGGTAACTTTGAGGCCGATCTTCCCCTTAAACGGATAGCTCCAACTCTTGCTTACGCTAACCCCGGCGGCATCGTCAAAGACGCCATTCAGCTTAAAGTCCCAGGCATAGCTGAGCAGGTCGCCGTCCGGGTCGTTTGAACCGGATGCGTTAAAGGTAATCGGTGCGGCTACACTCCCGGAATATGGCCCTCCGGGTACGGCCAGCGGATGGTGCTGCAATAGACCTGGGGCGAGTGCGTCAAGTGCGCCCTGTGCCTGATCCGCAAGCGCCTGAAAACCCGCCCTGGTGGCAGTTATGCTGGTAACCAGATCATTGACTATCGAGTTGTGGCTCTGATCAACTGTCGGCGGGGGAGTGGCAAGGAGAGCGGCTAACCAGGCATTGATGTAGGAATCGGTAAGCCCTACATCGTGCAGTGTCTGGCGCTGCTGAACAGTGAAACCGGTCGTAGCGAGTATCGTGTACAGCGCTTGAATATCGCTCGCCTGGTACACATAATCCCCAACACCAAGGTTATTGATCTCGGCCTGGTACTTCAAAAGCGCTGCCTTGGTGGTGTCGAGGTTTTGTACAATCTGGTCGGAAAACTTCTTCAGTGACCCCGCCTGTAGGTGCATATAAACTTCGTCACCCCCAAGTTGTGCACCCTGGAACTTTTCCAGACTTTTGATAATCGCGTCCACCAGAGCGGACTGCATGGCCAGGGCATTTTTCAAATCCACCTGCGCCTTCTCGAGCGGAGAAGTACCGTAAGTCTTGAACGGGTAAGATTCTTTTGAATTCATGTATGCGTTCTGGGTAGCAATACCAGCATTTACGCTGCTCATATTGAGGAAGGCGGGTGTCGTGTAATTGAAATCGGGTGGGTCGGCGGCCAGCGCCTGAAAATGATGGGCGATATCCCCACTGACTCCGGCCAAAACCTTGCCGCCGCCAGTAATCACGGCACTGTTGTAGTCAGTCGGCAAGTCAATGCCAAATTGCAGACTGGCCTTCAGGCTGACTGCGTTGACTACGACGCCAAGCATATCTCCTGAGGCTGCGGCAATTACTAAACTCACTGCTGTGGCGTTATCGGAGATGTTTTTCCAGAATTTAGCGCTATACCCAAACCTAGCGGCAGCATCACCGGCAACAGCCTTGATAGCTGCAACTTTGATGTCCACCCCGGGAACCGGGTCTCCTACCCGAAAGGCGTAATCCGCTCCGACGCCTAATATATCGTCGATTGCTGGTTCATAGACCCCGTTCTGGTTATTGTCGAGGATGAGGTCGTAGTTGCCCTTCTTCAGAGTGGGCAACCAGACGGTCTCATCGAAGAAGGCATTTCCACCAGCAGTCCCCTGAACGACGTTGTAGCCGCCGCGTGTGACATCAAGGCCATCGAGAGCCTCGCCGCCAACCCATACACGATTGGGTACCACGTAAACTCTGGCAGCAGGGTAGATATGGCCATTGTCCTCAGGTGTCCATTGGGTTGTTCCACTGACGTAGACGATTTCATTGAGTCCGAAGACGTCCTTGAACCCGAAGAAACCGTCCGAAGCCCAGATATCTGCAAAAACCTGCGAAAAAGTCAGGAGGACACCTACCAGCACAGTAAGGACGGAGACCAACAGCCTTTTTATTGTCAATTCCCTTTTCATAGCATCCTCCTCTTTCTTTGAATCTAGTCCGCATTCAGACTAGTTGTCTGACCTTAAATTGTGGGTATAAAAAAATTCTGTACGATAATGACAATTATATGGGACAAAGAGGTCTCGTCTATTGGTGGAAACCCCCAATTTTAATTTTTTTTCGGCGAAAAAGTGGTGGTAGCCTGGCGGATACGGAAGATAACGGAAGATACTTTTTCAATGAAAGGTTCCGGTCCTTGAGTTGAAATCAATTGAACCGGTTCCGGCAACAGTGGTTGAGGAATCAGAGGAGGTGACAGATCCGCTAAAGGTCGTAGTTGGCTATGTCCGTAAGCAGACACAAGGGACATTAAAATAACCTCTTCTTTCTTTTTCCGGATTACCGGGTCATGAGATTCAGAAGGGTCGTCATCAACGAAAAATAATTAAGCATATTATATGCCTACTCGTTAACTCATAGAAATCAATCTACTTTTTAACGCCTTGAAATCGTATGTAAAATTTACCGACACATCACTAAATTGTATCTGATTATATTTACTCGAATTAACTATTTCACGGCGAGACTAGAGCATTGACAGGGCTTTAGCCTTAATACGTTGAGACTAGGGGACTTAGAGTGTGTGGGAGATGATTTTTTTGAGGCATTCAAGATCAGACAGTAAAGAGGTGGCATTCGGAAGTATTCGGCCATAACGAACCTTATCGCACGATGCAGTCATATATATTACTTCATGTAAACGATGTCGCTCCGCATCGTCAGACCTTCGAATTACACGTATCCCATCCGACCTGGCTTCGTAAGGTTTTCCGACATTTTCGGTGATTTGCATGACTTCGAAGGCGATATTGTAAAACAAATCGACATTACCGTTCGATACTGCCAACTCAGCCTCCTGCAACATCACGCTTAAATGACTGAAATCGCTATGCAATCCACTTTTCATCATCGTTTTGCCACGCTTTCTCAATAACAGGGTCAGCACGCAAAGAACAACAACCACTGCCAGTACGAAAAGCATAAAGAACGAAGTAAATATTGACTTCCGGTTGGACGGGACCTTTGCCATGGTGGAGTCTGGTATGGCAGGTTGCGTGACGACTGCAGGTGGTTGGGCAACAACGCTACTGCCGACCTCTCCCGAAAGAACCGTATATCGATGTTGTTCAGGGTCGAAATAACTCCAGGTAACCGGTGCTAATCGCATGACACTGCTTGGTACGACCACCTGTTCGCAAATAAGCTGCGAAGCGCCTCGGGTCGCCTTCACCGGAAAGCTCTGCAGGTCTAAGCCGGTGATCGTCGGACACGCAGCATCCGCCAGTGAACCGACACCGCGAATTGTTGTCGTCACGGTAAGCGGTTCTCCGGTTACGACTTGAGCGGGAAGTGATGTGACAGACAGAAAGAAAGTGCCGATTGCGCCGGAAAAATGTTCCGGTTTTCCGGAGAGGGGTAGCGGCAGTACAGTAAAGGGTGCCGCTATGGAGATCAATTTTAGCGATTCCGGCTCCTGCCCGCCGAAAAAAGCGGCACTTCCTCTGGCTGAATTCATTACTTCACAGTCGAGACGGGCAGGTCCAACGACACGCCTACCCGGCTTGACGCCGCTGACCTGGCCGATGAAGCGATGCAGGATGACATCAGGGGCGCCAGCTTCAGACTCCTGAAGCGGCGGAGAAAATGCGATGTTTTTTCCGTTGGGAGAAGCAAGGCGCGGATAACCAATGTTGCGCACCGTCGCGTCATTAATTCGCAGGGTGACTGTAACCGGTACCGTTTCACCCGGATACGCTTCAGTTTTTCCGAGTGAAAGCGAAAGCGATAGTTTGGAGTGAGGGTCGTTACCTTCCGCAATTGCTGCTAAACTGGTGAACAGCAGTACCGTTATGAGTATTAATCCTTTAATAAGCAGTTCTTTACCGCAAAGACGCAAAGTTCGCAAAGAGATCATAAAATTATTTGCAATTTTGTAATCACCTTTTTGACATGAGTATTTTATTATTTTATCGCCTTTCTTCGCGCTCTTCGCGCCTTTGCGGTTCAATGGCCGTTTAAGTGACAATGTAGCAACAGAGCAGAACTGCAATATTCTCATAGTATCACCAATCCTTTTCTGGCGGTGAAACAGCACTCGGCTTCGACCCTGCTGCCGTGGCAGAACGGAGCGTTTCCCGACCTCTGGCATCGTTTAAAAGTCGCTCCGCATCGCCTCGGGACATTTCGGGAGCAGAGCGTGCCTTCCCCTTCCCTTCCCCGCTGTCGGTCTCAGCTCCTACTTTGCCCGGTTTATCTGTTTGCTTACCCTTCTCTGCGCTATTTCTTGCCATTTCAGACTTTTCCGGCGCTCCCTTTGCCGGCGCCTTCTTCTTTTCCTCCCGCCTGGAAGCTATCAGGGCGTTCACCTCTGCGAGCGAATCACGGGCAACTATGGCATTATGCTCTGCATCACTGTCGCGAAGATCAATTAGAGCGGCAGCCTTTAACTGAGTTTCCGCTGCAACAAAAAGCTGACGGGCTTTTTCCTGATCAGCTGCCAACACTGTCCTACCCTGTTGCAGCAGCAGCGTGCCGTGGTTATAGAGCGAACTCTGTCGAATGGCGGGATCGTTGCCTGCGGCAGAGTGACTGAACAGCAGCGCAGCTTTATCTCCCTGACCGTTTCGGGCTTTAACGACAGCACGGTTATAGACAGCCTCCTGCCGATTACCTGCTGACGACCAGACAGAAAATGCGCAGTCCAAATCTCCCCGCTGAAAGGCCTTATAGCCGCTCTGCACCTGCCATGATGATAGATCGTACCTGACTGACAATATCAGCAGAAGCAAAGCGAACACGTAGAATAGCTGGATAGTAAGCCGCCTCATCCCTTCACCCCTCTCCCAATAACAGTCGAAAGGCAGAGAAAGAGCAGAGCCGCGGCCAGCGGCAGCTGAAAACGCTCGGCAGGCCGATTACGCTTTTCTCTCCGTTCAGTGGCGATGCCTGCTGTACGGGCCCGTTGCAGCAGCAGCTGCAGACCGGTTCCGTCAGCGCCAAGGGAAACGACACCGGGATCAATGGCGGCCATGACCGCCCGGGAAGCACGGCTCTTAACGACTGCACCGTTCCGGTCCTTGACAAACCCTCCGCCCTGAAGCGGCATCAAGCCGCCGTCTTCGGTCCCCGCCAGAGCCGCCACAACCGATATCCCGACACCCTTGACCTCCCCCACTGCCGGAACAATACCGCCATCATGATCCTCACCGTCACTCACCAGCATCACCACCTGCCCTCCGCTTTTGGCCCCGCGAAAAGCGCGCCGGGCCTCGCGCAGCGCCGCAGAGAGATTACTCCCGCCATGCGGCAGAGAACCGGGAGTCAGTTCGCTCACAATCTGTTTGACTATTGCGTAATCGGTCGTTAACGGACAGACGGTATAGGCCGTTCCGGAAAAAGCGATGACCCCGATCCGGTTTCCCGGCTCTGAATCGAGAAGCCTGCCGATTGCAGACTTCGCCACGGAGAGGCGGTTTGGCTTGAGGTCGTCGGACAGCATACTTCGTGAAATATCGAGCGCAATGACTATATCAAGACCCGAACTAATCCGCTCTTCGGAGATAACACCCCATTGCGGCTGCATCAGGGCGAAAACAATGCAGAGCAGGGCGGCCACATCACTGATGGTTCCGACAATGCGCCAGCGGCGCGTGGAAAGGCGTGTCAACCGGGTCGCAAGGTGGTGGTCGGCAAAGGCGTCGAGTGATTGCGTTCGCTTCAGTGAAGCTCTGATCCGGAGCAGTACAGCAGGGAGCAGAATCACCGGGAACAGCCAGATATATTCTGCTGCGGCGAAGTTCATGTCAGGGGTTCCTCCGTAGCCACGTGGTGCGAAGGAGGGTCTCGGCAACCAGCAGGAGCAGCGCGGCCAGAAGAACCGGTGGAAACAGTTCACGATAACTGATGCTTACCTTCTCTTCAATGGGACGACGTTCCAGCGTATCTATTTCCGTAAAGACGCTCTGTAGTACGGCAGCGTCCGATGCCAGGTAAAAACGTCCACCGGTAGTTTGGGCAATCCCGCGTAACACAGTTTCATCCAGATCTGCAGCAACCTGCCGGTAGGTAACACCGCCCAACGGATCTTCTACAGGAAACAGTGCCGCGCCCTTTCCGCCGATGCCGATGGTATGCACCCGAATCCCCAGAGTGCGCGCCGCCTGAGCGGCGACTAACGGCTGAACAGCCCCGGCGTTGTTGCGGCCGTCGGTAATAACCACAATGGCTCGACTTGCCGCAGATGAAGCGTGCAGCCGGTTGACCGCTGCCAGCAGAGCATCTCCCAGGGCGGTGCCATCCTCAATGCCCCCGATTTCAATCTGATCAAGAACACCGTTCAGCCACTGGTGATCCAGGGTCAGCGGTGCAACCGGATAGGGGCGCGCAGCAAAAGCTATCATGCCGATGCGGTCGCCACTGCGACGGGAGATAAAGTCACGGGTGACATCCCTGGCGATTTTAAAACGTGAACGATCATTGACCGAAGCGGCACGATCCACCGCCAGCATACTGGTGGAAACATCGAGAGCCAGCACCAGATCAATGCCCCGACTAACAACCGTCGCTTCACGCAGCTGCAGCTGCGGTCGGGCCAGAGCGATCACGGCAAGAAAAATTGCCAGGATCCTTACTGCGGGGAGCATAGCGGCACAACGGCTTCGGGTAGTTGGGTGAATATCAGTAAAAGTGGAAAGGAGAGGAAATATGACCTGACAGTTTGACTTTTTGCGCCAGGCATATCCGGACAGGAGCAGTGCCGGAATTACCAACAGCAATGCCGACGGATCATGGAAAGTCATGACGGTTCTTCGCTACGATCCTGAAGAAGCAGCTGCGTTTCCTGAAGCGCCCACTCTGCCTGTTCAAACGTCGGCACAACCCCTCCGAACCAGACACTGTCGCAGAGTCGGAGCAGTTCGGCGGCTCGTAGCAAGACCCCTGTTTCACCGGTACACTGCAGCCTGTCAAGCAACTCCTGGCTGGTGTTGTACTCTGCTGAAGTTCCGCTCTTTCCGGCAAAATGACTGCGCAGTATCGGCATGAGCCGTTCAACTATCTCAGCAGGCTGGCGCTGTTGCCGGCCGACTTCTTCCAGCAGCAGCGCCAGCTGATCGCCGGACGAAACCGGGGCATCAGTCGGTTCAGAAACAACGGGCGCCCGCACTGCTTTTCGTCGTCGGTACCATACGAGAGTGCCGAGACAAAGCAGGATGACGGCTGTAGCGGCAAAGGGGGGTAATCCGGATGGTGGCAGTGGTCCACGGAGGGCACGGATGGCATCATCTTGCACAGCCCAGACAACGTCCAACGGCGAAAAAACAGGTAATAGTGCCAGCAGAAGAGCTATGGCGACAGGTCGTATCATTCACCTACTCCTCTGCCGCAAACAACTGCGAAAAAAGCGGATCAGCGGATGGAGCGGTGCTATCGACGTATTCAGATTGAGAATGTCCGCACCGACAGCAGCGAGCTGCTGTCGGATCTCCCCATGCCGAATTGCGGCCAGCAACCGGTAGCGATCGCGCACCCTGCTGCTGGCAGAATCAACCAGACATTCGCTGCCGGTTTCCGGATCGACCAGATTGATCAGGCCGATCGCAGGCAGCTCCATCTCGGCCGGGTCGCTAAGTGACAGCGCAACAACATCGTGGCGAAGTGCCGCTTTAGCCAGCGGCAGAAGCGGTATCGGGTCGTGAAAATCAGAGACGATAAACAGCAGTGCTCGTCCTTTCAGCACCGTACCAAGCTGAAGCAGGACCGCCTCCATGCCGGCTCCTCCGCTGCCACAGGGAGTGGAGAGCGCCTGATGGACCAGTCGCATGACATGACGCTTTCCCTTTGCTGCGGGGAGGAAGGTTTCAACCCGGTCGGAATAGGTTATCAAACCAATCTTGTCGTTGGAGCGGAGCGCGGCAAAGGCAAGCAGCGATGCAGCTTCAACGGCCGTCTGCAGTTTCGTGGCTCGCCTGGTGCCGAACTGCATTGACGGGGAACGATCCAGCAGGATCATGATCGTTAATTCCCGTTCCTCCACAAACCGCTTAACGTAGGGGCGATCAAGCCTGGCTGTGACATTCCAGTCAATTGTTCTGACGTCATCACCCGGCTGATATTCCCGAACCTCTTCGAATTCGATCCCGCGGCCACGAAACGCACTGAGGTATTCTCCGGCAAAAATGCCAGCCGTCAGTCGTGAGGCCTTTATCTGCAGCCCCCTGACCGTCTGCGGAGCGGATTCCTGACAGTTTGCGTTCTGTCGATCTGCGGAAGCGGAGTTCATGGCACCTTGACGTGGGTCAGAAATTCGGCAATCAGACGATCGGTACTCATGCCGTCAATGTCGGCTTCATAGGTAGTGATGATCCGATGACGCAGGATATCCGGGGCGATATCCTTGATATCCTGGGGAACAACGTAGCCCCGCCCCCTGATAAAGGCGAGCGCCCGTGAGGCAACAGCAAGATAAATGCTCGCACGGGGAGAAGCGCCAAATTCGATGTAGCGTGCCAGATTGTCCAGGCCGCAGCGAGCCGGCTCCCGTGTGGCAAAAACGATATCGAGGATGTACTGCTCGATTTTTTCATCCATAAAAATACTGGCCACACAGCGTCGAACCTTCAGGAGATCCTCCGGGTGAACAAGCGGAGTTACAGCCGTCCCGGTATCGATGCGTGCTGAACGGCGAATGATCTCCCGCTCCTGATCCCACGTCGGATACCCGACGGTTATTTTCATCATAAAGCGATCCATCTGAGCCTCAGGCAGCGGATACGTACCCTCCTGCTCAATCGGATTCTGAGTGGCAAGCACCATAAACAGATCATCTAATGGATACGTAGACTCGCCGATAGTTACCTGATGCTCTTCCATGGCTTCAAGGAGGGCACTATGAACTTTTGCCGGTGCACGGTTCACTTCATCCGCCAGCACGATGTTGGCAAAAATCGGCCCTTTTCGCGTGGTAAAACAGCCTTCGCGCGGGTTGTATATCTGGGTACCGATCAGGTCTGCGGGGAGCAGATCGGGGGTGAACTGGATTCGCCGAAAACTGGCATCGATCAACCCGGCCAGAGTCTTGACGACCGTAGTCTTGGCCAGTCCCGGCACACCTTCGATCAGGATATGACCATTGGCCAGCAGGGCGACCAAAATTCGCTCAACCAGATGACTCTGCCCGACAATGACTTCGCCGATCCGGTCAATCAGTTCTCGTAGTAACTCCACGGATTCAACAACACTAACATCAACTTCAACAATTGACTTTTGATCGATCATTACGAAATTCCTGTCAATCCGAATTTTTCACTTTTCATTCAGATCTGTACGTGTATTGGTGCTCGCAATGGCATTATACCGAGGAGCAATCAAAATGAGTACGAGGCGGCGAGGAGAATAGCGACCGAGGCGTACTTCAGTACGTTGAGGAGCTATCGACGAAGCCAACAACGTAATCGTTTGATTGCAACTTGGTATTAAACGAAATACACCTGATTTCCCGGTATGTCAACGCGGAGTGACTGTGGCATACAGCAAATTCCTGCTTCTAAAAACACGAACGCCCCGACTGTTTTAAAAGCGGGGCGTTCGCGTTTCATATCGAGTGGCGATCTATTCCGTCACAACAATAACCAGATCCTCTTTCTCGACAGTTTCACCCTCTTTAAACTTGACATCAGCCACTGCTCCATCAGCTTTGGCCTTGATGTTGGTCTCCATCTTCATCGCCTCGGTTACCATCAAGACATCCCCGGCTTTGATCGCATCACCGGCCTTGACGTTAACTTTCAGCACTTTGCCCGGCATCGGTGCCGCAATGTGGCAGTGATTACCTTTTTCCGCTTTTATGCGCATTGCCTGGTCACTTTGAACCGACTGGTCGCGAATAACAACCGAACGATTATTGCCGTTCAACTCGAAATAGACCGCCCGGGTGCCGTCACTTTGAACTTTGCCGACCGCATTAAGCTTGATGATCAACGTCTTGCCCGGTTCAATGTCGAGCGATGTTTCCTGGCCCGGCTCAAGACCGTAGAAGAATATCGGAGTAGGAAAAACCGAGATGTCGGAAAACTGCTGGCGATGACGATCAAATTCCGGATAGACATTCGGATAGAGTATCGCTGAAACCAGCGCCCGGTCATCAACCCGGTGCCCCAGCTTTTCTTCCAGCTTCAGCTTTTCTTCGTCAAAATCGACCGGCTCAAGCAGTTCGCCCGGACGGCAGGTAATCGGCTGTTCTCCTTTCAGAATAATTTTCTGCAGCTCCTGCGGCCAGCCCTGATACGGCTGACCAAGCATTCCCTTGAACATGCCGACAACTGACTCCGGGAAGGCTAGGTCCTCTTTGGTAGTAAAGACATCTTCCGGTTCCAGATTGTTCTTGACCAGGAACATTGACATGTCACCCACAACTTTGGAAGAGGGGGTCACCTTGACGATATCGCCGAACATCATGTTGACCTTATGGTACATCTCCTTGCAGTCATCCCAGCGTTCGATCAGACCAAGGCCGGCGACCTGCGGTTTGTAGTTGGAGTACTGGCCGCCCGGAATCTCATGGTGATACACCTCGGCGGTACCGCTTTTGAGGCCGGATTCGAAGGGGGAATAATAATCGCGCACCGTTTCCCAATAGTTGGCCAGCTTCTGCAGTCCCGGAGCGTTGACGAGCGGATCGCGTTCGGTCCCTTCCAGCGTTGCCACCAGCGCGTTCAGGTTCGGCTGGGCAGTCAGGCCGGAGAGTGACGAGAGCGCGGCATCAACAATATCCACACCGGCTTCACTGGCCTTAAGCAGCATGGCGCTGCCGTTTGAAGAGGTGTCATGGGTATGCAGATGAATCGGAATGCCTACATTTTCTTTGAGCGCTTTTACCAGTTTGTAGGCAGCAAGAGGTTTGAGGAGGCCCGCCATATCCTTAATTGCCAAAATGTGCGCGCCCATCTTCTCCAGCTCTTTTGCCATGTTAACGTAGTACTCAAGCGGGTATTTATCGCGTTTCGGATCAGTGATATCGCCGGTATAGCAGATGGCGGCTTCACATATTTTCCCCGAGCGGCGCACCGCATCCATAGCTACCTTCATGCCGGTTGTCCAGTTGAGCGAGTCGAAAACGCGGAAGATATCGACGCCGGAATCAGCGGCCTCTTCGACAAATTTCTGCACGACATTATCAGGGTAGTTGGTGTAGCCGACCGCATTTGAACCGCGCAGCAGCATCTGGAACAGAACATTCGGAATCAGTTCCGACAGCTTGTGCAGACGCTGCCAGGGATCTTCCCGTAAAAAACGCATCGAAACGTCAAACGTTGCTCCGCCCCAGCACTCCAGCGAGAACAGCTCGGAGCCGAGATACGATGTCGGTTCGGCTATCTTGAGGATATCATAGCTGCGAACCCGTGTTGCCAGGTTCGATTGGTGGGCATCTCGCATCGTGGTATCGGTGATCAGCAGCTTTTTCTGTTCCAGAATCCATTTGGAGAGCCCATCGGCGCCGAGCTGCATGAACAGGTCCTTGCTGCCGGACGGGCGCGGTCTGTTGGTATCAACATAGGGAGCCCGGGCCTCGATCAGTTCAGCCGACTTAAGCGGCTTCGCCACACCGGGTGAACCGTTAACGATGACTTCGCCAAGGAAGTTAAGTACTTTGCTGGCGCGATCCTGTTTTTCCCTGAAACGGAGCAGTTCCGGATGTTTTTCTATAAATGAGGTATCGCACTGACCTTTCTGGAAGACCGGATGAGTGATGACGTTTTCAAGAAAGCCGATATTGGTCTTGACACCACGGACCCGGAACTCCTGCAGAGCGCGATTCATGATGTTCGATGCATCCGAAAAGGAAAGCCCCCAGGAGCTGACCTTGACCAGCAGTGAATCATAATGCGGGGTAATTTTGGCGCCGGTAAAAGCGTTACCGGCATCAAGGCGGATACCGCAACCGGCGGCGGAACGGTAGGTGGTCAATGTGCCGAAATCGGGAGCGAAATTGTTAGCCGGATCTTCGGTGGTAATTCGGCACTGAATGGCATACCCGCGCATATCGATGGCACTCTGCGACGGGATATTGATCTCGGGATCAGAAAGTTTGTGGCCGCAGGCGACCAGAATCTGGTTCTGCACCAGATTTCGACCGGTAATCATTTCGGTCACGGTATGCTCAACCTGAATGCGGGGATTCATCTCGATAAAGTAATGTTTGCCTTCGGTGTCCACCAGAAACTCGATGGTTCCGGCATTGCGGTACTTGACGTGTCCGGCTATTTTAAGCGCCGCAGTGCAGAGCTCTTCCCGTTGTGACTGGGTTAATGACAGTGACGGGGCAAATTCGACCACTTTCTGGTGGCGCCTCTGCACGGAACAGTCGCGGTCGAAAAAATGCACCAGATTACCGTAGTTGTCACCCAGCACCTGAACTTCTATATGTTTCGGGTGTGCCAGGTAGCGCTCCAGAAAGACCTCGGCGTTGCCGAAAGAAGCTTTTGCCTCACTGCCGGCCGCAACAAGGCCCTCAAGCAACTCTTTCTTGTTGTTGGCCACACGCATACCGCGACCACCGCCCCCCGCAGACGCCTTGATAATAATCGGATAGCCATGTTCCTTGGCAAAGATCAGCGCGTCCTCTTCTTTCTCAATCGGGTTATCTGTTCCAGGCACGACCGTGACTCCGGCAGCGATGGCGGCTCTTCTGCCGGAGACCTTATCGCCCAGCGCGCGCATCATTTCCGCAGTAGGTCCGATAAAGGTTATGCCATTAACCCGACACTCTTCAGCAAACTCGGCATTCTCGGCAAGAAACCCATATCCGGGATGGATGGCATCTACGTCTGCTTTAAGCGCCAGAGCAATAATTTCATCAATACCGAGGTAGGCGTCGATCGGCGACTTCCCTTTTCCGATAAGGTACGCTTCGTCAGCCTTGTAGCGATGAAGGGAGAGTTTGTCCTCTTCAGAGTAGAGTGCAACCGTGCCGATGCCAAGCTCTGTGCAGGCGCGGAATATACGGATAGCAATCTCACCTCGGTTGGCCGCCATAACTTTACGGAATCGGTATTTTTCCATGTTGTAATTCTCCTTGATAAATTTATTTAGCAAAACTAAAATAATTCAGTTATTTTAAATAGTTACGAATGATTGTGGCGGCACTTAAACAGATTAGCGGGACTTTGTCAATGGGGATTTTCAACTTGCCGCAACTTGCTGTTTATGGTAAGTAATCACCAGCTTTATCGAATACTGGAGGCATCATCATGGATATTAAAATAGTTCCGTTACCAACCGAGAAAATGAAGACCAAGATTTCTGATCAGTCGCAACTCGGCTTTGGTAAACATTTCACCGACCGGATGCTGGTCGTTGAGTGGAAAGACGACCAAGGGTGGTGTGACGCCCGCATCGAGCCGTATGCTCCCTTCGTGCTTGACCCGTCCTGCTCGGTTTTTCATTATGCTCAGGAGATTTTCGAAGGGCTCAAGGCCTATAAATGGGCTGACGGCCGCGTAGCCCTGTTTCGTCCGGAGATGAATGCGCGCCGCTTCAACCAGTCCGGAGATCGCATCTGCATGCCGGCAGTGCCGGAGGAGTTGTTTCTTGACGGCATAAACAAACTGGTTGCGCTGGAACAGGAGTGGATTCCAACTACCCCCGGCACGTCGCTCTATATCCGTCCGGCCATGATAGCCGTGGAACCGTTTCTGGGGGTTCATCCTTCAAACCATTTTTATTTCTTTGTCATCCTCTCCCCGGTCGGCGCCTATTACGCTGCCGGATTCAACCCGATCAACATCATGGTGGAAGATCATTACGTCCGGGCAGTGCCGGGTGGAACGGGAGAAGCCAAGACCGGCGGCAACTATGCCAGCTCTCTTAAAGCGGGACTCGAAGCCAAGAAAAAGGGGTACGACCAGGTGCTGTGGCTGGATGGCCGGGAGCGGCGCTATATCGAGGAGGTCGGCGCGATGAACATGTTCTTTGCGTATGACACTCATATTGTTACCGCATCTTTGAACGGATCAATCCTGTCGGGCGTAACCCGGGATTCGGTTCTGAAACTGGCGCCTACACTTGGCTATACGGTGGAAGAGCGACAGATAGACGTTCACGACCTGATGGCGGACATCCGCGCCGGTAAAGTAACCGAAGCCTTCGGCAGCGGCACTGCAGCGGTCATCACACCGGTCGGCAAACTCTGCTACAAGGATGAAGTCCTGCAGTTGACCGGCGGTAACGTGGGAGAAATTACCCAGCGACTGTATGATACCCTGACCGGAATCCAGACCGGCAAGTTGAAAGATGAATTCGGTTGGGTCAGGTTTGTGGCATAACAAAAACGCATCCATATAAAGAGAGAGTTCCGAGGTTTAGTAAATCTCGGAGCTCTGTTCGGTACCGTATGAAAACGAAACAGAAAATAAAATCACATCGCCCGTCAACAAACAAACTCTGCACCTCGTGCCGCCGCACCTGCAAGCAGGCGGGAAATGCCGTCGTTGCCAAATGCCCCCGTTATTACCCCTTTCACCGCAAGCAGACAAAAGCCGGGTTTACCTGGAAACAGATGGACCTGGGATTGTAGACGCCGTGCCGGGCGTGCCAACGGTCAATGTGAGTGTCTGCAGTGGTTGCGGTCAATGCGTAGCAGCCTGCCCTGAAAAAAATATTACCCTGGAAACAGACCGGTTCCATAAATATGCCTTTATTAATCGACCGGATCGCTGCACCTCCTGTGGACGGTGCGTAGAAGCCTGCCCGATAGACGCACTTCATTGGTGAGCGCCGTAATTTCCCTTGATTTTGCCGAATCCCCTGTGCTATAAAATCCCGCTATTCAATTCACACGCCTCGGTAGATCCGGTGGTGTCCCTAAAGTACGTTTTGATGTCGGGGATTCGACGGGGCGGAGGAAAAAACCAAAGGAGAAACACCATGTCAAGTATCAGCATGAAGGAACTGTTGGAAGCTGGCGTCCATTTCGGTCACCAGACAAAACGTTGGAACCCCAAGATGAAACCCTACATTTTCGGGGCACGTAACGGCATCTACATCATCGATCTGCAGAAAACCGTTCGTTACTTCAAAACCGCCTACAGCTTTGTCAAGGAATCCGCTCAGGATGGCTGCACGGTTCTCTTTGTCGGCACAAAAAAGCAGGCTCAGGATTCTGTTGCCGATGAGGCGACCCGCTGTGGCATGCACTATGTTAACCAGCGCTGGCTGGGCGGCATGTTGACCAATTTTACCACCGTAAAGCAGAGTATCGACCGTCTCAAGAAGATTGATGCCATGTTCGAAGATGGCACCATCGATGCGTACACTAAAAAGGAAGCACTTCAGTTTACCCGCGACCGCGAAAAACTTCAGAAGACCCTGGGCGGCATTAAAACAATGACCAAACTCCCCGGCGTCATGTTCGTAATTGATCCTAAAAATGAAGAGATCGCCGTTCAGGAAGCCAACAAACTTGGCATTCCTGTTGTTGCTGTTGTCGATACCAATTGCGACCCTGACCCGATTGACTATGTCATTCCAGGCAACGATGACGCTATTCGTGCCATCCGTCTTCTTTCCGCAAAAATGGCCGACGCGGTCCTTGAAGGGGTTCAGGCACGTAGAGCAGCCCTACAGAAGGACAACGAAGTTGCAGAAGAGTACGCACCGGAAGAAATCGCTGCTGAAGCAGCAGCTGAATAAAATTTATATTTCAAACAATTCCTGAGACCCGGGATAGGAGGATTAGTAATGGCTGTAACAGCTGCACAGATATCTGAATTGAGAAAATCAACCGGCGCAGGCATGCTGGATTGTAAAAAGGCTCTTGAGCAAACAGAAGGTGATTTTGAGCAGGCTGTAGACTTTCTGCGTACAAAAGGTCTTGCCGCCGCTTCAAAAAAAGCCGGTCGTGCCGCGACAGAAGGCATGGTTGCCGCTGTAGTAACTGCAGAAGGCGATAAAGGCGTGTTGCTTGAGATAAACAGTGAAACAGATTTCGTGGCAAAAAACGAAATTTTCCAAGGATTTGTAAAAGACATTGCAAACCACATTCTGCAGACTAATCCTGCATCTGTTGAGGAACTTTTTACTCAGCCCTATTGCGGGGACAGCAGCAAAACTATCCAGGTCATGCTGAATGAGGCCATTTCCGTTATCGGTGAAAACATGCAGATCCGCCGCTTCAGCAGCTATGTTGTTCCGGGTGCTGGCGCAATCGGATCGTACATTCACGCAGGCGGAAAAATAGGCGTTCTGGTTGAAGCAACCTGCGACAACGCAGCTGCTGCTAAAGATCCTGCTTTCGCTACTTTTGTTAAAGATGTTGCGATGCATTCAGCAGCTGCCTCACCACGGTATGTTCAGCGGAGCGAAGTTGATGCCGATGTCCTTGATCGCGAGAAAGACATTTACCGCGCCAAGGCACGTGAGACCGGTAAACCTGAAAACATTATCGAAAAGATCATTGAAGGTCAGGTCAACAAATTTTATGCAGAAATATGTCTGCTTGAGCAACAGTTTGTAAAAGACACTGACAAGAGTATCAAGCAATTGGCTGCTGAGACAGGTAAAGCGCTCGGCACAACCATAACCATTACCCGTTTTACCAAGTATGCCCTCGGAGAGGGTCTGGAAAAAAAGGAATCAGATTTTGCTGCCGAGGTGGCGGCAGCTGCCGGCCTTTAATCTTTTCATCGAAGCCGGCCTGAAATGGCCGGCTTTTTTTTTATGTGCGCCAGGTATGGCGCGTGGCGCGTAAGCGCCATCCAATCAGCTATGGTGGTTGATTGGTGACTTGGAGGTGAAAGTCCTCTACGGGCCCTGATGGTGGGAACCGTTAGCCGAACAGCAAGGGTGTCCGT
>CAJAFV010000014.1 GCA_903939115.1 uncultured Geobacteraceae bacterium
ATTCTGGGGTACTGCTCAAAGCTGCTGCGCATGCGATCTGCCAAAATGACTGCGGCTTCACAGTCCGTATTCGGCAGCAGTACAATGAACTCCTCGCCACCCAGACGACAGGCGATATCTTCAACACGCACCATCATCTTCAGTAACAGGGAGAACTCCTTGAGCACCAGGTCTCCCATCGTGTGACCGAACGTATCATTCACATTTTTAAAATGATCAATATCGATACTGATCAGCGAGAGAGGTTGCCTATGGCGCCGCGCCGCACTTACAGCCTTGGCTAAGCTTTCATTGAAAAAGCGGCGGTTATTGAGGCCGGTCAGTTCGTCTGTCACGGCAAGTTGCGAGATAGTTTCCTTGGCTAATTCACGCATGACGATTAAGCCCAGGTTATCGGCTATGGCGTTGAGCAGCGTCAGTTCTTCCGGCAGGAATGCCCGCTCCTCAAGACAACATACCGTCACTTTCCCAACTTTATTGTCTTGAGCAATTATTTCCTGAGCCAGGATCCAGGGCGTTTCTTCGAAGCGTGCCGTCTGGAAGCTTTTACCGCCAATTTCGATGCATGCCTCTGTTATGTCGGGAAACTGCCAGGCCGGAGGGATGCGCATAACGGCCCGTTTGAATAGCTCGTCAAACGAAATGCCTGGATCATTTGACAGAGAGATGATGCTATACAGACAGCCAAGCTCTTTGTTTCTCTCCTTGAGTGCCGTTTCTGTCTGCCTGCGCGGGGTGATGTTGGCATGTGAAATGACGGCATACGCTGTGCCATCCACATCAAACGGGTTAACCCTGACGATAAACCAGCGCACCTCATCAGGAGAAGAACAGTTGTACTCCATGACGAAGTGCGGCAGCGTACCATCCAAAACTGCGGTGATACCTGCCTGGAACGCTTCCATAGCCGCCCGGTCTTCCGCCGCCGTACCCGGACTGACGTCAAGGACAGCCAGATAATTATGGCCTACGCAGCAGGCACCCGTTGCGGCATTATTTTCAGCAGCAAAGGTATCCCAGGCACTATTGGTGCTGACAATCACTCCCGTGGCATTTATCACGCAGATATGGGCGCATAGCCCGTCAAACATTGAGCGGCTAAACAGCTCCTGAAACCGGAGAGTGGCATCGACCCGCAAAACCCGCGCACACTTCAGCAACGCTTCGTTAAACCTGGCTGGATCGACAGGCTTGACCACATATCCGCTAACACCAAGATCGATACTCTGCTTGAGGTACTCGAACTCCTCAAAGGCAGACAGGACAAGTACCGGCACCTCCGCATCAACGCTGCGGATTTCCCGCAGCATCGCGAGGCCGTCCATGACCGGCATGCGGATGTCAGTGATGATGATATCCGGTTTGTGCTGATGCCAAGCGCCCAGGCCTTCCGCACCGTTGGGCGCTGTTACAAGTACGCCGACAAGGCGTGACAGAAATTCACTGCACTGTTCGCGAGAGTCCTCTTCATCTTCGACAAATAAAACGGTGAGACTTTTCAGATAGTTCTGCACTTCCGCTGTTTCAGTCGTCATGACAGTATCCTCTGAAGTCGTTGTGCTCTTTCTACTACTGCGCGACGCGCACAATGAGCTTGCCGAAGTTCTTCCCTTCCAGCAGTCCGATGAAGGCCTCAGGCGCTTTTTCAAGGCCATCGACAACATCTTCGCGGTACCTGATGCGTCCCTCAGCCAGCCAGGCGCTCATCCGCTGGTAAAATTCACCATAACGGTCACCAAAATCCTCGAAAATAATGAAGCCCTGCATCTTGATGCGCCTGGTCAGCAGCGTACGGGTCAGGAGTCTCAAACGATCCGGACCGTGCGGCAGACGGGTGTCGTTATACTGGGCGATCAGCCCGCAGACCGGGACACGGGCGCCTGCATTCAGCAGAGGCAGGACGGCGTCGAAGACCGCACCGCCGACGTTCTCGAAGTAGACGTCGATGCCTTTCGGGCAGGCAGCCGCCAATTGCTGCGGAAAATCGGCACTGTGGCGGTCAATACAGGCGTCAAAGCCAAGCTCTTCGACAACATACCGGCACTTGGCGGCGCCGCCGGCAATGCCGACCACCCGGCACCCCTTGAGCAGCTGCGCAATCTGGCCGACCACCGAACCGACAGCACCGCTTGCGGCGGCGACAACCAGCGTATCACCCTCTTTCGGCTGACCGATTTCGAGCAGGCCCATGTAGGCGGTAAAACCGGGCATACCGAGAAGACCTAAGGCCAGCGAAGGGTGCTGCATTCGGGCATCGAGTCCGGTGAGATCAGTACCGTCGGAAAGGGCATGCTCCTGCCAGCCGCTGGAGCCGAGTACCAGGTCGCCCGGTTGGAAGTCCCGGTTTCGTGAGATTTCCACGCGTGAGACGGTGCCGCCGACCATGACGTCACCAACAGCCACCGGAGCGGCATACGAGGGCGCATCGTTCATCCGGCCGCGCATATAGGGGTCAAGCGAGAGATACAGGGTGCGCAGAAGAACCTCTCCGGCTGAAGGGACCGGAACGGCGATTTTTTCAAGCCGGAAGTTTTCTGCCGTCGGGGCGCCGAAAGGGCGTGAGTGAAGAACAATCCTGCTATTTACGGAGTTGTTTCGGGACATAAGGTCTTCCTCCTCGGCATAATAGTAGCAACTACCATACCAAAGAGAATCGGCCTCGATCGAGCATTTAACTTGCTGAATTAATTAGAGAAAAATTATGGAGACTATCGGGGGGCGGAAAAAACCGCGAAAAAATCAGTGACATAAAACGAAATCGTTACATGTCACGGAATCCGTGATGAGGATCTCTGCGTGTTTGCGTTGCCGGATGAAGAAATAAACCTTTCGGACATTCCGGAAATCACAGACTGGAGCGGATTCGAAATCGGGGAATTCTTCAGACCAGTCAAAAAGCCTGTAAGCATGAGACTTGATGCTGATATTCTTGACTGGCTGAAACACAAGAAGAACTATACGACTAAAATAAACACCTTATTAAGACAGGAAATGATGAAAGAAAAAGTGTCAGACCAGATTACTACAACGTTCAAGCAGACGAAACAGCGCAATAAAATAGCAGTTTAATCAAACAAAGGCCCCTAAATTCCTGGTTACCTGCGGCTGATGCCGTACTTCCTCATCCGGGAGCGGAGCGTGCTGGGGTTGATACCAAGCAGCAGCGCGGCTCCTTTTGTCCCGTCAATACGCCATCCGGTTTTCTGGAGCACCTGGAGTATGTAGTCCTGTTCCAACAGGGAGAGGGCTTTTACATCCCCCTCCGCCGACTCCTCTGTTTTGCGGAATACATCCAACAGGTCCAATACCTGTAATGAGCTCCCCTGACTGATGATGACCGCCCGCTCGATGACACTTTCCAACTCCCGCACGTTGCCGGGCCAGGGATATTTCCGGAGGGCGTCCAGAGTATCTGCAGACACGCTCTCGATCTTTTTACCGATTTTCTTGTTGTATTTGGCAACGAAATAATTGACGAGCAGCGGGATGTCTTCTACGCGCTGCCGCAGCGGCGGGATATTGATGGGGAACATATTGAGCCGGTAGAACAGATCTTCCCGAAACCTACCTTTGCTGAGCTCTTCTTCCAGATTCCGGTTGGTGGCCGCGATGATCCGTACATCGACTTTAATGGTGTGCGGGCTGCCGAGCCGCTCAAGATTGCCGTCATGAATGACCCGAAGCAGCTTTTTTTGCAGCTCTAACGACAGTTCGCCAATTTCGTCGAGAAAGATGGTGCCGCCGTCGGCCAGCTCGAAGCGCCCCATCTGCCGGGCATGAGCCCCGGTGAACGCACCCTTTTCCCGCCCGAAGAGTTCGCTTTCGATCAGGCTCTCCGGCAGTGCCGTGCAGTTGACCGTGATCATTGGCCGTCCCTTGCGAACGCTGCGGTCGTGGATGGCCCGCGCCAGCACCCCCTTGCCGGTGCCGGTTTCACCCAGGAGAAGAACGGTCGCATTCATCGGCGCCACCTGCTCAGCCAGGTTAAAGACGCGCCTGATGGCATCGCTTTCACCAATGATCTCGCCGGAGTTGAACTGCTGGGCAATCTCCTGCAGCAGATGGATATTTTCCGCCTGGAGCCGGTTTTGCAACTGCTGAATCTCCGCCATCGCCCCCCGGAGAGATTCATCGACCTTCCTCCGCTCAGTGATATCGGTAAAGGTAATCCAGCTCTCTCCGTTCTGCACTTCAGCGAGCTGCAGCTGCGCCCAGAATGGAGATCCGTCAGCCTGAAGCAGGCGTATTTCGAAAAAACCCGGAGCGCTTAAGCTGCGGGAACGTTGTTGGCGCAGGTAGTACATATCCTGGTCATCAGGGAAGATTATACGATTGAGCGGCTTGCTGATCAGCATGCTTCTGGCGACACCAAGCATGGTGGCGGCGGCAAGATTGGCTTCCAGGATAAGCCCGGATTCACTAATCGTCAGATACCCGACCGGTGCCAGGTCATACAGGTCGAAATAGCGTGCCCGCGAATCTTCCAATTCCAGCTGGGAGCTGCGCAGCTGATCGTTCTGCATCTCCAGCTCTATCTGATGAACCTGCAGCTCATGGAGGAGGCGCTGTGCTTCCACAGGTGAAGTCGATTTCGGGATGGCGCTCTCGTTCGCTTTCACCTGTTCTTCAGCACGCTTGCGGAGAGATGCGCTGTTGTGCGCTTCTCCTACTGGTGTGATCGTCATGAGTTGTCTCTCCTCGCAGTCAATAGAGCGGTGGCGGCCAACGATTCTTCCGCGATCCTGCATTGTCAAAATGTCACTTCAACGGCCGGTCCAGCATCTCCCGTACCATTTTCACCAGCAGCGCAGGCTGAAGCGGCTTTGTCATAAACTCGGCATTCGCCCCAAGGTCCCCCTGCTGCTCGATAATTTTTGCGCTGTAACCACTGCTGAACAGCGCCTTCATATCCGGCCTTATCCGCCTGATCTCATCAAACATCTGTTTCCCGTTC
>CAJAFV010000015.1 GCA_903939115.1 uncultured Geobacteraceae bacterium
AATAAACAAGTGTCTGAATCTAAATACCTTTTTTAAATATATTTTTTATTTTCATAAGACTTACTCTGTGCCCTCTGTGGCTCTGTGGTGAGGTTTAAAGACTTTTTGTAAGGAGACCACTATGAAAACATTACTGATCGGTGAATACCGCGATGGAAAACTACTTGAATCCACCTACGAACTGCTCGGTTTTGCCGATCAATTCGGGGCGGAAACCGCCTTGCTCCTCGTCGGAAGCGAAAGCCAGCTCCCCAGCTACGGCGGCACCCTCTATCTGGCCGACGCCGCCACCTGCGGCGAATACAACCCGGACCTGCACAAAAAACTGATCCTGGACGCCGTACAGCAGGAGAACCCGGACTACATCGTCTTTCTCCACTCATCCTACGGTTGGGACCTTGCCCCGCGGATTGCCGCCTCCCTCAGGGCCGCGCAGATATCAGAAGTCATTGCCGTCGCCGACGGCAGCTTCGAAGTCGGCTGCTGCAACGCCAAAATGCGTCGCAGCGTAAAACCGGCCACCAGCAAAACGGTGCTGACGATTCAGGCCGGTGCTTTCCAGGTTCTGCAACCGGGAGGCGCGCCTGCAATCAGGAAGCTGACCGCAGCAACAACAACCACTCTTGAATTCATCGGCTACGAGCCTGCCGAGGAGAAAGATATCGACCTTGCCAAAGCCGAAATAATAGTTTCCGCCGGGCGCGGCATCGGCAAGAAAGATAATGTACCGGTCATTCAGGCCTTGGCAAAAGCCCTTGGCGGCGAACTCGGCGCCAGTCGCCCTGTTGTCGATGCCGGTTGGGTGGAGCACAGTCATCAGGTCGGCACCACCGGCCAGACCGTGTCACCGAAACTCTACGTCGCCTGCGGCATCTCCGGTGCCATCCAGCATCTGGCCGGCATGAAGAAATCAGATTTCATCCTCGCCATCAACAAGGACAAGGATGCCCCGATCGGGGAAGTAGCCGATGTGCTGGTCGTTGCTGATGTCATGCAGTTCGTCCCAGCGCTGACCGCGAAACTGGCGAGATAATTGTCCTTCCAAGGAGGTGCGCATGTTTCTTGATCTTACCGAAGAGCAGAAATTAATTCAGGATACGGCCCGTAATTTCGCCACGGCGGAGTTGGCGCCTGTGGCTGCGGCGCTTGACCAGAGCCATGACCGGACCCCGCTGCTGGTAAATCTCAAAAAACTGGCAGAGCTTGGTTTTATGGGATTGAACGTCAAGGAACAGTACGGCGGATCAGAAGCGGGGGTTGTTGCCTTCAGTCTCGCCATAACCGAAGTAGCCCGTGCCTGTGCCTCCACAGCGGTCACCCTGTCGGTCAACAACATGGTCTGTGAGGTAATCCAGGCGGTCGGCAACGAAGAGCAGAAAATGGCGTATATCACCAAAATCTGCTCCGGAGAATATCCCGCCGGCGGTTTTGCCCTGACCGAACCGGGTGCCGGTTCCGATCCGTCCGGTATGAGTACCCAGGCGGTCAGGGATGGCGATGAGTATGTCCTGAACGGCTCCAAAATATTTATCACCAGCGCTCCCTATGCGGGCATTTTTGTAGTCTGGGCGGTGACCGACAAGGATGCCCCGAAAGGAAAGGGGATCAGCTGTTTCCTCGTGGAAGGTGGCACGCCCGGCCTGATTGTCGGCAAGGAAGAAAAGAAGATGGGGCAGCATGCGTCCGCGACCAATGAGCTGATCTTTGATAACTGCCGGGTGCCCGCCAGCGCCATGATGGGGAAACTGAACGACGGCTTCCGTATCGCCGTTGCTGAACTGACCGGCGGCCGTATTGGCATCGGTTCACTTGCCCTCGGGGTCGGCCTTGCCGCCATGGATTACGCCACCGGCTATGCGACCGAGCGGGTGCAGTTTGGTCAGAAGATCAGCAATTTTCAGGCGATGCAGTGGATGATGGCGGATGGCTATACCGAACTTGAAGCGTCACGGCTGCTGCTGATGAGTGCCGCCTGGCGCAAGGAAAACGGCAAGAGCTTTGCCAAAGAAGCTTCCATGGCCAAGCTGTTTGCCACCGAGTCGGCCAACCGGGCCTGCTACAGCGCGCTGCAGATACTGGGAGGGTATGGCTATACTCAGGACTATCCGCTTGAACGTTTTACCCGCGATGCCAGGATTACCACCATTTACGAGGGGACCAGCGAGATCCAGCGGCTTATTATATCTCGTGAGATTCTGAGAAACTTTAGTTAGGAGGCCGGTATGAGTACAGACAAGCGCATTACCCTGCAGCACGCCGCCGAAATTATCAAAGACGGCTCCAGTCTCACCTTTTCCGGGTTCACCATCTGGCGTCGCCCGATGGCGATCGTGTTTGAATTGATTCGTCAGCACCGCACGCAGCTCCATCTGATCGAGGTGCAGGGCGGCTCCCATACGGAATTCCTCGTCGGGGCCGGTTGTGTGGATATCTGGGAGTCGTGCTGGGTCGGTCATGAACTGTACGGTAAGTATGGCGCCAATCTCTCTCGTAAGGTTGCTGAAAAGAAAATTATAGTCGAGGATTACAGCCACGCCGAAATGATGTTCCGTTTTGCCGCAGCCGCTTCCGGGGCACCGTACGCGGTCACTCAGACGGCACTTGGCACCGATATTCACAACCCTGAATACGATATGCTTGGCCGTGCCGGGCTCCGTGACGGAAAAAGAATTGCAAAACATAAATATCAGTTTACCGAAGATCCCTTCTTCGGAGCCGGCTCACAGGTTCTGATCCCGGCTGCCAAGGTAGATATTGCCGTCATGTGCGTTCAGCAGGTTGGCGAAGAGGGAACAGTGCGGGTAAACGGCCAGTATTACTCGGATCCGGAGGTTGCCCGTGCCGCCGACATAACGATTGTCATGGCTGAAGAGATAGTCCCTGAAGAGTATCTGCGGCGTAACGCCGATCAGAACACCATCGTCAGCTTCGAAGTTGATCATATCCTTGAATGCCCGTATGGTGCGCACCCGACCGGGATGTTTGGACGTTATGATGTGGATGGCTCGTTTCTGAAAGAGTTTTACGGGCGTAGTCGCACCCAGGAAGGGTTTGACGATTTTGCCAATGAGTGGATTCATGGGCAGAACCATATGAGTTATCTGGAAAAGCTGGGGTGGCCGCGCATGCTGAACCTCAAGGCGAATAGCGCCATGAATTATGCTCCTCGCGAAAAAAAAGGAGGTAAATGATATGTCAGAACACGCACAACCTGAACAGTACGGTCTGGCAGATCTGCTCTGTTGCGCCGCTTCCCGGGAAGTTGGGAATAATGAGATCGTCTTTGCCGGAACCGGCTTGCCGATGGTTGCCATTCTGCTGGCGCAAAATACCCATGCCCCCAATCTGAAACTGATCTTTGAAGCGGGCACCCTTGACGGCCGACCGCCGGAACTGCCCACATCTGTCGGCGATGCCCGATGTGAAATGGGCGCATCACGGGCTTCAGGGCTCTATGATGCCTTCTGTATCGCCCAGAGAGGCTATGTTGATCTCGGTTATCTGGGGGGGGCTGAGGTCGATCAGTACGGCAATGTTAACACCACCTGCATCGGCGACTATCTTGACCCCGAACTGCGTCTGACCGGCAGCGGCGGCAACCCGGATATCAACTCCTTTGCCAGGCGAACGGTGTTCATCATGGTGCATGAAAAGCGGCGTTTTGTGGAGAATGTCAGTTACATCACCAGTCCCGGTTGGCGGGTTAAGAAATGGCCAGGCGGCGAATTCGTTCATAGACGCGAGCTCTACGGGGCCGCTTTCCGTGGCGGACCATCCGCCGTTATCAGTACCGCCGGTGTGTTCCGTTTTGATGAAGTGACCGGCCTGATGTATCTGGATACGTGCCATCCCGGAAAAACGCCGGCGGAGATCAGGGATTTATGCCAGTTCGATCTTGATATTTCCCGGGTCAAAGGCGAAACAGTCGCTCCTACTCTGGAAGAGCTGCGCATTATTCATGAAGTGCTCGATCCGGATGAAATCTTCATTCCCAAGGTTAAGACGGCGTAGGCAGAGTGACATTCCTTCGGCCGGGATCTGAAGGCATTGTGTGGGGGCTTGACGTGAACGTTTAGTCTCTGCTACAAGGGACGACTTGAATTCAACAAAGGATGAACATCGATGCCGTATATAGTGATAGATGAAAAGCGCTGCAAGGGGTGCGGGCTCTGCACCACAGGCTGCCCCAAAAAACTGGTCGCTTTGAGTGATTCCCCGAACAGCCTTGGTTACGCCATGGCAGTTTTCTCGAATCCTGAAAAATGCACCGGCTGTACGCTCTGCGCACAGATGTGCCCTGACGTCGCTATAACGGTTTTTAAGGAGTGACGGGCATGGCAACAGCTTCACGGGAAAAAATATTTGTCAAAGGCAACGAAGCGGTCGCCATGGCCGCACTGGAAGCCGGCTGCCGCTGCTATTTCGGCTATCCGATTACTCCGCAGAGCGACATCCCGGAATATCTGTCGCGCGAGCTGCCACGGCAGGGGGGCGAATTTATCCAGGCCGAGAGCGAAATCGGCGCCATTAATATGCTGCTTGGGGCTTCAGCCACCGGTGTGCGGGCGATGACGTCATCCTCCGGCCCCGGCATCTCCCTCAAGCAGGAGGGTATTTCGTACATGGCAGGCTCGGAACTCCCCGGTGTCATCGTTGATATTATGCGTGCGGGTCCCGGTCTGGGTGGCATTGACGCTTCACAGGCCGATTACTGGCAGGCGACACGGGGGGGCGGGCATGGCGGCTATCGGATTATCGTCCTCGCTCCTGCTTCGGTGCAGGAGATGTATGACCTGACCATGCTGGCTTTTGACCTGTCTGATATCTATCGAATGCCGGCCATGGTTCTGGCTGATTCTGTTATTGGGCAGATGAAGGAGTCGGTAATTCCCAATCCCCGACCGGTTACGGTGCTGCCGCCCAAAGAGTGGGTCGTGCGCGGGCGGGAAGCCGGAAAACCGCAAAACGTCGTCAAGTCTCTCTATCTGGGCGATGGTGAAATGGAAAAGTTTCACTGGAAGATGCAGGCCCGCTATCAGGAACTGGCTGATAAAGAGTGCCGCTGGGAAGAGGTTCAGACCGCTGACGCAGAGCTGATCATAACCGCTTTCGGTTCAACCGCGCGGATTGCCAGGACCGCTGTTGACATGGCCCGAGACGCCGGTATGAAGGTAGGGTTGATGCGGCCGATTACGTTGTTTCCGTTTCCCAAAAAAGCGTACGCAGCTCTTTCCGGGCGGTGCAAGCTCTTTCTGGATATCGAGCTCTCAACCGGTCAGATGATCGACGACGTACGTCTTGCCATAGCCCGCGATGCCGAGGTGTTGTTCTATGGGAGGCCACCGGGTGCGGGGTCATTGCCGACACCTGAAGAGCTGTTCGAGCAGATCAAGAAAAACTATCCGACTTGCTCCTGAGTCGTTGAGGAAAATATATGAAACAGGTATTTACCAGGCCGGAAAGTCTGAAAGATGTCTCAACCCATTTCTGTCCCGGCTGTAACCACGGATCAGTTCACCGTCTGGTAGCGGAAGCCCTGGATGAGTTTGGTATCCGCAGTGAAACAATCGGGATCGCTTCTGTCGGCTGTTCGGTGTTCCTGTATGGCTATTTCGATGTTGATGTGATTGAAGCCCCTCATGGCCGTGCTCCGGCGGTTGCTACCGGTGCCAAACGGGCCAGGCCTGACCGGATTGTCTTTACCTATCAGGGGGATGGCGATCTCGCGGCCATTGGTATGTCCGAAATAATCCACGCTGCCAATCGTGGCGAGGATATCACCGTTATTTTCGTCAATAATACGACCTATGGCATGACCGGTGGTCAGATGGCTCCCACAACCCTGCCGGGACAAAAAACGTCCACATCTCCGTATGGTCGCGATACCTCAAAAGACGGCTCTCCTTTCAAGATGGCCGAACTCCTCGCCAATCTCGATGGCGTGGCCTTTTCAGCGCGGGTTGCCCTCAATAATCCCAAAAACGTCCTTAATGCCAAGAAGTTGATCAAAACCGCCTTCCGCTATCAGGTTGAAAAAAAGGGTTTTTCCTTTATTGAAGCTCTTGCTTCATGTCCGACCAACTGGGGGATGAATCCTCTTGCTGCCAACGAGCGGGTGACGGATGAAATGATCCCCTACTTTCCGCTCGGTGTGTATAAGAACAGTGCCAATCTGTAACATGGAGATAAAATCAATGCGCTACGATGTTTTTTTTGCCGGTTACGGAGGGCAGGGGGTACTGCTGGCCGGTAATCTGCTTTCATATGCTGCCATCCACGAAGGGAAAAATGTTTCTTTCTTCCCGGCCTACGGTGTAGAAAAACGGGGTGGGGCGGCCATGTGCACGATTGTCTTTGCCGATGGTGACACCGGTTCTCCGGTAGTCGGCAACCCTTCCGTCTCGGTATTACTTAATCAGCTTTCGTTCGATAAATATGCCGCCAAAGTCAAACAGGGTGGGATTTGTATTGTTAATTCCAGTCTGGTTGATACAAAAGGGATTTCTCTACCGGGTGTTGAAGTCATTCTGGTTCCGATGAACCAGATTGCCCTGGATATGGGTGATGTCCGCATGGTTAATATGGTGGCCTGTGGGGCATATATCGAAAAATCCGGAGCATTATTGAAAGAATCGCTGGTAGCGGCATTGAAAAAAGCGCTTCCGGAGAGGAACCATTCGTTGATACCTGCCAACGTGCAGGCGATGGAGGCTGGTGCTCAGGCGGCACGAGGCTGAAAAGTCTTGACGTTGCCTGCCTGATTTGCTACAAGAGGAGCTCTTCAATGAAGGGGTATAGCCAAACGGTAAGGCAACGGCCTCTGACGCCGTCATCTCTTGGTTCGAATCCAGGTACCCCTGCCAAATAATTCAAGCACTTACGGGATTTCGTAGGTGCTTTTTATTTTTTTGCAACCTCTTGCGCACCCTCTGAGTGAACCCACCTCAAGATGGTGGAGCCGTTGCCGGAAGGACAAGGAAGGATGTTAAAAATCAGGCGGGTAAGCCGGTGGTGACGTGTTCCACAAAATTAAAGTAAACTTCACGTTGAAACGAGCATTGAACGATGATTAAATCTCTAAATATATTTCCTAACCCTCTATCTCAGCCAGTTTCCTTTGGACTCTGCTGTATAATTTGGGGCGGCTTTTGTTACTTTCTGCTCAAAAGACTAAAATCAAAAAAAAATATTCAACTGGCTATACAGTTTATTAATGCAATTGAACGCAGTGATATTATAGCTACGTTTTCTATTGCAGTCAGGCATGAAAGAAAAAATACAGATAACACAAGAGCATATATAGAAGAGCAATTTAACGAGCAGATAGTTAAGACAATTGAACAACGAGGTCTAACCGATTTAGTTACGACTGCAATGAAAAAGAAAAATAGACCTGAAGGGTTTACGGCAATATCTGAACACTTGAGGAACATCCTCATGTCCGGCCTGTTTGAGTCTCGCCTGGAAGCGGAAGCACTCATTAAACACACTGAGCTCAAACTGTTCAATGAATCTATAAGGCTTAAAAACATCCTCTCATCATTTATTGTTATTGGACTTCTTGGCACTCTCATAGGAATGAGTGACAGTCTTGGTAAATTTAATGAAGAATCAATCAATATTACAAAACTGGTAAGCCAGGATTTACCGTCTGCTTTTATTCCAAGCATATGGGGAGTTATAAGTACAATTGTCGGTATGATGTTTTACAGCAGGCTTGTTCATTCATACTACATACCTTTAAAGACGACCCTGGAACATGTCACACTGAATTCATGGATTCCGCAGCTATGCCCTTCTATTGCCGATATTGTTGTCGATAAACTTGAGGATAATGCCAACAGAGTTGAAAAACAGTTTGCTGACGCCGCGATAGTGGCTGAATTCGCCCGGGATGTTCAAAGCGAACTTGCGCCGTTCAGGGAAAGTATTCGAAAAGCTGACCAGGCACTTGCTCGAGTTGAACCAATCATAGACGAATCAGGGGCTGCCGTTAGGTTGCTCAATAATTATGCTGAAAAACTGACTCTGTTCTCTGACACATTTTTAAAAGGCATGGATAAATTTGTATTCCTTGAAGAACGTCTGTCTCATGGTTTTGATGCACTTACTACCGCAAATGAAACACATTCTAAACAATTGTCCTTATGGAGTACTCAATTTCAGTCTCTGGTTGAAAAAAACAATGAGCAGACTGCCAAAATAAATAATCAAATTAATAAAATTTTTACCGCTTTAATGGATTTCGACGAACAGTATCTTGACGTCAGCCAGACTCAAACCGAGGCCGTTACAGAGTTAGTGAATACAATAACATCAGCAAAAGGTTCGGAAACGGCTCTAAACAGAGCAATTGCTGAGAAAATACTGGCGGAGTCATCCATGCAGTTTGCGCAATTAATTGCAGAAGTCCAGAACCTTACAGCGACACTCGCATCAAATATGGCTGCGGTAGAAAAGAATCTTAGCGAAGTGGAAGGGACTCTAAAGCGTAACCTGGGAGGCATCCGGCAAGAGTTAATTGGTGGGCTTGCCAGTGTACAATCAGAACTGGCAGTTGGACTCGACGCCCTGCCGACAAAACTGGACGAGCTTAATAACAACATACTCGCTCAGTTCGGTCGCTCTGGTGATCCGATAAGTGCTGCAGCAGAACATATCGATTCAAGTCATGCAGGCATTGTATTGTCGATACAAGATCCTGATGACAAGGTTTAGTATGCAATGCTAGATAATGACTTATTAAAAGACGAAGGGCTTGATTTTAATTTCTGGCCTTCATTTACAGATTTGATGTTAACAATTACCATTATAATGGCGGCGCTTTTGGTCGTAAAATTCGGTGTTAGTGCCTCAGATTTAAAACAGAAACAAGAAAGTAAAGTAGCAATTATATCTGAAATAAAAAATCAGCTGAAATTGAAATTCAAAGAAAACTATAGAGAATTAAAAGAGTCTGAGAACACTTTGATCATCTCAAATGGCAACGAAAATATTGTCAAGATAACGAGTGAAACGGATTATCAACAAATCAGCTTTTACGAAAAAATCCTGTTTGATAGAAGTCAATTCAGTATAAAAAATAGTGGGAGAGAAGTGTTGCAGATAGTTGGTGACGCCATAAAACTTAAATCCAATAATATCAAACTTGTTCAAATTGAAGGTCATACAGATTCGAATGACATTAAATTGGATAATTATCCGAAAAATATGGGAAATATCGTGCTTGGTTCAAGAAGAGCCGTCGACGTATACCAGTTTTTTAAGGATCAGGTGGGAATAGACCCCGCTGTATTGCCTATGTCAGCGACTACCTTCGGGGAATATGCCCCGCCATCAAGAAAACTTGATAGTTCATACAATAGAGAGTTGTTGGTCAGGGCAAATAGTACAGAGGAGCTAAAAGCATCTAACAGGAGAATTGAACTTAAATTGTTTTTCTCTTCTAAGTAGCGACAAAGGACGGTTTTTTATGCTGCTGCCTGAAGGGCCTTGATGACAGGTATTACAGCCAATTGTTGCTCCGCAGTAGAAGGTCTCAGTTCCCGAGTCGAGCGTTTTTTTTCCCAAAAAAGGGCCTGCAGCCAATTTGATTAAGAATATATCTCCAGGCCCAAAACTATGGTAAATAGTCACAGCTGGCATATCATTTAAGTCATTCATGCAGGCACATTATGCAATGTAATAAACAAAAATACAGCATCACATATTTATTAAAAGTATTTGTAATTATTACACTTAGCGTCTCTGCTCTCGGGTATGTTGATTATTTGACCGGAGAGATCTCATTAGACACCTTGTATATAGCGTGCCTTGGTATTGTCACTTGGTACACAAGCAGATCAATTGGCGTAGTGTGCATATTTGAAATAGTATTAGCGAAGGTTTTGGCTGATTATTATGATCATGTGAAAATTGGTTCACACCTCTATGGTTGGAATGCAGTAGACTATATTCTGGTATATATTATAGTTTGTTTGTTGGTAGGAAACCTAAAGAAGGTGCTAACCAAGTAACTCAGTAATACCAGGGTTGTGGTTTAATAAGCCTGTTATAACAGGTAGATGTGTAAAATATGCAAAAAGGCTGAAATAATCCTTTATACATTCCCGCTAATGCCGATAAGATGCTTAGGGAGCGCATCAGAAGTTTAAGGAGGCTTAAATATGTCAGTATCAGGAATAACATCAAGCAGCATCGCAGCTGCATACTCGCCGCCTCCTGCACAGCAGCAGGTAGCAGTGAAGGCACCTCAGCAAGCACCTAAAACAGATACCGTGTCTATATCTAAACTGGCGCAGCAGTTAGCCAGTGATGGTGATCCGGCTGCGTTAGAAGCTCAGGAAGGCTCAGCTGAAAAAGCTGGAGAAGCAGCAAAGGGTAAAGCGTAATACAGCTCTAAATAATGAATTTAAGTGGGAGTTCGTCATGGGCATGAATTCGATAGCAGATGGAGTGGCTACGTTCAAGCTACCAGCACTAAATGCAGCCATTCAATTAAAGCGGCCTGTGAAGGATGCGACTGAGCCGGTTGTGTCTACAAAGGTTCAAGAGGATACGTCAAAGGTTTCAGATGCTATAAAGGTATCTTCTCCCGTTGCTGTGGCTGATAAGAAACCCGTTAGGGGGATGAGTCATATTGCGGAGTCTTATGATGCTACTGGTAAGGTCATTACAAAATACATGGATAACAGCAACAATGTCATCTACCAAACACCTTCAGAGATGGTCGTTAAGACACAGGAGCTGATGACTTCTACCCAAGCGGCAACAAACATTAAAGGTTGAAATAATAACTGAAAATATAATTCAAGTATGCCTACAGGGCATGAAGGCGTTGGCCTTCATGCCCTGTCTTTGTTGCTTCAGCATCATCATTATA
Organism: uncultured Geobacteraceae bacterium; assembly: GCA_903939115.1. Classification (GTDB taxonomy): domain Bacteria; phylum Desulfobacterota; class Desulfuromonadia; order Geobacterales; family Pseudopelobacteraceae; genus JACRCG01. Next base: position 10,883 of record CAJAFV010000015.1, read on the forward strand.
AACTGGAGAAAAGAGTTAAAGGCAAGTTACAGTTTCTTTCCAAGGGAGTCAGTAGGTGCTACAGAACTTTTTTCCACTTCTGACTCATTTCGTATGGCAGGTCAGGCAAAGCGCGCTACGGTAATCACTTTTTGCGGTGTGGCTTTTTTCGGGATTGAGTGGATCATGGCAGGTAGTACATCCGACCCGGCCATTTACGAACATCATTTTTGAACCAAAGGATGCTGCCGGTTTATAGCTTTTAGGATCCATGGCAGCGTAGGCCGCATAATTCATTCCGATCGGATGCTCTGAAGCTCCATCATTCCAATGCGATTTTTGGCCGGGGGTGTTTTTGTAATTGACTTTGCGATCGCTGGCCTGAAACCCGTCGTGGCAGCCAAGGCAATCCTGGCTGAAAGAATCAAGAGTTGAGCTTCCCTGGTTTTTAACGGTGGTGGCTTTCCCGAAAAAGAAAGATGAAGCTGAACCGTCATCTGAAGCGTCAGACGCAACCGCATCGTCGGAATGGGTGTTATACGCCACCATATTTCCGGTTTCTGATGCTACTTTTGCGATATATTGCGCTCTCAAGGTGGAATCTTGCAGCTGCGTTGAAAATGTACACATTTCTCCGGCATGAACTTCCGCTCCCATGCCAAGGGCAAGGATTGCAGCCAGGACGGTTTTCGTCAACATTTTCTGCAAGCTGACGCAATGCTGGATGCAGGCAGGGGTGGCGTATCCAGCTTCTAAAAGTATTTCACCAATATTTTTATCGGATTGTTTCTGCTTGAGGAGAGCATCTTCCAACTGCTCACGAGCAATTCGACCTGTCGAGACCAGCAGTTCGCCGAGTCTGAGAGGGGAAACGTGCGAGGAGTCCTGATTCTGCTGAAAGGCAAGTAAGCCCTTTAGTTGTTGCTCGGAGAGAATGCCGAAACGTTTAAAGACGTCACCAAGCATCTCCCCGCTGCGCTGATGTTCTGCTACAGCTTGATCCAGCTGTCCTGAGCTGATATGCCCGGACTGAACAAGCAGCTGTCCGAGCAATTGGCGATCACCCGCAGCGAGTTTAACTGCACTTTCAATCGTTCCAAGGTGCTCCTGCACCTGCAACGGAGCCGCGAGGTCCTCTGACCTCAGGACGCCATTTCTGATTAACGTGTCACCGACGCGCTCATTGGTGCGTTTGTGCTCTTCGAGAGCAGAGTCAAGCTGCTGCTGATTCACCAAGCCAGCACCCATCAAAATCGAACCAATACGGTATTTCGCTGAATGTCCCATGACTATCTACTCCCTTCGCATACAAGGCGCACGGTTTGCAAAATCTGACTAAACAGTATCATAACCAGCCAGTAATTACACGTGTTTTGTTATAAGAACAAAAAAAGAGGACGATTGTCACTGTCAATAAGCATAAAAAAAGGCCCTCGATTTTCCGGCATATGACGTACATATCCCCACTAATTTACTCAAAGCACGTACCATGCCAAACTATAGTAACGATAAGGATTGTTTAGGTTGAAGTCGTCACCGCAATGCTATATAATTCGCGAAAAACTGTAGACATTTGGAGATGTACTTGGCGAAAATTGTCTTTGTACTCATAGTTACAATATTTATATCAGCCTCGCTTCAATTCTCCGCTTTTGCTGCCGAATTAACCAGGCCGCCGTCCAAGGCCGATCCCTCGGGGGGATTATCTGTCTCCTCAACGGTGGGGGGGTATATTTTTGCCGGGTCGGAACAGCGAAACATAACTCCATTGTATGGCATAAAAGTGGGCTATGAAAAAATGGAAAAATCGGTTGCCGACAGTCTGGGCATAGAAGGGACACTGAATTATTTCAGTACCCGTTCAAAAGCTGAGGCTAACAACGATACCGGATATCTTTTACGCCTCGACGTCACGTACCCTTTTCCCATAAATAAAAAGTGGATGCCTTTTGTTGCCGTTGGTGCTGGAGGTATTATTATTGAAGGTTCTACCAACTCAAAGAGTAATTTCCTGCTCAATTACGGTGCGGGGGTAAAGTATTTCTTTGAAAATTATTTTGCAGTGAGAGCAGATGCGCGACAACTGGTTGTCTATGAGGGCTCGGATTTCCGCAATAATTTTGAAATCGGTATTGGTGTAAGTTATTACTTCGGCAAGGAAAGACCCAAAAAGTCCAAGCCGCTGCCTGTGCCGGAAAGTAAAAAAATTGAGGTGCTGGAAGATGTTCCGGCGAAAACCGAGGAGGTCGCAAAACCTGCCGGTGCTGATGCAGTTGATAAAGCTGCAACAACTGCTCCAGCCATTGCTACCACCGGTGAAACGTCGGTAATGCAGGTTGTCAAAGATGAAGTGGTCAAAAAGTATTCGATCGAATTTGATGTAAACAGTTCAACTATAAAGCCGAAATATTCCAAGCAACTTAAAGAAATAGCAACTATTTTGAAAGACACAGCCGATGTATCAGCCCGTATTGATGGACATGCCGATATATCCGGAAAATTGCCAACCAACATTGCTCTTTCGGAGCAGCGGGCTCAAAGCGTGCAAAGCAGTCTGATAAAAGCAGGTGTCAATCCGAAACAACTTTCCATAACAGCTCACGGGCCGTTAAAGCCGATAGCCGATAATGCGACCGTCGCCGGGAGACAAAAGAACCGCCGGGCGGAAATTCAGGTCATAAAAACATATTCTGCAACTAAAATAGCGACTGAGAAAGATCTTCAGCTTGAGGCTGACCGCATTGAAAATGAGCGCCTGGCCGCTGAGGTGCTTGCTAAATCACGTATTAAAGCGGCGGTCGTATTACAAGAGGTAAGCGGTGCTTTACCGGCTGGTAGCAGCGGCAGTCTCTCATTTGAGCTTGTAAATCAGGGGTTTAACACTGAGGAGTATATGGTGGCGCTCACTGCGCCAAAAGAATTTGATGCCTTACTGACGAGAGCTAACATACCTGATGAAAAAGTCACCCTTCTGCGCCTGGCTCCTGGCGAAAAATTCAAAGGAAGCGTACTGTTTAGAATTCCGACAGGAATTGACGATGGCCAGAAAGCAACAATCGCCGTAAAAGTTGTTTCGACAAAATTCAGCGACGTCTTTTTCCAGAAAGAGAGTCTTGTTACCTGTTCTGCTCCTCTGGTACAGGTTGTTGCGAAACTATCAAGGAAGGAGGTAGCCCCGGGCGAAAAACTGCGTTATCAGTTGACGCTACTTAATGGCGGCTCGTTGTCTGCCCGTAATCTGCTTATTAAGCTGCAGATTCCTCCCCAGGTTGACTTGTTCGGGACTCCTGACGTGCCTTTTTCCCAGGAATCGGTCGGTATGATTGTCTTCAAGGTTGATGCGATTGAAAGCGGCAAAAGTGCTGAAATAAATATTGATCTGAAAGTACGCGAGGAGAGCACGGTCGGGCAGGAGTTGCTCTGGAGTGTCGAGGTTATTGACGGCCCCCTGCAAAGAAGAACCAAATCTACAGAACGCGCCTCGGTCGTACATTCAAAGTAGCGCAACATGCAGAAAAATTAAGTTCAAAAATTCATCAAGGAGCAGGAACATGAAAAGTACTGGAAATATGGTAGGAACCGGAGTGGCAATCGGGCTGGTCGTAGCTTTACTCGGCGGCTGTGCAGGTACTGCCACGGTGACTCAACCTACTGCAAAGACAGAAGCAAAGACGGACGCGGCCCCGCAGAATAATGAAAAAGCTGTCGCAGTGCCGGAACAGACGTTCCTTTCCGGCAAGGTGATTGAAACCATGAAAGCTGCCGGTTACACTTACATACTGCTAGAGAATGACGGGAAAAAAGCCTGGTTTGCGGTTCCGAATGTCGAAGTCAGCGTCGGACAGGAGATTGAGGTTCGGCCCGGAACACAAATGGGTCTGTTCAGCAGCAGGTCCCTCAACAGGAAATTTGACAGTATTGTTTTTGCTCCCGGGCTGGTAGTAGATCCAAATGCTCCGCCACCTCCTGAGGCCCCTCCGGCCGCAAGCGAGCAGATCACAGCACCGTCAGGCCATCCTCCGATGGATGCCTCAGCGCCGTCGAATGGTGGTAAAGCCACCAGAGAACAACTCGTCAAAGCCGGGATTCTGCCGATTTCCGGGAAAGTTGTTGAAACCATGAATTCGGGTGGCTATACATACATCCTCATTGCCAGTGGCGACAAAAATATCTGGGCCGCCGTGCCGACCATGGAAGTAACGGTCGGTCAGGAACTCCAGCTTCTTCCCGGTCAGACAATGAATGACTTTAACAGCAAGAGCCTGAACAGAACTTTCGACAGCGTGATTTTTTCAACCGGGGCGGTGCCGGTCCAAAAATAATAACTAACGTTTCACATTCTAGTATCGAGAGCAGGGGGATATTTTTATCCCCCTGTTTTTTTTGTGCTTTTAGCCGTCAGTGATGCGTTCTTAACGTATTATGTCGTAATTAAAGTCATTTTCAACTTTGAATATGGCAACGTCATATGGCTATATGCGCTACGCCTAATAACGTTTTTTGTTTACAGGCGTAATAATAGTATGTAGGGTGAAATTATTCTTATTGGAATGTACTGTTAGTTGCTGTAAGCGCCTTACGAATTAGTTTCGTTTTCTCCGTTTTTAGCAGTAACTATTTTCTAGCCGTTCACCTTTCAAGGAGGTAGCACACATGTTCAAAAGACTTATGATCATCCTCTTACTGGTATGCCTTGGGCCAATGGCAGCTTATGCCGCTTCATGGACGTTGAACACTTGGGCTAGATCCGGAGGGGGAACGATTGTCGTACGAGGTGGTACCCCCCAGACTTCGGCCAACGGTTCGGTATTCAAAAGTTACACAACCAGTCAAGCGTTTACCGTAACAGTCAATCCCAATACCGGATACATCGTCAGTCAGGTAAATTATAACAATGTAATTACAACTTCCCCGACCCAGACATCCTACACAGTTCAAGGGCCAACAGCCCAGCTCGTGTATGCTAACTTTTCCCCTCTGCCCCTAACAGTTACGGCATCAGTAAGTATTCCGGGCGGTTCGGTTTCACCGACAAGCCTCACCGGTATTATTTACGGCGCGAAACTTACTACAGCCAGGACGTTCACCTTTACCCCGAGCCCGGCGACGTACAACGTGGCCAGCATTACCGGAGTACCCGCCGGTGCCACGGTGAGCACAGCTTTGCCGGCCGCTGTGAACACGCCGGTGACTGTTACCCTGCCGGTAGGTTTTACCTTTACCTCTGATATCGCACTTTACGGCACCTTCTCAGGGCCTCCTATTGCCAAAACCGGGACGCCACAGGTGGTTATACCCGGGACCCCGACTACGCTCGACGGGAGTTCCAGCATTGGTGCCATCAGCTCCTATACCTGGACACAGACCGCCGGACCCGGATTCCCACTAACCAGAGTAATCGCTGACAACACCCCCGGAGCTACAGTGACCTTCACTCCCACCGTCGTTGGTACCTACACGTTCAAGTTAACGGTAACCGGTGGTTCGACCGCAACAACCACAGTCAACGTCACCGACAGCTATGTTGAGGTTGCCCGCGCCCAGTGTTACAACTGCCACTCTGCCGCAGGGATAGGAGTGACCAGTAATGTTTTCGGCAACTGGTCTACTTCGGGTCACAAATCCAAAGCAGTGATGTGTGCGAAGTGCCATGTCGGCGCCGATACCGGTGGGCACCCCAGCCTTATTACCGGCGGCTCGGTCAGTGAGAGCACCTTTGACTTCGCTCCTACTCATGGCACGGGTAATTTTTGCGTAACCTGCCACGCCCCGACAATAATAACCGAATTTGCCGCGAGCAAGCATTCTATCGTTGCTGGTACCGCTTCCTGCAGTTTCTGTCACGTAAGTGGCGTACACAATCCGAGCGCTGATTGCACAAACTGCCATAAGGCCGGTAATACGTTGGGATTGCCATGGCCGCCGACCGGGTACACGTTCCACAGTTCCTTTACTGACGGCAGCGTGTGCAAAATGTGCCACACTCTGCACAATCCGAAAGTTCTCAGTTTTGGCGGTAGTTGCAAGTAAATATCGCTTCTTACTGTAAAATGAACCACTGTGAATGTGTATAACCCAAAAAGGCCCCATCTCATCCGAGGTGGGGCCTTTTTCCTGGATTTCATTCGTAAACTAATAGTTAAAACCGTTTTGATGTTATAGATATTCGTCAGAGTGGATATGAGGGGGCATACTTTCCTCTCCGACCGTTTATTCTGGAGAGAACGTCCCGCGTAGTGATGGCATAGACGTTTTCTAATGAGCGGCGAGGCGGGACAGATAGGGGGTTGCAGGGCGATTACTCTCCGTCTTTGCGTGGTTCAGTTGTTCGTGCGGCATTTTTTTCTGATCTTAGTTCGTTTTTCCTTTTTGTCGCTTCCGACTCTTTTTCCTGTTTCACCACTTCTTTTTGCTGCTCTTCTTTCAGGATCTTAGCCGCCTGCTTGTCATCATCGTCACCACTATATTCGACAATGATTTCAGTATCGGTCTCTTTGATGGTCCCGTGGCCGGCATAGACCGGGAACTATATGATTATAAACAGAGTTGTCAGGCATAGTATTCGGATCATTTGAATGTTCTCCGCAAACGGCAAAATGTTTTTTGTGAAAGGAGAGATAATCTCTCAAAGTTGAGATACCAGGGGTACACGGTTTCTAACTATTTCAATCCGCACACTATTTTAGCCAAGTTCTCCGCATTGCTCTCAGGCGCAATATCTTCCCATTTACTAATACCGAAAGGTTGGTTAAGAACACCATTTTTATCTGCTGCTGCCCCTGATATTTTTCTGAATTTGTTCTCATTACAAACTAATTGGTACAATATTTCGGCTTTAGATTTGACGGAGGGGTCCTTTGCAGCTTCCCCCAGATAAACGGCTGATACCTTGGTAATTGGTGGATTGTATCCATCGGCACTTTTTTCCGATGTTTTTTCAAGGACAGTTTTGCTTTCCATACATTTTACAATATCAGCATATGCAACAATTTTAACCCATAGTTTAATTGAATTATTACTGTTTTTTACACTACTTGCATCGTAAAACAGAACCTCTTTTATGTCTGAGGTTCTTGTAAATTCACCATAATATTTCCAATCAGCACAACATGCATTTCCCGCACATAAGCATGATGCAATTATTGCCATTAATGTCATATTTCTATTCAAGCTGCCCCCTGAGGTAATTTAATGTATTTATAATTATCATCAAAAAACCGTTGCGCGGTAATTTTTATAATTGTTTTTCCGGGTTGAGATATACATGCTTAAGTGTGGATATGGAGGCGATCATTTCATAATGGCGGTCAGTGTGCAGAAGAAGTGCATTATTTTCAAGGGCAACGGCGGCAATCAATGTGTCAGTCAACGGTACACTGATACCTTTGTGACGCAACTTATACCCAAGTTTACTGGCGCGTTGCCACAGTTCTGCCGAAACATCAAAACAACGGAGCGCTGCCATATCTTTGCTCAACTTGTCATATTCCTTCTCTGATTTAGCGCCAACCAGTATCTCCATGATGATAACCGGTATGGTTGCCAACCTGTCGGCCATTATAAGCGGAACAAGCTGCTGCTGAAAATGCAAGCTAGAGCCACGCAGAAAATGTATCCAGACAGATGTATCGGCAATGACAATCTCATTTGTCAGCAGCACGGTACTCCTCCAACTCTTCACAGGTCATGGAAACCGCGCCGGATGCATACATACCGGCAAGATGCTCAAGTCGTTTTTTTCTGATAAATTCCTGGAGCGACAGACTGATAAGTTCTTTCTTTGTTTTTACGCGTGAAAGAGAAAATGCTTCTGCGAACAGCGCATCATCGATAGCAATTGTGGCTCTCATTGTGTGTCCCCTTTATGCACATAATAATAAAATAAAGTGTGCCTGTCAAATTGCAATGTTTACGATCTCTGTCCTACAATCACGGGCCATGAAACAATCACTTTTTGAGTTTTGGGCAAAAAAATACCCCAAGGCGAAATGCCTAGGGGTGTACGTGATATGACCGGATACGAAAAAAACGGCGCTATTTGAGGTTTGGATGATGAGCGGTATAGGGTGTTGCAGGGCGATTACTCTCCGTCTTTGCGGGGTTCAAGGTTTCGCGCGGCATTTTTTTCTGATCTTAGATCGTTTTTCCTTTTTGTCACTTCGGCCTCTTTTTCCTGTTTCACCGCTTCTTTTTGCTGTTCTTCTTTCAGAGCCTTGGCCGCCTGCTTATCATCATCGTCACCACTATATTCGACAATGATTTCGGTATCGGTCTCCTTGATGGTACCGTGGCCGGCATAGACCGGGAACGCCATGGTTACAAACAGTGCTGCCAGACATAGTATTCGGATCATTAAACAGAAAGGCAAGCTTGACATGCCTCCAGTAATCTAGCGTAGTGGAAAAACTGTCAACAGGTATTAAAACAAAATAAATGAACCAAGCTGCTCTCTAGTACTTTGCCGTTTTCCGTAATTACTGGAAATTCACCTTGTATTTAGTGACCAGATCATACTGGGCCTGCTGAATTGGCGATCCGCGTACAATCTTGTTCCATGACGTATTAAAATCGGTTCCCGTATCTTTGTCACTGCAGAGCAATTCGTTGTCTTTATTATAGTATCTCTTGGCAACTCCTCTGAATTTCTTGTTCTCAATCTGATAATCCAGCTGGTAGTGTGTAACAGCACCTTTTTTGGTAATGTTCTGTTTGCACACCGGGTGTTTTGAAGCTTGAACTGTCGTAAACGCACTCCCTTCGCTCGTTAAGATGTACTTCTCTGTCCAACTGACAAGCTTATCCTTCACTTTAATGCTGTCGGCGTCATAAAAGCCCGCACTAATAGTCGCGTCACCATAGTCGTTTTTATCCCATTTTTCAGCGTGACAAACAAGTGACCCACACAGCAGAACAGATCCAATAATTCCCGACATAAAAACAGTTTTTTTCATTTTCAGCTCCTTTATAGTTGTCTATTTTTTAGCGCCTGATGGCTTGAAATGGGTATTATAATGCGTGTACTGGTCGATTACACGCTGATCCCAGATAAAACGGGCCTCGGCCACCAGCTTGCCCTTTTTGTCGATCAACCCGCATTTTTCGCCAATCTTGACCGGCGCAAAACCGTCCGAAAAAATGGAACCAGCGTCAAATTGTGGTTTGATCACCATCGTGCCGGTCTTGTCCATGTAACCGGCCTTGCCGTCAACCATCATCGGCGCCAGACCGTCGGTAAAAATTGTCGGAGAGGGGAACTCCTTGGCGATAACCGGCTTACCACTTCGATCAATAAGCTGCCACGTATCTTTCAGTCTCACTGCCGCCACACCATCGCTAAAGCTTGTTGCTTCGCTATATTGCGCGGGTATAACCATCTTGCCAGTCGTGTCAACATACCCGATCAAACCGAACTTCCCATTGATCTTAACCATGCCAAGCCCGTCGCGGAACATGGCTGCCTCGTAGAATTGAGGAGTTATAACCATCTTGCCGGTTTTATCGATGTAGCCATGCTGCTTGCCAACCTTGACAGAAGCCAGGCCTTCGGAAAATTGTGCAGCATCGTCAAAGGTCGGTTTTATAACGAAGGTTCCGTTCACGTCAATATAACCGGCCTTGGTGCCGCCGTCTTTGTCAACGACTACTGCCGCCAGTCCATCTGTAAAGCCAAATGTGGAAACAAAGTCAAAGCCGGTGACCTTGTTCCCGTTTTGACTGATATAGGCGTACTTGCCACCTTTTTTTACTGCTGCCCGCCCGCCAAGAAATGGCAATCCCTGGTCAAATTCTGCAGGAATAGCCACCTTGCCGGTGACATCGATGTAGCCATCCTTACCGTTGATACGTACCGGCGCCAGTCCCTCGGAAAACATGGATGCCGAATCAAACTGTGGAGGAATGACCGTTACCCCGCTTTGATCGCAATAACCGTATTTCCCGTTAAAATTGACCAGAAAACGGAAAGAAGAGTCCAGTTTGACAATTTTTTCTTCTTTAGTACAGGCGGTGCAAATTGTCAGTAATGCCAGCATCAGAATCAGTATGCGTTTCATTGTTATATCTCCTTAAATATGATGAGGGATGAGGAAAAAACGATGAGGGATGCAAAATATAACTCTCGTCAATCTTTACTCTTTACTCGTCACTCTTTACTCATAAGATTCTTACCCACCCATCTTACCCTGCATTCTCCCGCCGCTTCTTCCAGCCACACCCGCTGCGGACGAATGACAAGCCTGGACATAAGGCCGATAAAGGCGATAATGCCACCAAAAATGATCAAAGGAAAGTGTCGCCTTTTCACGACATGTATCTCCGACCAGACCCCCATCCGCTCAACGGTAAACGAAATATTGCCCATCGTCTGCTGGCGATCTACCTGGAAAATCAGTTCCTTGTCCATCAAAATATTGCTGCCTTGGCGCAGCACCATCTTAAGCCTGCTTTTTTCCGGCTGATAGAAGAGTTCACCGTCAAGATTCCCTTCGGCAAAAGGCGCATAAAAACCAAAATCGTTTACTTTTTTCGCCAGTGGCCAGAGCAATATTTGACCATTAAACACCGGACTGGCTCCATCTATGGCGACGGCAATCTTTGGTTCATAGATCATTTTGGCCATGTAGATATCAAACTCTCCGCTTTGATAGGGAACGGGAGCTTTGAGGATTGTCTGCTGCTCCTTGCCGGTGGCGCCAATAAAGACAACATCGGCCGCCCCGTTGGGATTAACGGCATCCGGTATGAGGTGCCTGATGATCTTCATCTTCGGCAGGGTCGTCGGCTCGGTTGTGAAAGGGCCGGTAATAAGTGCTCGATATTTATCAGAATTGTTAAGATCAACGGACGTGCCAACCCCATGCAAAAGAGTCCCGGAGAACTGGCGCATATTGTCCACTGTGCCGGTGGAAATAACGATAAACAGCCCGGCATACAGGAGCGTCGTGCCGAGGTAACCTCTGTCACTTTTTTCGGCGTAATTGCCGGAACTGTCGAACTGATACCCGGCTGAGGTCAACGAACTTCGCAACACGGATGCCGATTGTACGCTCTCCGTTACCTTTAGCGGCATTCCTCTTTTGGCCCCGTATCTGATGCGACCAGTCATCCCCTTTAGATAGTAAAGAAAACGAAGGGCGACAAACAGGCTTAAACAGGCATTATTATAAAGGATCGGGGTTTTTGAGCCTGCCAGCGGCAGCTGGAGATGGAACTTTACACTCAGAACAAAGAGAATAGGGATTATAAAAAAAATAAGCAGCGGCCAAGGAGATACAAAGGCAAACCGGGAGAATTTTGAATCGGATTTCATGGGGATATGTGTTTCCTTTTCCAATCGTGTGAGGTGATTTTCTGGCGTATATGTAGCACATTCTTACTCATTCGTTTTTAAGCTACTCTTCGCTCTCTCTGACGCGTGGCCCTTGCTGTTCCCGTATTGCCGCCTTTGCCTTTGCCTTCTCCGCGCCTTGTTCCGCTTTTGTTTTTCGTCTTTCAGCATCGACTTCTGCCTGTTTTGTTTCCAGTTCCCTGGTCTTAATGGCAGTTTTCACTTCATCATCATTCTCCCCGGAATATTCAATAATAATCACATCGTCAGTTTCCCTGATGGTGCCCTGTCCGGCGAGGGCAGCCAGAGGTAAAGAGGTGAGGATAGCGGTACAGAAAATGATTTGTTTGAACATGACAAACCTCTTAAAAGGATGAGGGATGAGTTTAAGAAGGATGAGGGATGAGTTTAAGAAAGATGATGGATGAGGGATGAGAAAAGTTCTTTTTTAAGAAAGATGATGGATGTTTTTATTCATCCCTCATCGCTTCTGACTCATCGTTCTTACTCATCGGTTCTAACTCAACGCTCATCGCTCATCGCTCATCGTCATTTAGGATCACTCTGATTAATCCCGGTCAGTTCCATCTTCCCTTTTTCGGATCGCCCAAAAGTAAGACGAAGCGCTTTACTGTTTTTCTCATACGTAACTTTGTAAATGAAGATAAGAAATTTATCTCCCGGACGTACCGTGTGGCTGATCTCTTTTGCATCCTTGAACGGACCGGTCATCTGAAGCTGCTTTTGCCAGAGATCCACAAATTGTTTCTCGGCACCGACCTTCCTGAAGCCTTCCGATGCATCTTTGTAGATAGAAGCAAAATCACCTGTCTTGAGTTGTGCCAGCACCTTCGCTTTCAATGGTGCCGCATCAGCTTCATCCTGAGGTGGTGCGACAACCGGTCCCGTTTGAGGGGGAGTCTTTTTTGACGATGTAGTGGCAGTCTGCTGAGGTGCTTGTGGCTGACTGGCTTTTTCCTTTTTGGAGCAGCCCGTAACTGCTGAGAGCAGTATCATAAAGACAACAGTGGTAGTTATACGTACGTGGTTCATTGAATGCTCCAATATGTTTTAAAATCGGGCTGAAGGCTTATTGGCTGAAAGTTAAATCATCTTTTCCTTCAGCCTTCGGCCCTCAGCCTATTAACCGTTGAATTTATACCAGAACCGGCCTGTAATGTGAACCTAATTCTATGCTGAACACCTCGAAAATTACCGGGTCAGCAGCATTAGCGAAGCGTAGAAAGTCGGACTGATTCTGGTAGTTTGGTCATTTGACCGATTTGGAAAGCAGCTTATTTTAGTCTGGGATCTACTGAAATGGAGATTACTTCTATAACTTCAAGACCGGAAATCTCACTTGGCTCCTAAATGCGATTCCTCAAGTTTCTGGTTCAACCAAACCTTAATGAGTGATTGATACGGGACATCCTGACGGTTGGCGGTTGTCTTTATGGAATCCAACATCCAAAGCGGAAGTCGCAAAGAGATAGATTGAGTAGTAGGCTTCAGGTTCGGGAATGAAACTTTTTTTGCTTTCGACCAGTCCAGATAGTCAGTTGTATCTTGAGATAGCCAGAACTCACGCTCCTCGGATTCGTTGGCAAACTTCGGTATTTCTTTAAGTTTCTTGTTCATAAATTACTCGCTCCTTCCGGTGCATGTCTCTTGCAGAAATTATCCGAATTCTATTGGTGCGGATGGTGAAGGTAATATGTAGCAACCGTCCATCAGTTGTTCGCCCTAAAGCATGATAACGTAGCTCCCTATAGCTGTGTTTCAGATCATTAAGAACCAAGAGCGGTTCATTCAGAAAAACTTGCTCGACTTCGTTTGGCACAACGGCATGCTTTAAGTTCTTCTGTTCGTTGCCACTGTCCCACTCAAAGCCGGTTATCTTATTAAATGGCTCCATTACCGCTCCTTGTATATGCGTGATATATACACCACAATGCTGGCATTGGCAAGAAATCACTTTCGAAATTCAACAATAACAAAATACCAAACAACGTCTGTTAGCCCCTTTGCTATCGACTCTACCGCTAGATACCGCAAGACATAAAAACCAAACCTCCGAGGTTTTTAAAACCTCGGAGGTTTCGCCGTAATCATCCTTCACCCTATTGTCCTTAACCAAAAAAACCGGCGCTTTTAGAGGGCGCCGGCAATGTGTTTCAGTTTCTTCAGTGGAGAGGGGCAGACCCCCTCACCGGTTACAAGTGAAGCTTTAGTAGGATGTTTCACGGAGTGCTTTTCTGTATGGAACTGGACCAGCACCCTGTGCGTTTGTGTGGTCATCAGAACCTGAATATGCAACAACGCAAGCCTGGTACCGGAGGTTTATATTTGTGGCACTTTAATAGCGATCCTGTTACCGGGGAATAAAAATTGTGTCATCATGCGGTAATATACTGGCGATGTTGCAGGTCAACGCTTAATAACTCGACATGGAATATCACATCCCATCCTTCTTTTTATAAATAGTTACAAAACTTCTTGAAATAGGCCTATAACTTCGTGCTTTTTCACCCCAAAAATAGAGAGTAGATCGTGCACCTATGATGTCAACGGCTCCAATCTTATCATAAAAATCTTTGACATATCGTTCTTCCCAGTCAAAAATATATTGCTTTGTAGATTTCCCCAACATCCATGATGAACTTTCAAAAACTTTAACAATATATCTTGGTTGAGCCACCTCAATTTCGCTAATCATCTGTTTTTGCATTCGCTCTGCGTAAGGTTGATCTTCAGTCAATCCGTACATGTAAATATGTCCTGTGGCCGAAAGCCTATCGGCATAGAAATAAATTTCAGGTTCGGACCCAAGGACCGCAATCGTATCTTCAGGAGACGAGTTATTCTTTATGTAGTTTGCAATCTGTAATGCTTCTGGAAATGGGCACTCTGTATAGATGTCACGACTCACATCAAGGGGAGAGGATACAAAGAAATTATCTCGCTCCAGAAAGAAACATGATGATGTAGCCATTATAAACAAGAATGGCGGCATAAAATTTGAAAACCGCGCCATTTTTGCTGAGGAAAAAAAAGTAATGCCATGGTTTATACCCACACCTGTCATCAACGACACCGCTGGCAATAACAAAATGAAATAATGCGGGCGGAAATACAATCCAGGGCAAATTGAAAGAAAAGAAAACGCCAGGAAACCCGATACGAAAAATCTGTCAGTGCAGCAAATCTTTTTTAGGCAAAATAGTACGAACCCCAACCCGGCAAACAGCCACAAAAATAGCTGTATTTTTAGAATTTTTCCAAAATTATCGGTGAAAAAAGTACAGCCTGAAGTGAGTGATGCAAGAGAAGTGTATTCACGGGCGTACTGCACCGTCCATAACCAGAAATCAGTAAAGCTCCCACTTCTGATCATCCAGATGACAATTAGAGAATAGGGAATGATCGTGCCGAGCAGGAAAAGGAAACTTCCCATCAGGACACTTTTTTTGTCGGAGGAGTGATTTTTCCAGGCACCCCGCATTAAATACAGAGCGGCATAAATCAAGAGTATTATTGCATGCTGCTTCATGGTCACAGCCAAGCCGAAACTAATTCCGCTGATAAACAGCATATATTCCGGATTCTTGCTAGGGCGGAGCAACAACTCAAAGCCAGCCAAGGCAAACAACACCACAAACTGAGTTGCATGGGCAAAATAACCGAGAACTGACCAGCTAAGGGATAATACTGCATAACTAGTACAAGAATAAATGGCACTGCTGCTATCAAAGAGCCGCTTTGTAAGTAAGTAGACTAGATAGATGCACGTTCCGTTTACAATTAGTAGCCCTGCATGAATACCGGTTGGGGTTTGACCAAACAGAAACATGAAGAATGCATAAACAACGCTGGTTCCTGGAAGCTTCATAGTATATGCGTGCGTGAAAGGGGGGATACCCTTCAGAAGGAGTTGCCCTATGTAGGCATACTCACCTTCATCGCGTTCAAGGGGTATGCTCAGCAGGCGAATTCGAACATAGAAAGCAACCGATAAAACCGTGAACATCAAAATATAAGGAAGGTTTGTGAGAAGGCGTTCGTAGAATTGTTTTTTAAGTTCATCGTTGACTGTCACCTGGACTATGAATCAGCCCACTTTAGATGTTTGTGCCGGAAATATAACATTTAGCGGAAACAAACGTCAAAACTATTTGTCAATCGGCAAACACGCGATATCAGATTACATATGACTTAATTTTCAATAGTATTTATATCCAAAAGCTGTTAAGGAATTCAAAGTTTGAGTCCTTGAAGTGGATTTGGTTTAATTCAAGGTTGTCAGAGGAGAGTAGAGTATTGCGTTCGACAATATTACTTTGTATCGGGCTCATTGTAATTACCTTCAGCGTATATTTGCAGGTAATGGATCATGAGTTCCTGAATTTTGACGATGATGTTTACATTACAGAGAATGCCCATGTTGTAACTGGACTAAACGGCCCAAACATCGTGTGGGCTTTTACTTCAGTTCATTCGTTTAACTGGCATCCAATTACATGGTTGTCACATATGGCGGATGCCCAGATGTATGGAATGAATCCAAGTGGGCATCACCTTACTAACGTCATTCTACATGTGCTTTCTTCTCTACTCCTGTTCCTGCTTCTACTCCGTTCTACAAGATTCCAGTGGCAAAGTGCCTTTGTCGCTGCTTTATTTGCTCTACATCCTTTGCATGTCGAGTCCGTAGCCTGGGTAGCGGAACGAAAAGACGTTCTCAGTGCATTTTTCTGTTTTTTCACTCTTTTCTTTTACGCTGAATATGTGGCAAAGCGAAAAACGAGGTCATACATTATCGCTCTTGCTTCGTTTATGCTAGGCTTAATGTCTAAACCAATGCTCGTAACTCTCCCCATTGTCATGCTCCTAATGGATTTTTGGCCTTTTAACCGATACCGTCTCTCAGAGCAGGAATCGGATCAGCGTCAACGAGTAGAGACTCTAAAGCAATTTGTTCCGCTTATTAAAGAAAAGGTTCCTTTTTTTGTGTGCTCTATCCTTTCAGCGGTCGTAACTATCTACGCACAGCACAAGGACGGAGCAATAAAGAGTTTTGATGTAATGCCCTTGGGCATGCGCATTGAAAATGCCACTGTGGCATATGCAAAGTACATTTATCTAATGTTTTGGCCACATGATCTTGCTGTCCTATATCCATTTCCGACTTCAATTCCTCTCTGGCAATTCTGTTTTTCTTTGCTTTGCTTATTCCTTGTAACAGTGACAACAATTCTGGTTAGACGTAATCACCCTTATCTAATAGTAGGTTGGTTCTGGTTTCTTGTTACACTATTGCCCGTTATTGGTCTTGTTCAAGTTGGAAGTCAGTCCATGGCTGACCGTTACACTTACATTCCCTTGATTGGGCTTTTCATAATGGTGGCATGGGGGATACCATTCCTCACAAGAAATCTGAAATACCGTCGGAGTATTCTTGCCTTACTCGCTGGTCTGGTGTTATCCGTTTTGACTGTTTTAACTTGGAAACAGCTTGATTATTGGGGTAACAATGTTTCCCTGTACCGACATGCAGTTGACGTTACAGTTAATAACGCAATTATTCATAACAACCTGGGAGCAGCGCTTGTTAAAAATGGATACTTAGATGCTGCGATAATTGAATATCAGAAGGCTCTCAGAATAAATCCAAGCTACGTAGATGCCCACAACAACCTAGGAACTGCGTTTGCCCAGAAGGGGTATCCTGACTCCGCAATATTGGAATATACAGACGTCCTTAAAATAGATCCTTATAATATCAGCGCACTTTACAATTTAGGCACTGTGTATGCCCAAAAAGGAAAACTCGATGAGGCGATCATCTCATTCCAAAATGCACTTAAATTGAATCCCAACCATGCAGATGCAAACTATAACTTGAATGTCGTTTTAACTCGGAAAAACAAGCTCAGCAAATCACAATAAATGGGACCGTCCTGCATCTCATTCCCTCGATTATATTTACTTACGGCCTCTTTCAACTTTTCCTTTGATTTTCAGCGTTCCCGTCTTCTGCAAACAGCAGCTAAATTAGATTCATCACACGGTTTTTGGTGCTTGAGCCTCACACGGACTACTATGGAGAGACGTTTAATCCTATAACTCAGGAACCAGATCCCAAAGGCCTCTTTCCAGATGTAAGTTACTTTAACTCGTATGTTTTTATATCTTTGTTAGAATCTCCGTCAGTCTGGTCCTTTTGCGGCTCTTCCTTTGTCTCAGGGGGAGGCATGGGAGTCGTCTCTGCGCTTTTGCATGCCTGAATACAATCGGCCTTGCCTTTATTACAGGCAGCAATCATATCCTGCTCTTCCTGAACATTGCCAGCAGTAAGCCGGGCCTGTTCGATGCATGGCGCTACCGGTGGAGAACAACCACTAATGCATTCATCATACTGATCCGCAGCGGCAGGTAGTGCAGAGGAAAGCAGCAGAAAGCAAAGCAATAATATTGATTTTGGCATAAGCGCAAACTCCATTTCTGAACTATATTTTTTATCACTGCGGCATCATACCGTTATTGTTGAAGCTTTGCAATAAATAGACGAGATAACAGTCGGTGATTTTTATAAGAGTGAAGACTAAGAGGAGATGTAGTTAATACTATTTTGCTGGAGTTGAAGCAATTCCGAGGAGGCCATTAGTCTCAACTTAACTTGCTAGATTATTCAAGGCTCATTTACTAAGGCGGAGACCATGTTTTTATGGGATTTTCTTGTCCAGTCTCCAACAGACGAACCTCCTCTTCCTATTGTGGCTAATTATCGTTAGAGATCAAGCTCATAAAAATTAAATAACAATTAATGTTATTTAAACTACTTTAAACTCTTCTGCTGTAAAGCTATTTGTAAATTGCCCTTCGCTTTTTCATCACCCGGATTTAGCTGTAAGACAATGTTAAATTGCTGAATTGCCTCATCAAGCATCCCCTGCTGGGCCAAAGTAACCCCCAGATTATTGCGAAACTTAGGATTGTTTGGCTCTATTCTGACTGCATCATTTAATTTACCAATCGACTCGTTTATTGCCCCGAGTTTTCCCAGCACTAATCCCAGATTAAAATGTGCCTGCGCAAAATTGGGATCAAGCGCAATCGCTTCGTTAAAATGTGTAATCGCATCTAATTCTTTTCCCTGAGTATCCAAAAGAAAAGCCAGATCGAACTGAACTATTGGATCACGAGGCTCAATATCTATAGACCTTTTGAACTCGCTAATGGCCTGTTCATTGTTTCCAAGCTGTTGATAGACAAGACCAAGGCTATAATAGGCAAAATGATTATTTTCAGTAACCTCCAGTGAGTGTTTGATGAGGTCTTTATTATTCCGCCAGTAGCCGAGCTGCCGCCACGTAGTCAGCGACAGCATCAGCAAAAATACTACGGCGGCTGCACTAATCGCTTTTTTCAGTTTCGGCGATGAGTAACAGATTTCAGTCGCCCCCCAGCTTGCCATGATGAACAGCCCGATAAATGGGATGTAAGTATAGCGATCTGCCATCGACTGTTTACCAACCTGAACTAAACCGATTACCGGTAACAACGTAATTAGATACCAGAACCAGCCAACAAAATAATACCTGTACGCATCTGCATATTTTATAACCAAGAATGAAAGCACACATACCGCGCCGGCAGCAGAACTGACTTTCCACGCCGGCAGTGAAACTAAGGGATAAATAACCGCCAGATCAATCGGAAAAACCATCTTGATCATATACAGTAACAGAGTCCAGAATGCATTGGAAACTCGGTCAGGAAAAGGTACATTGGCCAATTTAGATATGCTTGGTTGCTGAGCATATAGTGTCACTATTGAAGAACCTGCAGATAGCAACACAAAAGGAATTTTCTCTAAAACCAGTTGTCGTACGGTTCTCCCATTTCTCACCTGCGGTTGCATGTCTTTTACATTGCTACCGGATGGTAGGCGTATGCTTAAGCGCCTAAACGGCCAGTAATCAAGAAGCAACAGCAGGATGGGAGTTGACACAAGCATCGGTTTTGCCATCAAGCCGAATGCAAATGCTATAACAGAAAAGACATACATACTTAACCGGCCCCGCGTTACGTAAAAGCTGTAACAAAGAAGGGTCAGGATCAGGAACAGGGCACTCAATACATCTTTTCGCTCCGCTACCCAGGCAACCGACTCCACATGAAGCGGATGCAGGGCAAAACAGGCTGCCACAAAAGCACTTCTCCAGACAGCACCGGTCATAACGTTTAAAAGCAACATCAACAATGCAGCGGAAATAGCATGGAGAACGACATTGACAACATGAAATCCGGCAGGGTTATTGCCAAATAGGTGGCTGTCCAGCATAAGCGAAATCCAGGTGACTGGATGCCAGTTGCCCGAATGGAATGCAGTAAATGCCCACGTAATTGAGTCAAAAGATAGACCTGATACAACGTGGGAATTGTTTGTAACATAATCAGCATCATCAAGAACAAAAAAGGGGAAATAAGCAGCTTGTATATAGATTGCTACGGTCACTACGAAAAGCCCCAACATTATCAGGTACGATTTACGTGAGTTCACTTCATATCCTTTATTGGTAGATTTTTCATTTTGCAACATCTTCTTGGATTTATTATAAAAGGCGTGATCCGACGACTGCGTACAGTACCATGTTTTAAGCAATTATCAAGTCTAACCATAGAGCAGCTAAATACCAAAGTAGTTTGCAGTAGGCACCACTCTTGCTATAACGCCCTCCCCAAAAACTGTAATATTTATTTCTGTGTCAAGGCCCCTTGCCGACAGTGCTCCAAGTTTACCAGTAGAACGTTTGCGATGATTACGATGATCCAGATCATGATGTGCTCTCCTTTTTTGGGCAAAAAAATACCCCATGGCGAAATGCCTAGGGCTGTTACGTGTTTTCACCTGATACAAAAAAACCGGCGCTTTTTGAGGGCGCCGGCAATGTGTTTCAGTGGAGAGGGGCAGAACCCCTCTCCGTTTACAAGTGAAGCTTAGTAGGATGTTTTACGAAGTACTTTACGGAATGTACCTGTACCAGCACCCTGATTGGAACCATGGTCATCGCAACCACCCCAGTTGTCAAACACATTGTTTGTGCCGTCTGGGCCTGCTGCGCCAGCCTGGATACCGACTGTTACATGCGACTGGGTTGTAGTACCGTTTGGCTGCAGTGAACCGGTTGTAGTAACGGCCGGAGTAGCTTGATTGGACAGAGTGTAGCAACCCATTGATTTTGCCTGGTAGTCGAACTCGCCAGCAATTGGCTGCTGCGATTTCTGCTCCCAGTTCAGGTCGTTGCTTGTACCGCCAGTTGTGAACTGGTAAGAGCCTTTTGTAAGAGTAGCTGCGCTAGTAGCGTATGAAGGCTGGTTAGCAATACTCTTACCATTGTCTTTCAGTGTTATGTTTGCAGCAGTTATGCCAGGAACGATAGTGCGGTAAGGCAGAGTTGTGAAAGTCTGGCCGGTTGTTAAGCCAGAGCCTGTACCGTTACGGTTACCGGAATAGCTGTTGTACAAGGCAGTACCTGTACCATTAGATACGCCACCTTTTGTACCAGGTACGTACATGATGTTAGCAAAACCTGGCATAAAGCGGTTGTGCTTGGTTGTGTTGCCCATACCGTCTGTGTAGGTCTGGTCAGCGGAACCATGGATACCACCGAAGATATTGCCGGCAGTAACACCGGAGTTGTGGCAGTTGTTGCACTGGA
This sequence comes from uncultured Geobacteraceae bacterium, assembly GCA_903939115.1. Lineage (GTDB taxonomy): Bacteria > Desulfobacterota > Desulfuromonadia > Geobacterales > Pseudopelobacteraceae > JACRCG01. The sequence goes on from CAJAFV010000015.1 coordinate 31,910, forward strand.
TACCAAACACGTTACCGTAAAGAGCGCCAGCAGGTTTGCCGTAGCCAGTTGCGCCAGTGGCAGTTGTGATAGTGTTCATCGAACGGAGACGACCTTCGCCGGTCATGTTGCCGAAGATGGTGTTGTCCGGACCGTTGCAACGGGTTGTGTTGGCATATTCACCAGCATGGTTGAAGCCAGCTGCGCCGGTTGAAGCACCGATCGAGCCGTATGTTTCGAAGGCGTGGCAGTTGAAGCAGACCAGGTAAGGCTTGGTGCCAACGCCGACTGCTGCAGGTCCTGTTACATCGGCGCCCTGATGACGTGCATCAGTACCAACGTTGTTACGGAGGAGGTACTCGTTAGCAGAACCGTGAGCACCAATTACAGCTTTGTTGAAAGGTAATACGTTTACATCAGCAGCACGATACTGACCGACAGTGTGGCAATCGCCGCAGTGGAGGGTGGAGTCGTCGCCGAGGGTTGTGCCGCCGTTACGTGCGCCGGTTTCGCCAGCTGCATCGGCCAATGTTGTGTAAGCTGCAGTGAACTTGCCAGCGTCATAGATGGTTGAACGTGCGCCTGGCAGTGTAACGCCTCTTTCAGCGCCTGTACCTGCACCGGAATTGTTGGTGAATGCGGCTACATCAGCAATCTGACGTGAACCTGATACACGGGTACGACCTGAGTATTTCTTACCAAGAACTGCGTGGTGTGAAGGGTTGCCTGTAGCGAACTGGCTTTTTGCATCAACAACGGCCGGGCGCTCAAGCAGGTCATACTGGTTAGAGATGGTGTCGCCGAATGGGTTGGTTGCGGAAGCAGTTTTACCTGCAGCAGCTACCATAAGAGCCTGAATGCCAGCGATACCTGTTGCGCCGTTAGCGTCATGGCAGGAGAGGCAGAAGTTATCCATGTTGCTGAAGCTTGGTGCAGCAGGATCCCACTGAATGTCAGCGTTTGTATCAGCGTTACGCAGATGGATCTTGGCGTCAGCCATGTGGTAGGCAGGATCGGTTACGATAACGCCGCCCTGTGCTTTACCTTCAAGGTGACAGGCTGCGCAGTGTGCATTCTGAAGAGAAACACCAGTTACGTGGTGTGACCATTTGGCGAATTCCTGTGTAATTGAACGGACACCGCTGTTGTCCTGAACAAAACCAGCGCCTGCGTTCTGGCCAGTTGAGTGGCATTCGATGCAGCCATCTCCAACAGTTGTAGTTGCGCCTGCATGTGCTGCATTTGCATCTGTGAGTGATGGTGTATTAGTGCCATGGCAAGGTGTGCAGGTATTGGCAGAAACAGTACCTGGGTGGCCACCGTTGTTAGCGCCGTTATGGCAGTCGTAGCAGATAACGCCGGCTGTTTTGTGATTTGAAGCAGTCCATGCGTTGTAAACGTTATTTTTTGCAGGATACTGCACGTGGTTAGAAGAGTAAGAAGCTTGAGCTTGGCCAATGCCGTTTTGGTTATGGCAATTAACACAGGTAGTCAGTGCGGCATTATCCATGTTAGTGGTCACTTTGACTTGACTGGCGCCGTAAGCGAATACATAGTCAGCATTTACTAAGCCTGATGTGAAGGTTACTGGGTTTGTCCCGGTAAGTGTTACAGCAGGACCGGAAACTTGGGTCCAAGCTGCAGGGCCATTAGTACCTGTCAGGGTTACAAGTTTGCCGAAAGCAACTGCCTGGTTAGCACCTGCGCTGGGTGGAAGAACGTTAGCAGTAGTAAAAGTACCGGCCAGAGCAACAGCACCGGTGAGTGTCGTGCCGGCAGGAATCGTTACTTTGACAGCCTGGTTAACAGCTGCAGGGATTGCAGCACTTACAGTAAACCCTGTAGCGCCAGTTAAGGTGTTAAGGTAATAGCCGCTCTTTGGCTGAAAGGTGAAGACGAGGGGAGAAACTGTTTTGCCGTAGTAGATACCAGCAACTGATGCAGGTGAAACGGAACCATTTCCATCAGTAGTTGCGCCTACAGTGAGGAGTGCTGCTTTGAACGATGCATACACTGATTGAGCCGTTGTTGCGAGAAGTCCGCCAGAAATCGGTCCGGCTGTGTAAGGTGATGCAGGATTGGCAGTACTAACACCATTCACTGTAACACTGGAGATGGTATAGCCAGCAGCGGCGGTTACAACAGTTGCCGGTGTCAATGCTGCATGTGTTGTGTATGACTTGAAGGTTGAGCCGTTGACGGAAGTCTGAACGCCATTGCGTGAAGTGATTGTGCCGCCTGCACTCTTTGCCCATGTGTTGAATGTCCATGAGGCATTAGCAGCAACTGGTATTGAACAGACCAAAAGCGCCATTGAGATAAGTTTTTTATTCATTTTATACTCCTTTAGTTAGTAAATATGCTCGTAACGAAATTTCAAAAAGATGTTTATCTACACGTTGATTTCAAAATTATGCTCCCCCCGCCTTGGCGGCGGTGGGAGCGGATACTGAGCAAATTACTTGATGTGGCAGGAGAGGCAGATTGCAGAACCTTCTTCTTTTGCAAGCAGGAAGTAGTTGTAGTTGTGGCCGGCATCAGGCTTGGCGTTGTTGGTGTTATGAACTTCATGGCAGGAAGCACAAGTCATGTAACCACCATACAGTGTGTCGGAGATTTTTTTGCCGTTGGCGGCAATGGTACGGTTTTTAGTATCAAAGCCGGCTGCCAGCAGTTCAGAAGTTGCACCGGTGATGAACTTGTTGCTTGCAGGTACGATTTCTACGTTTGAACCACGCTCATTAAGAGCATCCTGGTACAGGAAGCCGATTGGGTGAGTAACGGTCAGGTCTTTGATAAAACGTTTAGCGTCGTTAGAGAGGCCATCGGTGTAATGCGATGTCATTAAGGTTGTGCCGCTTGCAGTAGAGTTGCCGAGGCCGCCATTACCATGGGAGTCAACAGCTGTTACGCCGTCATGGCAGGCCATACAGAGACGGCTTGGTCCGATCAGTGGATCTGAAGCAAATGCGATCGGGAGGTTAGCCGGTGCTGCCCAGGTGTACGGTTCAAGGGATACGCCGGATGGTGCGTGGTTCCATAATGGTGCCGGTACTGAACCATTTGGCTGAGCATTGTGTGGTGTATGGCAGAATACACAGCTACGTTGCAGAACATCACCGGTATAACCGGCTGCAGAGTTGATATCGTGCATTGAACCGTTAATACCTGTTCCTGCACCAGATCCAGCATGAGCAAACCCAGCCATCAGACCAACAAACGCAACAACTACAGCAGTTCTTTTTAACATGATAATTCTCCTTTTTTTGTGTGCACCTTAAATGGTGCTGGGGTAATTTAGATATTTACGATAGAGCAAAAGCCGCGCCAACTTGTAAAAGTGATTTTATTATTTCCTTAAATTAACAGGTAAAGTTTTGTAAAAACCTTGAATTACTCACTATTTTATCTTTAAAAATTGTTTTGTTGTTGCCAAACAGAGGCGCAATATCCGGACTCAAGCTGTCCCGTATTGTCCGTTACGGCATAGCACGGCATACCCATACGTTATTTCCCCATGTCGCTGTAAATTTACAGAAGGGTGTTTGAAATTTAGGTTCAATTGCCGCTATCTCGATGTGGATGCTACGGGTGCGGTTGATTCCGGGGTGTTTGTTTTAGGAACGGCAGTGGGCGAGAGTTATCAGAAAAAGCAGTTCATTACCGCAAAGACGCAAAGTTCGCAAAGAAATCAAGATGTTATTCAATATTTTGCAATCACCTTTTGGGTGTGAGCACAATTCGTTTATCTAATTGTTTTCCTTCGCGTTCTTTGCGCCTTTGCGGTTCAATTGCCGCTTTTAGGTTGATTAGCCTTTACGGCGCGTGGTCACATGAATAGTGCCTATGGGGTCAATGGTGAAAATACGCTGCAGTGCGATAACCTTGGCCTCATCGAGTTCGGTCCAGGCCTGCAGGAGCAACAGTCCGGAACGGCTGAAGAGATCTCTGGTCAGCATCATGCCGGACGTTAGTTTTATCGGGGCCACTTCATGTTCAAGCAGTTCGTCATGCAGCTCAAAGCGGTGATCAAACAGAGCATGGGCAGGTGCCGTAAGATGAGGAAGCAGTGATGGTAAAAAAGCTTTTCCGGCCTGTTTTGCAATAGTTCCCAGGGCGCGTTCCACACCGTTGCTGCCGACCTGGCGGGACATCTCCCGGTCACAAAGGTCCGCCAGGGCAATAATGGCTGAGCCGATCGGGATCGCATCACCTGCGAGTCCATCGGGGAAACCGGTGCCGTCATAGCGCTCATGATGATGCCGAATCAATACTCCGGCCGGTCTCATCGCCACAATCGAGTCAAGCGCAGTCTGCCCCAGCACCGGATGCGCGCGGTATTTGAGCAGCTGCTCGTCAGAGAAGGAACCATCATCACTGGCAAGAGCGCTGTCCGACATGGCATTCTTGCCGATATCGTGAAGCAGTGCGGCGGTCCTGATGGTTTCTCTTTCATGCTCGGGCAGGCCGAGCGATTCTGCCATGGCGACCGACAACGCTGCGGTGGCAGCGGAGTGGTGACGTGATTTCTGGACTCGCAGTTCAACCAGTGCCGCCAGTGATTCAACCATGCCATGAAAGGTATCCTGCTGGCAGAGGTTCAGTGCCCGCAGATCATCAATCTGTTTCCTGATTTGAACCGTCTGCGCCATCACGCGATCCTTCAGGTTCTGATTCCAGCTCAGCAGCTCTTCATTCTGCTGATTGATAATCTCCTGCTGACGGCGGTTTTCAATCGTCAGATGGTAGTGGCGCACGCAGTCCCGCACTGTTTGCAGCAGCGCCGAATCTTCCCACGGTTTGCCGATGTAGTGGGTAGCCCCCCCCTCATTCATGGCGGCAACGGTAGTCTCCATGTCGGAATAACCGGTCAGCAGCATTCTGGTCGCGTTGGGCGCAAGTTCCCTGGTGCGGGTCAAAAACTCGCTGCCGTTCATCTCCGGCATCCGCTGGTCAGAAATAATGACGGCAATGTTGGTTGTTGCCGCTACCAGCTTCAGCCCTTCGGCGCCCGACCCTGCGCAGACAACCGTATACTGTTCACGGCGGAAGCAGCGCTTCAATGACTGCAGGATGTTCTGCTCGTCATCAACCATGACAACGGTATACTGCGACATGAAACTACTGTCGCCGGTCTCTTCAAGCGGATTACTCATTCAAGCCGTCCTGGCGGTCATGGATAGGCAGAGTTACGGTGAAGGTGGTTCCTGTTCCCGGTTCACTTTCCACCAAAATTTCTCCGCCATGTTTCTTGATGATGCTGTAGCTGATGCTGAGGCCCAAACCGGTCCCCTTGCCAACCTCTTTGGTCGTGAAAAATGGCTCGAATACCCGTTTTCTTACCTCTTCAGTCATCCCTTTACCGGTATCCCGGACGCTCAGCACCACGGTATCATCGACCTGGCGCGTGGTGACGGTGATGGAACCGTGACTGCTGATAGAGTGGGCGGCATTTACCAGCAGATTGATGATAACCTGGCTCAACTGATTGCTGGAACAGCTGATGTGCGGAATTTCTCCCAGCTGCAGGTCGAGTTCGGCAACATACTTTATTTCATTACGCACGATGTTGACGGTACTCCGGACACAATCGTTCAGATCGGCCAGCTCGAAATTGCTGTCATCAGTACGGGCAAAGCCCTTCAGGTCATGAACTATCTGTTTGACTCTGGTGGCTCCTTCGGATGACTCCGCAATCAACGGAGAGATATCCTCAAGGATGAAGGCGATGTCCAGCTCGCACCGTGCCTCCTCCAGCATGAGATGCTCTTCGTTCCTGTCGCTCTTTTTGAGCAGATCATTAATGAGCACATGGTACCGTCTCAGAGACTCCACATATCCCTTGAGCGTAACAAGATTGCTGGCGATAAACGCCATCGGATTGTTTATCTCATGGGCTACTCCGGCGGCAAGTTGCCCGATGGAGGACATCTTGTCCTGATGCAGCAGCAGGATATCTTTCTCCCGGTTCTTGCCGACTTCTTCGGCGATCCGGGTTTCCAGCTGGTCATTGAAAAACTGAAGCTGCTCCTGGTTCTCATTCAGCACCGCTTCTATCTGTTTACGCGTGGTGATGTCATCCATGGCCAAAAGGATGATGTGCGAGCCGATTTTTTCCCGGAAAATCTGCCGTGCATTGAGGAGAATTATCTTGTGGCCGATACCGGGGAAATCGTGCTCGACTTCATAACCATTGATCACCGTTTCCAGCGGGAGGATTTCCTCAACGAGTATCCGCAACTTGGGAATGTCCCACTGCCGGTTGCCAACGTCGTAGATGAAGTTGCCGATCGTATCTTCGGGAGTGACTTTGAAGGTGTCGTAAAAACTGTGGTTGGCGGTAAGGATTTTCAGGTCTGAATTCAGTACCACCAGCGGTTCGCGTACTGTTTCGACAATATTTTCGGCATATTCGCGGGCATCCTGAATTTCCACTTCCAACAGTTTGCGCTCGGTGATGTCTTCCATTGCCAGCAGGATAATGCGTGAGCCGATGCTTTCCCGGAAAATCTCCCGGCCGTTGAGCAGAATGGTTTTACGGCCGATACCGGGAAAGTCATGCTCGACTTCATAGCCGTTAAACACGGTTTCATTGGGAAGGATCTCCTCAAAGAGTATCCGCAGCGCGGGAATGTCCCACTGCCGGTTGCCGACGTCGTAGATGAAGTTGCCGATCGTATCTTCGGGAGTAACTTTGAAGGTGTCGTAAAAACTGTGGTTGGCGGTCAGGATCTTCAAGTCTGAATTCAATACCACCAGAGGCTCACGGACGGTTTCAACGATATTCTCTGCATATTCCAGGGCACCCTGGATCTCTTTTTTCAACTGTTCTCCAACCGTGCCATCAACAACAGAAGAAAGGATATACTTACCACCGTTTTTTTCCGAGCCGACCAGGACGCTCTGGAGTTGTCCAAAAACCACGGTCCCGTCAGAACCGGTGAGCCGGATGTCACATTTCTGCATCCCCTCTCTCCGTACGACACTTTCGAAGTGATGCGCAATAACCCCCTTGCCTTCTTCATTAACGACGAAACTGCTGAAAGTTTGCCCCGCCAGCAGTTGCTGCTCTATTCCGAGCAGCTGTCCTCCGCTCAGATTTGCTTCCCGTATCACCCCTTGAGTATCAAAGACAAAATAGGCAACCGGCGCAAAATCAAAAAGCTCGGCATATATATTGCGCGATGCCACAATCTCGTCCTGAGCTTGATGCTGCGTTTTCTTTTCGAGCAGGTGGCGGGCACACGCAAGCAGTGATTCAGTAAACGTGCCAGTGTCAAGCGGCTTGACTACATATTCGAACGCACCAAGCGGGATCGAACGCTTCAGGTATTCAACCTCCTCAAAGGCGGTCATGACAAATATTGGCACCGACTTGATTTTTTCAAGATCGCGGATTTCCCGAATCATGGCCAAACCGTCCATTACCGGCATCTGGATGTCGGTGATGATTATATCCGGATTGTGCTCCCGATAGGCCTCCAGCCCCTCGGCGCCGTTTTGTGCGGTGATCAGAACTCCAACGAGACGCGACAGGAACTCGCTGAATATTTCGCGGGTAAGCTCTTCGTCTTCAACGTAGAGCAGGGTGAGACTCTTCAGATATTCCCGTTCCTGTGAGGTATTGCTCATGTTTGAATCCTTTTGGACTAACGACTCCGTATCTCATCACAGGTCGTCACGATTGCATCGCAAGAACTTCCCGCACCGCACTCTGCAGTTTTATAAAATCAAGCGGTTTCGACATCACCCGGTCTGCGCCCATAAGCCTGGCCATCTTCAGGAGGTCTTGAATATTGAGCCGCTCCCCGCCGCCGCTTATAACGATAATCCTGATATTCGGGAAGAGCTGTTTCAGTTCCATGACGACTTCGAGTCCATCCTTTTCAGGCATGACGATATCAGTAATCACCAGGTCGTAGGAGTTGCCTTCGATCAGCTTCAACCCCTTGTTACCGTCTTCCGCCAGATCCACCTCATGGTCATCGAGCAGGAGAAACTTTTGTATAAGAGTGCGCAGGTGCGGCTCGTCGTCAATTACCAGAATTCGTGACATAGTTCTCTCCTGATGGTGGATGCTACTTTTTTATTAATGGTTAACTAATATTTAATACGTTCCGAAAGCCTCAATCGTCCGCTCCAGCGTCAGTTCCAGCTCGGATAACAGTATCTGTGCCGGTTCCAGCTCACCTTTTTTTGCAACTGCTTCAAACTTGATGCAGATATCCCACAGCGCCCGGGCACTTATGTTGGCCGCTACCCCTTTCAACGTGTGGACCTGAACAAGGAGGGCTTTCATATCGTCTCCAATGTGCTGTTCACGAAACTTTTCCAGCCGTGCCGGTAGATCCTGTAACGACATATCCAGAATCATCCGTAACAAATCCCGGTCGTTGTCGAGCCGGACCAGCATCTCCGCCTCATCGAACAGCGGCAGTTCCTCAGTAATCTTTGCCTCAAGTTCCGTTTCGTGTATAAGCCATTTTTCCAGCTGCGGCCCGGTCATACCGATCATCGCGTTCATCGGGGTGCGGATTTCGTGGCTCATGATGGCCAGGAAGTCGCTCTTGGCTCGATTGGCCGTTTCAGCCTGCTCTTTGGCAACGACAAGTTCTGCCAGAAGGCTTTTCTTTTCGGCAATGTCATAGAGACCCCGCGCACACTTGAGTAATGATGCCGTGAAATTGTTGATGTTTGCCGGCTTGTACACATATTCGTTCACATTGAGATCTATACTGCGTTTGATGTATTCAGGGGTCTCAAAGGCGGACAGGATAATAACGGGAACCTCCTGATCAACGCTGCGGATTTCCTGCAGCATGGTCAACCCGTCCATGACCGGCATACGAATGTCGGAAATGATGATATCCGGTTTGTGCTGACGATACGCGATAAGGCCTTCGGCACCGTTATGGGCGGTAATCAGGACCGCGACGAGACGGTTCAGGAACTCAGCGCACAGTTCGCGGGAGGTCCCTTCATCTTCAACGTATAACACGGTGAGGCTCTTCAGGTACTGCTGTAATTCGATGGTTTCAATCATGCTGCTCTCCGTATGGGTTTTAGGTTATTTGTTATGGCATGACAGGCAGAGTGCGCTCCCCTGATCACTCATTACCAAATGTTTTTCTTCAGGATTCAGCGGATTATGACACGTCAGGCATCCTACCTTGCCGTCGACAAAAACCATCTTTGAAGAATATTCGGAAACAGGTTTGTAATTACGAGACCCCATAGCTACGTACGCAGCGTAGTTCATACCGATGGGATGCTGCTTTTTGCCGTCATAATGATTGGCCGGCTGGCCTGGCGTATTTTTGTAATCGACGTCGATACCGGATGCGGCAACGCCGTCGTGGCATGCCAGACAATCTTTGCTCAGCGAATCGATACCCTGCGTTTTAAATGTGCCTCCCCCTTTGGCGGAGTAGGCCGGCGCTGTTATGCCGACGGCGGCATCAGACAGGACCGTGTCTTCAGTTTGACTGTTATATGCCACCAGACTTCCGATCGTCAGAGCCACCCCGACCCCGGTTGCGACCAGTTGATCAGATACCCCGGATACCCCGGAGCTCATCATGGTGCCGACCGCTGACGCAATTTTGGCAATAAACTGTGCTTTCATCGGTGGACTTTGGAGCTGTTGTGAAAAAGTGCACATTTCACCGGCATAGCTTTCTGCCGCCATACCGAGGGATATGACCGCCGACAGCACCGTGCCGAGCAATGCCTTCTGATACCGGGCACAGTGTGCGATACAGCCCGGGCGGGCATAGCCCTCCTCTATCAGTATCTCGCCAATATTCCTGGCGGATATTTTCTGTTTGCGAAGGGCATCCTTCAGGTGATCACGACTGATTTTTCCTGTCGTAACCAGTAGTTCGCCCAGTCTGAGGGGGGAATTGCGCCCGGCATCACCCTGATTGCGCTGAAAGGTAAGTATCGCATTTAATTGCTGCTCATTGAGCATGCCGAGGCGTCTGAATACCTCGCCCAGCAGTTCCCCGCTCTGCCGCTGTTCGCTAAGCGCCTGATCAAGCTGTGCGCCGGAGATATGACCTGACTGGACAAGTAAATCCCCGAGTGTTTGCCGTTCACCAGCCGCGAGCTGCAGTGCGCTTTCAATGCTCCCCAGGTGCTGCTGCAGCATCAGGGGCACTTTTATATCGATATCTTTCAGTACCCCCTTCCTGATCAGCACCTGACACAAAAGTTCTTCGCTCTGCTTCTGTTCCGCCAGAGCAGTGTCAAGGTGGTGCTGATTCAGAAACCCGGTATCAAGCAGAATTTTTCCGATAAAGTACGGTGCAGATTGTCCCATTGCTATTGTCTCCCGTATAGCAGGTAATGCTTTGTTGGCTATTGCGTATACCGAATTGAGCTATTTGGCTGCCGGCAGCCAGATATGGAACGTAGCGCCGTTTCCGGGTGAGGATTCAGCGGTGATGATCCCCCCCTGTCGCATAATGATGGTGTGGCAGAGCGCCAGACTCAAGCCCATCCCTTTCTGCCCGGCTCTCTGTTTGGTGCTGAAATAGGGATCAAAGATGTGCGGCAGGACTTCCGGGGCGATGCCGCTGCCGCTGTCGGTCAGCGTGATATGCAGATAATTGCCCGGTACCAGCGGTAATGCGTCCTCCTCGGTGACAGTACTATTCCGCGCCGCCAGATGCAGCGTTCCTCCCGTCGGCATCGCCTCGACCGCATTGGTCGCCAGGTTCGAAAAAACGAGTTCCATCTGGTGTTCAAAAAAACTGACGTCGGGAATGTCATCGGGATAATCAACAGTCAAGGCGATGTTGGTGTTAAAGAGGATATTCTTGGTATAGAGCTGGATAAGCGGCATCAGTTGCCCACGCTGCATATTTTCGCCGTAATCCTCGCCAAGAATTCTCAGCATCTGGCCAAGCTTTTTCGCGTCATCGGAGCATTGCTCGATCTTGTCAAGGTAATGGACAGCTCCTCTGTCAGGTCCGCTTTTGGCCAGAAAGGCATAGCCGAGGACTGCCTGAATCATATTGTTATAGTCATGGGCAATACCGCCTGCGAGGCCGGCTACTATTTTGTTATGTTTCGACCAAACCTCCCCGATTTCCCTCTGATGCTGAAGTTTGAGCTGCTCCTCAGCTCTGAGGCGATGGACGCACTCCAGCAGGCACTCGAACATCAGATAGCTGTTGACCGGCTTGGTGACGTATTTATCAATGCCGATATTGACCGCCCGCAGCAGATAGTCGGTCTGTTCAAAGGCCGTTATGACAATAATCGGTACTGACGGCACAATGCCGCGAATTTCGTATGCCATCGTCAAGCCATCCATCTGCGGCATGAGAATGTCGGTCACCACAATATCCGGCAGATGCTTTTTAAACGCCTCCAAACCTTCCACCCCGTTGGCAGCGGTTATCAGGGTGCCGACCGGACGGCGCAGGAATTCGCTAAACTGCTCGCGGGTATCGGTGTCATCTTCGACATACAGTACGGTGAGGGTCTTAAGAAAATTTTGATCCAGTCTGTTGATGTTCACGGGAAGCTCCTTTTTTATCAGAGGATAATTATTTGCTTACATCGGTAATAAGGCAGACCAGGCCATTCTGGCTTGATGATTTGGCCTCGAAGAGGCTCACTGCTATATGGCCACGGAAAACCGTACCATCTTTCCGGACAAAGCTGCGTTCATCATCAATCGAGCGAATTGTGCCGGCCAGGAGCTGCTGCTGCTTTTCCATGATTGCCCCTAATTCGTCATGATGAACGTACTCAAGGTAGTCAGTGCCGGTCAGCTCCTCTTCCGAATATCCGAGCAGCACTTCCATGTGCCGGTTGACAAAGGTAATGAAGCCTCGCGGGTCTCCAAGAATGATCCCGGCGGGTGACAATTCAGAAATGATGCGGAGCTGGTCGTGAAGCCTCTGATTAATCATCTGCACTTCCTGAATCTCCCACTCCTGCTTGAGATTCAACTGCTCTTCGGCGCGCAAAATATGGGCTGTTTTTAACAGGGCTTCGAGGAGCAGCTGGCTGTTAACCGGTTTGGTGACATATCTGTCAACCCCGATGTCAACAGCGCGTATCAGGTAATTGGTCTGTTCAAAGGCCGTCACGACGATAATGGGTACCGTCTTGTTGACCTCCCTGATTTTGGCCGCCATGGTCAGGCCATCCATGACCGGCATAAGGATGTCGGTGATAACAATATCCGGTGAATGTTGAAGAAAGGCATCAAAACCTTCCTCGCCATTGGCGGCAACTATCAGCGTGCCGACCGGTCGCCGCAAAAATTCGGCGAACGGCCCGCTGGTATCGGCATCGTCCTCTACGTATAGGACGGTTAATGTGCGCAGATATTCCTGGTCCGGCATCTGGGTGTTCTTCATGGTAAGGTACCCTCCACTGGCGACACGATGATGAATTCGGTGCCACCTACGATATTGTGTGCTGAAATAGTGCCGTTCATGCTCCGTTCGACGATCATTTTTGACATGTACAGGCCGATGCCAGTACCCATCTCCTTTGTCGAGAAGTAGGGTTCAAAAATCTTGTCAATTACCGCGCTGTCGATGCCGCCGCCATTATCGCTGACGGAAACAATGCCCTGACCATCCTGCAGATAGAGGCGAATGGTAATTCTCCCTTCCGGAACAGCGGACTCCTTGATGGCATCCCTGGCATTGGCCAGCAGATTGAGGAGCACCTGCGAATATTCATTGGGGAAGCCGGTCAGGGT
>CAJAFV010000016.1 GCA_903939115.1 uncultured Geobacteraceae bacterium
AACTGAACCATCTTTCTGCCGATGATACGGCGACTGCCCTCCTGCGGATTTTCCGCGAAGAAGGATTAACAGCGGATGCAACGCCATGAACTATCGTCTGAGGCATACTGTGGAGATGGTGAATCGGGACGGGGAATATTTTCTCGTGTCGAAAAAACCGCTCTACACACTCCGCCTCAACCGCTCTCTGGCGGATCTTGTCGGGCGGGGAATTGACGGAAGAGTGATAACCGCAGCCGAGTCGGAACGCGGCGTGATGGAACAGTTGACGGCAAAAGGTTTCGCTGAACGGGTGCGAATCGCTCCGGAACAGTCTGCGTCGCTCCCAGAAGTGAGTATTATTATCCCGGTTATGAACCGGGCTGATGAGCTGCGGCGCTGCCTGACTTCGCTCTCGCAGCTCACCTATCCTCACGAGAAACTGCAGATCATTGTCGTCGATGACGGCAGCAGTGACGATTCTCCTGATGTTGCCCGTGAGTTCGGCGCTCTGCTGGTGCCTTCAGGCGGGGTAGGGCGGGGCCCGGCGGCGGCGCGTAATGTGGGCGCCTCTGCCGCCGAAGGTGAAATACTTGCTTTTATCGATTCCGATTGCAGCGCCTCTCCTGATTGGCTCTGCCAACTGATCCCGGCTTTTAACGAATCCTCCATGGCGGCGGTCGGAGGCCAGGTTGACGGAATGTGTACCGAATCTGCCGTTGATCGCTATGAGGCGGTCATGTCAAGCCTTTCAATTAGTTCCCGTGAGCGGGTTGGAAACAGCGGCAGTGATACCTTTTATCTTCCCAGCTGCAATCTGCTGGTGCGGCAAAGCGCATTCAAGGGCGTTGGAGGCTTCGATGACAGCATGCATGTCGGTGAGGATGTCGATTTGACCTGGCGTCTGCGGGACAGGCACTTCAGTATCTGCTATCTTCCGCTCGGAAATATCCTTCACGAACACCGCAGCTCAATCCGCTCCTTCATGTCCCGGCGCTTTGACTACGGCACATCGGAAGGGATATTGCAGATTCTCCACCCCGCTCGCCACAAGCGCATGGTTATTCCTCCGCTGTTGGCAGCCATACTCATACTCTGTTTGATGACGTTTTTTGTCGGATGGTGGGCGCTGCTGCCGGCGTGTGGACTCCTGCTGCTAGATGCTGCCGCTGTGCGACTGCGGGCCGGTAAACAGGGGCTTCCTCTCGGTATGATTGCGATTGCTGCAGGACGACTCCGTTCACTCGGAAGCCTTGTGTACTACCTGAGCTATCATCTGGTGCGCTACTACTCGAATGCCCTGATTGTGCTATCCCTGTTTGTGCCGGTTCTCTGGATACTGTTCGGTGCTGTTCTAGTCTCTGCAGCTGGCGTTGACTATGCAGTAAAGAAACCGAAGCTGTCGTTTCACACGTTCACCGGCATCTACCTTCTGGAGCAGTTAGCCTACGGAGCGGGTGTTTTCTGGGGCTGTTTGAGACGCAGATGTTTCAGTAGTTATCGTATTGAAATTTTCCAACAAATAGAGCAGACTGTCTAAGGCTATGCTAATTTAACTCCGAGCCTGACCGCCTACAGGAATTCCTACGGCGACAGGCCATTGGGTTGCGCGGGAAACGGTGCAGCCTTCCTTTGAAAAGGAGAATTTCATCTGTGCAACGCACAGAATAAGGGAAAGGAGAACAGATATGGACAAGATTGCACGGATTGACATGGGGGCCGCAGGCGGCCCGAAGGTGACAGTTGCCGGACTCGGCGACTATGCTGGCCTCGGCGGCAGGGCAATGACATCTCTCGTCGTTGCTGCTGAAGTTCATCCACTCGCCCACGCACTGGGTGCGGAAAACAAACTGGTTATCTCCCCCGGTATGCTCAGCGGCACGGTCGGTTCCATGACCGGGCGTCTGTCTGTCGGCTGTAAAAGTCCATTGACCGGCACCATCAAGGAGTCAAACGCCGGTGGTCAGGCGGCCCAGGTTCTGGCCAGACTCGGCTATGCCGCGGTTATCCTCGAAGGTAAGCCGGAAGGTGACGATCTCTACAAAATTGTTATTACCAAGGACGGCATCAACGTTATCGTCGATAACAGCCTGAAAATGATGGACAACTACCCGTTGGTTGCGAAACTGCGTACGGAGTATGGCGACAAAGTGGCCTACATGACCATCGGTTCTGCCGGCGAACGCAAGATGTTGTCAGCTTCCATCGCCTGCACCGACCCTGAATTGCGTCCGACCCGGCACTGTGGTCGTGGCGGAGTCGGGGCTGTCATGGGTGCCAAACGTGTCAAGGCGATCATCATTAACGATGCCGGCGTAACAATGCGTCCGGCAAAAAATCCTGAAGCGTATCGTGATGCCAACCGCAAATTCGTTGAGGGACTGCGTAAACACCCGGTAACCGGCGAAGGTCTGCCGGCATACGGCACTAACGTTTTGACGAATGTTTTGAACGAAGCCGGCGGCTATCCGACCAACAACTTCAAAACAGGTATTTTCGAAGGTTCCTCCAAGATCAGCGGTGAAGCTCAGGCCGAACTGGAAATCAAACGTGGCGGTTCCGCCACCCACGGCTGCCATCGCGGTTGCGTCATTCAGTGTTCCGGTATTTTCAATGATAAAGACGGCAACTACGTCACCAAACAGCCCGAATATGAAACCGTCTGGTCACACGGCGGCCACTGCGGTATCGATGACCTCGATACCATCGCCCGTCTTGACTACATGGATGACAATATCGGCGTTGATACTATTGAAATGGGTGTTACCATTGGTGTTGCCATGGATGCCGGCGTTATTGAATTCGGTGATCGTGAAGGAGCCATCAGGCTGTTGGAAGAGGTTGGCAAGGGGACGCCGCTTGGTCGTATTCTGGGTGCCGGAGCCGCTGTAACCGGTAAGGTTTACGGTGTCGAGCGTGTGCCGGTTGTCAAGGATCAGGCGCTGCCTGCGTACGACCCGCGCGCCATTCAGGGAATCGGCGTCACGTATGCCACATCCACGCAGGGTGCTGACCACACGATGGGTTACGCCATTGCCACCAACATCCTCAAGGTCGGCGGCGATGTTGATCCGCTTAAAACAGAAGGGCAGATCGAGTTGTCCCGCAATCTGCAGATTGCCACCGCAGCGATTGACTCCACCGGCATGTGTCTGTTCATTGCCTTCGCTATTCTTGATCAGCCGGAAACCTTCCAGGCGCTGCTCGACATGCTCGGTTCTTTCCATGGCATCACCATGACCGGTGACGATGTGGTCGCTCTCGGCAAACGCGTCCTTTCCGCCGAGCGTGATTTTAACGCCCGGGCAGGCTTCACCAAACATCACGACAGGCTGCCGCGCTTTTTCTACGATGAGCCGATCGCGCCTCACAACCAGACCTTCATGATGAAGGATGAGGAACTGGACGACTTGTTTAACTGGTAGTGCTTGAAACCTTACCGCCCCCAACCCTCCTGTTTCGGAAGGTTGGGGGCGATTGCATTTTTGGAGTCACCTGTGAAACAGACGAGATCTGACCAGTCACCCGCTTCAGCTAAAATTCAGACAGTGGCGTTACGGTTGACGGATGACCAGCTGAGCGCCTTTTTCCCTTTGTTCCAAAAGGGAGTAGCGATTCCCGCCATTGTCGGATGTACGCTCAAAAGCCTGCTCGTCGACCAGCTTGCAATCCCCGCCGACTACGTAACTGACCGGGTAACCACCATTTTTTTCAATAACAGCCCCGTGGATGATCTTGACCGCACCATCATGCAGGAGGGTTCACGGGTAACCCTGTCCGCGGCCATGCCGGGGCTTGTCGGTGCCACCATGAGGCGTGGCGGTTTCTACGCCGCACTTCGCCAGGGGATAAGTCACGCAGCTGATAATGGAAAAACTACTGATGAATCCGGGACTATCCGTCTGAAACTGTTTAATCTGTTGCTAACAGAACTTGGCCCGACTATCCTGGCGCGGGGGGTGATTCTGGAGCAGGATGAATACAATGAGCTTCTCTGCACTCTTCCTGCTCAGGCATTACCTGCGGTGCAGGGTAGTAGCGGCAGGATTCTTCTTTCGGCAACTTTTGAGGGAGTACCACTATGAACATAACCGTCAAACTGTTCGCATCATTTCGTGCCGGTCGTTTCGATATTGAAACCGGGGATTATCCTGCGGGAACCACCGTGGCCGATGTGGCTGACAGCCTGAAACTGCCGCAATCCGAGTTAGGGATAATGATGATCAACAACCGGCATGTCAAACTGGACCGCCTGCTTGTCGAAGGCGATATTCTGGCGCTCTTTCCGCTCCTTGGCGGGGGATGAGATGGACACGCTGTCTATTTATGTACGAGATCATTCTGACGGTCAGCTTTTCTCCTGGGCCCATCAGCTTGAGGCCGCCGAATCTTTTAGTGTAAGCGTGGCCACGGTTGAAGGGGTTGCCTTGAAGCAGGGGATTTTACCCACACGCTATCAGCGCAATCGCCAGGCGATTTCTGTCAGTGACCAGTTAACCCTCTTCAGTAGTTCTGTTGCCGTGATCGGTTGTGGCGGGCTTGGTGGCTATGTCGTTGAAGAACTGGCCCGACTTGGCGTTGGCAGGATTGTTGTTATCGATCCGGATCTGTTCGAAGAGCATAACCTGAACCGGCAGCTGTTCAGCAGCCCGGCCAATCTCGGGAGAGCCAAGGTAGAGGCTGCCGCTACAAGAGTCAGTGAAATTAATCCTGCGGTAACTCTGGTGCCGATTCAGGAAGCATTTTCGCCAACCAACGGTCCAGAACTGCTCAAAGGGTGTCAGATAGTCGTGGATGCCCTCGATTCAATACAGGTCCGCTTGGAATTAGCTGAACTCTGCACCGCACTGAATATTCCGCTGGTTCATGGCGCCATTGCCGGATGGTTTGGCCAGGTAACTACCCAGTTACCGGGTGATGCCACGCTGCAAACTATCTACCGCTCCTGGAAGTCCGGTAAGGGGGTTGAGCAAAAGCTGGGGAATCCGTCCTTCACTCCTGCGGTCGTGGCAAGCATAGAAGTCGCAGAGGTCTGTAAACTGCTGCTGGGTCAAGGGGTTTCTCTGCAGGGGCGGCAGCTGATTATTGATCTGCTTTCGATGGAGATACAGATAATCACACCTTTCCAACCGGTGCAATATACACGGTAAACTCATCATCCCCATCAACTCCCAGAAGGGCATCGGCCAGATTCTGATCATACGCAGCGATTGCGCAGGTTCCAGCTGCAATGGCCTGGCATGCCAGATAGAGATTCTGGCAGACATGGCCGGCATCAAGTGCAATTACTTTGTAGGAAGCCTCGGCGTAACGCCATTCAGTGCGGGCCGGTATGACTGTCCAGATGAAGGTGACCGCGGCCCGTCCGGTAAAACTCTGGCCACGGGTTGCCGCTGTAAGATGCGCAGATAGATTGTTAACCTCCCGCTCATAGACCAGGGCATGCGTAACCGGCAGGTACCGGTAGATACCGCAATCAAGCCCATCCACATGTGTTACCGCGAGATACGTTTCAAACGGATGCCGGTTTCCTGCGGAAGGAACCGTGCGCAATACAGCCGCTTCATGAATAACGTGCCGCACGCCCTGGGTAGCCCAGAGGAGAAAGGCCAGTTCATCCAGAGACAGTGACTCGGCCGTGAAGCGTCGATGGCTCTCGCGGTTGGCAATAGCACTCTGCAGGTCACACTGCGGGATTGTCCATGTTTCCTGATCCGGCAGCTTGATTACTCTGCTGCCGGGCGGCACCGGTTTTTGAAGCGGAGGTGGTTGCCCGCCGCTTGATTGTTCAGTAGTCCAGAAATTAACCTCTTCCCTGATTCGGTCTGTCAGGAAGTATCTGCCGATTTCCGTAGTAATTGTCGGGTGTTTTTTCATAGATCCGGTTCCTATTCAACATCACCGACGTTACGCCTGACTCCCATCAGGTACGCCACTACAAATTCTTCCAGATTGCCATCCAGGACGGAGTCCGGATTGCCCGATTCTACGCCAGTTCGTAAATCTTTCACCATCTTGTACGGATGCAGCACGTAGGAACGAATCTGGCTTCCCCAGCCGATCTCCTTCTTCTCGGCGGCGATTTCAGACGCCTTGTCCTTGCGATCTTCAACTTCACGCTCGTACAGCTTTGCCCGCAGCACTTTCATGGCGGTGCCCCTGTTTGAAATCTGACTCCGTTCAGACTGGCAGGCGACTATGATGCCGGAAGGAATATGGGTAATGCGGACAGCCGAGTCGGTCGTATTGACATGCTGGCCACCGGCACCGCCGGAGCGGAAGGTGTCCACCTTCAGATCGCTGTCGCTGATTTTGATCTCAATATCCTCCTCTTCAATTTCAGGAAAGGCGTACATCGAGGCAAATGATGTGTGGCGGCGGGCATTGCTGTCAAATGGCGAGATGCGTACCAAGCGATGGATACCGGCTTCCGCCCTCAGGTAGCCGTAGGCATATTCGCCGCTGACGTTGAACGTAGCTGATTTAAGTCCGGCTTCATCTCCGGCCAGATATTCGGTAATAACGGTTTTCCACCCTTTCTTCTCGCAGTAGCGCAGGTACATGCGCAGGATCATTTCAGCCCAATCCTGGGATTCGGTGCCCCCTGCTCCCGGATTTATGGTGATGAAGCATGAATTGCGGTCGTGGGGACCGGAGAGCATGCGCTGGAATTCGGCGGCAGCCACTTCCTCTGTCAGGCGGTTGGCCATGGTGCCGACCTCCGTAAGAGTCTCGGCGTCTTGCGCTTCTTCACCCAGTTCAATCATCAAGCGAACATCTTCCAGTTGGCGTACCAACCCATCCCACATCTGCACAACTTTTTCCAGTGTGGTCCGTTTTTTTATCAGTTCCTGAGACTTTTTGGTGTCATCCCAGAATCCGGGAACGGCCATGATTGATTCAATCTCCATGATCGATTCACGTTTGGCATCTACGTCAAAGCGCCCCCCGAAGCTTGGCGATCCGCTCTTCACAATCATTCATTTTAGCTATTTCTTCTCGGTACATGGTTTACTCCTTAGTTTTTTTTCGTTTGAACCAGGCGAACATCGCTATCCCCGCGGTCAGAAATACGCAGAGCCAGGCAGGTGCGTCCCCTATTGTGAGGTAGAGTGATTCACCGCTCCCCGGTTTAATTTCGCCGGTGCGATACGCTTCTACAAACAGGCTGGTCATGGTGCTGATATGGCCGTTGTGGTCAACAATTGCGGTTACTCCGGTGTTTGCTGCACGAATCAGCGGCGTGCGGGTCTCGATTGCCCGGAAGGTCGAGATGGCCAGGTGTTGATAGGGGGCCGAAGAACGCCCAAACCAGGCATCGTTGGTTATAGCCACCAGGACGCGGGCACCAGCCTGGACGTATTGGCGGGCTAATTCCGGAAAGATCACTTCGTAACAGACCTGAATCCCGAGTTTTGTGCTCCCCATATTCAGAGGGACCGCTCTCTCGCCGGGAGAAAAATCACCAATTCCGACAACGAGCTTATTAATGAAGGTCAGGAAACGCCCGAGTGGTATGTATTCACCTAGTGGCACCAGATGAAGTTTATCGGCACGTCCAAGCGTCTCGCCTTGGGGGGAGATCAAGAACGCGCTGTTAAGGAACGTACTTTTACCGTTGCGGAGTTCATGGGCCGGGCTGCCGAATAGTAAACAGGCGTTCAACTCTCGTGCCAGACCTCTGATCCGTTCCGCCTGGAGCGGTTCGTCCTGAAAGAAAAACGGCACGGCACTTTCAGGCCAGACAATCAGATCGACACCCCCCTTCGATGCTTCGCGGGTGAGACGCTCGTAGGTGTCCACCGTCAGCTCGCGAAACTCCGGACTCCATTTGACATCCTGCGGGATATTTCCCTGGATCAGGGCGATCCGCAGCGGTTTCCCCTGATCAGTTTCCGTTTCGTTTAAACGGTCAAAGCCATAAAATAGTGTTGCACAGAGAAGGATCAGCAGAATAACGGCACTTTTTACCGGGTAGGGGACGCCGGCGCCGGAAACCGCCCGCAGCGCGCGATGCAGAACAATATTAGCCAGCACAATCAACAGGGTGATGCCGTAGACACCGGCGAGATCGGCAATCTGGATCAGCGGCAGAGTGCGGAATTGTGAGTGACCAAGCATAGCCCAGGCAAAGCCGGAAAACAGGAATGAGCGGATGAAATCGAAGGCTACCCAGGCTACCGGAAGGGTAAAGGCGGCTTTGATGCCGACCAGTTCTCCGAGCCGGGCAATGAAGGTGCTCAGACCATAAAACATTGCCAGCCAGAGGACCAGCAGCAGATAGACAGGGATACTGACTGACCAGGGGAGGTGGCCATAGCGGACAAATACAATGTTAAGCCAGTAGAGGATGAAGGCATAGCCGGTAATGCCGCAGGTCAGGCCGATGCGGAATGCAACTGGCGGAGTACACCCTTCCATGGCGATCAGCAGGGGGATCAGGGCAACCCAGGCCAGAAAAGAGAGGCCGGGGTTCGGGAAGGAGAGGGCAATCAGGATGCCGCTGGCGATTGCCAGGCATCCCCGACGGTCGAATAACTGCACTAGTGCTGAGAAAGAAACCGGAACGTTCACTCACGCCCCGGGTTTTCTGCAGGAGTGCCGCTGATGCGGCTGATAGCGACTTTTTTTACCCGTCGAAGGTCGGCATCAACAATTTTTATGTGCAGCCCGGCACCTTCAAAAGAATCACCGACCGCCGGAATTTTTCCGGTCAGGTGGAAGGCGAGCCCTCCGACGGAGTCGAAGTTGTCGCGCTCTATCTCAATATTAAAATGTTCCTCAAGTTCTTCGACAGGCAAGCGACCGTCAGCGGTGACACTGCCGTCGGGATTAACGGTCAGCAGCGACTCTTCGCGATCATGTTCGTCCTGAATATCCCCCACAATCTCTTCCAGCAGGTCTTCAATCGTTATCAGTCCGGACGTACCGCCATATTCATCAATGACAATCGCCAGGTGAACGCGTTTGCTTTTAAACTCCTGCAGTAGTTGCTCCAGGTTTTTTGATTCCGGAATAAAATAGGGAGGGCGCATGATAGAGCGAACTGAGAGGCTGTTTTCATCGGCTCCCCACTGTTTGAGGAGATCTTTCGCATAGAGCAGGCCGATTATATTGTCGATTGAATCTTCATACACCGGAATCCGGGAGTGGCCGCAGGCGATAATGGTGTCGAGCAGTTCCCGTACAGTGGCGTCAACGGTAACGCAGGCCATTTCAGTCCGGGTTACCATGACTTCCCGCACGATTGTAGTGCCGAGAGAAAAAATGGAGCGGATCATCTCGCACTCTTCTTCGTTAACCAGACCCCCTTCTTCTGACGCTTCAATAAAAGCGTTGATATCCTGTTCGGTTGTCCTTTTACGTCCGGTCATAAGGCGGCTGAATCGCTCGATAAAACCGGACCTTCTACTATTTCCTTCTTCCACTTATGTTTCCTCCTAATTGTTCCGGCCTGGTTGATTTTTTGCGTACTTCGTGTTTTTGATTTGCTGCAGATGTTGGTTTCGCTGTAGATGTTGGTTTCGATGTAGATGGCGGGCGGGCGGGTTCACCGGACAATGCGCGTACTTCAGTTTCGGTGAGATAGCGAAAGTGCCCTGATCTTACCGTGCCGAGGTCAAGGGTGCCGTAACGAATCCGTTTGAGGCGGACTACCGACAGGCTGACCGCTTCGCACATTCTTCGCACCTGACGATTGCGTCCCTCATGAATTGCAACTGATATCCAATCGTTCTGCTCTCCGCTCTTCACCAGGTTAACAACGGCCGGTGCGGTCATGCCGTCCTCCAGTTCGACCCCTTCAGCCATTCGTTTCAACTGTTGATCGATTACTTTGCCGCGTACCCTGACATGATACTCCTTCTCAATTTCATGACGGGGATGCATCAGGCGATTGGCCCATTCTCCGTCATTGGTCAGAAGTAGCAGGCCCTCGGTGTTGTAATCAAGTCGTCCCACCGGATAGACTCGATCAGGCACATCTTTCAGCAGGTCGGTAACCAGCGGACGTCCCTGTCCGTCTTTCAGTGCGGTGATATATCCGGGCGGCTTATTGAGCAGAATGTAGATACGCTGAGCATTTATTTTGAGGGCTTTTCCATCCACGGTGATGGTGTCTGTTGACGGATCGGCTTTGCTCCCCAGTTCGGTGACAACTACGCCGTTAACGGCAACCTGTCCGTTCGTAATCAGTGCTTCAGATGCCCTTCGTGAGGTGATTCCGGCAGCAGATATTATTTTTTGCAGTCGTTCGAGCATTTTGGTTCCTTCACCCGGTAAGCAGGTACCTGTATTTACTCAGCAATCCGCGTCATAGCTCTGAATTTATTATAGCGACCTTCCACGAGTTCATCGCCAGAGAGCTTGTTCAGTTCTGCCAGGTTGCGGGCTATCGCCTCTTTCATGTTTCTTGCTGTGAGTTCGTGGTCACGGTGGGCACCGCCGACCGGTTCTTTGATGATCTCGTCGATGACGCCGAGTTTGATAATGTCCTTCGCTGTCGGCTTAAGCGCTTCTGCAGCCTGGGCGCCTTTCGTGCCGTCCGACCAAAGGATGGCAGCGCACCCTTCGGGGGAGATAACGGCATACACGGAATGTTCCAGCATCAGGATCCGGTCTCCGACCGCAATGGCCAGAGCTCCGCCGGAGCCACCTTCACCGGTGATGCAGACGATGATGGGGGTGCGCAGGCTCGCCATTTCACGCAGATTACGGGCGATGGCCTCGGCCTGACCGCGCTCTTCCGCGCCAATGCCAGGATAGGCGCCGGGGGTGTCAACAAAGGTGATGATCGGCAGCTTGAACTGTTCCGCCATCTGCATAAGACGGAGCGCCTTGCGGTAGCCTTCCGGATTTGGCATGCCGAAATTGCGGTAGACCTTCTCCTTGGTATCGCGCCCCTTCTGGTGGCCGATAACCATGACCGGCTGGCCTTCGAAGCGGGCGAGGCCGCCAACTATGGCGTGATCATCGCCAAAGTTCCGGTCGCCATGAAGTTCGACAAACTCGGTGAGCATGAGATTGATATAGTCCTGGGTAAAGGGACGGTTGATATGACGGGCTACCTGTGCGGTCTGCCAGCGGGAGAGGTTGGCAAAGATATCCGCCCGCATCTCCTCCACACGCCCTTCAAGGGCGGTCACATCAGTGCCGATGTTCAAGCCGCCTCCTGCCAACGCAGTAAGTTCCTCGATTTTCTTTTCCAACTCGACGATAGGCTTTTCAAATTCAAGATAAAACGGGGTAGCCATTACGTGTCTCCAGTCAAAATAATTTAAAAACGGTTTACCACAGAGTCACTGAGAGCACAGAGGACTACAATACCAAAAAGAAAGTATTAGAAACATTTACGCTATGCTCTTTCTCTGTGTTCTCTGTGACTCTGTGGTGGATAGTGCTTTTTTTATTCAAAAGAGGCGGCATTATACCCTAACAGTCGCTCCACATCCAGCCTTAAATCATCACTGGCCGCTACGTTCATTGCTGCAGTCAGCGGCATGGTGGCGCGGCTTCTCCCCGGCATCTGGAACTGGAGACACGCCGGCACAGTTCCGGGGTGCCGCTCGATTACCTCTTTGAGAAGGGTAATCTGCTCCGGCGGAATATCGTTCATGCGCAGGATAAAGGACACTTTTTTGGTCGTCTGGGCGCGCGCCTCGGCGAGCAGCTTGATATCCCCCGCCGGTCCTCGATCACGCTGGAACTTCCTGCCGTTATTCTCCTCGCCCCCTTTCATGATCAGTACCTTGCACCCCTTTTCCCCTTTTTCCAGCTTGCCGATGACCAGCAGCGGTTCATCGGATTTCAGCAATGATGAAGCGATTGCGTAGATGTCGGAAAATACTGTGATCTCCACAGATCCGGTCAGGTCCTCGATTGTGACAAAACCCATCCGGTCGCCTTTTTTGGTGATAATCTCCTTGAAGGCGGTAACAATACCGCAGATACGCACTTCGCTCCCTTCGGCCATTTCCACCATGCTGGCGATGTCCGTGTTAGCCAGACGTTTTATGTCGTCAATGTAGCGGTCCAGAGGGTGACCGGTAATCAAAAAACCGAGAGCCTCTTTTTCATACGCCAGTTTTTCCTTGTCATGCCATTCGGGGGTGTTGGGAAGTTTCATCCCCCCGGTGGCATTGCCCCGCGAAACCTCTTCTGCTCCGAACAGCGATACCTGGGCACTGGCTTTTTCTTCCTGAATTTTCTGGCCGTAATTTGAGGCGGCTTCCAATCCCTCCATCTGGGCGGAACGAGCGGCTCCGGTGGAATCAAATGCACCGCACTTAATCAGTGACTCAACTACCCGCTTGTTCACTCTCCGCAGGTCTACCCGTTCGCAAAAATCGTACAGGCTCTTGAAGGGGCCTGCTGTGCGGGCTTCCAGGATGGCCTCGATGGCGCCGGAGCCGACGTTTTTAACCGCACCGAGTCCGAAGCGCATCGATGTGCCGACAACGGTAAAGGAGTGTCCGGACGAGTTGATGTCGGGGGGGAGTACCTCGATTCCCTGTTCGCGGCAATCGCTGATGTTCTTGACGACCTTGTCGGTGCTGTCCATGTCGCAGGTCAAAAGGGCTGCCATGAACTCAACCGGATAGTGGGCTTTCAGATAGGCGGTCTGGTAGGCGATCAGTGCGTAGGCAGCCGAATGAGACTTGTTGAATCCGTATTCGGCGAACTTGGCCATCTGGTCAAAGATAGCTTCGGCCTTTTTCGTGTCGATACCGAGACCTTTGGCGCCTGCCAGGAACGTGTCCTTCTGGCGGTCCATCTCCTTGGCATCTTTTTTTCCCATAGCGCGGCGCAGCAGATCAGCCTGGCCCAAAGAATAGCCGGCCAGGGTGCGGGAAATCTGCATAACCTGTTCCTGATAGACGATGACCCCGTAGGTGTCCTTCAGGATCGGCTCCAACTCCGGCAGATCGAAGACGACCTTCTGGCGGCCATGCTTGCGTTCGATAAAGTCATCCACCATGCCGCAGCCCAGCGGACCTGGACGGTACAGTGCGCAGGCAGCAATCACGTCCTCGAAGCAGGAAGGCTTGAGCTTGGTCAGCATCTCTTTTATTCCGGTCGATTCAAGCTGGAAGACCCCGGTGGTGTTGCCGGCGGAGATCAAATCGTAACTGGCCTGATCGTCGTCCCGCAGAGTGGTGATGTCAAACTCCGGAACATTCACCCGCACCAGTTTAACCGCGTTTTCGATGACTGTCAGGTTTTTGAGCCCCAGAAAGTCGAACTTTACCAGGCCGACAAGTTCGACATACTTCATTGAATACTGGGTATTAATCGAACCGGTTTTTTGGTCCTTGTAGAGCGGCAGGAACTCCTCCAGCGGTTCCGGCGCAACTACGACGGCGGCGGCGTGGGTTGAAGCGTGCCGGGTAAGTCCCTCCAGGCAGAGTGCGGTGTCCAGAAGCATTTTAACCTGTGGGTCGGCTGTGCACATCTCTTTCAGCTGCGGTTCCTGCAGTAAGGCTTTACTGAGGGTCATCTTCAGGTCATCCGGAATCAGCTTGGCGATCCGGTCGACGTCGCCATAGGTCATGTTGAGGGCCCGACCGACATCCCGAATGGCCGCCTTGGCACCCATGGTTCCAAAGGTGATAATCTGGCAGACGCGATCACGGCCGTACTTTTCAACCATATACTGAATAACTTCACCACGGCGGTCCTGACAGAAGTCGACGTCAATATCGGGCATGGAGATACGTTCCGGATTGAGAAAGCGTTCAAACAGGAGGTTGTAGGGGAGTGGATCAAGATCGGTGATCTTGATTGAGTACGCCACCAGAGAACCGGCGGCCGAACCTCTCCCCGGGCCGACCGGAATCCCCTTGTCTTTTGCCCAGCGGATAAAATCGGACACAATCAGGAAATAAGCAGGAAATTTCATGTTGCTGATACAGGTCAGCTCTATTTCCAGGCGGTCAAAGTAGCCCTGCTGCTGTTCCAGCGTCATGTCGGGATATTTTGCAAGGATGGTTACCATTCGTTCTTTAAGCCCTGCGATCGAGAGGTCCCGCAGCATGTCGTCATGATTCTGCCCGGCAGGCGGATCAAAGTGCGGGAAGTAATAGGTCTTGCCATCCACTGCAAGATCAAGATTGCAGCGTTCGGCGATAACCAGTGTATTGCTGACCGCCTCGGGAGCATAGGAAAATGCCCGGGTCATCTCTTCCGGTGACTTGACATAGAACTCGTCAACCGAAAATTTCATATGGGACGGGTCATCCATGGTTTTGCCGGTCTGGATGCAGAGCAGTACCTCGTGGGCACGGGCATCCTCACGGTTAAGGTAGTGACAGTCGTTTGTCGCCACCAGCGGCAGCTTCAGTTCGGCCGCCACCTCCATTAGCCGCTTGTTGACAACATCCTGCTCAGGGATGGTGTTTTCCTGCAGTTCGATATAGTAGCGGTCAGGGAACAGTTCACTGTACCAGCGGGCGGTGGCGACAGCGTCTTCCATTCTGCCGCGACCGCACTGCATGGCCACTTCCCCTTTAAGGCAGGCAGACATGGCAATCAGACCCTCTGAACGCCCCGAGAGCAGTTCACGGTCGATGCGGGGACGGTAGTAAAATCCCTCTTTATAACCTGCTGAAGTCAGGTATGAAAGGTTCTTGTATCCCTGCATATTCTCGCAGAGCAGGATCAGATGGTAGGCCGCTTCCGATATCCCCTTGGCGTCCCGTGAAAAGCGCGATTCAGGGGCCAGGTAGAGTTCACAGCCGATAATCGGCTTGACCCCGGCCTTCTTGCATTTGAGGTAGAACTCTGCCGCCCCGAACATATTGCCATGGTCGGTAATCGCAACCGCCGGCATGTTGAACTCTTTCGCTTTGGCGATCAGGTCATCAAAGCGGATAGCGCCGTCCAGAAGCGAATATTGGGTATGTAGATGCAAGTGAACGAAAGGGGAAGAAGGGGTGCTGCCAGTATTATCAGGCGTTTCCATGTGGTGCTGCCTCCAGGCGAATCTGTGAGGCTGGATTATGCCTCATGTCAAGATGTAGTGTCAAGGGGAGGGATGATGGACTGTATTTTGTGTCTGCCGGTGACGGGCGAGTTGGTTAAAATATCCTCCTGTCGAGCGTATCGACAGGAGGGAAAGAACTTTTTTGGCTGAATGAGCAGTATCAGATTTAAGCTAATCAACTTTGTTTATCGAGATAACCGACTTTCCTTTGGTAAACATTCCCGGTTTCTTGACTACTTCCAGCAACAGAATCTCTCCGGCGGTCTGGTCAAAAGAATAATCCGCGAGATATCCGGGTGACGGGCGCGTATGCCATTTCTCCTTCAGCACGGCACCTGTCCATTCGAATCCGAACAGGCTGTATTTATCGAAAGAGCGGTTGTTACCGATAGTGAAAGCCCCCTCATTACGAGGGACGAGCAGCGTCCCGTCCTTTAACTGGGTAATTCTCTGCTCCAGAAACGTCCAGCGAAGAAGGTCTCCGGTGGATCGACGATACTTTGGTTCAATCTTGAAAAAACTTTCCGATCCGCCATACTTTTCACCGCTCTTCCACGCTTCGGTGCCGTCAGGAGGATACATGGCAAGGTAACCATCTTCATCCAGTACGACAACAAGGCCGCCGGGGCCTTTGGCTGCGACTCCGCCCAGACGGTTGAAGTTGAATATGGTTGCCGAATGGGGGAGTGTCTGCGCTTCTTTTACCGTAAAGCGGGCATCTGACTTGGTTAACTCTTTAACTCCGCCGTAGTATTTTCCCTCGTTATCAATCTCTTGTGCATAAACAATGCGGGAATGAATATCAGTGCCGATGGCGCGGAAAAACCAGGGTAACTTTTCAGCGATTGTCACGAAGGTTGTGCCGTTAAATTGATACACTCGTGAAGAGGGAGATTCTCTGTCTATGATTGTGACGTACAACTCCAGGGTACCGTCTTTATCAAGGTCGGCCGAGTCGAGAGCGAGGATTTTTCCGGACAATGGAATTGTGACTTCAGCAATGAGCTTAAGTTCTTTCCCTTTCAGATACGCCCGGATCGTCTGCTCTCCGGACACGAACAGTTCGCGCTCGCCGGAAGGGAGGGTACGGCCCATCGCGATGCTGTTGAATACGCCATCAAGCGGCGCGCTTGACCAACTGCCTGACGCTTCTTTTGCCGAAGTTTCTGACCTGACAACATACGTTTCCTTTACGATCGGCAGTGAAGCGGCAGGGGCTACCGGTGGCGGTTCAGGGGCCATCAGGACAGGTACATCGATTACGGCTCTTTTTGCCAGTTCTGCATCAATTTTTTTTGCCAGACGCCCTATTGCGGGGATAACGTCTTCCTGACCTTCTCCCTGCTCAAACACTTTGACCAGGCTGTCGTCCCCGCTGTTTTTTATGCGGACGTCAAGGCTGAACATTTTTCCAAACTGGGCATAACTGCCGATAACCACGCGATCGGCCTGATCCGGCTTTTCTACGAGTAGCATCTGGTCAGTAGTAAGTCGCGAAGACAGAATCTCCTGCAGTGTCTGTTTGAGTTCCTGGCTGTTGGCTGCACCGGTTACGTTGAATTGAGCCACATGGATTCTTATCGGTTTTGCCTGTACCGGTTTCACTCCTGCCATAATCAGGAATAGTGAAGCAGATAGTAAAATCAGAAGTTTCATCCTAAAAGCGGCAATTGAACCGCAAAGGCGCAAAGAACGCGAAGGAAAACTGTTAGATAAAATGATTGTACTCGTACTCAAAAGGTGATTACAAAATATTGAATAACCTTCTGATTTCTTTGCGAACTTTGCGTCTTTGCGGTAATGAACTGTTTTTTCTAGGTTCATATGGTACCTCCATTTAGCAGTGGTTGCGTTTAAAGTAAAGCAGGCATGTTCTTCGTCCGGTTAAGTTCAGCATCAGAGGCACGCAGATAGAGCGGCAGCAGTTGCGACGCTTCCAGCAGGTCACCGCACCGGAACGCGTGTAACGCCAGTAATGTGCCGTTTCCTGCATGCGGGGAGTTGAGAGGGGAGGGAGCAAAAACAGCCTGATCCCCCAGGCGTTCGGCGATGAGATCGTGATAGCGCAGCGCACCGTCACCGAGGAAGATAACCGGTTCGCCGGTTGTAACAGCAATCTGTTCGAGAATAGCGGCGGGTGGAAGAACGCAATCGACAGTATGAGGAAAAGGGATTGCCGCAGAACAGTCATAGAGTGCGGCATAGACTTCGTTCTTGCGGGCATCAAGCATCGGGCAGACCAGAGTGGTCGAAAGAGAGAAATTCATCGCCAGAAGGGCAAGCGAGGAAAATCCTGCACATGGTTTGCCGGTTGCAAGAGCCAGTCCCTGAATTGTTGCTATACCGCCCCGCACGCCGGTGAATGAGCCGGGTCCGATGGACGAAGCGAAGATGTCAATGTCGCCAAAGGAGAGGGCGGTTGTCGACAGAAGTCGCTCAATTTCAGGCACAAGGCGTGCAGACAGGGTGCGGTTGGTGTTCAGCAGGGACTCAGCAACGATCTGCTCGTCGACAGCAACGGCAACTGTGGCGAAGGATGTCGATGTATCTATGGCAAGGATATTCATCGTTATCCCGTACGGGTGACAAAATACCTGATGATGTCGTTGTAGAAGGCCAGCACCATAAGGCCGAGCAACAGCACCATCCCGATCTGCTGGGCATATTCGCGGACCTTTTGCGGGACCGGGCGGCGAAAGATCAGTTCCATGAAAAAGAACACCAGGTGACCGCCATCAAGTACCGGCACCGGCAGCAGGTTAAGCACGCCGAGGTTGATCGAAATCAGCGCAATAAAAGCCAGGAAGCTGGCGCCACCCGATTCAGCCATTTTCCCGGCCATATCTGCAATCATGATCGGGCCTCCGACACTGTCCATCGGCACAATCCGTTGCGCCATCTTGACCAGCGACATAAAGGTAAGCTCAATTACTTTCCAGGTCTGTTCGGTCCCTTTTACCACCGCCTGCAGAGGGCCGAAATATTCAGTGATCAATTCACCGGCTGATGCCACGCCGACGGCAAACCCATCAACTTTTTCGCCGAACAGATTCTTTGAAACGCGGGCTTCAGGGGTAATGGTAAAAGATAATGCCTGGGCATCGCGCTTCACCGATAAAATCAGCGGTTGCCCTTTGCTGGCAGCGACACCTTCGGCAATTTGATCCCAGCGGTAGACCGGCATGTTGTTAATGGCGGTGATAACATCACCTTTTTGTATGCCGGCTTTGGCGGCCGGCTTGTCTTTAAGCGCTTCGCCGATTTTAGTGGTAACGGTAGGCACACCGACCATGCATAATACGATGAAGATGAGCCAGGCAAAGAGCAGGTTGAACACCGGTCCGGCGACGACTATGCCGATGCGGGCCAGCACAGGCTTGTGGGCAAATGAACAGGTTTTCTCTTCATCGGTCAATTCGCGGAGTGTATCCAGCTGCAGCTCTTCTGCAGGTATATTGTCAACCCCGTCAGCGGTATGAACCTCTCCTCCTTCAATATATCCCCCTTCGCCGAACATTTTGACGTAGCCGCCAAGAGGGAAGGCAGAAAGCAGATACTCCGTCTCGCCGACTTTTTTGCCGAACAACTTTGGACCAAACCCGAGGGAAAATTTTTCCACCCGTACACCAAAAAACTTTGCCAGCAGAAAATGACCCAGTTCATGGACAAAAATAAGCGGCCCGAGGGCCAATATAAAATAGAATAATTTCCCAAGTACAATCATGTTAGAGTCCTATTTCCTTGCAAATTTCACGGGCGTACTCTCTGCCCCAGAGATCGGCCTTCAATACTTCGTCGATCGAGCGGAGATTGTGAGCGGTGTGGGCATCCATGGTCCGCTCGATGGTTTCGGCAATCCGGGTGAAGCCGATATGGCCTACCAGGAATTCTGAGACGGCTATTTCGTTGGCGGCATTCATGACGGCCGGCATACTCTCTCCCGATGTGACGGCAAGATACGCGAGTTCTAAACAGCGGAATTTTGCGGTGTCCGGGTTAAAGAAGGTGAGCCCGGAAAGCGCCGTCAGATCGAGCGGTTTAACGCCTGTTTCAATTCGTTCAGGATAGGCAAGCGCATACGCTATGGGGGCTTTCATGTCCGGCGTTCCGAGTTGAGCAATAACGCAGCCGTCGATATATTCCACCATCGAGTGAATGATGCTCTGAGGGTGGATGTTTACCTGTATTTTCTCCACGGCGGTGTTAAACAGCCAGCGAGCCTCAATTACTTCCAGCCCTTTATTCATCATGGTAGCTGAATCAATGGTGATTTTCTTACCCATGTTCCAGTTAGGGTGGTTGAGGGCATCCCGCACCGTCACAGCAGATAACTGTGCGGCGGGAGTGTTCAGAAATGGGCCGCCCGATGCGGTCAGAATTATTTTGCTGATATCCTCGCTGCGGTGGCCTTCTATCGACTGAAAAATAGCGCTATGCTCGCTGTCTACCGGAAAAAGCCGAACCCCGAACTCTGTTACCAGGTCCATGAAGAGGTGTCCGGCCGTAACCAGGATCTCCTTGTTGGCGAGGGCGATATCCTTGCGGGCCCGGATGGCGGCAGCCGTTGGAACCAGACCGGCAGCGCCGACAATTGCGGCTACGACCATTTCCGTTTCATCCGCTGTTGCTGCAGCTATCAATCCTTCGACACCACCCAGAATAGTAACATCCAGAGCGCCGCACAACTCTTTCAGGCGAGGAACATCAGCTTGAGAGGCAACGACCGCAATCCGGGGGGTAAACTGTTTGATCTGACGTACAAACAGTTCAAGGTTTTTTCCGGCGGTCATGGCAATAACCCGGAATCTGTCCGGATGTGCCGCTACAATTTCAAGAGTACTGACGCCGATTGAGCCGGTCGAGCCGAGGATAGTGATGTTTTTCATCGGTCAGCCTCTGAAAAAAAAGAGCACGTAATAGTAGGTGATCGGCGCGGCAAACAGAATACTGTCCAGGCGATCAAGTACGCCGCCGTGTCCCGGAATGAGAGATCCGGAATCCTTAACGCCGAAACTGCGCTTGAGCAAAGATTCAAACAGGTCACCAGCCTGGCCGACCATGCCGATGACGAGGGCGGTCACAATGGTGTCACGGAACGATAATTGCGGGAAGAACGTAACCTTTGCCAGCATGGTGCCGCCAAAACTGCCGATCAGGCCGCCAATTGCTCCTTCAATACTTTTTTTAGGGCTTACAAGCGGATAAAGCCGGTTTTTGCCAAAGGCGCAGCCGGTATAATACGCAGCCGAGTCATTCGTCATGACAATAAGCATGATTACGAACAACCATTGGACGCCGAATTCCGTCTGACGGAGCAGAACGAGATGCATCAGCAGGAACGGGATGTAGATAAAAGCCAGTAGGGCAAAAGCTACTTCGTGGGCGGCGGTTTCTATGGTGCGGATCCGAAACAGGAAGATAAAGGAAAAGAGCACAAAAAGTAGGCCGATAGCGGTAATTATAAGTTTATCGTTGCCTGCAAAAGGGGCAAAAATCAGTGCCGACCCCGCCAGAGCTGCCAGGAAGAGTTCTGTTTTACGATCCGGTAAAGCCATCCGGTAAAATTCAGATATAGCGATGGCCGAAGACAGTGCCAAAAGGCAGGCGAGCAGGATTGGACCACCCTTCAAAACAATCAGGATGACAATTGGCAACAGAATACCCGCTGAAATCAGGCGTTTAATAGGTTGCCCCTTTCTGTTATCTGGTCGCCGGTCATTCCGAAACGCCGCTCCCGTGATTGAAAGTCGGCAAGGGCTTTGTGCAGCTCATTAATGGTGAAATCCGGCCAGTTTGTATCGGTGAAATAAAGTTCGGTATAGGCGAGCTGCCAGAGCAGAAAATTGCTGATGCGCATCTCGCCGCTGGTACGGATAAGAAAATCGGGGTCAGGCAGGTTGCCGGTATCCAGATAGCGGTCAAACAGTTCAGTGGTAATGTCGGCGGGCGATAATGTGCCGTCGACGGCTTCCTGAGCAAGCCGTGCGGCAGCGCGGCACAACTCCTGCCTCCCTCCATAAGAGAGGGCGAGCGTCAATACCATGCCGGTATTCTCTGCGGTCTTTTGAATGGCATTATCGAGCGTTTCGTTGACATCATCCGGCAGTTCACTGCGGTTGCCGATAACGTTGTAGCGAATATTTTTGCGCATCATGCGTGCAGTTTCCTGACGGATGTACTTTTTAAGTAGAGTCATGAGTGCCCGAACTTCCAAGGCTGGACGTGACCAGTTTTCAGAAGAGAACGCAAACAGGGTCAGGTATTTGATGCCAAGCAGTGAGGCCTGTTCAACTACCATTTTTACCGTTTCAGCGCCACGCTGATGCCCGATAATGCGCTTGAGCATACGCTGCTGTGCCCAACGGCCGTTGCCGTCCATGATTACGGCCAGATGGGCCGGAAGTTTATGCGGATCAAGCGGAATCATCAGACTTCCAGGACCTCTTTCTCTTTATGGGCTACAGCTTCATCCATCTTCAATTCAAAACTTTTCGTAATTTCCTGTATATCTTTTTCGTATTTTTTCAGTTCGTCTTCAGTAATAGACTTGTCTTTTTCGAGCTTTTTCATTTTGTCGATTGCGTCCCGACGGATGTTTCTGATGGCGATCTTGTCTTCTTCAGCTCTTTTCTTAAGACCTTTTACGATATCCTTCCGGCGTTCTTCAGTGAGAGGAGGAAGATTCAGGCGAATTGATTTGCCGTCATTCGATGGGGTCAGGCCGATATTAGCGTTCATTATGGCCTTCTCGATGACCGGAATTATCTTGGCCTCCCACGGTGTGACGGTAATTGTGCGCGCTTCAGGTACAGCAAGAGTTGCTACCTGACTCAGCGACGAGGTGTTGCCGTAATAGTCAACGGTAATTGAGTCAAGAATGCCGGTTGTTGCCCGTCCGGTGCGAATCTTCTGGAATTCGTTCTTTAGAACGCCCACCGTTTTTTCCATATGGATCTTCATGTCATCCATCACGTTCTTTGGCATGGTTACTCTCCTTGTACGATGGTGCCGATCTCTTCACCACAGATAACTTTTTTGATATTACCCTCTGTTGTCAGATCAAAAACAATAATTGGCAGATTGTTATCCATGCAGAGCGATATAGCAGTGGCATCCATAACCTGCAACCCTTTTTTGAGGACGTCAATATAAGACAACTTCGAAATTTTGACCGCATCCGGATCTTTTTTGGGATCGGCGGTATAGATCCCGTCAACTTTAGTCCCTTTGAGGATGACCTGAGCGTTTATTTCCATGGCCCGGAGACTGGCTGCAGTGTCAGTCGTGAAGTAAGGGCTTCCGGTGCCGGCGCCGAAAATAACAACCCGTCCCTTTTCAAGGTGGCGCATGGCCCGCCGCCGTATGTACGGTTCAGCGACCTCCTGCATTGCAATAGCAGACTGGACACGTGTCGTAACACCCTGCTTCTCGAGTGCATCCTGCATGGCAAGAGAGTTGATGACGGTAGCTAACATCCCCATGTGGTCAGCGCTTGTGCGATCCATCCCTTTAGATGAGGCAGCGAGGCCGCGGAAAATATTACCGCCTCCTATGACGAGTGCCAGCTGTACACCGCTGTTAACAACTTCTTTGATCTCGCCGGCAATGGTGTTAAGTGTCTGCGCATCTATGCCGTAGCCCTGAGCCCCCGCCAGTGACTCACCAGAAAGTTTCAGTAGTACCCGGGTGTAGGATTTTCTGCCCATGTCGTGCCTCCGGAAATGGTTGCTGTCTGTGCGTTTGAACGGTGTATGAACATTTTAAATAATCGGGGAAAGGATCGGGTAGGAGGCGGGATTACTCCCGCCGTCCTCCCACACCACCGTGCGTACGGTTCCGTACACGGCGGTTCATGAAGTGTGTTGAAGTCGGTGGTGCTGGTCCATGAATGAGACCAACCCCAGTTTGTCGAAATAG
>CAJAFV010000017.1 GCA_903939115.1 uncultured Geobacteraceae bacterium
AGATACGCAATCAATGATTTGCTGCTCTGCACAATCCCGGCAGCAATGGCCAAATGGGCATTAATCCTGGTTATTCCGCCCAATCCGGCCGTTTCCGCAGCCATCCCGACACCACTGCCTATGCTGCTTGTCACATACCCGTTGGCCACACTCTTGGCTGAATCGACAAGTACTTCCGCAAAAATGGATCCGTTCTGCCACTCCCCTTTCATCATTCGCCACGCTTTTTTTGCTCCGCTCTTGCCAAGAGCTTCAAGTACCTGAAACGTCACGCCTTCATATGTATCCAATGAAACATGTGCTGTATCAGTAGTTTTCATAGCGCAATCGCCTGCATGACGCGTTCGGATTCCGCAACTATCTGCTCAGATGCTGTCGTAATCATGCCGTTATCATCAAGTATCGATGTTTCCATAACATTCTTGATTGTCTTTGCCAGCATGGCTGCTATCATCACAACTTTTTTATCCTTGACGGTATAGGAGGTGTAATCATGTGAGATAACAACAAGACGTTGCACTTTTGCCAGTAATGGGGTGAAGCGTTCATCAAGCCTGCCGAGAACTGAAAGTATGGTATACACGAGATAAAAGGCCGCTTCAGTTGCAAGCTGCTTATTCTTTATCTGTTCAATGGCGGCGTTTACCCTCCCGATGTTTGTACCAGCATCTGCAGCGGCCTTTTTCGCTTTTGATGCCAGCACCATTCCGCCGACGGCCAGAAAAGGGCCGGCGATCATCCCGCTGAGAGTTACCATACCGGCAACTGTCCTACCGGTTACTCCCCCGGTAACTGCGCCAACCGTTCCGCCGGCGACTCCTCCGGCAACGCTGCTGACAACACCGCCACCAGCCGTTCCACCGGCACCAGCTAACGCTCCGGTTCCGCCACACATTCCCATTCCTCCGGCGGTTCCGGCCATTGCCCCGGCTCCAGCACCCATTCCCATGCCCCCAGCGCCCGCCATTGCTCCGGCTCCAGCACCTATTCCCATGCCTCCGACAGCGCCTACCATTGCTCCAGCTCCACCGCCCATTCCCATGCCACCTGCCATCCCCCCGGCAACACCTGCCATGCCACCTGCTGCTCCTGCCATACAGCCAGCACCGGCCATAGTGCCACCCCCGGCACACGCACCGGCAGCAGCCCCTCCTCCTCCACCTATGCACGCTATTGCAGAGTTGGTTGCCGCTGCACCAGATGCAGAACTGAATACTGATCCGGCAGAGACGCCCCCAAGCAGCCCATTCACGCCAGAAGCAGCTAGCACCGTTAAGCCGCCACCTCCAAGACATCCGACTCCGGTCGTCATGATGTCCTTCATTTTCAAGCTCACATCGAGGAGCGTCAGCATATCGGCCTGAGTGACTGTGAGAGAGGCCTCTTCGAAGATCCTGCCATCTTTGAAATCGACATTCTTAATCAGTGAAAAGGCTTCTGCAAAAGGAATAAGGCTATTCTTGTAAATTTCTATTTTTTGATTGCCGAGGACCTCAAATGTTATCTGAGAGGTATTTATAGTTTGTTCCAACTCTTTTGAAGCTGAATCATGACGTTTTTGTGCCTGAAGGTTTTCCGTTTTTAAACGTTTGAAAAGAGATTTAGCATCAACACCTTTTTTGATGCCAAACCCTCCTGCCAGCGCAGCCGCCCCTAACAGAATAAGTGGTATAGGCATAATTCCTCCATATTTGTGTACACCAGGATATTTAACACTTCACCCCACCAGATGCCCCAGTATCAGCAGCACGAGCCATACATAGAAAATCGTCTGCTGAGTATGGATCATACGCATCTGTTTCTTGGTGTCGCTGGAGAATTTTTTGGAACGCATTAAAATTCCGGCGAACGTCAGCCAGACGGTCACCAACAGACTTGCATAAAGGAAGATGTTTCGGTCATTAGTAAAGTGAGCGTGAATTGTCATCAACACAAAGGCGATGACGTTCAGCCACATATGGATATCAAGATATTTTTTGAAAAATATGGCGATATCTCTCGGCCAGGGGCGATACTGATTGGCAATCAATCTGGTTGGATAATAGACATTGGCCACCACAAACAGCAGCAACGACAGTATTCCAGTGATTTCACCAAGCCACTCGCCATTTCCCATTATTGACTGGTCCTAAACTGCCTCAGAGTAGCACGTGACATTTTGTACAGGCACCTCTGGGACGATGCGGTGGAGGTGTCCCCATTTTTATGTTTGGGGCGGTTGTGGCCAAAACATCGCCCAGATCTCTCGCCATCTGGTTGAGATTAGCCGTTCCGGGAGCGATAGAATGACAGGTATCACAAGGGCCGTAATAACCATGTGGCGCTCGTTCGGTGGCCAGTATCATCGGCGCCCCCTCCACCTGGGCAAGACCAAGCTCGTCTGGAGTGTTAACGGTGATTTTTTTGAAAATCCCCCGACGGTAAATTGTCACTTCGGCCTGGGTTGCCATAGCTACCTGGCGGGTGGCGTTTTTGAACGATTTAAGGTCATTGATATGAGTGCCACTAATTGCGGTGATGACATCACCTGCTAGCAGTCCGGCATCAGCGGAGACGAGAGTTACTTCGTCAACAAGTACGCCGGCAACGTCTGGCGGGATATTGTTGGCTTTCGCCACAGCAGCAGTGAGTGGGCCGACCTCAAGTCCGATCCAGTGCGCTTCAATCCAGGTTTTCCCCAGCGCTCCACTGACTATCGGTACGATATTCTGTCCGGCAAAACCATACGGATACTGCATCTGCACGGGCTGCCCGTTCGGGTTCGTCTGACGACTGAGCCGCGACTTTCTGGTCCGCTGCG
Organism: uncultured Geobacteraceae bacterium; assembly: GCA_903939115.1. Classification (GTDB taxonomy): domain Bacteria; phylum Desulfobacterota; class Desulfuromonadia; order Geobacterales; family Pseudopelobacteraceae; genus JACRCG01. The sequence continues at coordinate 2,801 of CAJAFV010000017.1, forward strand.
TAAACGGATTCTCTTCCAGTAGCGCCACCGGGTTCTGCCGGTTCTGCTGTTCAAAAAACCGGCCACCATTAAGGACGTTCATCTGTCCTGGATCGTTACCGATGTTGAACGGGTTCTCCTCTTTCATGATAATTCCGGCAACCGGAGTTGTGCCATTGGTCGCAGCTTGCGGCACAACCGGTCGGGCAAATTCAGCCTCTGCTTCTGCAGCTTCCCTGTTTCGTGCCGGAGCATCGGTAAGATAAAAGAAGTAGACGTAGACGAACGAGCCGATAATCATCAGCAGAAAAATGGGGTTCACAATAAAGGCAAGCCGTTTCATCTGTTATGCCGCACTTTTTATCTTCACATCACACAAGTCATCGACCCTCCGACTCGTCAATTCTTCCATTTTCATTATCAACTCCGGGTTGCTCCTGCAGAGCAGTTCATATAGAACTGCGCCGATAAAGATGCCTGACAATACCCCGACTAAAACCTTGCCCATTCGCTCTACTCCTTTCCTTGACAGTTGGTCGTGCATACACTCGATGTTTTTTTTGCTTTGAACGGATTATCGAAGCTGTTTTTTTTATTTTCATGTTTCAACAACTCCTGTTCGATGTCATTGGATCTGGCAGTAAGTTCAGAAAAAGTAGCATCCTGAGAGAGGTCGAACGTTCCCTCTTGTAATAGGCGGGTGGCATGTACACCGACATCTATGGAAGTCTGCTGTTTATACTTTTGGAGCTGCTTGATGCCATACAATGAAAAGACAAGATTTGAATACTGCATGGCAGAGTCGGCGGTCTTTTTTACCGCAGTAACAAATATCTCTGAAACTTGATTCAGATTATTACGCAAATCGAATGTCATGAGTTTTTCCGGGAATTTTTTTGACAGATACAGGAAGGCGGTTCTGATCAAGGAACAGAACCACCGGATAACTATGGCCTCTCCATAAAGCTACATACTTTAGGATTTTCTAGGCCAAACAGTGCCTTGGATATACAAATTATACAATAGTGATTTTATAACTGATTAGTAGTGATGAAATATGGCTATTTAAGCGCGAGGAGGTAACTTTGCAGGTTTTGTTTCTTTCCATTCAGGCCCAATCTCTTTCTGATATTTTGCCTGTGAGTATCAACAGTATCGTTTGATATATTAAGTAATGTTGCAATATCCTTGGATGGTTTGCCTTCCCGAATAAAGTTGGCTACTTCAATTTCTGAAAAAGTCAGATTGTGAAGCGCTGTTGACAGTCTCATGGAAAATGGTGAAACAATTTGCAGGAGATTGGATTCCAGAAGACCCAGATACGAGGTGTATTTAGAATCGGAGGTAAATTTCCGTAGTTTTTGGATTGTCGGTATTATGAGTGTTTTAACGTTTGAAAAAACACGATCTTCCAGTTCATTCTTGTCGTCATCTCTCTGTCTCAGCAAAACTTTCAGCGTGGTATTCAGGTCCTCAAGATTCTGCGATTTTATTTCCAGTTCCTGGTTCAGAGCTATTAAATCTTCAGTTCGAGCTCTCACTTTATCTTCCAACTCTTCATGTGCTTCACGTAATGCCGCTTCTGCTATTTTCAATTCGGTAATATCCCGGAAAGCAGTAACAGATGCAACGACCCTGTCCCCTTCCATTATGGGACTGCATAAAACAGATATTGAAAAAGTACTGCCGTTTTTATGGGTAAA
>CAJAFV010000018.1 GCA_903939115.1 uncultured Geobacteraceae bacterium
ACCGACAACTTCGGCGTCACCGGCTACCTGATCACCGAGAGCGCTACAGCTCCGGCAGCAACAGCAACCAGTTGGTCTGCCGCCGCACCGACCAGTTTCACCTTCTCCGGTGAAGGGAGCAAGACCGCTTACGCCTGGGCCAAGGATGCCGCCGGAAACGTCTCAGCAAGTAAAGCGGCCACAACCACAATTACTCTGCCTGACATAGCAGCACCGACCATCGGCGCCTTTACGCTACCGACAACATCAACATCACTGACCGTGCCGGTCTCCGGCCTTGCCGCCACCGACAGCTTTGGTGTCACCGGCTACCTGATCACCGAAAGCGCCACGGCACCTGCTGCCACTGCAACCGGTTGGTCTGCCACCGCACCGACAAGTTTCACCTTCTCCACTGAGGGGAGCAAAACTGCGTATGCCTGGGCCAAAGATGCCGCCGGCAACGTTTCTGCAGCGCGGACGGCAACCGTTACCATTACCCTGCCTGACGTAGCCGCACCGACCGTCGGCACCTTTACGCTGCCTGCAACCGCAACCGCACTGACCGTGCCGGTATCCGGACTTGCCGCCACCGACAACTTCGGCGTCACCGGCTACCTGATCACCGAAAGCGCCACGACACCGGCTGCCACCGCAAGCGGCTGGAGCACCACCGCACCGGCCAACTTCACCTTCTCCGGCGAGGGGAGCAAAACCGCGTATGCCTGGGCCAAAGATGCCGCCGGCAACGTTTCTGCAGCGCGTACAGCAGCCGTTACCATTACCTTGCCTGTTGTTACACCAAGCCCAACAGCAGACGTCACTCCTCCGACTATTACCTTCAGTTCGCCCAGTTCAAATTATGTAACTGGTTCCTCTATCAGTATAACCGCGTCTGCTACCGACGATGTTGCAGTAACAAAAATGGAACTCTACGTTGATGGGAATTTAAAGTTAACGACTGGCACCAGTTCACTCAAAACAAAATTGAGTATTACCAAAGGTGTGCATGAAATAGTGGTTAAGGCCTACGATGCTGCTAATAATGTGGCGACATCTTCAAAAACGGTGAGAAGGCTCTTCTAGGATTTAGAACTAATATTCGACACAACCGAAAAGGGCTCAGGATTTCTCCTGAGCCCTTTTCGGTTGCATGAAATAGTTTCAATCTTTATTTCAACGTAAGTACAAATTCAACAAGACCTTCAACCTGCTCCTTGTCAACCTGACTGTTGAATGCCGGCATTCCACCCGGACGCCCTTCTAAGATTGTTTTGGTGAGGTCTAACCTTGATTTGCCATATTTATATTTTGAGATTGTCAGATCGGGACCGACTCCCCCTTTGGCACTTTCACCATGACACGCGACACAGAGACTTGCATAAAGCTTTTTGCCAACGGCTACATACGCCTCAACCTTGTGACCGCCGCTCCCTTGATACGCCGCACCTGTAGCCTCAACCGACTTGTGAGCGACCTGTCTCTGATTATCTCGCGCTTTCTTTGCTGCATCAGCCTCAGTTTGTGAGCTCCAACCGCTAAACAGGTAATAACCCATAAAAATTACGCCCCATACCGCCAGTACGGTAAAAAAAATCCGAAAAACTGCAGGAGAACTTTTCTCATCACGATATGTTATTCCATCATACTCATGTTGTTTCGACATATGTCCACTCCTCGAATAAGAATTAGTCGTCCTCAAGCATCCTGTGTTTGGGCTCTTCCAGCTTCTGCTTACGGTTCTTTTTTAACGTTGAGACGGCAATTGCAACCAGAATAGACAGTAAAAAACCTGTCAGCAGCAGAAATAAGAAGCGGGCATCAAACATCACTTAGTATCCAGCTTGATATAGGTTACCAGCTTCCATATTTTTTGTTCATCAAGCGCTGCGCCAAAAGTGGGCATACCGTTGGCTTCAATTCCGTTTGAAATGATTTTAAACAGGTCAGCATCCGATTTTGCAGAACCTTTCAATGCAGGTCCAAGAGTACCTTCACGTTTTTCGCCATGACATGAAGCACACTGTTGCTTGTAAATTGCCTCAGCTTCTTCTTTGACAGCCTTGACATCGGTGTACGGATTATTAAGAACTGCAGGAACCAGTACTGCCGCTTCAGCTTTTTTGACCGGAATATCGGTCCCAAGCTTACGCATGTAGGCAATAATAGCATCCATCTCACTCTTACCCTTGAGATCATCCAGATCAGCCTGTGTATACGGGAACTTGAGCAACTTCATCTTCCGCTCGGAATAAGTAGTGTCAAGCGCCTGGTTCAGGAACGCGTAGGACGGCATGTTTGATGCGGGGACAACCGACTGCGGGTTTTCCATATGCTTACGATGCCAGGCACCTTTTGGATCCGGATATTTCAGGCCGATACGAGCCAAATCCGGACCGGTACGGCGTGAGCCCCACAGGTGTGGACGGTCATAGAAGAACTCCCCCGACTTCGAGTAACCTCCGCCGTTACCATAGCGTTCAACATCTGCAGCGAGGGTTCGCACTACCTGTGAATGGCAGTTGTTGCACCCTTCTCTCATGTAGAGGTCTCGCCCTTCCTGCTGCAACGGCGTGTAAGGTTTTACTTCGGCAATCCTGTCACCAGGGCCATTAATCCATTTAAATGGGGCTATCATGGTAACCGATGTACCGACCATAATAACGACAAAAGCCAGAATGATAAAAATAACGGGATTTTTCTCCAACATAGTATCGTCCTCGTTTGTATTTAATTTATTTCGCTTTGGCAGTCGGTGAATTTTCACCTTTCTGGAACGTCTTGTAGATATTGTAGATAAAAACGATTAAACCGGCCAGGTAGATAAAACCGCTAATGGCCCTGATTTTGTAATACGGGAAGATGGCAATCATTGTTTCCATAAAACTGTAGTGCAGCGTTCCGTCAGGATTTGTAGCAAGCAGCATACTTCCCTGCTGAACACCGGCGATCCACATGGTTATTGAGTAGATCAACTGACCAATCAGAACGAGCCAGAAGTGGATATTAGCAAGTTTTACACTATAAATTTCGGTTTCACTCAACGTAGTCGTCACATAATAGGTGGCACCAAACAGAATCATAGAGACCCAACCCATCGTACCCATATGGACATGTCCCGGAACCCAATCGGTGAAATGGATAAATGCCGAAAAAGAGCGAATAGACTGCATTGGCCCCTGCAGCGTCTGTAAGCCATAAAAGGTGATACCGACGATCATGAATTTGACCAGATAATTGGTCTTCATTTTTTCCCACTGGCCATTCATGGTCAGATAGCCATTCATTACCGCTCCCCAGGAAGGGGCAATCAACATGATCGATAAAGCCATTGCCACAGTCTGAATCCAGTCAGGCACCGGTGTCCAGAGCAGATGATGCGCACCGGTCCAGAGGTACATGAAGATCAGACTCCAGAAAGCAATGATCCCCATACGGTGGCTGTATATCGGATTATTTGTTATTTTCGGGAGGAAGTAATAAAAGATGGCCAGAGGAGGTACGGTGAGAACCATAGCCACGGCATTATGGCCATACCACCACTGGACATTGGCATCATTGGTACCGGAAAAGGCCGAATAAGACTTGAACAGGTGGAGTGGCATTCCCAGATTGTTGACTACATAGAGTACCGTGACGCCGACCAGAGCCGCCATGATATACCAGAGAGAGATATACATCTGCTCTTCCTTACGCTTAAGGATCGTCATGAACACATTAATCGAAAACAGCACCCAGAGAATGGCAACCACAATTGCCAACGGCCATTCCAGCTCAGCGTACTCCTTGGTGCGGTTGATCCCCATTGCCAACGTTACAGCAGCAGAAGCAATAGCAACATTGAAGATCCAGAGCGTTACCCGTGCCAGCTTTGGACTCCAAAGCGGCGTTTTGGTAAGTCGCTGGGTGATGTAAAAAAACATGGCGATAAAACTACCGATACCCCAGCCGAAAATACCGGCATTGGTGTGGATCGGCCGCAGACGACCATACGTCAAATAAGGCGCGACATTCAGTTGCGGCCAGGCCAGCTGCAGGGAAATCAGGATACCGACCACGACAGCAATCGTCCCCCATATGATGCTCCAGGTGATGAAACCTTTTACCGAGTCATCCACATACTGCGTTGGTGCTTTCATGCTTCCTCTCCTTCGTGGAATAGCGTTTCAATGCAAATTAATATTCGATCTGTTTTTTAAGTTGCTGTTTAACATAAAATTCAAAAAAATCCGAAACAATTCTACATCGGCTGACAACTTTACGACTAAGAACGTAAAAAAACAGTCATCCCCAAAACCAGCGGGGATGACTGTTAGAAACAGTGCTGCCTGCATCCAGACACGTCAGTAAGCGTCTGGATTCTCCAGAACATCAGCTTCAGTAACTCTTGCCCTGAATAGTCGATAAACCCATATTTTATAGGCTATAACTGTCGGAACAAAAATGCCGGCCACGACAGTCATGATTTGCAGCGTCAACAGACTGGACGAAGAGTTGAAGATAGTCAAGTTGGAGGCCGGGTCGATGTTGGAGGGGATCAGGTTGGGGAACAACCCGGTTACACCGGTAAAGACAACAAATACTATGGTCAGGCAGGAAAAGAGAAAAGCCATGTGGCACGATCCCTTCGTGATATAAAGCTTGACCAGCAGCAACGACACAACGGCAATCAGCGGAACGATCAACAGAACCGGGGCTTTAAGGTAGTTGACGTACAGTTTGGTTGCCGGGTAGGTGTAGGCAAGAAAGGCAACCGCAACAACCAGAAGCGGAAACCAGAGTTTTCCGGCCAGTTCGGCGCCACGCCTGCTAAGGTCGCCGGTTGACTTTATAGCAGCATAGAGCGAACCGTGCACGGCAAAGAGCAGCACAAACAGCACACCGGTCAGCAGGCCATAGGGATTGAGCAGGCCGATAAGGGTGCCGTCATACGTGAAGTTGATGGCGGCAAAGTCGTTTCTCATCGGAATGCCCTTGAAGATATTACCGAAGGCGACACCAAACAGTAATGCCGGAAGAAAGCTGGAAACGATAATAGCGATATCCCAGGAACGTCTCCATACGGCACTGTCGATTTTGCCCCTGAATTCGAAGGAAACTCCTCGGACTATCAGGGCGAAGAGCAACAGTACCAGTGCCGAATAAAGGTTACTGAACATAAGTGCGTAGGTGGTTGGAAAAGCGGCAAAAGTGGCACCGCCGGCAGTTACGAGCCAGACTTCGTTGCCGTCCCAAACAGGACCGACAGAGTTGATCAGCACTCGTTTTTCAGTGTCGTTCCTGGCCAGGAAACCTGACATGAAACCGGTGCCCAGAACGAAACCGTCCAGCATGAAATAGACTGCCCACAATACTCCCCACAGCACGAACCAGATAATTTGGAAAATGGATATATCCATGAGTTATCCCCTCCCTTGAACATTGATGATGTTGGAAAGGTCATTATCTGGACCCTTTTTGGCATATTTGACCAGCAGGTAGATGTCGATTGCACCCAGTAAGCCGTAAAGTACGGTGAAACCAATCAGTGACAATACCACCTGCGTGGTGCTGATCGATTTTGAAACCGCATCGGAAGTTTTCATAACGCCGTAGACGATCCAGGGTTGACGCCCAATCTCCGCCACAAGCCAGCCCAACTGCTGTGCCAGATAGGGTGCCGGAATCGCGAAGACCATCAGAGTCAGAAAACCGCGATGATCGGTAAAATTCTGTTTACGACACATGATGACGCTCGCCAGACTGACCAGAAGAATAAATATACCCAGTACAGCCATCACTCGGTAGCTGTAATAGGTGGGAGCAATCGGCGGCCTGAGTTCCTTGGGAAAATCTTTCAGCCCCTTGATCTCGGCGTTGACATCCTTGAAGGCCAGAAAGCTGAGCATCTTTGGAATACGCAGCATCTCGATTGAGTTGCGCTCCTGTGAGACATCAGGCACCATGAGAAGGTTGAAACTCGCGCCTCTCGTAGTTTCCCATACCGATTCCATGGCAGCAAATTTGGTGGGCTGTGTTTTCGCGATATCGACAGAGTGAAAGTCGCCGGTCAGGACGACGAGCAGACTGCTGACCAAGGCAAAAGTTGCTGCCATCTTGAAGGAACGTTTAAAAAAAGCCGTTTCGTTATTACGCAGAAGATGCCAGGCGGAGACACCCATGATCACAAAAGCGGCCAGGACGTACCCTGACGTCAGTGTATGACCGAACTTGATCAACCCGTAGGGGTTGGTGAGAATGGCCACAAAATCACTCATTTCTGCACGGTTGTTACGCAGAACATATCCAACAGGATGCTGCATCCAGCCATTGACCAGAAGAATGACAAGAGCCGAAACATTAGTTGCAATGGCGGTCAGCCAGATTGAAAGCGCATGGGCTTTTTTGGACAGCTTGTTCCAGCCAAAGATCCACACTCCGATAAAGACTGATTCAAGGAAGAAAGCCACCGTGGCCTCAATTGCCAGAGGTGCGCCTGAGATATCACCGACGTAGCGTGAAAACTCTGACCAGTTCAGTCCAAACTGAAACTCCATAGAGATGCCGGTAACAACTCCCAGGGCAAAATTGATCAGAAACAGCTTACCCCAAAATTTAGTCATGCGCAGCCACATCACGTCTCCTGTGGTTACATACTTCGTCTCCATCCAGGCTGTCAGGATCGAAAGGCCCAGAGTGAGGGGCACAAAGATCCAGTGGAACATTGCGGTTGCCGCAAACTGCCACTGACTGAGCGTTACTACATTCATATTTCCTCCCTTGTATAGTTTATTACCGCTTGCGTGTTACCCGGTAAACTGCTTGAATTAATATGTCCTGGTTAACGGCAGGATTGTTGCCAATGTGCATTGTTCGTGGGGTTCTTTACGTTGACAGCCCGACACCCTAGCAGAAGTTTCAGCATGACGCAAGCATTACGCCAAAACGGATCTTTATTGTCCCGTTTTGGCGCAGGTTTAAATTAGAAGCGGTAACCGACACCAATACCGAACAGATTGGGATTAAGATCCAAATCATATTTGGTTCCGTTAACCCTGATCTTTGTATCGGCTTTGATATACTTATAGTCAAGGTTGAAATAAAGATTGTCTTTGAACTTGATATCGACACCGGCCTGTGCGGCCCAACCAAAACTGTTATCTACCTTGAAATCAGAAACTCCATTAAATTTGGATTCAAACGGTATGGTATAGTTCACGCCTACACCGACATAAGGGCTGATTGTGTTACCTGCGAGCGGATGATACTTGACCGTAAGAGTTGGTGGAAGGAGCCAGGTGGAACCAACGAGTTGACCATCCGCATCTGATTTTATATCATGCTTGCTAACCCCTAAAATCAATTCCGTTGAGACATTCTTAAGGAAAAAATATTCCAGATCGAGTTCAGGTATTATGTTGTCGTTGACTTTGAACTTTGCCGCGCTAAGTTCGTTGTCAAAGTCTTCAGCCGGCATGACATAAATTGCCCTGATGCGCACACCGAATTTCTTTAAGTCCTCCTCTGCGCGTGCAATCGTAGCAAACCCCATCGCCATTACCAATGCCATCACCAGTACACCGCTCAACCGCTTTTTCATAATGAACTCCTTCTTCCGTTTTTTTGAGGGTGCTACCCTCAATGCAAAATCATATGCAACAAAGGACAAAAACGATTGTTTTAATCCTTTGTTGCACACAAAAAAAAGTGCATTGCATCTACAATCGTATTAAGCACTAATTAAAGGGAGCTGTCAGTCAGCGAAAGCCTGTTTTATTTGTAGGACAAATGGCGGGATTTTTGTAGGGCAAAAAAACCTGATGAATCATATGTGGCTGCCGATGGAGTGAGGATACAGGCATCATATGAGCTGGATACAGTATGTTCCGAGATTAATAACGAGAAACAATGGGTGGGAATTGCATGACAGATTCTATTCGATTAGCCCGTGGTGGATGCCGTAACTGATTATTTCAGCAGTTGTTCTGAGGTGAAGTTTTTCGAGAATGCGTGACCTGTAGGTGCTGATTGTTTTAACACTCAAGGAGAGATCGCCGGCGATTTCTGTGAGGGTTTTACCGGCTGTCATCATGCAGGCCATCTGGTACTCGCGATCGGAGAGGGTCTCGGGCATAGGCATAGCATCCCTCTTGTCACTGATAGCGTCGACCAGTAGATCACTCTGAGACGACGTCACATACCTCCTGCCGGTCATGACTTTCTCGATTGCTTCTTTGAGTACAGCCGCTTCGCTCCCCTTGTTTACATAGCCGGCCGCTCCTGCACGAAGCGCTCGAACCGCATATTGTTCCTCCGGATGGGTACTTAAGATGATCACGGGTAGTTTCGGAGCCCGCTGATTGAGAAGTTTCAACACGCTCAATCCGTTCAGGTCCGGTAAAGAGATATCAAGGAGCACCAGATCGTATTCATGGGAATTAACCATTTTTATGGCCTGTTGACCATCCGATGCTTCATCAAATTCTACCGGTTGTTCCAAAACATCCTGAAGAATTCTGATAACCCCCTGCCTGACTATGGCGTGGTCTTCAACGATCAGCAGCCTTTTCATTCTGTAATTTCTCCCGTATCAAGCGGAACTGTCAGGTGCAAAATGGTGCCGCATCCCGGTTTTCCGTATATTTCCATTTTTCCCCGACAGATTCTTGTACGCTCCAGCATTCCCATTATGCCATACGCTTCCGAGGAATCAATCTGTTCGTGAGAGATGCCGCAACCATTGTCGGATATTTCCAGAATCAGGTTTCTATCTCTTTTACACAGCGAAACACTGACTTCTGTCGCACGTGCGTGACGGACAATATTCGTAAACCCCTCCTGAACAATGCGCATCACCGCTGTTGCTGTATTCTGATCAAGCGGATCGACGTCCTCGTTCAACATTACGTAACATTCAAGTCCGCTGCGTTTGCTGAATTCTGCCACATACCATTCGACTGCCGCCGAGAGACCCATGCTGTCAAGAAGGGGCGGACGCAGATCTGCGGCGATTCTCTGTACACTCATGGTTAACTGCTCGACGCTCATGCGCATTTCATTGACACGCTCATGCAAGTCACGACAGTCCACTGGTATCCTGCGTTCTATCCATTCAAGGTCGAGTTTAAGAACGGTAATATTCTGTCCTATCTCGTCATGAATATCACGGGCCATCGCCAGTCGCTCCCCTTCCTGGACCTTCTGAAGATGTTCGCCTAAAGCACGAAGTTTCTTGTTAAGATCTGTCAGGGTCTCTTCTGATTTCATCCGCTCCGTTATGTCCCGAATGACGGCCACATGAACCTGACGTCCCAAATAGTTGAAATAACTGACGGATATTTCGACAGGAAATACCATACCGTTTTTTTTGCGATGCAATCGAAACGGGATCAACGTTTCATTATTGCGTATCGATTTTTCAGTAAAGGAAGGTTCGGCGGATATATCAACATGCCTCATGTACATGAATTCTTCTTTCGTGAATCCGTACATTCTGAGCGCAGCACCATTAACATCTATTATTTGGCCGGTTTCCCAATAGTGCATCAAGACGGCATCTGACTCCATTTCAAACAGGCGGCGATACCTCTCTTCACTGTTTTTGAGTGCTTCTTCGGTCTCTTTGCGCGCAGTAATATCGTGATGTGTTATCAACGCACCACCTTCACCACCGAGGCCGAACGGCACTACGGTCATAAAAAACCATTGTTTTTGCTGCGGACTGTGGCAGGGATATTCGAGCGTGTACTGCCCCAGCGTCCCGTTCTGAACCGCTTCAATTCCCGCTATTGTATGCGCAGCATCGAATTCATTATTCGTACCCGCCCGACGGCAGATATCGATATAATTAGCCCCCACAGCCACCTCAGAAGAATCGGCCGCGTTGTTATTGTTAGCAAAGGTCATCCACGCTCGATTAACAGCGATGATACGGCCACAGCGGTCAATCACGGCTATATGTGAAGATAGCGACTGCACTATTGTATGATTTACCTCCCCTCTGACCCGCAGAGATTCTTCGACCCGCGTACGCGCAGACAAATCGACAAGTGCTAATCGACACTCCCGCCCTGCCCTGGCAACGACCGCCTCGATATGCACGCAGAGAGGATCGCCCCCCGTGCGCTCAAGCGAAAATTCGCACGATTCCTTACCTCGGTTTAGAAACACTTTATCGAGAAATGCTGAGAATAGTCGGCAGGTTTCTTCTGAGACCAGTCTCCTGAAGGAACATCCGAGCAACCGGGAGCGTTCAACCCCGACGAGGGCAGCGGCGGTTAGATTCACGGCAGTGACATTCCCCTCACGATCAAGGGTTACATAACCGACCGGGGCAAAATCATAGAGATCCGTGTACGTTTCCAAAGCTGCCTCAACCGCACGCCTGACCTGGCAGAGTTCCGCATTCTGCAACTCAAGGGTGATCTTCTTGCCTTGAAGTTCATGGATGAGGCGGCAGATTTCTTCCTCGGTCCGAGGAACACACAATTCAGCCGCATTCAAAAATAGCGGCGATGCCGTAAGACAATGAGATTCCTCACCTTCATTATGCGGGATTGTCTTTTCAGCCATGGTGTGCCCTGTAGAATATCCTTTTAAATTAGTTACGGCAGAACCGAATGAAATATTTTTAAACCCTTTCCAGATGAATCACTGAATCAGCAAGCGAGAGACAGGCGGGACGGTGGCTGACTACCAGCATGGTCGTGCCCCCGGCGTTTCTAAACCGTGCGTGCAGACGCGACACAACTTCTCGCTCCGTTGCTGCATCCAACCCCTCGGTAGGTTCATCGAGTATCAGTATCGGCGCATTCTTGTAGAGTGCCCGCGCTAGAGCAATTCTGCGCGCCTCCCCGCCTGAAACGGCACAACCATTGATTCCAACCGCTGTTTCAAGTCCCAGGGGAAGTTCTGCTATCCACGTATTCAGGCCGCTGTCCCAGAGTATCCGCTGCAGAAATCCATCATCAGGGGGTGCGTCGCCCAGAAGGATATTCTCACGGATGGTACTGTTGAACAGGTGGGGACGTTGAGGAACGGCAGCAATCATGGCGATCAAGGTATCTTTCGACAGCTCACGTATCTCGACTCCGCCGACAGTCACACTTCCTTCATAGTCACGGAAACGGAGTAGCACCTCAACCAGAAGGCTTTTACCGGCTCCACTGCTCCCTGTCAACACAACACTTCCACCTGCGGGCACAGTCAGAGAAAAATTTCGTACCACCGGTTCTCCCGGAAGATACGAGGCTGATACGTTTCTGAAGCAGATTCCGGTGCCTGTCGCCACGGCAATCGTTATATTACTGTCGGGAACCGGTATGGGTGCATCTGCCAGCTCGAAGATGCGGGCGGCGGACTCTCGTGCGGCAGGTAGCAGCATCAAAGCCGAAGGGAGCTGACCCGCCGCTTCGAACGTCGCCGCAGAAAACAGCAGCAGCATAACCAGGTTCGGGGGAGACAGCTGGTGGAAGATGACCTGCATACCGGCTACCACCAGCACGGCAGCGACTCCGGAACCGGCACAAAAGGCCATTCCGCCAAGAGTCAGGCCATGTATACGGCCCAGGCGCTCCTGCTCATCGATCAACCTCTCTGACAAACGATCAACCAATGCGGCCTGACGATCTACCGCTCCGAGCAGTATCAGCTCTTCGATCCCCTGGAATCCTTCAGTCACCTTGTTACGCAGTTCCGCAGCCAACAGTGTGGATCGCCTTCCCGGTTCCTCCGAAAAGCGGCGCACCAGCAATGGGAGAACACCCCCTGCAAGCAGTAGAAACGACAGCATCACCACTGCGGATGGTGTGCTGAGCCAGAGGAGAAACACGAGTGCTGCCACATTAGAAATTGTTCCCACCGCAAGCGGTGCTACAATTTTAAGATAGAAGGTTTCCAGAGCGTCTACATCGGCGCGCAGTCTTCCGGACACATCGCCGCCGGAGTATCGCTCCAGACAGGCGGGAGCCAAAGGAATGAAACGTTTGAACAGCCATAACCGCAGTTCCGAAAGAATTCTGAAGGTTGCCTCGTGGGTGACCAGTCTCTCGGCATAACGGCCTACGGTTCTTACTATTGCCAGGAAACGAATACATGCCGAGGGATAGAAATAATTAAACGCCACACCACTGGCGCCGGACACAGCCATTGAGGCGATAAACCAGCCCGAAACGGCCATCAACACAACATTTGCCGCAATCACCACGACACCCAGTATAATGCCGGCTGACATCCAGGTCCATTGACCGCGTGATATGCTCAGAAAGCGAACCAGCCGGTTCAAACTACAGCCTCCCTGTATCTCAGATAATCTGCAGATGAAACAATCCTTTGTATACGTCCATCGATCATTTCCGCTACGGCATCAACATGTGACAGCGTCGGCTCGCGATGGCTGATAACCAGGACCGTACGCCCATGCGCCAGCCTTTTCAACGAATCGCACACCAGTCGTTCATTTTCGGTATCAAGTCCGGCAGTCGGCTCGTCCAGAATCACAAGGGTGGCCTGACACATGTATGCCCTGGCAAGGGCAAGCCGCCTCAATTCTCCCCCCGACAGTCCTGCGCCACGGTCCCCCAGGATGGAATCAAGTCCGTTGGGAAGGCGGGCGATAAACTGGACGGCTGCTGCTGCTTCAAGAGCCGCATTAATCTGGATGTCATCAGCATCCGGGCACCCGAGAAGGAGGTTTTCACGCACCGACCCCGATGTAAAAAAAGGGGCCTGCGGCACCCAGGCCAATCTGGCCCGCCATGAATCCGGCTCAAGCGTGGTGAGATCCAGACCGTTGACAAGAATACGGCCTGATTCCGGCCTCGCCAAACCCGCCAGAAGCCTTGCCAGGGTGGTCTTGCCACCACCGCTTTCCCCGACGAGGGCGGTGATGCTGCCGGCCGGCAAGGTCAGATCAACTCCGGTGACTCCCCCCCGGTTGCTGCCGTATCGGTACGATACTCCCTCAAAGACAACGGCGGGCGGGCCGTCCGGTGACAACAAGATTCCCGCAAAACCGGCGGGCAGGGGTTTGGTCAAAAGTGGTGCTATCCGCTCTGCGGCAGCTACTCCCTGCATTCTGGCGTGATACGAGAGTCCAAGGTTACGAAGCGGTAGATAAAATTCCGGTGCCAGAAGAAGGATGAATAGACCTTCCTTAAGTGTGAGCACCCCCCATAAAAGCCGAAAACCGATGATTACCGCAACCACTGCCGTCCCGACAGTCGCGAAAAATTCGAGGGCGAATGCCGACAAAAAAGCCACTCGCAATATGCCCATAGTTGCGGAGCGGTACTCCTCAGAAACGCGGGCCAATACCGTTGCTTCCTTTTGCGCGGCTCCGAAGATAATAAGATCCGGCAACCCCTGTACGAGGTCAAGCAGATGACCGGCCATACGTGAGAGGCGGTTCCACTGGCGACGATGAAGGCTTTCAGAGCCACGACCGATCAAAACCATGAATAAGGGGATAAAAGGTGCCGACAGGAGTAAAACCAGACTGGAACGCCACTCGGAGGGAATAATTATGAGCAGGAACATCGGCGGCAGGATTGCCGCCAGAGAAAGTTGCGGGAGAAATCGAGTGAAATAGGGTTCCAGTTCATCGACACCCCTGATAACGGTTTCAATCAACGGCCCGGTTTCATCGCCGGCCAGGCCGGACGGCCCCAACATTTGAATTTTCCGGTACAGCCTGCTGCGCACCGTCTGCTTGATCCACGCGGCAGCTGCCGCCGATCTGCTTTCCATGAAATAGGTGCAGAGACTTCTTCCTGCTGCCAGCAGAACCAGAAGTACCGCAAGCGGCATAAGCGCATCAGCGCCTTCTCCCTGCAGAACAACGCGTTGACAGGCTGTCGCAAGGAAATTGGCTTGAAAAACGACTAATACCCCTATACCGGTGGCAAGGCCGATAATACTCAATAGGAGCGGCCGGATTTTTTTGGCTTCAGCAAACAGCCAGCGCTCTGCTCCGGGATCCCGCTGAGCGCAGCTGTCAGTTCCTTCTTCAGGCTGTTCAGTCATTACGCACTCTGCGTACGGATGCGGAAATTATTCCCACTCGATTGTAGCGGGAGGTTTACTGGAAATGTCATAGACAACCCGGTTAATGCCCTTAACTTCATTGATAATTCGGCCGCTGATACGGGCGAGATCCTCATACGGCATAGGGTACCAACCGGCTGTCATGAAATCTTTGGTCTCTACCGCCCGCAGTGCGACGACGTATTCATATGTTCGGCCATCACCCATGACACCAACGCTTTTGACCGGCAGAAATACGGCAAAGGCCTGGCTGATCTTGTCGTAATGACCTGTGGAGTAGAGCTCTTCAATATAAATAGCGTCGGCACGGCGCAGAATTTCGCAGTACTCTTTTTTCACTTCACCAAGAATCCGCACACCGAGACCGGGGCCGGGAAACGGGTGACGCCAGACCATTTGACGGGGGAGACCAAGCTCTTCGCCTATGGCTCTTACCTCATCCTTGAACAGTTCTCTGAGCGGTTCAAGCAGTTTGAGTTTCATATATTCCGGCAGTCCGCCAACATTGTGATGACTTTTAATATTATGGGCTTTACCGGTTTTTGCACCGGCCGATTCAATAACGTCAGGATAGATGGTCCCCTGAGCCAGCCAGTTGGCGTCTTTAACCAGCTTCGACTGCTCTTCAAAAATATCTACGAACAGGCCGCCGATGATCTTGCGCTTTTTTTCCGGATCACTCACACCTGCCAGAGCCGACAGAAATCGCTCCTCGGCATCCACCCGGATCACCTTGACACCCAGATTCTGCGCAAAGGTGGACATGACCTGATCACCCTCCCCCAGACGCAGCAGACCGTTGTCGACAAAAACGCAGACCAGTTGATCACCGATGGCGCGGTGGATCATAGCGGCAGCAACCGAAGAGTCGACGCCGCCGGAAAGGCCGAGGATGACCGTATCACCGCCGACCTGGGTACGGATGCGATGTATAGAGTCCTCGATAATCTGGCCGGGAGTCCATTCCCCTGTACAGCCACAAACTTTCCGCACGAACGTATCGATGAACTGTTCACCGCGCGGCGTATGGTTGACCTCTGGATGAAACTGAACGCCATAAAGATTTCTACTGACATCCTGGATAGCGCAAACCGGCGCATTAGAACTCTCTGCAACTATTTCGAAGCCATCCGGAACACGGGCGACGTGGTCGCCATGACTCATCCAGACAGAGCTTTTCCCTTCGACAAAGAAACCATCAAAAAGCGGCCCCGGCAGCCTGAGTGCAGCCAGATCAGCATGGCCAAACTCACGCTTGCCAGCCGGCACGACTTCGCCACCAAAGTGGCGACTCATCAACTGCATGCCATAGCAGATGCCAAGTACCGGCACGCCAAGCTCAAACAGTTCTTCAGCAACGGAAGGCGCACCTTCGTCATAAACAGAACAGGGACCACCCGACAGAATGATGCCACTCGGAGCAAAGGCGCGGATTGCGGTAAGATCCATATCAAACGGATGCAGTTCACAGAAGACATGAGCTTCGCGAACGCGGCGGGCGATCAATTGTGTGTATTGAGAACCGAAATCGAGTATCAGAATTTTCTGGCTGTGAATGTCTGACATAGTAACCTTTCTTTAAAAACAGGACAGGACGTTAAATGCCCCGGTTGTACGACCCGGGGCATTTCCGTTCAGGATTGCTAGCTACCCACCCGATAATTAGGTGCCTCTTTTGTTATAGTGACGTCATGCACATGGGATTCTTTAAGTCCGGCACCGGTAATCCGGATAAAACGCCCCTTCTCCTGCAACTCCCCGAGAGTAGCACAACCGGTGTACCCCATACCGGAACGGAGTCCGCCGAGTAACTGGTGAATATTGGCTGAAAGCGGTCCGCGCAGCGGCACCATCCCTTCAATCCCCTCAGGGACCAGCTTGACGTCATCGCCGACATCCGACTGAAAATAACGATCCTTGCTGCCATCCTTCATAGCCCCGATCGATCCCATGCCGCGATAACTCTTATAGGTTCGTCCCTGATACAGCACGGTATCACCCGGTGACTCTTCGGTACCGGCAAACAGTGATCCGATCATGATACAGTCGGCACCGGCCGTTACCGCTTTAGGAAGATCGCCGGAATATTTGACGCCGCCGTCGGCAATAACCGGAACTCCATATTTATGAGCCATACGGGCACATTCATGAATCGCCGTAATCTGCGGGACTCCGACACCTGCTACGATGCGGGTCGTACAGATCGAACCGGGGCCTATTCCGACTTTGATACCATCTGCACCGGCTTTAATCAGTGCCTCAGCCGCCTCGGCAGTGGCAATATTTCCGGCAATGATTTCCACGCCGGGAAAAGTCGCCTTGGCACGCATTACAGCATCGATAACCCCTTGCGAATGTCCGTGAGCTGTATCAATCACAATCACATCAACTCCGGCTTTAATAAGTGCCTCCATACGCGCTTCCATTTCAGAAGTCGGGCCGACGGCCGCCCCGACCCGCAGTCGACCAAGGCTATCTTTGCAGGCAAAGGGATACTTCTTAACCTTTTCGATATCCTTGATGGTAATTAATCCCTTCAGGAAGCGGTCATTATCAACCACCAGCAGCTTTTCCACCCTGGTATGCTTCAGGATTTCCTTGGCCTGCTCAAGTGTTGTCCCAACCGCCACGGTCACCAGATTGCGCTTGGTCATACGGGCCGATATCGGCAGGTCGAATTCGGTCTCGAAACGGAGGTCGCGATTGGTCAGAATACCAACAAGCTTGCCGTTGGTCTTGGTGACCGGAACGCCGGAGATGCGATAGCGCTGCATAATATCGAGCGCTTCGCTGATTTTCTGCGTCGGGCGCATGGTGATCGGGTCTACGATCATCCCGGACTCACTCTTTTTCACCTTGTCAACTTCATACGCCTGAGCCGCGATCGAGAGGTTCTTGTGGATAATGCCGAGACCGCCTTCACGCGCCATACAGATAGCGGTACGGGCTTCCGTCACCGTATCCATGGCCGCACTCACCAGCGGTATATTGAGCGGAATGTTACGGGAAATCCGGGTAGTAAGGTTGGCGTCACGGGGGAGAATCAAAGAGTGGGCAGGAACAAGCAGGACATCATCAAAAGTCAGCCCTTCAGTCAGTTTATCATAGTGCATGGACAACTCCTTGCGGATGAAAATTTAAGAGAAGTTAGTACACCGAATCGGGCAAGTCAAGGGAAATGGAGTGACGGTTTTGTATACTCATTTTGAAGTATTAACCGTGACTTACAATCATTTTATCCATTTCATGATAACGCCTTGCAATTGCCTGTTCCCCCTCATTATATGGGGGGAAGAGCGTTACGGATCAGCTCGGAATAAACTCTTCCCGTGAGGAAATTTTTCCAAGCGTTGCAACGATTAACCTGGCAGCATTTTCCAGATCTCCCAGTGAGACCGTCTCAATCGGCGTATGCATATAGCGAAGTGGTATTTTGACCAGTGCCGTAGCGACACCACCACGCGAAATCTGCATGGCATTGGCATCCGTGCCGGTGGCACGAGGGCTTGCGGTATGCTGGATCGCTATTTTTTCTTTCCCGGCGGTTATCGAAAGCAGCTCAAACAGATGCGGGTTGATATTGGCTCCACGAGCAAGTATCGGCCCTTTACCGAGCGCAACCTCACCGTTATGTTTCTTCTCCACGTCCGGTTGGTCAGTGGCAAAATCGACCTCAACGCAGATGCCTACATCAGGGTTGATCGTGTAGCAGCTGGTTGTCCCGCCACGCAGACCGATCTCTTCCTGTACTGAAGAAACGCCATATAGATCGATAGCCAGTTTTTTCCCCGAAGCCGCTACGAGTCGTAAAACTTCGGCAACCACAAAACAACCGGCCTTGTCATCAAAACCGCGTGACGAGACCCGATCGTTTTGCAGGCGGGTGAAGGAGCTCTCAAAGGTAACGGCATCCCCTACCCTGACCAGCTTTTGAGCTTCTTTTTTGTCACTTGCGCCGATGTCGATATATTGTGACTCCAGTTTGACGACAGTTTCACGATCCTTGTTGTCCATCAGATGAATCGGCTTTTTACCGATCACTCCCGGCAACGCTCCGTTGGCGGTATGCACGGCAACCCGCTTGCCCGGCGTCAGATGGGCGTCAACTCCACCGACTGCGGCAAAATAGAGAAAGCCCTTATCGTCAATGTACTTTACCTGAAGGCCGACCTCGTCTATATGGCCGACAATCATCACTCGCGGAAGATTTTTCCCCTTTCCGCTGATACGGGCATAGACATTTCCCATAACATCTGTTGTCAGCTCGTCGCAAAACGGACCGACATAATCGCGAAAAACCCGCTGGGCCGGCTGTTCATAACCGGAAGGACTCGGGGCATCAAGCAGCTGTTCAAGAAATTTCAGAGATTCTTTACGCATAAGTTACACCTCGTGAATAGAGTAGGTAATATCATTAATAATTGAATAGGTGGTACTCGTATCTTCTGTTTTCACTTTAAGCTCTTCCCTCTTGAGTGTTGCATCAGGGACGACCTGTATCTGCACCCCGCGCGCGGCCTGACTGAGCAGATTACTCCGTTTCATCCCCACCACATCCGAAAACCGCGCCGGGTGACAATAGACAGTCACACAGTGGCCAGAGGGCACAAAACGGCACATAAGGTCGGCATACAGCTGTGAACGCACCAACTGGCCCAACGCCGGGTGCCAGCAACCGGCCAGAACATGTTCGGCGTCAAGACCGTAATCTGCCTGCAAACCGATTCTGATAACCGGAACATCGGCCTGCATGGCACGCTGCAGAAGCAGTTTGCAGAGAGACACGCCACGTTCAAGAGATAACGGGATAAAGTCGTCGGCACCATAACGCCGGGCCAATTCGGTCCCATCCAGCACAACCGTCGGATAGATGCGAAGAAAATCTACGCCGGCAGCAATAACCTGTTCCAATGAATGCAGGGAAGCAACCGGCGTATCACCCGGCAAACCGGGCATCAACTGAGCACCGACTCTCACTCCCCCGCTTTTAATGCTGTCAATCGCTTCCAGTGACACAGCGGATGAATGGCCTCGCCCGGAAGACGCCAAGACGCCGTCATCCATCGACTGGACCCCCAACTCGATGGTGCGCACCCCCCTGTTCAAGAGCCACGCCACATGTTCGGCATCGATATAATCGGGACGGGTTGATATCCTGACCGAATCAAGCGTGCCATCTTCCAATAACGGCTGCAACGGCATCAGAAGATTCGCCTGAATCTCTTTCGGGAGGGCAGTAAAGGTACCGCCAAAAAAAGCAACTTCCAAAGGCCTTTCACCTGCAGTCGACCGCCAGAGCTCTATCTTTGCTGATATCGTTTCAGCGGTTGGCAGGACGCCGCCTGCTCCGGAAATAATGCGCTGATCACAAAAAACGCACGTATGCGGGCACCCTTGATGACTGATGAAGAACGGAACCGTAACCAGTTTCACAGACCCTGCCTACGCCTGGATTGCAGTGTATCAAGTGCCTGTGCGGCTGCAGCCTGCTGAGCAATTTTCTTGGATTTTCCCTGTCCAACGCCGACGACCGTATCATCCGCAAGAATTTGAAAAACAAAAAGCCGATTGTGGGGCGGACCGGACTCTTCAATAAGGCGGTATTCCGGCAGTGGATAGTCAAGAGAGGAGAGATATTCCTGTAGTTCACTCTTTGAATCGCGGCCCAATACAAGTAAGTCGGGAGTATCAATCAACTCTTCAAAAATCCGGACAACGAGAGCTCGTGCGGCCGGAAGACCGCCATCACAGTATAACGCCGCGATTATTGACTCCAGCACGTCAGCAAGAATGGAATCCTTCTCCCACCCCCCGGTCTGCTCTTCTCCCCTGCCGAGCAGAAAAAAAACCCCGATTCCCAATGTTCTGGCCCGTTCAGCCAGTACATCCTGTCCGGCAAGCCGGGCTCGCAGTTGTGACAGGTCACCTTCTTGCCAATCCGGATAACGGCCATAGAGCATTTCAGCCAGCAGCATCCCCAGTACCGCATCACCAAGAAATTCCAGACGCTGGTAGTCACCGCCCTGATGACCACTGACTTCATGCAGGTAGGACGGGTGCGTCACCGCCTGGAGAAGAAGGTTCCGGTCCCGGAACGTATATTCCAGCAGCTGCTCAAGTTGTGTCAGGCTTGTAGTCAGACTTGTAGTCATATTTCCCTCGAAACGCTCAAACTATATCCAGATGAACACGATTTGGCAACCGAAAGTAGCTCTATTGTAGCTCCATGCAGAATGATTGTGGGAATTTAAGTTGATAATTCATGGGCTTTTCCCTATAATTCGCTCTTTAAATTTATCGAAGAGCTAACCAGCTACACCAGGTGAGACACGTGGGCTTTTTCATTACATTTGAAGGTGTTGAAGGATGTGGTAAAACCACCCAGATTAAACTGTTAGCAGAACTCCTCACAGCTCGCGGCATCAGTACGGTTTTAACCCGCGAACCGGGCGGCTGTCCTATCGCCGATAAGATCCGTACTATACTGCTGGATGCTGAAAACAAGGCGCTCTCTCCTCTGGCTGAACTAATGCTGTATGCAGCCGCCAGAGCCCAGCATGTCACCGAGGTTATCTCTCCGGCTCTCGAATCAGGAAAAATCGTTCTCTGTGATCGCTTTTGCGATGCAACGGTGGCGTATCAAAGTTTCGGGCGCGGGATCGACCGGAGTGTTATTGACAGCCTGAATAGTCACGCATGCCAGGGGGTAACTCCCGACCTCACGATTCTGGTCGATTGTGATCCGGTTATCGGCCTGAAGCGGGCACGCCTGAGAATCGAAGCGACCAGCGGTCCCCGTGAAGAACGCTTCGAGCTGGAAGCATTGGCTTTTCACCATCGAGTCCGTGCCGGCTATCTGCATTTGGCCGCTCAAGAGCCGCACCGGTTTATAATCATCAACGGCTCTGTGACAATAGAAGAGATTTTCGCCGCAATTTCATCTCAGGTTGTTGCCCGAATTCCGGAGGCCCTGCGTGCCGTTTGCTGATATCATGGGACATGACAGGATTATTGAGGTTCTGCGTCGTTCTCTTCGCAGCGGCAAAACCGCACACTCCTACCTGTTCGAAGGCGTTCCCGGATGTGGCCGCAAAAAAACGGCGCTGACTCTGATTCAGGCGCTTTTCTGCACGGTTCTGCCGAATGATGCCTGCGGTGTCTGCCCTTCGTGCCGTAAGATTGACAACGGCAACCATCCGGATATCCATCAGATAGCGCCATTGCCGGACAAACGCGACATCAGCATCGATCAGTTACGGGAATTACAGCACATTTTGTCGTTGCGTCCCTACGAAGCACCGCGCAAAGCATGCATAATTGAGCCGGCCGAGCGGATGAGCGTAAATGCCGCCAACTCCCTGCTGAAAACGCTGGAGGAACCACCCGGCAATGCCCTGATAATCCTGCTGACCGAAAATGCCGGAATGCTGCTGTCAACGGTGCGTTCGCGTTGTCAATTGATCCGCTTTGCACCACTTTCTCCGGAACATCTGCTCGCGCTTCTTGAACGAAGCGGCATGCCGCCTGAAGCAGCCGCTCTTGTCGCCCCTATGTCGGGCGGCAGTCTGCAGCGGGCGCTTGAGCTTGACAACGAAGCACTGGCCGTTCGCCGTGAAGCGGTATTATCCCGGGTGAGTCAGCTCTCTCTCAACAGGATAGCCACTGTTTTTGATGCCGCCGAAGAGTTATCCGGCAATCGTGATGCAACGGTTGAGATGCTTGATATGCTGCTCTCCTTCTACCGGGATGCTGTCCACCTGGGCGCAGGCAACGGAGAAATCGTTAACCGTTCTGTCAGACCGGCTATTGAAGCAATTGCCGCGCAACGTGCATTACCGCGTAATATTGAATTATTGGATCGCATCTACGAAACAAGACGTGATGTTCAGCGCAATGCGAATCCCAAGCTGGCCCTGGATCATCTGTTTATGACCATGGCGAGTGAACAAAAATCTTACCACCCCCAACCCCTCCTAAAATAGGAGGGGAGTTTTAAACTCCCCCTCCTTCCTTTTAAGGAGGGGGTTGGGGGGTGGTTCTCACATACCTGGAGGTCTTTTTGTCACATATCGTAACCATCCAATTCACCAAAGCCGGCAAGATGTATGATTTCGACGCCGGATCACTCGAACTTGCCACCGGAGACCATGTCATCGTTGAAACCGAACGGGGCGCAGGTGTCGGACAGGTAGTAAAACCACCGGTTAAGAAAGAAGTCGGCGGGACCGGTTCACTGACTCTTGTCAAACGTAAGGCTACGCCGGATGATATGGCAACTGTTGAACGGATTACCCAGAAAGAGCAGGAGGCCTACCGTTTTTGCGTCAACCGTATTATCGAGCGCAGCATGCCGATGAAACTGGTACGTGTCGAATATCAGTTTGACAGCAGCAAGGCGGTATTTTTCTTTACTGCCGACGGCAGGGTTGATTTTCGCGATCTGGTAAAGGATCTGGCCCACTCATTTCATACCCGCATCGAAATGCGCCAGATCGGCGTACGTGACGAAGCAAAAATGACCGGCGGTATCGCCATCTGCGGTCGCGAACTCTGCTGCAGCTCATTCCTGCGAGAATTTCAGCCGGTTTCAGTCAAAATGGCCAAAGAGCAGAATCTGGCACTCAATCCGAACAAGATTTCCGGACAGTGCGGTCGCCTGCTCTGCTGCCTTGACTACGAATATGAGACCTATTGCTGCCTGCGCAAAAACTTCCCGAAATCCGGTAAACGGATCCGGACAGTTAATGCCGTTGGAGTCGTTGATAAAGTAAATATCCTTACCGGCAATATCACGCTCAAACTTGACGACAACAAGATTATCGTCATCAAACGTGATGAGATTCTCGGGGACGGAGCTCCCATAACGGCTGCAGAAGCTGCTGCAACCCAGTCCCCTGTCCAGACGCCTCCGCGTACCCGCGAACGACGCCCGGAACAGCGGCGCAAACAGGAAAAGACATCACTCGAATCATATAACAACCAGGTTGAAAACGCCGCAAAAGCTGCGCCGGCTCCACCCGCCCCGCGTGAACAGACAGCCGCTGCAACAGCAGCTCTGCCTGAAGCCGGAAAAGAGGGGCAACCACGCAAAAAGCATCGCTCCCGCAAACATGGACATCGCAAACCGTCCGGCGCCGCATCCGACAGCAACAGACCAACACCATCATCAGGAGCCTGATATGAAACCGACCTTTTATGTAACCACCCCGATCTATTATGTAAACGATGTGCCGCATATTGGTCATGCCTATACCACCGTCGCCGGGGACGTTCTGGCACGCTACAAACGCCTGATGGGTTTTGATGTCTATTTTTTGACCGGCAGCGATGAACATGGTCAAAAGGTGGAAAAAGCCGCCACAACCGCCGGTGAGACGCCGCTGGAGTTGGCCGATCGGGTGGTGAAGCGCTTTCAGGCGCTCTGGGAGCGGCTCGGAATATCCCATAACGACTTTATCCGCACCACCCAGGAGCGCCATAAAAGCGGCGTCAGCCAGATTTTCAAAGATATCCTCGACAAAGGGGACATTTACCTTGGCGAGTATGAAGACTGGTACTGTACCCCCTGCGAAACTTTCTGGACGGAGACACAACTGATCGAGGGGCGCTGCCCCGACTGCAACCGGCCGGTGGAAAAACTCAAGGAGGAGTCTTACTTCTTCCGGATGAGTAAGTATCAGGAGCAGCTGCTGGCGCACATAGAAGCCAATCCAGACTTTATCCAGCCCAAGAGCAAGCGCAACGAAATTGTCTCCTTTATCAATGAGGGGCTGCGTGACCTGTCAGTTTCACGCACGACTTTCTCCTGGGGCATCCCGGTCCCGGATAACGACCGTCACATCATTTATGTCTGGTTCGACGCCCTGACCAACTACATCACCGCCCTCGGCTATCCCGATGAGGCCGGCAATTACGGCCGCTACTGGCCATGTGATGTCCACCTGATCGGCAAGGATATTCTCCGTTTTCATGCGGTCTACTGGCCGACCTTTTTAATGGCTGCCGGCCTCCCGCTGCCGAATAAAGTGTTTGCCCACGGCTGGTGGACGGTTGAAGGACAGAAGATGAGCAAGAGTCTTCAAAACGTGGTCGAGCCAAACATGCTGATCGACAAATACGGCGTTGACGCCGTCAGATACTTCCTGCTGCGTGAAGTTCCGTTCGGCCTCGATGGGGACTTCTCCCACACGGCACTGGTTCAGCGGATTAACTCAGACCTGGCAAATGATGTTGGTAACCTGCTCAGCCGCTCGACCGCCATGGCGGTTAAATACTTCAACGGTATTCTGCCTGCGGTGTCGCCGTTGGCTGAAGCAGATCAGGCTCTGAAGCAGAAAACTGAAGCGATGGTGACCATTGTCGATAAATTTATCGATGAAATGGCCTTCAGCAAGGCACTTCAGGCAATCTGGGAGGTTATCTCTGCCGGCAACAAATACATCGACGAATCTGCACCATGGACACTGGCCAAAGATCCGGCCAACAGCGAACGGCTTGCCACGGTCATGTACACCCTGCTTGAATCGCAGCGCATAACGCACTGCATATTGTCAGCGTTTCTCCCGACAACGTCGGCAAAAGCGCTCGCTTCTCTGGGGTGGAATGATGACGTGACTAAAGAGGGATTGGTCTGGGGCGGCTTGAAGGCCGGGGCAATTATAACGAAGGCAGAGGCGCTCTTTCCAAGGATAGAGGAGTAATTCTACAGCATATCCAATTCACAAAATGTAACCAGCAACTGCCCTCCCGCTGTTTTAAAAAAACTACGGAGGGTTTTTGCTTTGCGGGTATCGCGTTTCGATTCAATCCCGCTTGCAGCAGCGAGAAGACATACTTCCCATACTCGTCAGCAACGAGATTACGGCATTGACCACTTCCTCAACGCTGATATCCTTCATACAGCGGACATTGTTTGGGCAGGGGGGCGTGTTTCCGAAAGTGGTACAGGGGGAACAAGGCAACTCTTTATTGATCACGATGTGATGTTCTCCCCGAGGAGCCCATTTTTTGGCCCTTCCCGGCCCGAAAAGGGATACCGTCGGGACACCAAGACCGGTAGCAATGTGCAGCACACCGGAATCGCCGCTCAGCAGTAATGCGCTCTTCTGAATAATCGCTGCAGTTTCCGGTAACGAGGTCATACCGGCAAGATTAAGCGCCAATCCGCCTCCGGAGATCACCTCTCCCTGCTTTCTATCCTCTTTTCCACCCACTACAACTATTTTGATTCCAAAGGCTGACAGGGCTTCTGCCACCAGACGGAAACGGTCCGCACCCCAGCGTTTTTCCTTAATTGAAGCTCCGGGGAAAATGGCAATAAATGATTCTGAATTGAGCGGTTGCAGCAGTTGAAGTGCCTTGGACACCGACTTAGGAGGCAGTGTCAACGTTACAGAACTGACTTCCAGTTTAGAATCAATTCCAAGCGGTTTCAACAGGGCAGAAAAATTATCAGGTTCATACGCATCCAGATCGTATTGGATGCAATGAGTGAACATCCGCCGTCGTTCGTTGGTGTCAAATCCTATCTTGGTCGGCGCTAGAACCAATCGCGCTACCACAGCCGACAAGCGGTGCGACTGTTCTGTATCGATCACTACATCATACCTGCTGCGAAGAGCTTTTAATAAATTGAGAGGACGATCGTAGCAAAGCACCTTGTCTAAGCCGGGGATCAATGGGAAAACGCCTAAATTACGCTTTTCGGCAAGGATAGTAATGCGGACTTCGGGGTAAGCCTTTTTTATGGAAATAATTAAAATGTCAAGCAGAACAGCATCACCGATGCCTCCAGGGCGGATTATGAGGAAGGATATACCCGGAGGGATAAATTCACTGCACAACGGTGATGGGAGCATAGATGCAGATATATTTCCTATAATAGCATCTAGATTTTTAATCAGACGGATATTCAGCACGTCGCACCGATCACAGAGACACCTCTACATATTGTCGTTTAATGTTAAAACATATTAAGAGTAAAACAATTGTAAATATTTAGTTTCTACTTTATCAAAGTGATCCGTTTTTTTCCAAAATATGACGCATAACAGCGATTAACCCAATAATCACCGTCATGGTCAATGAAAAAGAAAAAGAGACTTCGTGGGGTGTTTGTGATGTTTTTTAAAGAACAAATATCACTATCAGAGTTGATGATTTGTGATTCTCTTACTTGCATCTCCGCATTGTAACGGAAAGAAGCACCGCTCAAAAGGTCTTTTGTTACAAGTATGAAGTTAGATGTCCCTAAACTGAATAAAATAAACAAATATAATGCACCTACTACGCACCCAGTTTTGATTGGAATTTTTTTAATTTGCTTAAGGATAGTTTCTTCAAAATGGGCAAATATAATTGCAAGATTAATCATCCATCCGATAAGAAAAAGAAGGTATATCATGTTAAGTACACGGTTTTGCGGAGGCATTCCAGTACTCCAGTACGGTATGAAAAAACAGATGAAGATCATCAACAGAAATATACAAACTGAACTTACTATATTGAAGCATCCAAACATCATCTTCAAATGGGGTTTGCCAATCACTATAACAAAGATCATACACATTAGTATCATTGTTAATGGAGACGTTATCCATACTTCCAAGGAGGACAGGGAACTGGTTAGTGCATCACAGGCCGAGATAAACAGGTTGCGCCGTTCACCATACTCATGCAGTCTTGCAAAGTTGCCAGGGGCAAGCAGTCCTAAGCAAGTGCTTATGGTTACGACAATAATCGTTGCGATCTGAAATCGGGATATAATTTTTTTGACTGTATAGTTGTAAATGGTGATGAAAGCTGTAATCAAAAGAACAAGAACCGAGACTATTTCATTTGTGCCACCAATCAGTAAAGCAATTAATATAACAACACTTTTAAAAAGTAAATTATCGTTTTTATGATCCTGATTTATAAAAAGTGTGAGTGTAAAGTATAAGATCATAAGGGTCATGGCAACTTGATATGTAATTACCCCTGCCATCCAATAGAGACCTGATCGGATATCATCCATCTGATCAAGAAATGCAAAAAGTAGAGCTAAAGAGAAGATCAGATTTTCCTGCCATGAAAGCGTTTTTTTTGTTAACACGTCCGACAGGAGGTATATTGACACAAGTTGGGCTATTATAAGGAGAGCAATAGCGAGTTTATAGCCGACAAGTGAGTTATAAACCAACGGATTAACGCTTAACAGGGCGGTTGACATAAAACGACCAGTCCAAGTCGTGTACCAGTGATATTGTGATTTGAGAAACCCCATATCCCTGGCAATGTGTGAGTACATAAAATCGTCTGTTTGGGGATATGCGAAAAAACAGTTGATGATAAACGGGGAAATTAACGCAGTCAGTAAGACAAAAATTATTCGCTTCATTGTGACAGAGGAATGCTCTTGCATATACATCTCATGACAGTTTCAGTTTTTTTATAATAAGAGCCAATATTATTGATTAATTTAAATTAATTTGCTGAGTTCAGCATCCACCAAACAAGCAAGAATCACGAGTAGACTATTTGATATTCTCCGCTTCACAACAGTATATCCCTCCGACCTCAGATAATTAAAACTATCTGAATCAAAGTGATGAATATGTGAATGAATTTCTTTTGTCCAAAAAGATCAAGAGATTTCAGCAGATCAGCCTTATGCACTGTGATCCCTTATTATTTCGTTATAGAGATTGTAATGCTTACTTGCAATCACATCAATGTCGAATTTTGCTTCAATTGTATCTCGAGCCGAGCATGAGAGCTGTTCCCACAATGAAATATTAGATAAAATCCATAAAATACCATGTGCAAGATCAACCGTATCATATGGCTGAGCAAGGTACCCATTCTGCTTGTGATTAATAAGATCAGGAATCCCTCCAACTGAGAAGGCGACCGTTGGTACACCACACGCCATCGCCTCCATGATTGTATTCGGAAGATTTTCCTGAAGGGACGGGGCTAAAAATACATCGACTGCCGAATAGAGCAGGTTGATACTCACTTCATCGTGCAGGTATCCTAGATAATGTGTTTTAAGCCCGAAACCGGGGGCATCTGCCGGTTCGTACCCCCCAAAGACCAACAATTCGCAGTTTAATGCCGCTAACTCTTGCTCAAAAGCATTAAGTGCGCCTACGACATGTTGAAATCCCTTGTTTTTATCGCTTGTTGCGTTTACAGCACCGAAAAGGATGTATTTTTTGTCCGGATCAAGAGAAAATATGCTTCTCGCTATATTTTTATCGATGCGACGAGTCGCCCCCACATCCACTCCATTCGGAATTACCTCGACCCGTTTTCCCCTGAACAACGAGCTTGACCTTGCACACTCTGCAAGCCAGTTGCTGGGAGTAACTATGGTCATATCCAACCCGCTCCATGCATCCAATTTCCTATTCCAAATCCACCGAGAAAGATCGTGATTAAACATGGATCCCAGAGCCGGACATTTTCCGCATCTATCCTTATAGCCAACGCAATCGAGCGGGATATGGCACCCACCGGTAAACGGCCATGAATCATGGAGTGTCCAGACGAGCGGTTTTTTTAGCTTCTTCAATGTTTCAATTCTTACAAACCCTGAACACGTCCAGTGGAGATGGATAATATCCGGATTCAATTCGTTAACTTTCGATACAATGATATCCGGTAGGTATGACGTAGAAAATGGTAATCCATTCCTTTTTTTATACAGATACAGCGGAAGCGTCTCCAGAGCCGGCTTCCACAGGGCCAATAATTTATCTAGGGGGCTCAGTGGGCCGATTATGGAGTCGTGCCTGTCGCCAAAACCATTTTGTACCAGCTGTTTGACATCCACCCCGATGTTTTTCAGGGCAATTTGCAGCCGGCCGGCCGCACGACCGGCTCCGCCGTGCATATAGTGAGTATTTATGAACAGGACTTTCATGACAGCCAAAAGCCTGCACATTTGCGTCTGAACATCGGCAGCTCCCAGTTACGGACGAGATTGCGGGGAATCTGATACGGATCGTTCCACCGGTGATATTGACCCGGAATGTTCGCCACTGCCCTGAGCAGACCGGCCTGACGGCAGATTTCAATAGTTTCCGGCGTAAAGTCATCTCGGCTGCCGAAGGGATAGGAGAACACCGTTACCTGTCGTCCGGACCAGGTTTCAAGCTGACGCATTGAGGCGGTTATCTCCTCATGCTGCCGATCAGCGGAAAGAATGGATAACCGGGTATGGGTAACCGTATGCCCGCCAATGGTCACAAGCTCGCTTTGTGCCAGCCGTTTTAGTTCATCAAGGGTCGCAACGCGATGGCTTGTCCGCCCCTGCTCTGTCACATCTGCCCAGGCACGAAGCTGGGCCATCTGCTGTTCCCGTTGTTCGGGCGGCAGGTTTTTTATCAGAACATGCAAAAGACGGTATAGTTGGGCACGTTCCGCAGCTGATTTCGTTGGCCATTCCCTCACTTCATTACCTGTATCAAGCGTGTACCGTACCGGTAGATGTACTTTGTTGAGAAGTATCCGATCCAGATCATCCCACCAGAATTCAGTATGAGAGTCGACAAACCCAGTGGAGATGAAGAATGTTGACGGAATGCCATATTCCTCAAGAATTGGCAGTGCCTCGTTCACATTGTCTGCATAACCATCATCAAACGTCACGGCTACGGAAGGGCGGTCGACGCCTGACCAGTCTGCGTCCAACCGGACCAACAGGAAATTGTCCTTCAGGTAGCGCATCTGGGCGCGAAAATTCTCCGGTGTTACCGACAACTGCTGGGGATCCGACTCCAGGCGGGTAACCCGGTGGTACAGCAGTGTGATCACCGGCGCATTGGAACGGTTCACGAGCCACTTCATGGGCATCCTGAATGGCGAAAGAAGCAGATGGCGGGCGTGATTCAACATCCGGCGACTTTCCGTGAAGTACATGTCAACAGCAACTTAGCGACCATCTTCCCTCCACCCGAATATATTCAGCTGCAGGTCATAGCCCGAATGGACCCGCCGTTCCAACAGGGGTGACGGTGAGCAGAAAACACTCTGCAGCTGCAGCCTGAACCCGGCGTCAGACAACACCGAAATAATTGTGTCCAGCTGTTGACGCTCATCAGCTCGCGAGTGATACTCAACGAATATGGCGCGAACCGCGGGCAGATATTCCCGGCAGGCAGGCAGAACTACATCTTCCGCCCCTTCGATATCCATCTTTAAAAAATCGATTGTGCGCCCTTCCAGAATCTCCCGGATGTCCTGAGCCTGAACCGTCACAGTGTTCTTTTCTCCATCCCATGCAATGCGGCCGCCATCACCCCCCTCCGGGCTGAACTGCAGAATGGCATTTTCATGCCAGACGGCCTTATTGACAAGGACCACATCCCGGTACCCGTTACCGGTAATATTCTGCTCCAGACAGGAAAAAATGCGGGGATCAGCTTCATAGGCCGTAATCACCGCCTTTGGATAGAGTTTCTTCAAGTAGAGTACACTCAGGCCGATGTTGGCCCCAAGGTCAAGAATGAACGGTGAGTCGTCGGCACAGCGAATTTTGTAGATCTGTTCGACAAAAATTTCGCCATAGGCGGTAAGAAAGGATGCAGCATCAGGTACCACCAAATCCCAGTCACCTACCTTTACCCGGCACTCCGTGAATCGCGGTATGCCGCCCAGCTTCATCTGGAGGGCCAGAAAAGTGCGATAATTACTCTCAAACCTCATGCGCTTTAACCAGTCAATCGGTTCCCGCAGCACAGTATTGACTAAAGCTTTAAATTCCACTATGACAGCGCCTTTCCGATAATCCGGTGCAATAGCTCAGCCCGATGGGCATAGGTGTAATCCCGTAACGTTCGTTTCTGTCCGGCCAGACCGATTTCCGCAGCTTCCTTCGGATGATCAAGCAGCCACGTCACCTTTTCCCGGCACTCCTCACCATTCCTGAAGACGACTACTTCCTGGTCAGGGACAAATATATCTTCAATATTTTCCTTCCAGTCGGTAACCAGACACGCCCCGACACCGGTCGCCTCGTAGAGACGCATGTTGGAAGCGAAGTGCGGCGATGAGTCGGCATGAATATTGAGCGTTGCCATCGAATCCTGTACCGCCTGATACATCGGCAACCCGAACAGCGGGTGACGAAAAAACGGTTTCAGGCGGGGATTGGCCGGACGTACGTAGCGCGTCGACCACTCCGTGGCGATTCCCAGTATCGGCAGAGTTTTCAAAAAAGGATCTGACGCCCCGAATTCCCGCAGTAAACCGACGCCATAGGTCAAGCCAAGCTTGATCAGCCCCTTAACCTCGTCCTGCCAGCCGCATTCTGCACTGGGTGTGTATATATCCAACGGAACCACATAGGCCAACGCTTCAAGAAGTTCTTCCCGCTGCAGATGAAACTGGTTGAGCCGCATCAGGTGTCCAACAAAGGACAGGGCACGATTCTTCTCCCGTGCTTCAAGCCGGCTATTAATCCTGGGGTCGAAGCTATGGGGAAAATGTTCAGCCGGAAATCCGGCGTTACCCATTGCAGCAACCGCTTCCGGAGCACAGGAAAGGATCAGATCCATCCTGTGCCAAGCTTCCGTCGGAGGAATGGCACTGCCTACCCAGCCAAGGACAAGCCTGAGCGACGGGAGTCCGGTTCGCAACATCTTCAGCAGTTCATCATCATAATCGTTGAACCAGATGATGTCGGGGCGAAATTGCTGCGCCTGGGCCACCACTGTTTTTCGTAATCCGGGCAGGGTCGAATCAAAAGCCAAACCGTTTTCGTCACACCATGCTCTCTGCATACACAGGGCATTGGGAGTTATTTCAGATGTACAGTACCCGAGCGGAGTCAAAGCGACGGACCAGCTGTCAGCCCAGGCAAAGAAATCGCTATCCAGCACCACCTTCTGCTCGGCATAGGAACGGCTGCCCAGCTCCGGTTGCGCAGCGTATAAATGCCCCAGATACGATGGGTACGAGTTTGTAATGATCATTAAGCGCATTATGACTCTCTACGAAACGGCTGTACAAGTCAGCGTGCATCCGAAACAGACGTCGGGTTTCTGCAGATAATTTCACGGACATGCTGCGTGAAACCTCTGGCAATCCGTCCGAGGTTGACAATTTTCCATGGCCATGGGCAGGCAAGAATAACAAAACTACACCATACGAGTGGATTTTGAACCGAGCGGCAGGAGAACAGCCGACGGAAGCTTTCTCTGCGGCTGTCCGTAGCAAAAGAGTTATAACCGGTCGTTTCTTCATCCAGGACAAGGGACAACGAAGGGTGAGTCATGAGGTTCATCCCCCGGTGCCGGGCCCGAATCGTGAATTCATAATCGGAACCGTAATGCGGCAGCAGCAAAGGATAAAAACCGCCGATAGCCATAAGATCCCCTGCTCTAAGAAACAGCCCTCTTGTTGAGAGACAGTTAATTTCGTCTGGTGTTGCCGCCTGTTCAAAGGTGAATCTCCGCCAATCCACATGGACTCCCGCATCGATGAGGCGGCCGCTCTGCTTGCTGTAACAGTGGGCAAGGAGCAGCGTCTTTGTCCGATCTTTACAAAGTGAGGCTCCCTGTGCCAGAAAATCGTCGGCAAACTCAGTGTCATCGTTCATGATCAGGATCAGGGAAGTCGAAGCGACATCCGCTCCCTTCAACCAGAGATACCCCTGCTGCAGGGCGCCACCCCACCACCAGTCACCTTTCCCCTTGATAACAGAACAATCGGCAATTGCCTCGACAACCATCTCCGCGGTGCCATCGGTGGAGCCGTCATCAATCAGGACAAGCGTATAATTACGATATGTCTGCTTTTGTAATGACTCGATGAAACGCCGGGTCACCGCTTTGCGATTATGCACCGGCACCAGGATGTAGATCTGATCCGTCATGGTTTTCTCAAAAAATAGAGACGATTGTCGCCGATTCCGAACAGATCGAACAGCCGTGTTATCAGGTGATTTGCCCCGGTTCTGCGCAGGAGCAGCAGCCCTTTCAGCACTATTCTGACGGCACAGTTCTGCTCTGCCTTCGGCGTCCAGTATACAGACGGGACACCGCTCTCTGGATATGTTGCCAGATGGGCCCATTGATAGTGGAGCCACTCCGAAGCGGTAATCGTCTCTGTCCGTTCCAGAACAAGGCCGGCCTGCTCGGCTGCCAGGCGCAATGACCGCCGGGAAAAATGGTGGAGATGATACGGCGCATGCCAATTAATCCAACGCCGTCGAAATAGGCGCGCC
Source organism: uncultured Geobacteraceae bacterium (assembly GCA_903939115.1). Classification (GTDB taxonomy): domain Bacteria; phylum Desulfobacterota; class Desulfuromonadia; order Geobacterales; family Pseudopelobacteraceae; genus JACRCG01. The sequence goes on from CAJAFV010000018.1 coordinate 33,215, forward strand.
CCCCACCCTTCGACATTGGGAGCGCTAATGATTACACGCCCGCCAGGCTTTAGCACGCGTTTAATGCCGAGCAACGCCGCACAGGGGTCGGTCATATGTTCCAGAACCTGATCGAGAGTAACATAGTCGAAGTAATCTGTCTCATATGCCGCGGGGTCAAACATCCCCGTTTTGATATTGAGGCCGAATCGTTCCGCTACTCGCAGGACATTTTCATCCGCTTCCACTCCGTGGGCGTCACACCCCCGCCCCTGATGGTAGCCTATTGTTTCGCCAAAACCGCACCCGATATCCAGCACCCGGACATTGCGAGGAACCCGACTGTAGGCGGACCGTGAAGCACCGCTAAACCAGGCGGCAATTCCGCGAACCTCCACACTCGGCCGATAGTCCGCAAGCGTGAAGTTGCGGCGCGGATAAAAGCGGGTATACAGCTCCACAATCTGAGCCGGATTAAACGCTGCCATCAAAAAACGGTGACCGCAGGAGTCACAGCTTACCAGCGGGAATGTGCCGGGGTAGCCATGCCTGTCGTCACTGAGATCGAAGCAGACGTGACAATTTTCCGAGCGGCAGATGGGACATACATACGGCATAGCTCCAACACCTTCCACGAAATATCCTTTTGTTGTGCGCAGCACCATTTTCTCGAGATCGGCAGCATCAATATACTGATGAGTCCGGTGCGCCCAGAAAAGGCGATACATCGCGTTGCTTCCCGCGCAGACAGGAAACCGTCTTTCAATATAAAAGAAGAGTTTCCGCTTGAACAGGTCAAAACCCATGGTACCGCACACTATCCTGCGGCACTCTTCCGAGTAGGAATGAACATCCTCGCTCAACTGCCCGGAAGATCTTCTAAAGCAGCTGACGGTTCGATTGATCGAGTAGAGGGGGGTCAATCGGGAGAATTGTGTCCAGAGCCAGTAATCGCCTGCCACGCGTATGTCACCGGGAATTGCACCGCAGCTTCGCCACAATCCGGCACGCCAGAAGACGCTGTCCTGCTGTACAAAATAGGCTTCCCGGCCGTATGTCCCGTCCTGAAGCCACGCCTGGTCGTAGAGATAGCAGCAGCCTGATGATATCGGCAGCGAGGATGCATCAATATAGGACGTAATCCCCTTCAGCCATGAAATGTCCGGAAACTGAAGAAAGCTGTGTGCCACCAATGCAAAAGCGCCGGGGAGATATATATCATCGGCATTGATCCAGGCGTAGACGTCGCCCGTTGTCATTAAAAAGCCTTTATTAATCGCATGATACAAACCAAAGTCAGACTCGGACAGCCACCGGAAGGAGACACCCAGGCACGCAACGGGAAAACCGTTGGTGCCAAGCAACTCTTCGTATTCTCTAAGAATGTCTATTGTTCCATCGTGGGATCTGTTATCGATGACAATATACTCAAGGTAAAAATTCCCCTCTTGGGACAGAACGCTTTTGATCGTCTCGGAGATATATTGTCCTTTAGTATTTGACGGTGTTACAATGCTTATCTTCATACTGTTTTACAATGGCTTACATAATTTTCTGCAAGTGCTTGTTCAGCATTCCATTCATACCAGATTGACTTCTTCATCAAGTCAAAGCCTATGGCGCCATCCTTATACCCATCGGTGATATAGATGTACAGCAGCTTCAGCACAGACACCACCTGCCGCAGAACTGACGGCTTCCACCCAAGAGCAACCCGTCGTTCTCCTTCGTAACTGATGTATCTGACGTGTTTTTGATAAAAGTGATCCTCATCCCGCACCCACATATGCCGGATATATTCTTCCGGCGGCAGAAATCGCTGCGTGCCACGGTTTATTTCAAAGCCGCCGTGCAGGACAGGAAGGATGTTAATCATCTTTTTATGAAAGATGATCGGATAATACCCGACAGCTCCCCACCGGCCATGCCGAATTGGCCTGTTTTTATAGTGATTTACGTAGGCCATGTACAAGCAGGAGATGTTCTGGTCATGCAAAAGCTCCCGTTGAGCGATATCGGCAAAACCTTCCGGAAGAATAAAATCAGGATCTACAAAACAAATCCAGTCATTATGACAATAACTAACGGCCTGTTTACGCAGCAGTTCCACATACGGCACCTTGGCAACAGAATAGATTGTACAGCCTGATTTTTGAGCTATTGCAACGGTACGGTCTGTGGATCCCATATCACACACAATGATTTCATTAACCCATGCCAGTGAGAGCAGACACTCTTCAAGATAATGGTCTTCGTTAATCGTGCACAACACCGCAGATATTTTTACTTTGCCATCAGCCATTAACTTCAGACCACCGCGAGGGTAAATAGCATTTCATATGCTCCGGATACGGATTTTTCCGACTGAGGATTCCCCCTTGCAGCACCGTAATCTCAATACAGTCAATCAGATAATCGTACGTTTCATATAGCTTGCCGGTCCATAATGAAATGAAATAATTCTTCGGCGCAAGGTTGCATTCAGGGATAGCAACACAGTAATCTCTCCGCACCCCATCCATACAGGATATGACAACGCCATCATCTTCGTTTGATATGTGTGCAACAGAATCTCCATAAACATCACGCAGTTCCAGACTCACCTCAATAGCGGCCAGAGATTCCCGACCGGTCAGCGAAAAGTACACATGGATCGGATCGCCGATAAAGAACTGCTCTTTCGGCTTTCCATCGCTCTCTCCGACATGGTAATCCGCGAAAGTTACTGTGCCGTTTCCTTTGCGGACCGGAGCCAGTACCGTGCCCGGCCGGCACACACGCAGGTATTCCTCAATCACCTCGCTCGTTTTTCCCGAGTGTTGGACGGCACCGGCTCCCAACAGGAAACAGTGGGTGCACAGCTTTTGTATGGCACCAAGCTGATGACTCACAAAAAGCACCGTCCTCCCTTCCAGTCCGACCTCCTCCATTTTCCCAAGGCATTTTCTCTGAAATTGTGCGTCCCCAACCGCCAATACTTCATCAACAATAAGTATCTCTGGCTCCAAATGCGCCGCCACAGCAAAGGCAAGCCTCACATACATGCCGGAAGAATAACGCTTCACCGGAGTATCCAGAAACTTCTCTATCTCCGCAAAGTCAACAATCTCATCAAACTTTTTCCTGATCTCCTGCCTGCCCATCCCCAAAATAGCGCCATTTAAAAAAATATTTTCCCGACCAGTCAGTTCCGGGTGAAAGCCAGTACCCACCTCCAGCAGACTTGCCACCCTACCCTTGATCCTGATAGATCCGCTTGTCGGCTCGGTAATCCGGCTGAGAATCTTCAGCAGCGTTGATTTACCGGCGCCGTTTCTGCCGATAATTCCGACCCGGTCACCCTGTTTGACTTCAAAGGAAACATCTTTGAGTGCCCAGAAATCCTCTGAAACAAATAAGGGTGAAGTGTGAGGTGTAAATGGTGAAAAAACCTTTTTTGAAAGACTTCTTACACTGTTGGTGATGACATCTCGCAGGGAAGAGGACTCTTCACGCTGCTGGTGGGAGATGGTGTACTTCTTTCCAAGGTTTTCTACTTTAATGACAGGCGTCATGGAAGAATTGTTTCCTGCTCAGACATATAGGATGTGCTTAAGAACATAAGGCAGTATTTCTGGTCGAATAGTTGAAATTATCCCCAAATCAATTTTCCCTTGCAGATTGTCTTCCAAATAATGAAGAGCTCCAAAATACTTATCCGAGATACCGTCCCCGGAAATTTCTACAGCGATGTCAATATCCGAGTCATTTCGTGCATCTCCACGAGCATAGCTTCCAAAAAGACCAATTTTTATTATTCCAAAACGTTCCTGCATCTCAGACTTGCGTGAAGCGAGAAATGCAATAACCTGCTCTTTGTCCAAATGATCCATATATTCAGTATTAAAATACATGGTCGCCTCTTGAAAGCGTTGATTGAATTAAGGTTACATCCCCCACACCTGAATTGCTCTTCCATTACACATTTCCGTTCGCTCCCATATCCTGTCGTCCCAGCTCTTTTCTCCGGTTCTGTTAAAGATGATGAGGTGCGCTTCGTCGGCTCCACAGGTTCGAGCATATCCGGCGGTCTGAGACAACCCTTCGGCAAGGGTGGCTTCCAACCCTTTACGCAGAATCTTCAGCTCCAGGACTATTCGCTGTAATGGGCCAAGAAAGGCGAGCTTTTCATCCAGCGGCCATTCAAGATAAAGGTCGATCCGTTTCATACCGAGACCGTACTCTCGTGTTATCCTGCCGCCTCCGTTTACTATCCTTTGCAAAAACGCCTGCAAAAGAAGCTGGGGACCTGCTTCTTTATACTGAAACTGCTCTATCCAGGCTTCCGCGTTTTCTCTGAAGAACTGCTGAAAGGAACGGAGCAGTTTAGGGGTGTCAAGAGTCTTGTCTTCTTTTACATACCAGGGAGTCTCTTCATAGATGGTAAGTTGCTGGGTTGTCCAGGTGAGTTCTCGCGGAATTATTTCGCGGTATATGGCGTTGCTGATCTTCAGGGGTCGCTCTAAAGTCAGCAGCCCCATATCCTGTACATATTGCAGGTCATCCAGTGGTACGGTTTCAATGTCGGTTTCACCACCAAGTATTTTTGCTATTACCCGATGTACCCGCTCTTCTTTTAGTTTGTCGGTGAGCTGATCGAGATGTGTTACACGGCTGCTTATAAGCTTTTCTCTTGCCTGCTGATACAGCTCTAAGGTGATGGGACGGCTTCTCTCTCTACCTTTGGGCATGTCAAAGCAGAGTATCTGCCCCAGGGCGTTTACAAGCCACGGTTGACCAGCTGTGTCATCCCAGAGTTTGTCATAAATAGGCTCTTCAAACTGCTGGCCGGTCTCTTCTGTGTGCTGGGCATAGAGGTTTCGAATGTCATCCCGGCTGAAGTTCCCGAGTACGAGTGAGGCTGCCTTTATGTTGAAGGCGCTGCCGCCGGTTATGATCTCTCCCCCGCCACTGTGTATTCGATAGTCGCGTACGTCGCGGACCCCGCAGAGTATTACTGATGTAGGGAAATGTTCGGGACGATCTGCATACCCTGAACGTATCTGGCGCAATACGGAGATGAGGGTGTCGCCTACAAGTGCGTCTATTTCATCAAGCATTAATACTGTGGGGCGGGCTGGATCAGATTGGGTCCATTCACGTAATACCTGCTGAAGCACCCCATTTGCACCGTATTCATCAACAAGTTTGCCAACACGGCCTAGAAAAGTTTTGTCTCCTGTCGAAATATCAATTTGGGCTGCAATGGTTGAAATAATAGCCCTCATTCCTGACTCTACATTGTTGCGGGCTGTCTGTGCCCCTTCTACGTTTGCATATACGGCACGATAATGACCTTCGGCATTCAGGTGACGCATGAGCGCAAGAAGACAGGTTGTCTTGCCGGTCTGCCTCGGCGCATGAAGGACAAAATAACGCTCTTCTTTTATATGTCCAAGTATCTCTTCAAGGTTGATCCTCTTTAAAGGATCAAGAGAGTAATGTTTTTTTGGAACAGTGGGACCTGCGTTGTTGAACTGGCGCATATCAGCTTCACACTCCATTCATGAGGCTTTGCTTTAGACAGCTTTTCGTTATCATATCACATCTGCAAGTATTCGCTCAGTTTTCCGAAAGAACCAGAGTCCTGAAATCAGCAGTGCCAGTGACAAGGCCGATGAAAGTAGAATTCCTGGCCAATACAGCTCTACAGCCCCGTTCAGCAGGGCCCATCTAAAACCATCTATTACTCCTACCATAGGGTTCAGAGCATAGATCAACCGCCACTTTTCCGGAACGATGCTGCTGGCAAAACCAACCGGTGAAACATACAGGCCAAACTGCAGCGAGAACGGTACCACATACCGGAAATCACGATACTTGACATTCAATGCCGCAAACCAGAGACCTGCACCTGCCACAGGAAGGAACGCCAACAGCAGAAATAATGGTAACGTTACAATTCGCCAGTCAGGCAGATACCCATACCAGAGCATGACTCCCGCCATAATAACCAGTGAGATGGTAAAATCAATCAAACTGACAATTATGCTACTGACCGGAATGATGATGCGTGGAAAATAAACCTTTGTAAGCAGATTTGCATTACCGATCAAAGAGCCGGAACTTTCCGATAGAGCATTGGCACAAAAATTCCACGGCAGCATAGCCGCAAAAACTAACAGCGGGTACGGAACCTCGTCAGACGGCAGTTTGGCCAGCAGACCAAATACGACTGTAAATGCTATCATGGTTGCAAGAGGTCTAATGACACTCCAAGCCACACCAATCACCGTCTGTTTGTACCGAACCAGAATATCCCGCCAGACAAGAAACCAGAACAGCTCACGGTAGCGCCACACATCACGCCAATAATGGAGTGCTGGACGATTCGGTTCTATCAGCAGTTCTATTTGTGCCGCACCTTCTCTAATCATAATCTCATTCTGTTTATGTTTCCTGATAAGGCCTTAACCGTTTTAAAAAAGGGAAAAAAATCATCGCATAGTAACCTAAAAATGCGACAGATGCCCACACAAACCCGAAGTTTCCTGTAATAACATGTAATGACTCAGCAAAGCAGTGCCGATCGCTCACACCACCAGGACGAGCATATCCAACAAATTTCGGTAAATAGATAAAATGTGCGCCACTCTTCTTGAGCCGCTGATTAAAATCAAAATCCGCATAGGTCTTGTAGCAGCAGTTGAACGGAGGATCGGGTTGAAGAGCCTTATTCACCAATAAAGCCTGATGATGTAGCGAGTTGTATAGCTTCAGATGATAATCAGCCCTGGCTTTGAAGACTGTTTTTTGCCCCATCCTGACATCACCATATACCACATCCTTCTGACTGAAACAGCCCATAGTATCCGGGAGTGATATGATCCTGTCACCGGCACCAAGAAACAAGATAAAACTGCCATCAGCAGCGACTGTCCACCCCTTGTTCATTGCATCATAGATACCGTCGTCCGACTCGCTGACCCAGTATGAAATGTGATCAGCATATTTATGGATAACATCTAACGTGCCGTCTGTTGAGCCTCCGTCAATAACAAGGAGGTCAATGTCGGCTGTTACTTTTTTTTCTATGACGCTGAGAATAGTCTCTGCAAGATGACAGGCTTCATTCTTGACAACCGTGATGATCGATATTTTACCCGTGCTATTCATGACGTTGTGTCGGCATTACTGTTGAACAGTAAACGAAAAATCATTGCCGCCCGATCCCATTTACCAAGACAAAGTCGCAGCAGAAGCGCCCCAACAATAACCAGCCGGACAGTCGGCAACGCTACCGGATAAAAACGTCGTGTAAATAAAAGACGATTTCGGATGTTGTAATAGTCACTGATATAGCTCATTTTAGCTGGATTGCTGCTAGTGCCAATACTGCCACCCACTTTATGATACACAATACTCTTCTGTGCATACGCCAACTTAAAGCGGCCTTCGGCACGGATCGCCCAGTCAGCCTCTTCAAAGTACAAAAAGTAGTCTTCACACAGCAGACCAATCTCATCAAGGAACTGCCGTGACACAAGCATTGAGGCGCCTTCAATATAGTTCATCCATCCCTCAGCCCGCTTCAGGTTACTAGTTTTTCCCCGCCCGATAAAACGACCATAGTGCCACGGAAGTCCAATCCAGCGGCAATAATGACCACCCCCTAAAGCCTGAATCCGCTGACGGTCGTGATACAAAAGAATGGTTGAACCACAGATGCCAAACTCAGACTGCTGCTGTAGCCGGGTAACCATGTGCGTCAAGGCATCAGGCTCTACCATCGTATCATTGTTCAGCATCCAGCAGTAGTCGAAATCACCCCGTGCCATCGCATAGCGCAGCCCCACGTTATTACCACCGGCAAAACCCAGATTCTCCTCATTCCGAATCAGCGTCAGTACAGTATCAGAAACCAGTGAACCACCCATCTCAGCCTCGGTTCGCTGGTATTCGGCATACTGTACCTTATGACAATCCGCCCAGTTTTCGATTTCCTTCAATGAGTCATCACCGGAACCATTATCACATACCACTATCCGATAATCAGGGTAATCCAAGAGTAGCAGACTATCCAGGCATTCAATGGTATCTCGCCAGCCATTCCAGTTGACCAGAATAATAGTTACCCGACTCACCGGTAGATGCTCCATACGACCATAACCACCCATAGCAGGCTCACCACAAGCAACCCCGGGTCCTCAAGTAGCGACTCAGTCGGATCGCCCCCCTTTCCGGAACTGACCCGTAGAATATATCGCAACAGGCCAAACAAGCAGAGGGGAACAGTATAGATCAGCCTCGGTTTGTGAAGCGCATACATGGCATACGTCACCAATACGGAACAACCTGTCATGTACAAGGTACCCGCAAGAAACCCCTCAGGATAACGAGTCAGACTGGAGCGATGCTCTCCGGCAGTCTCTCCGAGCAATCTGAGCTCGCTCAGGCGTTTGCCAGTACTGAGAAACATTGCCAACAAAAATACCGTCAGAAACAACCAGGTTGAAATCGGAATTTGAAACAGCTCTCCTCCGGCCTGAAGACGTATCAGAAAACCGGCTGAAATACAGAAGAGATCGACGACCGGAAACGATTTTAGCAGCAAGGAATAAGAGGTGGAAATAGCCGCGTAGAGGGCAAGCAGCAAAAGAAAGGACGGAGATATGAGGCTTGCCAGCAACAACCCGCCAATAAGAAGAAGAGTAGAGAACATAACAGCGCCAGATAGACTTATCATACCTGAAGGTATGGGCCGTAAACGTTTTTGAGGGTGATGAACATCTCGCTTACGATCAAGCAGATCATTGAAGATGTACCCAGCACTGGATACCAGGCAAAAAGCGCCAAATGGCATAACACCCTTCGATATTACTCCCGGCGACAGAATCTGACCTGCCAAAAATGGCGGAAAGAAAAGCATCAGATTCTTCAACCACTGGTTAGGGCGGAGTATGGTCAGATAAATTGAAATCATTTCCCTGCTTCCAACCTCAAATAATATGTTTTGGCAGCAGCTTTGTAATGAGCATCTGCCGGCGCAGCAACATAAGCCCTACGGAAAAAATCGGCCGCCTCGTCACTATTTCCGACAATAAGCGCCATCTTAGCGCTCTGGTAAAGCCAGAACGGATCCGGCTTTTTCTGATAAAGTATTTCAAGGGTTTCAAGCAGGTCGTGAGCCAACAGAATTTCCCCCTCCCCATCAAGTGTCTCAAGCCGCTTGCTGTCAGCCTTGCATAACAGTTCCATAAAATCAACGGGAGCATCCTGCTTATTTTCGAAAAGCTGAAAAAAATAAATTCGTGCCTCAAGGTATCCACCTTTGGCAAACATTGATCCCATAATACTTAATTTAATTGGATAGCGCATTGAATCACGTTGATTCAGGCGATCGGCAGTAGCAAACGCCTCAGTCGCCTGGTCAATTTCACCCTTTTGCAAAAGAAGCCCACCCAAAGAGTGATATACTGACCCGAATTCCGGTGATTTGGCAACAGCATCCTGAAAAAATGCGAGCGGATCTTTCCAGAGTAGATTCCGCTGAAAACTACCCAAGGCCGATACACTAAGTAATAGAACGAGAAATGGCATTAATACCTTGGGAGATTTTTGTTGCCATATTCTTCCAGTACCAACAAGCCCTAGAGAAAAAAAAGCTGTTGACATATACATATAGCGCTCTGCATAAGGTGTCCAGGCAATCTGCTTCACGGCAACCAGTATGGCCGGCAGGATAAAAAGCGCGGCAGATATAAAAAGGATTCCAGACAACCGATTACGACGAAACGCCAACCACAAAAGCGGCAAAAGCACAACACCCAAGAGACCATACAACGGGTGCACGCTGTTTACGGCAAAGTTAAGCGGAAATGGAAAGATCAGTTTTTTGTAGTAGAAGCCGAGGGCAATCAGCGCATCCCAGGCACTTTTGGTCACTTGTAGATCCAGTGCTGAAATAAGCCTGCTCAGGCCGCTCGTACTACTCCGGAAGAGCAGGGCAAATACGACCATCAACATAGATGGTGCTATCATCAAGCAAACAGCCGACAACCGTTGCCGACCCGTGGCTGTTCCAGGCCAGGCCATACCAAGAAGAATAAGTACCGCACCAAAGGCAAGTGCAGTTTCCTTGGTCAGAAGTGCAATACCAAACAATAGCACGGTGGCGATAATATCCGACCATCGAGGTTTTTCAAGCCAGCGTAACCAGAAATAACTTGCGGAGAGGACAAACAGGGTGAGCAAAGGGTCAGTTCTTCCGGCAATCCAGGCAACCGCTTCTACATTGACCGGGTGCAGGGCAAACAGCAGCGCAGCCAGCAGAGGAATCACAGGTGTTTCATCATCATTATAAATTTTGCGGGCCAGAATATACACCAGTAGACTATTGGTACAATGCAGCAGAATATTTTCCATGTGCATGGTAACTGGCTCCATTCCCCACAGCACATTATCAAAATAAAAGGAAAGTTCTACAATGGGGCGATAATAATAACTGTTGCCTGGAAGTAATATATTATACAGAGGGGGGGAAGCGGAATATTTGGCGAAGAGACCTGGATCATCGACAGGATGTATGCCGATCAGCAAAGCCGGATAGTATACAACCAAAACCATGGCAACCAGCAGTACGGGTGCAGACAATGAATGCCGCAGCAGGTTGTTACTGCGCCACGATCTCAAGGAAGAATGCCTCCATATCTTTCCGCCGAGGCTCAATTTTCTCAATGGACTGTTGATTAACTACAGACTGCTGAATGAATGCCTGCAAGTGAGCTTTTTCAATAAATAGTTCTTCTTTCGCACCATCAGGATTCATCACAAACACGGAATACCCTTGAACACCGCGTTGAAGAATAGTTTCAACGTTTTCTACAACAAGCAGTTCCCCCTTGTTGATCACCCCTACCCTGTCACAAACCTTTTCCACATCATCGGTGATATGAGTACTGAAAAAAACACATTTACCGCGAGCCTTTAAATCGAAAATGATATCCTTAACCAGAGCCCGTCCGATCGGATCCAGGCCACTCATCGGCTCATCAAGTATATACACGTCAGGGTCATGGACGAGTGCCTGCGCCAGACCGACCCTCTGCACCATCCCTTTACTATAGCCACGCATCGGCCGTTTGCGGGCATCCCACAGATCAAGCCGTTTCAGCACATCTTCTGATCGCTGTGCAAGAAGTGCCGCCTCCATCTTGAATTGCGACCCAACGAATGAAATATACTCCTCAGCGCTCAAATAATCGTAGAAAGCCGGATTTTCCGGTAGATAGCCGACATGGCGGCGCGATTCCGCCTGATTGGAGTCCATTCCCATAATCTGTGCTCTTCCAGAAGTCGGTCGCAACAAACCCATCACCAGTTTGATAGTGGTACTCTTTCCTGCACCATTCGGCCCCAGAAAGCCAAAAACCTCTCCTGCTGCGATTGTCAGATCAAGCCCCTTCAGGGCATCGACCTTTGTCATTCGCTTACCCGGAAACTGCTTATACAGCCCCGTTATCTCAATGGCGTTCATTCGGTTCTCCTGATTTTATTGAACTATTGCCCTTCACACCGCTAAAAGCAAATTTGCTGGTAGTTGCAACCTTTCCATCCGCTTCCAGATAGAACGTACCGCCATATGGATCCCGGGGAACTGGTGTAAGGAGCCCGCCCTGCACCACTTCCTCGACCGTTGCCGGCATTTTCCCATGATTTTCCCGATACCGGTCTCGAGCAATCTCAATTCGCCGAACCTCTTTAAATGCGTTCAAACGTATCAGATAGGTTTTCTTCAACGCCGGATTTCTCTCAATTTTTGCCATTGTAGAAAGATATGTGATTGCCAGATCGGTCTGCCCCGATTCCTGGAGATAGCGACCAGCCAGGCTTTTGTGCAAATCAGCACCGCTTAGCTCGCCAGCCAGCTTATAATAGTCAGCTGCCTTTTTATAATCATGCAGAAAGTAGGCACTGTTAAATCCGGCGAAAAAAGGGAGATACCAATCCCAGGTACGATATTTCATACCATAATCCAGCAAATCATTAGCCATTTTAAACTGTTTGACGTCCCAGGTCAAAAATCCCTGCGCAAAATAGTAGGCATCCATATTGTAGGGATCTAACTTTACCGCACCATGAAGCAACCGTGACATTGACATATAATCAGGCGGAACCGCCACCTGGTTGTCAGCCTTTTCAACCAAACCACCGAAATACATCAGCACCTTCAGCACCAGTGTTGCCGCCACCAGCTCTTTATGGTCAGCGGCGACAGACTTTAGCGCCGCTACTGAAGGAACGTAGCCAAGCTTTTCCACAAATGGCTTATTCTTAAGGTAGGTGGTGAAGGGGAGAATTAATATACCATACAGCAACAGACTCACAATCCCGGTCGAAACAGTCCGTATCATGGCTCACCTCATTTCCCGGCGGGAAAAGATCGTCGCTGCCGCTGATAACAGCAGACCGACATAGACAACAAAATACGCGGCAGTCAGAAGAAGACCTTCAAACGGGAGAGGAAGACTATAGATAGCATTGACCTTAAGGTCAAAGGCCCCAAAATTAGGGAGCAAATAATAAAGAATCGTAGCAAGTTTTTTGACAAGCGGTGAGAGTGCCTTGGAAGCCGGCGAATTAACAAACTCAAAGACCTGCTGTGTGACACCGCCAGCAAGAAATGTTGCGATAGTACCAAACACCGGTAGAAAGAACGAGGTACTGACCGTGGAAAACAGGAATGCAACCGCAATAAGCAGTATGTATTTAAGAGCGTCAAACAATATGCAGATGGCCATAGTAGACCAGACAATCGGCCGGTCAGTGGGATAAATCGCTGAGGAATAACTGACAACGGCAAAGGCAGCCACCCCAAGAACAGCTGCTGCCAACAACACAAATAGGGCAGTACCGCCGAAGCGGCCGATCATGTAGCTCTGGCGGGAAAGCGGCAACCCCAATACGCTGAAAGTATAGCGGCGTTCAATATCTTTCCAGAGTGAGGTGCCGCCCAAAAATACCGCCAGCAGCAACAGGATAAATGAGATCAGGGAGAGGGACAATGTCAGGGAAAGCTCTGTTACCTGACGCATAGAAAGTGAAGCTATAACAGGGATCAACAAGAAGGCACACGCAGTCACCATAATCCCCTGGAAGACGCGGTCACGGAAGATACCTTTTAAGGTGATACGAATAATTGTCGTCATTTTATATCCTTTCTACCTCAATAATGGTATCGGCACGCAGTAACAATCAGGTCAGTACCATCAACAACGTATCTCAGGCGGTTTGTATCTATTGTACAACGAATTCAGTTACAACGTGGGGTAACAGTGAGAAATGCTGGTCAGCTGTTAGCAAAACTAAACCATTCTGCATGGCACTTGCTGCAATCCATATATCGTTAGTAGGTAGTGGCGTGCCGCACTTTTTTAGATAATCTAAAATTATCGAATACCGTTCAGCCGTAGAATCATCAATAGTTAAAATACCAACATTGCTAATGGATAAAAAGTCTTTCAATATTGATTTGTTTTCCTGTTCTCTGGAGCCTCTTTTGAAACCGGCAAGCAGTTCACCTACAACAATAGCGCACAAAAACACTTCATCGGCATTATCAAGTAATTCCACAATTTTCTTACTGCCACGCATCAGGTGTGAATATGCTGAAGTATCAAACAGTATTCTCTTCATCGCCATGCCTCTAAATCAATAGTGCGCTGTTCCAAAAGTACTTTATTAAATTCAGCAACGTCCTCATCACTCCAAGCTCCGCTAAAACGTGAAAAACGACTGCCTCGTTTCATGTCTGAAGCAGACGATTGTGAGGCATTTTTATGCGTAGATTTACGCAGCAGCGACAAAAAAGCCTTGTTAAGACTAACCCCTTGCCGACTTGCTTCCTCACGTGCAATCATCTCAATTTCATCAGGTATGTCTCTCAATGTCATTTGTCGCATCTTTATGCCTCCTTCACAACTCCATATGACTCAAAGTGACTCATATTTATTTTCTTGTCAAAGTATTTCAACTCACATGTATATCCAGAACAGCGATATACCCTTTACTTTCCCAGATCATTCGACAGTTTTTAAGTCAGTTTTAGGCGATGCGCAATAACGCAAGCCTGACACTACTTTTTCCTACTTCTCCTTTTTATGACACTATTTTTTTAATAACACCGCTTTTTTATGCAAGCTCTAATCTAACATTGATACTGTTTCATAAAAAAAATCACAAAAAAAAACGGGATGTCGAAACATCCCGTTTTTTTAACAGATTTTAAAAAAAACATCACATTGTGGTCCAGCTTGCGCCTGAAACTCCAAGAGCATTTGCGGAGCCAGGTGCAGCAAGAGTAGCACCTTTAGTGACAGCACTCCAATTAATTGCAGTACTGTCACTGGCGGTTCCAAATGCTCTAACACCACTATTATGTTGCGTCGCAAGAGCGTAGCTGGTGGTGAGTGTATTCCAAGCAAAATAAACCCCAGTTGACAATTTACCAACTGCTGTGGTGCTAGCAGTACCTGGTGTGCCAAGAACGTTCGGAAATATCGATTTACCAGCATCGGCATATGCCCCAGCGCCGGTGGCAGCGAGACTTGCGCCAAAGGAAGATGTAGCCGCAACGGCAACTACCAAAACTGCTGCAAGAATTTTTTTCATAATTTTCTCCTTTATTAATTTATAATTCTGATTTATGGCGTGGATAAAGCTGCGGGATACACCTGATTGTCGGCAGTGTAAGCCTCCATACCAGTCTTGATGTTTTTCAAATCACTGGCCGCGGCACTGTGATAGGCTTTCTCACGGTAAGCAGAGAACTGCGGGAT
>CAJAFV010000019.1 GCA_903939115.1 uncultured Geobacteraceae bacterium
CCGACAGTACGGCCACCTTCACGGATGGCAAAGCGCAGACCGTCATCCATAGCAATCGGGGTGATCAGGTTAATTGTCATGGCAACGTTGTCACCAGGCATAACCATTTCGATGCCGGCAGGAAGTTCTGCAATCCCGGTTACGTCAGTTGTACGGAAGTAGAACTGTGGACGGTAGCCATTGAAGAACGGGGTGTGACGACCACCCTCTTCTTTGGTGAGGATGTATGCTTCTGCTTTGAACTTAGTATGCGGTGTGATTGAACCTGGCTTGGCAAGTACCTGGCCGCGCTCAATGTCTTCACGCTTAACGCCGCGCAGCAGTGCGCCGATGTTGTCGCCGGCACGCCCTTCGTCGAGCAGCTTGCGGAACATTTCAACGCCGGTTACCGTTGTTTTGATGGTGTCTTTAATGCCGACAACAGCAACTTCCTCACCGACTTTAACAATACCGCGCTCTACACGACCGGTTGCGACTGTACCACGACCTGAGATCGAGAACACGTCTTCTACCGGCATCAGGAACGGACGGTCAATTGCGCGCTCTGGATCAGGGATGTAAGAGTCAACTGCGTCCATGAGACGTTCGATAGACTCTTCGCCGAGGAAAGTCTTTTCACCTTCAAGAGCTTTCAGTGCCGAACCTTTGATGATTGGAGTATCGTCGCCGGGGAAGTCGTAGCTGGAGAGCAGTTCACGAACTTCAAGTTCAACAAGTTCGAGGAGCTCTTCATCGTCAACCATGTCAGCTTTGTTGAGGTATACTACCATATACGGTACGCCGACCTGACGGGCGAGCAGGATGTGCTCACGTGTCTGAGGCATAGGGCCGTCAGCTGCGGAGACAACAAGGATTGCGCCGTCCATCTGGGCTGCACCGGTGATCATGTTCTTGACGTAGTCGGCATGGCCGGGGCAGTCAACATGAGCGTAGTGACGTTTGTCTGTTTCGTATTCAACATGGGCGGTTGCGATAGTGATACCACGCTCGCGCTCTTCAGGGGCGTTATCAATCTGGTCGAATGGTTTGTACTCGGCCTGACCTTTGCCAGCGAGAACTTTAGTAATCGCAGCGGTTAGAGTTGTTTTGCCATGGTCAACGTGACCGATGGTGCCGATGTTTACATGAGTTTTATTACGTAAAAACTTTGCTTTTGCCATGAGAAAGGCCCTCCTGTGTTACGAATTTGAGTTAATTAACCCTTTACTTTTGCAACTATTTCTTCAGCAACCGACTTCGGTACTGGCTCGTAATGATCAAAGGTCATTGCATAGGTAGCGCGACCCTGTGTGGCGGATCGTAAATCTGTTGAATAGCCGAACATTTGTGCCAGTGGAACCATGGAACTGATAACCTGGGCACCTGCACGGGAATCCATACCCATGATACGTCCGCGTTTTGAGTTAAGGTCACCTATTACGTCACCCATGTACTCTTCAGGCACAACAACTTCAACAGACATGATCGGCTCAAGAATAATAGGACCGGCTTTTGAACAGCCCTCTTTAAAGCCCATTGAACCTGCTATTTTAAATGCCATCTCTGAGGAGTCAACTTCGTGATATGAACCGTCAATCAACGTAACTTTGACATCAACTACAGGGAATCCAGCCAATACGCCATTATCAAGTGCTTCTTTAATCCCTTTATCTACAGCAGGGATGTATTCACGTGGGACAACCCCGCCTTTAACGGCGTCAACAAACTCGTAACCCTTGCCGGCTTCCTGTGGTTCAACTTCAAGCCATACATGACCATATTGACCACGGCCACCCGACTGGCGAACAAATTTACCTTCAACTTTAACTTTTTTGGTTACAGTTTCACGGTACGCTACCTGCGGTTTGCCGACATTTGCTTCGACTTTAAACTCACGCATTAAGCGATCAACAATAATTTCAAGGTGTAACTCGCCCATTCCGGAAATAATAGTCTGGCCGGTCTCTTCATCTGTTTTAACACGGAATGAAGGGTCCTCACTGGCTAGTTTTTGCAGACCAAAGCCGAGTTTTTCCTGCTCAGCCTTTGTTTTAGGCTCGATAGCAATTGAAATAACCGGTTCAGGGAACTCAATTGATTCGAGGATAATAGCTTTATCTTCTTCGCACAGTGTATCACCGGTAGTTGTATATTTCAGACCAACTGCAGCGGCAATATCACCTGCATATACTTCTTTGACCTCTTCACGCTTGTTCGCATGCATTTTAAGAATACGGCCGATACGCTCACGCTTGCCCTTAGTCGAGTTGTAAATATAAGACCCGGCCTGGACAACACCTGAATAAACGCGGAAGAATGTTAATTGACCCACGAATGGATCGGTCATAATTTTGAATCCGAGAGCAGAAAACGGCTCAGAATCTGATGCTTTACGCTCTAATTCGGTACCTTTGTCAACGTCAATTCCCTTTACCGGGGGAATATCCATTGGAGAAGGCATATAGTCAACAACGGCATCAAGAAGATTCTGAACACCTTTGTTTTTAAAAGAAGAGCCACAAATAACCGGGCAAAACTTGATTGCGATAGTACATGTACGGATTGCAGCTTTTATTTCAGCCTCACTTAACGCCTCACCGGAAAGATACTTCTCCATAAGTACGTCATCATGGCTGGATACTTCTTCAATCATTTTTTCGCGGTACTCAACAGCTTCGTCAAGCAGATCGGCTGGGATTTCTTCAGTACGATAGGTAGCACCCAACGTCTCATCATCCCATAAAATTGCTTTCATCGTGACAAGGTCAATGATTCCCTTGAAGTTTTCTTCCTTACCGATCGGCAACTGAATTGGAAGCGGATTAGCTTTAAGACGGTCTTTAATCATCTGGACGCCACGGAAAAAATCTGCTCCGACGCGGTCCATCTTATTAATAAAGGCTATTCGCGGAACACCATACTTATCAGCCTGACGCCATACGGTTTCTGACTGCGGCTCAACACCACCTACAGAACAAAACACAGCAACAGCGCCGTCAAGTACGCGCAATGAACGCTCTACTTCGATTGTAAAGTCAACATGGCCAGGTGTGTCGATAATGTTAATACGATGGTCATCCCAGGTACAGGTAGTAGCTGCGGATGTGATAGTGATACCACGCTCCTGCTCCTGCTCCATCCAGTCCATAGTAGCAGTACCTTCGTGAACTTCACCAATTTTATGAGATACACCGGTGTAATAAAGAATACGCTCGGTAGTAGTCGTTTTTCCTGCATCAATGTGAGCCATGATGCCAATATTTCTATATTTATCAAGTGGTGCTAAGCGGGGCACTGAATCCTCCAGACACGAATAATACTATTTACCAGCGATAATGAGCGAAGGCGCGGTTTGCTTCGGCCATCTTGTGGACGTCTTCACGTTTCTTGACTGCTGAACCTCGATTGTTAAATGCATCAAGAATTTCGCCGGCCAGTTTGTCTTTCATTGTCTTCTCGCTGCGGGCAGTCGAATACTTGATCAACCAGCGCATTGCCAAAGACATGCGGCGCTCAGGACGTACTTCAATAGGAACCTGATATGTTGAACCACCGACACGCCTGGACTTAACTTCCAGTGTTGGCTTGATGTTGTCGAGGCTCTTTTTAAGCACCTTTACCGCTTCATCATTTGCACGCTGAGCTACAAGTTCAAGAGCACCATACATAATAGACTCGGCAACGCTTTTTTTACCTGCCAGCATAAGTGTATTGATGAGCTTGGCAACGACTTTGTCGTTATACTTTGGATCCGGCAGAATGATTCTTTTAGGTACTTCTCTTCTTCTCGGCATATATTTCCCCTCAACTAAACAGGTTCAGTATTATTTCGGACGCTTTGCGCCATATTTGGAACGACTCTGTAAACGGCCTTTTACACCAACCGAGTCAAGCGTTCCACGTACAATGTGGTAACGAACACCTGGAAGGTCTTTTACTCTACCGCCACGAATAAGAACAACCGAGTGCTCCTGAAGGTTGTGGCCAACACCAGGGATATATGATGTCACTTCAAGACCATTTGTCAGACGTACCCTGGCTACTTTACGAAGAGCAGAGTTAGGCTTCTTAGGTGTGGTCGTATAAACCCTTGTACAGACACCGCGCTTTTGCGGACAGCACTTCAGTGCGGGGGCTGTTGATTTATCTTTTTTGCTTTCTCTACCTGACCTGATCAGCTGGTTGATTGTTGGCATAGTCGTCAAATTCTCCAGATACAAAAATATCAAAATGCTCCGGGCAGGAGCGAATCCGCAAACTAACAAAATATGCGAATCTTTGTCAATCTTTTTTATTGGGCTAGCGTATTTTTTAGTGATTGCTTTTCTCAAGCAGGTTAAAAAAACAAATCAACGTGTGTTGAATGTTTATCGGTTATGCATCTTTTAAGGCCGCTCTGATGATTTTCGGATGGGAATGGAATAGTTGTAGGGTCGGAATTTCACCGACATCTCCATTCAGATCAGTAGCGTTTACTTCTCCTCTATCGAGAGGAATTGAACTTGTACACTTTACGGCAATTGCTTGTCAATAAAAAAATCATGTGGCTTGTTATTTATTTCTGTATTTACAGTTTTGTCCCCGTTAATCAAAGCGGATTATCTTCTATCCATCAGCTATTCCGGCACTGTTCCAGCTTTTCAGGATTATCTGCCAGAGGTTGCTTATCAGGTAAAATGGAAATCATCATTCCGCACAAAATACAAAGTGCCCCGACATATCCATAGACACCAAGCCTCTCATTCAGGACCAGCCAGGCATAAAGAGCGGCAAAAACCGGTTCAGTACAGAATATCAGAGCCGTATTGGTATGACTGATATAGCGCTGCATTGATGTCTGAACGAGAAAAGCAAAGACCGTTGCAATAATTGAGCAGACCAGAAGCGGCACAATTAAATGCGGATACCATACGAGCACCTCTTTGCCGCGCATAAGCGCTCCGGAATAACTGAGCAATGCCACCATCCCCAGCTGGATAACCGTCAACCAATAGAAGTCGCTCCGCCGGACAAACTCACCGGTACATATAATATGCAGCGACACGAAGGCGGCACAGAGTGTCGCCAGCAGATCGCCCCGGTTAAGATCCCAGGAACCATTGCCACACAGCAGCAGTAATCCGGCTACTGACAGGATAACGGCTAGCTTGACCGCCAGAGATATTCGCTGTTTCAGAACAAGTGCGGCTAAAATCGGAACCATAACAACATTCAAACCGGTGAGGAAACCGGTATTAGAAGCTGTGGTATAAACAAGGGCAACCGTCTGGAAAGCATAGGCACCGAAAAGAAACACGCCCATCACAATTCCCTTGAGAACGGTTGCGCCGTCAAGCTGTTTCCCTTTATAGAGCCCAATGGGAAGAATCAGCGCAAAAGCCAGAATAAAACGCTGCGCGAGAAAGACGAAGACGTCAACGCTTTCGATAGCCTGTTTGACAACGGTAAAAGTAACGCCCCAAAAGAATGTAGTTGTCAGCAGCAGTATTGCAGCCTTGTATCGGTTCATATTCACACTTTCATGGCCCTACGTTTGGTAGAACCATATGACAACCTCTTTGTAGCTTCTTCACCTATATCTGACAAGGAAAATGTCCCCAATTGATTCATACTTTAGCTTTTTTTATTGACAATCAAACCGGTATTTATATAAAACTCCTTTCTTGTTGTATCATTAAATAGTTAAGCATCATCAAAAAAAGGAGAAGTTCACATGAAAGTCTTACGTTTTCTCTCTGTTACTGCCCTGCTGGTAGCGTCGTTGTCCGTAACCGCTTTTGCAGCACCTAAGAGCATTAAGGTCGCAACCGATGCAACGTGGCCCCCGATGGAGATGGTAGATGCCAACAAGCAGATCGTCGGATATGACATTGATTTTCTTAATGCTGTCGCTAAAGAAGCCGGCGTAACCGTTGAATTCAAGAACACCGCCTGGGACGGCATCTTCGCCGGTCTTGATTCAGGCCAGTATGATGCGATTATCTCCTCCGTTACCATCACCGACGAGCGCAAAGCAAAATACGACTTCACCGACGCCTACACCAGTATCGGCCAGATCCTTGTTGTGCCGAAAACTGATAAAACGTCTAAAACCATTGCAGACCTGAAAGGGAAGAAAGTCGGCTCGCAGATCGGTACAACCGGCACAATGGAAGTCAAGAAAGTAACGGGCGTAGAATCGAAAACCTACGATGAAATCGGCCTGGCATTTGAAGACATGGCTGCCGGCCGTATCTCCGGCGTTGTCTGTGATGAGCCGGTTGCTGCCCACTTTGCCCTGCAGAAACAGGAATACAAAGAGAAGTTTAAAATCGTCGGCAAGTCATTCACCAAAGAGGGTTACGGAATTGTCGTAAAAAAAGGCAACAAAGAACTTGTTGACCTCCTCAATAAAGGCATCAAGTCCGTTAAAGCCAAAAAACTCGACACTAAAATTCACACCAAATGGGTTAAGTAATCTAACGTGCATGGCGAGGGTGGCCACCAGCCACCCCGCCCTGCAACCCATACCATGTCAGACAATCAACCCACACAAACATCAGTTGCCGTTGGCGACGGAGCGGCCATCCCCCTCAAAAGTGATGCCGGTCTCTTTACCGCCTGGCGCATCGCCTTTTTCGGTTCGATACTCCTCTGCCTTTTTCTGGCTTTTGGACGACCCGACCAGTACATGGCGATCTTTAAGTTCGTCCCGGAAGGTATTGTTATAACCTTTCAGGTTACTATCGGCGCCATTCTGCTGGCAATCGTCTTCGGCTTAATAGCCGGCCTGGGGAGGATATCGGCCAACCGCTACATTAATGGCATTGCGTCGTTATATGTCGAAGTCATTCGCGGTATCCCGCTGCTGGTACAGCTCTTTTACATCTATTACGCGCTCGGCCGGTTTGTGAAGATTCCCGCTATTATGAGCGCCATCATTGCCATGGCGTTCTGTTACGGCGCCTACATGGCCGAGATCTTCCGTGCCGGTATCCAGTCTATTCACAAAGGACAGATGGAGGCAGCGCTGTCACTCGGCATGTCGCGCAGGCAGGCGATGCGCCAGGTGATTCTGCCTCAGGCATTCAAGATAGTGCTGCCGCCGATCGGCAACGAATTTATCGCCCTGCTGAAGGATTCGTCGCTCGTTTCGATCCTGGCTGTCTCCGACCTGCTCCGCCGTGGCCGTGAGTACGCTTCCGAAACGTTCAACTATTTTGAAACCTACACCGTTATCGCTCTGATCTATCTGATTATGACGCTCTTCTTTTCCAAGCTGATCAGCATCATGGAGGAACGTCTCAATGACGGCCACTAAACGCCCCATGATCGAAGTCAGCGGAGTATCTAAGTTTTTTGGTTCCTTCCAGGCGTTACACGAGATCACGTTCAGCGTCAGTGACGGCGAAAAGGTCGTCATCATCGGTCCAAGCGGTTCAGGTAAAAGCACCATCCTCCGCTCGATCAACTGCCTTGAGACCATAGATCGTGGCCGGATAACTGTCGGCGGAAAAGACCTCAGCAATCCACAAACTGATATCTGTAAAATCCGGGAGGAGGTCGGGATGGTATTCCAATCCTTCAACCTTTTCCCCCATAAGACGGTTCTTGAAAATCTGACCCTCGCGCAGACCGTCGTTCGTAAGCGCAGCAAAAAAGAGGCTGAAGATATCGCCATGGAGCTGCTGCGCAAAGTAAATATCGCCGAAAAAGCAGGTGCCTACCCGGCTAAACTCTCCGGCGGTCAACAGCAGCGCGTGGCGATCGCCCGTTCCCTGGCGATGAATCCGAAGGCGATCCTGTTTGATGAACCAACATCCGCGCTTGACCCGGAGATGATCGGTGAGGTATTGGATGTCATGAAGACCCTGGCGCGTGAAGGGATGACGATGGTTGTCGTTACTCACGAGATGGGTTTTGCCCGTGAAGTTGCTGACCGGGTGATTTTTATGGATCACGGCAGGATCGTAGAAGAAGGGACACCAGAGCACTTTTTTACCAATCCGACCCACGAACGGGCAAAACTGTTCTTAAGTCAGATTCTATAGCTCTTGCGCTTAGCAAGAGTATTTAAACCAGGCAGGACACCACACACAGGAGGTAACACATGAAAAGCAGTAAAGTACTTGGAGCGCTCGTAACGTTGGGCCTCGCAGCAGCGGTTGCAACACCGGCAATGGCATTGGAGAACCAGTTCAGTGGGTCATTCACATCGTATTATGACCTCTCGAACTACAGTGCATCTTATACCATGGCCCAGCCTTTAAAAGATGCGTCAACAGAGAACTACTTTGTACAGCGCGTTCGCCTCGGCTACACCGCCAAAGCAAGTGACGATGTCAAACTGGTAACCAAATTTGAGTTCGACTACGGCTGGTACGGCAACAGCTCTTATGGCGCGGGGGGGCGTAATCAGGGCGGTGCCCTCGGTGCTGATAGCGTACAGATGGAAACCAAGAACCTGTATCTCGACCTTAATGTTGTAAAAGGCCTAAATGCCAAGATCGGTATGCAGGGTAACTCTGATGCTTTTAAAGGTGTCATTTTCGATGCTGACATGGCCGGAGTTCTGCTCTCTCATGAATATGACAAGGCAAGCGTTAGCGCTGGATTTTTCCGCTTTGGGGATAATACAGATTCGAGGACTTGGAGTAACATAAATACTATCGGCAAGCACACCCAGGACATGTTCTCACTTGATGGCAAATACAGCATTTCTAAAGAGTTGAAACTTGGGGCTGCCTATTACTACCTGACTGACGACCGTATACCAGCTCTAGAAGCTAAAGTTCACACTCTTGGCCTTAACGCAGAGGCCACAGTTGGCCCGGTAGCGCTGACTGGCTTTGCCCTGGGGCAGTTCGGGGATTATAACAAAAACGACGACGCAGAAGGTTATGCGTTCAACCTGGGCGCAAAAATGCCTCTGGGTGGTGGTACTGGTCGCGCCGAGTTCCTCTATGCTTCCGGAGGAGACAAAGCTGGTAAAGCCCTCTACATTCCCCAATCAGCAATTGGCTCAGAAGGCGGCGGTTTTTACGACAACGAGATGATCATGCTCAGCCGTGATAAAAACGCCTTCACGATCGACAACGCGATTGTGTATGACGCAAACAATAACAACCAGGGCGTCATCTTCGCTTCAGCCGGTTACGACTACCCCTTCACACCGAAGCTGTCCGGCAGTGCTAACCTTGGCCTTGGCTGGGTTGCCAAGGATGTAGCAAATCACGACAGCAAGTATCTCGGCACTGAAGTAAACTGCGAAGTCAATTACAAACTGATGCCTTCAGTAACTCTTGGCGCTCGTGCTGGTTATATGGTGCTTGGTGATTATTTCAAAAATACTGATCTTACAAACCCGTTAAATCCACAAACTCCTGACGACATTTACGACGTCAAGCTGATCGCTAAGTTCTCTTTCTAATCCGCACCCAAGACCTCCGGGGTTTCTAAAACCCCGGAGGTCTGATTTTTTTGGCACTGCACCACACCCCACGAACAAAGGAGATACACATGGGCTTTAAAAAGATTTCCACACTTTTGTTGACCGCTGCATTGGCACTGACTGTAACTGCAGGCTGCAAAAAGAAGGAAGAAGCACCAAAAGCTGAAGCACCGGCAGCAAAACCAGCCGGAGACACCATCAAAATCGGCTTCCTTGGCGCACTGACCGGCGACGTTGCCATGTTCGGCAAACCGACTCTCGAAGGGATGAAGATGGCTGCTGAAGACATCAATGCAGCTGGCGGCATCCTCGGCAAGAAAATTGAAATCGTCGAAGCAGATAACCGCGGCGACAAGCAGGAAGGCGCTTCCGTAACCCAGAAACTGATCAGCCGCGACAACGTCATCGCCATCGTTGGTGACCCGACTACCGGCATCACCAAAGTAGCCGCTCCGATCGCACAGAAAGCCGGCGTTCTCCTCATCTCCGCTGGAGCTACCGGCCCCGGCGTTGTTGAAAACGGCGACTTCATCTTCCGCAACACGCTGCTCGACAGCGTTGCTATCCCGGCATGTATCGACTACTTCGCCAACGACCTCAAATACAAAAAAGTTGCTATCATCACTTCTGATAACAACGATTACAGCGTCGGCTTCTCCCAGACGTTCCGTGATGCCGCCAAAGGCAAAGGCATTGAAATCGTAGCCGACGAAAAAGTCAAAGACGGCGACAAGGACTTCAGCGGCCAGATCACCAACATCAAAGCCAAAAAGCCCGATGTCATCTTCTTCTCCGGCTACTACACAGAAGGCGCACTGATCATGAAAGAAGCCCGCAAACAGGGCGTTAAAGCCAATATGTTCGGCGGCGACGGACTCTTCTCTCCTGAATTCATCAAACTGGGCGGCACTGCAGTTGAAGGCTCCATGTCAGCTCTCGGCTTTGCTCCTGAGCAGGCTTCCCCTGAAACCGCAAAATTCATCGAAGCATTCTCGAAGAAATTTGCCGGTCAGGTTCCCGGTCTGTTTGATGCACAGGGTTATGACGGCGTCATGATGATCGCCGATGCCATCAAACGCGCTAACAGCGCTGATCCGAAGGTATTCAAAACTGCTATGGCTTCGACAAAGAACTTCCAGGGCGTCTCCGGCACAATTACGATCCGTGCTAACCGCGAGCCGATCAAAACTCCTCTCTGCCTGTTGGCAGTTAAGGAAGGCAAGTTCGCACTGAAAGCTAAAGTACCGGTAAAGATGGACTAAACTCTTTTCGGCTTACTCGTAACACGTAAAACGCCGTGCAACCTTAATCGGGTGCACGGCGTTTCTACGTTCATCCTGGAATCCGAATAGCGCTAATCTTCAGACAACTCCACAAAACATCCCCTCTCCATGAGGGAGAGGGTTAGGGTGAGGGATAAATGCTTGATTATGCTGCACAGTTTCCCCCCTCATCCGGCCTTCGGCCACCTTCTCCTTTAGGCCCTGTGGGTCCTCAGGGAGAAGGAACTTTGCTACATCGCCCCTTCCCCCCGCTCATTTGTCCGAATATTCACCATATCATCAACGGTAGAGACGAAAATCTTCCCATCACCGGCATTGCCGGTATGTGCGTATTTCTGAATAATGTTGACGACTTCATCGACCATTTCATCAGCGACGACAACTTCAAGTTGAATGCGCGGAATAAACTCAACCATTTCGTAGACAATTTTATCCGCTGAGTTTTTTGCTCTCCCTTTGCCGAAACCTTTGATTTCCGATATCGTCACGCCCGGCAATCCTTCGATTTCATGCAGTTCTTCAGTCACTTCCAGCAACTTGGACGGCCTGATAATCGCTTTTATCTCTTTCATAAATTCTCCTTGTGCAGTTTTTCCCTTACATCTCTTCCTCGGCTGTGCGCTTTTCAAACCAACTATACACTGATGGGATTATCAACAGCGTCAGCAGGGTTGACGTAAC
The DNA here is from genome assembly GCA_903939115.1 of uncultured Geobacteraceae bacterium. GTDB lineage: Bacteria > Desulfobacterota > Desulfuromonadia > Geobacterales > Pseudopelobacteraceae > JACRCG01. The sequence goes on from CAJAFV010000019.1 coordinate 11,374, forward strand.
CAATCCGCCGACAACAACGGTAGCAAGCGGCTTTTGTATTTCAGACCCTGCGCCGCCGGCAAGCAGCATCGGGATAAGACTGAAGATAGAGATCGATGCAGTCATCAAAACCGGGCGTAACCGGTCAAGACTCCCCTTCCTGATCGCTTCCTGCAGCTCGAATCCTTCATCACGCAGTTGCGAGATGCGCGACACCAATACCAGTCCGTTCAGCACCGCAACACCAAACAGTACCACAAAGCCGACGGAGGCCGGGACAGAGAGGTATTGCCCGGATATGAAGAGAGCAAAAACCCCACCTATCAAGGCAAACGGCAGGTTGGAGATAACCAGCAGCGCCAGGCGGATAGATCTGAACGTGACGTAAAGAAGCAGCAGTATCAGACCGATGGCAACCGGCCCGATGATCATCAGTTTGCTCATCGCCCGCTGCTGGTTCTCGAACTGACCACCCCAGGTAAGATAATAACCGGGCGGCAGCTTGACTTTATCTTTGATCTTTTGCTTTGCTTCCGCAACAAAACCGCCGATATCCCTGCCGGTTATATTCATCTCGACGCCGATTCTTCTCACACCATCCTGGCGACTGATCTGCACCGGCCCTTCAATCATTTTTACTTCGGCCAACTGTTCCAGAGGTATATTCATACCTGCTTTTGTCGTAACCAGTATGTTTTTAATCGAGTCAAGAGAGTTTCTTTTTTCTTCCGGCAGCCGCACCGTGATATCAAAACTGCGGTTCTCTTCATAAAATGTGGAAGCTGATTTTCCGGCAACAGCTATTTCAATGACATTCTGCACATCGCTGATATTCAATCCATAGCGGGCAATTTTGGATCGATCAATGTTAACGGTCAGGTACGGCTGTCCCGTAACTTTTTCAGCAGCCAGATCGGTTCCACCTTTGATAGTAGACAACACCTTGGCGATTTCGGCAGATTTACTATTAAGCAGTTCGATGTCTTCGCCAAACAGCTTAACAATCAGTTGCGCTCGTGTCCCGGCAACAAGTTCGTCAATACGGCATTGAATCGGTTGACTGAAGCCAAAACTGATTCCGGCTACCGACTCCAATGCTTTACGCATTTCATTGGTCAGCTCTTCTTTGGAAATATCCCGTTTCCATTCGCTCTTTGGTTTAAATATACCGACATAGCCGGTTTTATCCGGCCCTCTGGTGTCGAGCGCAACACCGGTCTGTCCTGTCCGGGATGCCACGATATCAAGCTCATCAAACTGCTTCAGCTTTTCCGCAGCACGTTGATTTACTTCCATTGCTTTTGCCAGGGAAACACCCGGAAGCATGGATACATCCATATCAAACGAACCTTCATCCATGACGGGTATAAATTCGGTCCCTAATTTAGTTACCAGAAACAGCGACGCAACCAGCAACAGTCCGGCACCGGTCAGGATGGTTTTTTTCCGGTTCATGGCATATTCAAGAAGCGGCAGATAGCATTTCGTTGCATGCCTCATGATAAAGCTCTCTTTTTCCGCTTGCGGTTTCAGAAAGATGATGCAGAGGACCGGAATAACAAAGACTGACAGGAACAGCGAGGCGAGCAGAGCGATTGCAACCGTTATGGCCAGCGGGCCGAACATCTTGCCTTCAATTCCTTCCAGAGAAAGAATCGGTATAAACGTAATGGCGATTATCAGCTCACCGAAAATACTCGGTTTTCTTACCTCCATCACCGCTTTCAGCACGGTGAACAACTGGGGATGTTTCCCACCCTCTTCACTAAGATGTCGCTGGACATTTTCAACCTGTATTATGGTCGTATCTATGATCATACCGATTGATATGGCTAATCCGCCAAGCGACATCAGATTTGCGCTGATACCGACAAGCTTCATAACGATAAAGGTCGCCAGCAGGGAGAGCGGCAGCGCGATCAGTACGACAAAGCTGCCCCTGAAACTGTTCAGCAGGAGGTAGAGCACGATCAAAACCAGGATGGAGCCTTCTAGCAGCGCCTTGTTTACTGTACTGACGCTGGCATTGACAATATCGCTCCTGTCGTAATACGGGGCGAGCCTGATCCCCTCCGGAAGGACATTGTTTTCGTTTATTTCCCGGACCTTATCCTTTACCCGGTTAACAACATCACGGCTGTTTGCGCCCCGCAGCATCATGACGATGCCGCCCACGGCCTCATCCTTACCGTTCTTCATGGCCGCGCCCATACGCACGGCTTCACCGATCTTTACCTGAGCTACGTCCCGAAGGTACGTCGGTGTTCCTTGCTGGGATTTGAGGACAATACTTTCTATATCACCGACATTTTTTATCAGCCCGACACCACGAACGATATACTGATCGGTACTCTTCTCCAGCACATTTCCGCCAACATTTTGGTTATTGTTGCCGATTGCAGAGTAGATATCGTCTACGGTGAGCGCATATTTCACCAGTTTTTCCGGTGCAACGATTACCTGATACTCCTTGAAATAACCGCCGAATGAATTGATTTCATTAACACCGGCAACGCTCTTCAATTGCGGGGTGACAATCCATTCCTGAATTGTTCTCAGGTTGGTCAGGTAGGCCAGTTTTTGCTGCGGATCTTTCGGCATTGCTCCTTCGAGTGTGTATTGATAGATCTCACCCATGGCCGTTCCGATCGGCCCCATGGCAACTCTGACACCTTTGGGAACCTTCTCTCTCGCTTCCGCCAGGCGTTCAAACACCAACTGGCGCGCAAAGTAGATATCAACACTATCCTTGAAGACAATCGTCACGATTGACAGGCCGAATTTCGTCACAGAGCGCATCTGCTCGATGTCCGGCAACCCGCGCATGGCCATCTCAATCGGATAGGTCACATTCCGCTCGATCTCCACCGCAGACAGGCCATCAGCGTGGCTGACTACCTCCACCTGGATATTGGTAACATCCGGAAAAGCGTCTATCGGCAATCTCAGATATGAATATATTCCAAAAGCAATAATCACCAGCGAAAGGAATATCACCATCCCTTTCTGCCGTAACGTGTAGGCAACTATTTTTTCTAGCATCTTTTATCTCCCGTTATTTCTGCGGTTTCGGCCATGGAACGACTATTCCCCCAGCTCCCCTTTTTTCAGTTCCGACTTCAGCAGGAAGGCGCCTTTTGACGCATAGCGCTCACCTTCTTTGAGGCCGTCCGTCACCTCGATTTTGCCTCCTGATGCACGACCGATCTCTATGGCATGCGGTTTGAATTCTGTTCCGTCTTCCGTAACGAACAGCACCTTTTTGCCATCCATCTCCTGCAGGGCATCTTCGGGAACAATCAGCACCGGCGGAGTATCCGCGGGTAGAGCCAGTTCTACGGTGGCAAACATCTCCGGTTTCAATGTCCGTCCGGAATTGAGCACCTCAATACGGGCCTTGACGGTGCGGGTAGCCTGATCCATGACGTCGGCGATGTGATTGATCCTCCCCCGGAAACGGAGTTCCGGGAACGCTACGATAGTGACGATTGCTCCCTGACCTTTGCGAACCTTGGCCAGGTCTTTCTCGGTGATATCAACCATGACCCAGACAGAGGAGAGATCTGCTACCGTGTAGAGGCTCTTGGAAGGATCGGCCAGTTCGCCGACAATTGCATGCTTCTCGGTGATAACGCCACCGATGGGAGAGCGGAGCGGCAGGAGCTGTTTTTTATGATCGGTTTTATCTAAATCGGCGGCAGAAAGGCCATACAGGGTAAGCCGCTCCTCGTCGGTCTGCAGCTCAGTCAGGGTCATCTGATAGTCGGTTTCGGCCTGAAGAATGTCCTTGCGGGCAGCGATCTTCTTATCCACAAGTATTTTGACCCGTTCAAGATTGTTTCTTGCCAGCGAGAGTTTCGTCTTTGACTGGCGATAGCGGTTCATCGCTTCACCCAGCTCCACACTGTCCAGCATTGCCAGCACCTGTCCGGAGGTGACTCCATCCCCCAGCGAGGCGCTGACGGAGGCTATTTTCCCTGAAATGCGGGGCGATACATGGGCAATTCGGTCGCCGTTCACCTCGACTTTTCCGGTCGCGCTGATTGCTCCGGCCAGACGTTCCTTTTTGGCTGCGACGACAACTATGCCGTTTAACTTCTGCTTCTCGGCTGTCATAGTCACCGACTTCGGCTCCTCTTCTTTCCTGGCTGCCTCAGCGCCTTCCTTGCTGCCGCTCTTCTCGGCTCCATCTGCAGCGGCTTTTTCAGCGCCCTTGCCCGGTGCACTGTTGTATGTTCGATAGTAGAGACCGCCCCCCACGGCGACAGCCAGTATAGTTCCGATAATGATGATTATATTTTTGTTCACTTACCACCTCCGGTGAGTTCTGATGCCACTGCTGTTTCAAGTTTTGTAACGGCGAGACGCCTGCTCTGCTGCGCCGACAGGTAGCCGTCATTGACTTCAAAGAATTTTTTCTGCTCGTCGATCACCGAGAGAATCCCCACTTCGCCAAGACGGTACGCTTCCTGGGTCACCTTCAGGTTCTCGGCCAACTGCAGGATGATTCCCTGCTCAAAAAGGGCAAGGATCTTTTCCGATGCTGAAAGACCGGCATACGCGGATTCAACTTCGGCGACAATTGTCCTCTCCAGTGCCAGATGGTGCGATCCGGCGGCATCCTGTCGGGCCTGGGCGACTGCTTTCCCGCCACTGTTACGATTAAACAGCGGTATCGGCATGGACAGGCGCACCCCCAACTGCGTATCGTTACCGACTGATGACATGCCGCCCAATTCGGTGGCGCTCCTCTGCCACTGGACGAAAAGTCCGGCGGTGAGATTGGGCAGTGCTTCCGCTGCAGCCAGGCGGGTTTCCGTTGCCGCCCGGTCACGTTCGCACACAAGTGCCAATAAATCCGGACGAGAGGAAAGCGCCTGCGTTACGAGGGCTTCTCTGCCGTGAGAAAATTTCGCCGGTGCTTGCGGCTCGGACACCATGACCTCTGATTCTTTCAGACCGCACAATGAGGCTATTTTTATCCGCAGCGGAATCCGCTCCCGTTCAATTTCCAGCACGCGGTTTTCAGCCCGTGCCAGTTCAACCTTCGTAATATTGAGATCCAGTTCGGGGATATCTCCAGCCGTGAAGCGTTCTCCGGCAATGGCGACCAGATCACGGCTCAGCTTCACCACTTCTGCCGCGAGCTCCTGACGTTTCGCGGTCAGGGAGTACTCAAGGGCCAGGGTGGTAATTTCATCCTTTAACAACCGCGCGGCATTTTCCCTCTGCCGCTGCGCAACTTCAGCCTCACGCTCAACAACTTCACGGCGCAGCTGCAGTTTGTCATTCAGGGAGAATTCCTGATTAACCCCGAGTGAAACGGCCTGTTCGTCAGGGCTGCCGGACAGGCTGCCGGTAGATCCCTGAAATTCGAGAATTGGATTACTGCGTCTGCCGGCCTGGATTGCGAGCGAATGCTTTGCCTCTGCCTCCTTGTCGAGCGCAGCCAGTTCGGCGTTATGCTTCAGGGCCAGGACAACAATTTCATTGATGGTGCGAGGAACTGACTCTGCAAAAACCGGCAGACAAAAAGATGCCGATAACAACAGAGCGAGAACAATCCCTCGTGATTGTGTAGAGCGGGTCACGGGTGGGCCTCCAGATTAATAGTTTACATTCGTGACGGCAACGTGCAGACACGCGTAAGCCGTACGTATGGCGTTACAGTTAGTTTAGTACAGCTATGGGATTGTTAAACGTTTGCTGAATCAGGTGGAACAAAGAGAGAAAGGAAAACTTCGGGTAAGACGGTGAGCGGGGTAATTATGTGCAGGTCTGCAATGACAGGCGTATAGACGAGCTGAAACCGGTTCATGATTAATGGCGCATGGCAGGCACAGTTAACGCATCTGTTGCAGCCATCGTCGTCACTCTGTTGCTCATCAGGGGAACAAGGGCATTCGTGAGGCGAGGTAACATTTGAGTTATTCTGAACACATGGACCTGAAGCATGACTATCCATAGCATGTGCATTACCGCACACGCCATTAATAGTGGCGGTCAGTAGGACTAACAGTATCAGCCGGGAAATGAATTTGAGATAGATAGGTATGCGCATAAATAGTTTTGGAATAATGTCCAAATGACGCAAAACTGTCAAGAATATATTATGATCATCCGTTCATCAGAATATTTTTCATCCTGATTCGTTCTGATTCGCCGCTAATCCCTTCTCCCTGAGGTAGAAGGTGGCCGAAGGCCGGATGAGGGGGACTGAAAAATGCCTCATAATCAAGCATTTCCCCTCACCCTAGCCCTCTCCCTCAGGGAGAGGGAATTTTTTAGACGCCAAGCGGCAAATTAGAACGGATCAGATTTATCATTGACATGTGCACGCTAAAGTATATACAAGACGCCTTCTTCAGGGCTTCTCACTTCAACTTTTCAGGACGTCAACCAGATGACTAAAAGCACTTCCCCCGGTATTTTGCTGATCCTGCTGGCCGCAATTCTCTGGGGCACCACGGGCACTTCCCAGGCCCTTGCGCCTTCAGGAGCACACCCGCTGACAGTCGGCGCCCTGCGTCTCGCTGCCGGTGGCGGAGCCCTGCTACTGCTTGCTCTGGCCCGAGGGCAGATCACCCGATCCTGTTTCAGGAATCCTCTCATCACCCTGTTGGCCGCGCTCCTTGTTGCCGCCTACCAACTGGCTTTTTTCAAAGCGGTTGCAGTAACTGGAGTCGCCGTGGGCACCATGGTGGCAATCGGCAGCGGCCCGCTCTTTGCCGGACTGTTTTCCCTGCTGTTTCATGCAGAGCGTCCCGACCGCCGCTGGCTTATAGCGACGGCGCTGGCGGTTGCCGGACTACTGGTTCTTTTCATCCCTGCCCCCGGCAGTACCACAGAGGTGAAGACAACGGGTGTGCTCCTGGCGCTGGCGGCCGGCGCATCATACGCAGGCTACACTCTTGCGATCAAACGCCTGCTGCCGGGCAATTCATCTGATGCCGTTATCGCCGTCGTATTCACGCTCGGCGGCGTTCTACTGCTGCCGTTTCTTTTCAGCTCTGATCTTGGCTGGGCTGTTACACCGGGAGGACTGCTTGTCATACTCCACCTGGGACTGGTCGCCACAGCGCTGGCATATCTGATTTTTGCCCGCGGCCTTCGTTCGGTTCCGGCAGTTCACGCAGTGACCCTGTCTCTTGCAGAACCGCTTACCGCAGCAGCTCTTGGCATCCTCGTTCTCAGGGAGAGTTTGACGCTGACAGCAGCGGCCGGCATGGGCCTGGTATTAGCCGGATTGGTGGTTCTGGGAACGACTCGCAGCAGAAAAGCGGCAAAGTGACAGTATTTTGAATTTTCACGTCATCCGTATTGTTATTTCAGGAAAAAGTGTGTATTGTTCCGCATTTCCCGAATGAAAGAGCATCACAAGCAAGAGATTTACATCTTCAACGAGGAGCCCGCATGTTTTTCCAGCAACTCATCAACGGCATCGCCCTGGGAAGCACCTATGCCCTGATTGCACTCGGCTATACCATGGTCTATGGCATCATAACGCTGATCAACTTTGCCCATGGCGAAATCTATATGGTCGGCGCATTTGTCGGGCTCTTTGCGACTGCAATTCTCAAGGTTAATTTCTTTGTTGCCATGTTGATCGCCATGGTTGTCTGTATGCTGCTCGGTATGTTCATTGAGCGGATCGCATACCGCCCCCTGCGTAAATCTTCACGGTTGTCAGCTCTCATTTCAGCCATCGGTGTGTCGATCTTTCTTTCGACTCTTGCTCAGATGCTTTTCGGAGCCAATGCCAAGGGGTACCCGGAAGGTGTTTTTCCGGTTAAACAGATCACCATCGGTTCTGCGGAAATTTCAACCCTACAACTTCTCATTATCGCTATATCAGCCGTCCTAATGATCTCTCTTGAGTTCATTGTCCATAAGACAAAAATCGGTAAAGCCATGCGGGCGACTTCAGAGGACTATAATACTGCGGCCCTGATGGGAATTAACGTCAACATGGTTATATCGTTCACTTTCGCGCTCGGCTCCGCACTGGCCGCCGCCGGAGGCGTCCTCGTCGGTCTCCTGTTTAACGCAGTCTCCTTCAACATGGGACTGATGGCCGGCCTGAAGGCCTTTGCTGCTGCAGTCCTCGGGGGAATCGGTTCAATCCCGGGCGCCATGCTTGGCGGTTTACTGTTGGGAGTTACGGAAGTAGCCGGCGTTGCCTTCGGCTTTTCATCCTATCGCGATGCCATCGCGTTTGCGATCCTGGTACTGGTGCTGCTGGTTAAGCCGACCGGACTTTTGGGACGGAAGATTCAGAAGAAAGTGTAATTATCGAATTTGGAGTCATACATGGGTGATTTTTTACAACAACTGATCGGGTATATAAACCCCTACTACCTGCAAATCATCGTCAACATCGGCATCGGCATAATACTGGCGCTCGGCCTGAATGTCGTTACCGGACTGACCGGCCAGCTATCCCTGGGACACGCTGCTTTTATGAGCATCGGAGCCTTTACCAGTGCGGTGCTTACCATCAAGTTCGGCATGCCGTTCAGTCTCAACCTGCTGCTGACCGGTTTTATTACCGCCGGCGTCGCCGCTCTGATCGGACTGCCTATTCTGCGTCTGACCGGCGATTACCTGGCCATCTGCACGCTTGGTTTTGCCGAAATAGTCAAGGTCGTCTTTCTGAATCTTGACGTCACCAACAAGGCGCTCGGACTAAGCGTACCGGCCGCAAATACGACAATTCCGATGCCTGTCGTCGTCTGGGTTGTCGTCCTGCTGACTATTGTCTGTGTCACCTTCATTCACAACTCCCGCTTCGGCAGGGCGCTTATGGCGGTCAGGGGCGACGAGATCGCTGCTGAAGCGATGGGTATCAACGTCACCCGCTACAAAGTCCAGTCTTTTGCCCTCGGTGCCTTTATAGCCGGAGTCGGCGGCGGTCTGTACGCCCATTTCATGGGCTACATCAACCCCTCTGATTTTGGTTTTCTCAAATCAGTCGATATTCTCAGCATGGTTGTCCTTGGCGGTCTGGGCAGTATTACCGGCAGTGTTATCGGCGCAACGATACTGTCAGCGGCACCGGAATTTTTACGCTTCATGGCAAACTATCGTATGCTGGTCTACGGCGGCCTGCTGGTCTGCATGATGATTTTCCGTCCTAATGGTCTGATGGGCGGCACTAGCTTCACTGACATGGTACTTCGTGCGCTCGGACGTAAACCGCGCCTGAAAATAATTATGGAACAAAAAAAATCAGAGATATCGAGACCCGGCAATGGCGATACTTGAACTAAATAATGTAACTATCAAATTTGGCGGCCTCGTGGCGGTCAACGACGTCAACCTGAAAGTCGAAGAAGGCACGATCCAGGCTCTCATCGGCCCGAACGGCGCCGGCAAGAGCACGCTCTTCAACTTGATAACCGGCATATATACCCCTACCAGCGGCTCAATATCTTTCAAGGGCAACTCCGTTAGCGGGACGCCGACTTTCAAGATAGCCGCCGCCGGAATAGGCCGAACCTTTCAGAACATCCGGCTGTTCACCGATTTAACGGTGCTGGATAACGTCCTGATCGGCGCCCATAGTCGCGGCAGATGGAATCTGGCCGGCGCTCTGATGAAGCTAACCCCCTGGGTACAAAAAGAAGAGGGCGAATTGCTCGATCTGGCCAGAGAGTGCCTGCAGATGGTCGACCTCACCTATCGTGCGTTTGAACTGTCAGGCAATCTCCCCTATGGTGAGCAGCGCCGCCTGGAAATTGCCCGGGCACTGGCGCTTAAACCGGCGATTATTCTGCTTGACGAACCGGCTGCGGGGATGAACCCGCAGGAAAAATCCGAGCTGATGGCGATGATCAAGCGCATCCGTGCTACCGGCATCACTGTTTTTCTGGTTGAACATGACATGAAGTTCGTTATGGGAATTTCGGACCGGATTGCCGTCCTTGATTACGGCGAGAAAATTGCCGAAGGCCTGCCCGAAGAGATCAGACAGAACCCCAAAGTTATTGAAGCATATCTCGGAAAGGGGGCTGGCGATGCTCACGCTTGATAAACTCTATGTTAATTACGGTGCCATCAATGCACTGAAAAGCATTTCATGCCGCGTCGATCAGGGCGAGATTGTCGCACTGATCGGGGCCAACGGCGCCGGCAAGACGACAATACTCAACGCTATATCCGGCATCGTCCCGACTCTTTCCGGCTCGGTTACGTTTCTGGGTGAAACGATTACCACCATTCCTCCGCACGAAATCGTTAAACGCGGGATATCTCAGGTTCCCGAGGGACGCCGGGTCTTTGCCAATATGTCTGTTCTCGAAAACCTTGAAATGGGCGCCTACATTCGCAATGACAAGAGTGCCATCCTTGAAGAGATCGACCAGGTTTTTGTCCGCTTCCCGCGACTGCTTGAGCGAAAAAAACAGCTGGCCAAAACCCTCTCCGGCGGTGAGCAGCAGATGCTCGCCATGGGACGGGCCCTGATGTCACGCCCCAAACTGCTGCTGCTTGACGAGCCGTCAATGGGACTTGCGCCGATGCTGGTTGCGCAGATTTTTGCCATCATTCAGGAAATCAACGCCAGCGGCACGACAATCATGCTGGTCGAACAGAATGCCAATATGGCACTCTCGATTGCCCATCGCGCCTACGTCCTTGAGACAGGTGAAGTCGTGCTGCAGGGCGACGCCAAAGAACTGGCGGCCAATCCGGAAGTCCGCAAAGCGTATCTTGGTGAATAATCAGGAATATATCCGTGAATAATAAACCGATCGTAAACCCCTACCTGGCGGTGCTGGTAGGGGTTTTTGCCGTTTCATTCTCCGCACTTTTCGTACGACTCACGACCGCACCGGCCCTGATAATAGCAACGTATCGCCTGCTTTTTACATTCCTTATTCTGTCTCCGTACGCGCTGTTTCGCCACCGTTCCGACCTTCTGGCCCTTTCCTGGAAACAGCGCGGTCTTGCAGCAGCCAGCGGGGTCTGTCTGGCAATGCATCTTGTTACCTGGTTTATCTCGCTCCGCTACACCTCTATTGCCAGTTCGGTCGTACTGGTCACCACACAACCGGTATTCGTGGTTATCGGCTCCTGGATTTTTTTCAGAGAGCGGGTCAGTCGCCTGGCGATGCTGGGAGGTGCGCTGGCACTCGGCGGCAGCGTTATTATCGGAGCAGCAGATTTTCAGATCGGCAGGGAGGCACTGATCGGCGATCTGCTGGCACTGTCAGCGGCAATCCTTGTTTCAGGATACCTGTTGATCGGCCGGCGGCTGCGGGGCGGCATCTCGCTGCCGGTCTACACGTTTTACACTTACGGCAGCAGCGCTTTGGTATTGGTATGTGCGAGTCTTGCCACCAGCACCCCGTTTGCCCCCTATCCTCCTCGCGACTGGATTGTTTTTCTGGCGCTGGCGCTGGTCTGCACCGTCATCGGCCACACAGTCTTTAACTGGGTGTTGCGCTATGTCCAGGCCTCAGTCGTGTCGGTCAGCGTCTTAGGCGAACCGCTAGGGGCCATTTTGTGGGCTTCGATCTTTTTACGTGAATATCCGACCGTACGTCAGGCTATCGGCGCCGGTTTTATCTTTGGGGGCCTGTTTATCTTTACCCGCTTTTCAACGAGTACATTAAAGGTGCCAGCTTCAACTCACGGCGCACCCAAGGAATGCTGAAGGTGTCTGAATCGGAAAAACAGCACAGTACCGCAGGACTTGGCTATGGCATTCTGGCCTATCTGATCTGGGGGTTTTTCCCGGTCTACTTCAAAACAGTGACCACTGTCCCGGCCTTGCAGGTTGTCAGTCACCGGATCGTCTGGTCTGTCCTGTTTCTGTCGTTGATTCTACTCTCGCGTGGGCGGTGGGGTGCCATAACTGATGCTTTTCGAGACAGGCGCGTTGTCGTACTTCTGACCTCATCGGCACTTCTGATTGCGACAAACTGGCTGGTATTTATAATTGCGGTCGGCCATTCTCAAGTAATTCAGTCGAGTCTTGGCTACTTCATAACCCCATTTGTCAGCGTACTGCTCGGTGTTATTTTTTTACAGGAACGCCTCAGTCGGCTGCAGATAATCAGCCTTTTTCTGGCAGCTGCCGGGGTTGTGCTGCTGACTGCTCACTACGGCCGCTTTCCCTGGGTATCACTGATCCTCGCGGTAACGTTTGGTTCCTACGGCCTGTTTCGCAAGGTCGTTACCGTTGATTCCATCACCGGACTGACCGTAGAGACGCTGCTGCTTTCACCTTTTGCGCTCGGGTATCTTGTCTATGTCTCTCTGAACGGAACCGGCAGTTTCCCCGGGCAGGCTCTGCAAACCAATTTTTTTCTGGTATTTGCCGGTGTAGCGACTTCTGTTCCGCTACTGCTCTTCGCCTCGGCCGCTCGCCGTCTGCGCCTCGCTACTATCGGTTTTCTGCAGTACATAACACCCACCATGCACTTCCTGCTTGCCGTTCTGCTCTACAAGGAACCGTTTACTCAGGCGCACCTTACCTGTTTTATCCTTATCTGGGCCGGACTCTGCTGTTATTCGTATGATGCCTGGCGGAGAATACAGGCTGCCAGGCTGAACAACTGATAAATTACTGGATTCGGACGAGATCAAATGGTACCATACGTGCTACGTAAGTGGTAGGTGGTAAGTAGTACGGCAGGAGGAATATCATGCAAAAAAAACTGACCATATCTTTAAATGAACTGGTGTACGACGAGTTATGTCGTGTTATTGGCCGGGGAAATATCAGCAAATTCATTGAAAACCTCGTCAAACCTCAGCTTAAGAGGAATGACCTTGATGCCGCATATAGCGAGATGGCGGCTGACTCGGTTAGAGAAAATGAGGCACTGGAATGGTCGAATGCTGTTATCGGAGATGGTGCCAATGAAAAGAGGTGAAGTCTGGTGGGTAAATTTTGAGCCCTCGGTTGGTTCTGAAACGAGAAAGATAAGACCGGCAGTCATCATTAGCAACGACTCCTCCAATGCCCATCTAAATCGCGTTCAAGTCGTCCCCCTTACCAGCAACACCGGTAAATGCTATCCAAGCGAAGCGGTTGTTACATTTAATAACGCTGAAAACAAGGCCATGGCCGACCAGATTGCCACGGTAGACAAACAGCGGCTTCAGAATTGTGCCGGTAGCATCAGCAACAAGGATATCAAGCAGGTGGAGCGGGCTATAAAGGTTCAGCTCGGCTTGCCGTTGTAATGCTTACGCCGCCCCTTTTTGTTCCATGTAACTATTGAAACGTCTGACGTGAGATTGAGCAACGCTCCGCGCCTTGTCACAATCGCGGGACGTTATCGCGGCGACAATGTCGTGGAGATCCGCAAGATTTTCCTTTAACAGGGCCTTGTTGCGCGGCAGATATTTTACATAGTAGGTATGAATATTGACGTACAGACTCTGCAGAACTGTTAAAAACAGCAGATTGCCGCTCATCCGGGCCAGGGCAAGATGCAGCTGTTCATCGGTACGAATAAACGCATCCCATCCCGAACGTCCCTGATTGAGATTACTTTCCGCCTCAACAAGAAGCCCTTTCAGCGTAGCCATATCACCCTCTCCTGCCCGCTGCGCCGCCAGTGCGGCCACGCCCCCCTCCATCTCTTCACGAAATTCGGCGAGGTCATTCAGTGACACGGCACAGTTCCTGATCAGCAACCCCAGATTATCACTGAGAGTGTCGCTATTGACTTCACGCACCATCGAACCACCGGTTACGCCGGTCCTGATTTCGATCAACCCCTTCTGTTCCAGCACCCGCAACGCCTCACGCAGGGTACCCCGACTGATACCGAACCGCTCTTTCAATTCACGTTCCGCCGGAAGCAGATCTCCTGCTTTTAAGGTTCCAGCCATGATCGCTTCTTGAATCTGGTCGACAACATCCTGATACGCCTTACTCTGCTTTACCTGTTTAAACATAGCGGCCCCCTTTTCAATGGTTACACCTTTATACCACTGCCTACACCCCCATACAACTGTTAGCAGGAAACTATTGACAAGTACAGTTTTTTGATCTAATGGTTTAACCATTAACACAATAAGTTTCCTTATTGATTTCACACACCGAAAGGAACCGTCATGGAACCAGCGCTCAACACAAAGATCATCAACCGCGGCAAAGAGTTTTTCGCCAGTATTTCCGGAGAAAAGCCATCCCTCTTCAACAAGGGAGCCTGGATGGGCAAAGTCATGGATTGGAGCATGAAAAACGAACAGTTCAAGATTCAAATGTTTCGTTTTGTTGACGCCTTCCCCTCCCTGACTACCTCAAAACTGCTGACAGACCACATCCGCGAATATTTCGGCGAAGAAAAAGATATGCCGCCGGTACTCCAGACCGGTGCAAAAATGGCCGGCATGCTCGGCTCTCTCGGCGGAGCGGTGCTGAACAAGGTTATCTCCGCCAACATCCAGGAGATGGCCCGTCAGTTTATCGTCGGTGAAAACACCAAAGAAGCGGTCAAGAACATCGAACGACTGCGCAAAGACGGTTTTGCCGCGGTTGTTGATGTTCTTGGTGAAGCAACTTTGACTGAACAGGAAGCTGAAGAGTATGTCGCGACCTATCTGGAGGTATTGGCAAGCCTGAAAAAGGAACAGTCCGACTGGAAAGGACTGCCGGGTAATGGCGGTGATAGTGGCTTGGACTGGGGCCACGCCCCCAAGGTAAATGTCGCGGTTAAACCGACCGCGCTGTTTGCCCTCGCCAATCCGCAGGATTTTGAGGGATCCGTTGAAGCCATGCTGAAGCAGCTGCGGCGTATTGCCGAGCGAGTCGTTGATCTGGGTGGCTTTCTCTGCATAGATATGGAGTCATACAAGCACAAAGGCATCATCATCGAATTATACAAACGCCTGAAGCTGGAGTACCTAGACTACCCCCATATCGGTATCGTTCTGCAGGCGTACCTGAAAGACAACGACCAGGATCTGGCCGATCTGCTGGCCTGGGCTACACAATACAAAACAAAGATTTCGGTACGCCTGGTGAAAGGTGCCTACTGGGATTACGAAACAGTCAAAGCGAAACAGAATGGCTGGGCGATCCCGGTCTGGACGGTCAAAGCAGAAAGTGACGCCGCCTTTGAACGTCAGTCGCGGGTTATCCTGGAAAACCATCAGACCTGTCATTATGCCTGCGCCTCACACAACATCCGCTCTATCTCGGCTGTCATGGAGATGGCCAGAGAGCTGAATGTCCCGGATTCGCGTTATGAATTTCAAGTACTTTATGGCATGGCCGAACCGGTCCGCAAAGGGATTCTCAAAGTCGTCGGACGCATCCGCCTCTACGCTCCCTACGGCAACATGGTGCCGGGTATGGGTTATCTGGTGCGGCGCCTGTTGGAAAACACCGCCAATGAATCGTTCCTGCGCCAGAGTTTTGCTGAAGATGCCCAGATCGAACGCCTGCTCGAAGACCCCGCCGTCACCGCACTCCGGGAGAGAACTGCCCGCAACAACAAACCGCGTAAAGTCGCCCCGGGTCCCGGTGGTCTGGAGCGTTTTGCCAATGAAGCGATGGCAGATTTCACCCGCCCGGACCACCGCGCAGCCTTCCCGAAGGCCATTGCCGCAGTCCGGGCGCAAGCGGGAAAAAGCTACCCGCTTTATATCAATGGCAGGGAAGTTACAACAAAAGATACGTGCGACACCGTCAACCCGAACAAACCCTCGGAAATGCTCGGGAGTATTGCGCAGGCAGGAATAGATGAAACAGCGCAGGCGATCAGCGCCGCAAAAAGAGCGTTCCCCCCCTGGCGCGATACTTCACCTCGAGATCGGGCGAACTATCTGTTGAAAGCGGCTGAGATCGGCCGGAAACGGCTCTTTGAACTGTCTGCCTGGCAGGTTCTGGAAATCGGCAAGCAATGGGATCAGGCCTATGCCGATGTCACCGAAGCGATCGATTTCCTCGAATACTATGCCCGTGAGATGATCCGCCTCGGTGAACCGCAACGTATCGGTAATGCACCGGGCGAGGTCAACCAGTACTTCTATGAACCAAAGGGAGTGGCGGCAATCATCGCACCGTGGAATTTCCCCCTCGCCATCAGTCTCGGCATGGCTTCCGCCGCAATCGTCACCGGCAACACCGTGGTATTCAAGCCGTCCAACATAACAGGCATCATCGGTTGGAACCTTGTGGAGATCTTCCGTGAAGCGGGTCTGCCGGCCGGGGTATTCAACTTCATACCGGGTAAAGGTTCGGTTATCGGCGACTACATGGTCGATCATCCTGACATTTCTTTGATAGCTTTCACCGGTTCGGTCGAAACAGGGCTGCGCATTATCGACCGGGCCGCCAAAGTTCATCCGGGTCAGATCAACGTCAAGAAGATCATCTCAGAAATGGGCGGCAAAAACGCCATCATCATCGATGACGATGCCGACCTCGATGAAGCGGTACCGCACGTACTCTATTCCGCCTTCGCGTTCCAGGGGCAGAAATGTTCCGCCTGTTCACGGGTCATCGTACTCGATTCAGTGTACGACAAGTTCGTTGACCGCCTCGTCAAGGCGGCCCAGGTGTATCAGGTGGGACCTTCGGAAGATCCGAAATACAGTATGGGTGCGGTATCGGACGCAGCTGCTCAGAAAAATATCCTGGAGTATGTTGAAGTTGGAAAAAATGAAGGGAAACTGCTCTATTCCAGCCCGGTCCCGGTAGCTGAGGGGTACTGGGTGCCGCTGACGATCATCGGCGGCATTACCCCCCAGCACCGTATCGCCCAGGAAGAAATTTTCGGACCGGTACTGGCGGTCATGCGGGCCAAGGATTTCGACCAGGCGATCGAATGGGCCAACTCAACGCAGTTTGCCCTTACCGGCGGCATCTTCAGCCGCAGCCCGGAACATCTGACCAAAGCGCGGCGGGAATTCCGCGTCGGCAACCTCTACATCAACCGCAACAACACCGGTGCGCTGGTTGATCGCCAACCATTCGGCGGTTCTCGTATGTCGGGCGTCGGCACCAAAGCCGGCGGGCCCGATTATCTGCTGCACTTTATGGATCCGCGGGTAGTTACGGAGAATACGATGCGGCGAGGATTTGCACCGCTGGAAGAGGATGATGACTGGGTGGAGTAATGGTGAGGTGGCTTCCGCTTAAAAGGGACCTCCGAGGTTTTTAAAACCCCGGAGGTCTTGTTTATTGTTTAGCACGCCGCAAGTCTGATGGCCGGCCTCTGCACTGGACTGAGCTTTGAGAGCGGTTTCACCAGAGTACATTCGGCCGCATGGAGCGCTTCGACCACTGCAACCTGATTGGCGGCTACGGCAAAACTTTTACCTGCATGCAGAAGATAATCAACCCCGTTACCACAGGTCAGCCAGACGGTTCCACTCGAACAGCGCAACGTAACGCCTTCTTTCCCGCCATCCACCCGAATCAGTTCGCCCTGCCCAAGACAACATTCCATGATCAATTCCTCTCGTGTACGTGATGGTTACAGCCTACACCGCTCGGAATCAAAAAAACAGATACAGAAAACAACTTTTGTAACCGTTACAGTTTTATGTTATA
Source organism: uncultured Geobacteraceae bacterium (assembly GCA_903939115.1). GTDB lineage: Bacteria > Desulfobacterota > Desulfuromonadia > Geobacterales > Pseudopelobacteraceae > JACRCG01. The sequence goes on from CAJAFV010000019.1 coordinate 28,874, forward strand.
CCAACTGTACCCGTTCAAAGTAACGGGAACTGTACCTGACAAAGCCGAACAGACCGGGGTATGATGTGACCATGAAGAACGTCCAGAAAATAAAAGCAGGCGGAGCGTTGCTCTACGAAAAGGTCGCCGGAGAGATCACCGCTCTTATTGCTCAGGGCACCTTTCGGGCCGGTGACCGACTCCCATCCATTCGGCAGCTCAGCACACAATTTGACGTGAGCATCAACACCGTCATGCAGGCATATACCCTGCTCGAGGATACGCGTCTGATCCAGGCCCGCCCGCAATCCGGCTATTACGTCCGCAGCCGGGTACCGGAGATCAGGGAACCCGATCTCCCATCACGGATGTTTACCGCACCGACTACCGTTACCACCAGCGAACTCTGCCAGCAGGTGATGCGTAACATGATGAACCGGGATCTGCTGCCGCTCGGGAGCGCCATTCCGAGTGCCCAGAATCTGCCGGTAGACAAACTTAACCGGATTATGGCGAGTGAACTGCGTCGCTGCGGCGAACAGGCGGTTCTGTATCAGATGCCGCCCGGATATGAACGACTGCGGGTGCAAATCGCCCGCAGAGGCCTTGTAGCAGGTATCAGCAGCGGACCGGACGATATTCTGGTAACATCCGGCTGCGTCGAAGCGGTGATGCTGGCATTACGGGCGACCTGCCATGCCGGAGACACCATTGCGGTCGAGTCACCTTTCTATTTCAACTTCATGCAGATGATCGCCGAACTCGGCTTGAAAGCTCTGGAGATCCCTTCAACACCCCGGGACGGGATCAGCATTGAAGCGCTCCGCTACGCCATTGAGCAAAGCAGCATCAGCGCCTGCCTGGTCGTTACCAATTTCAGCAATCCGCTCGGCTGTCTGATGCCTGATGAGCGCAAGTGTGAACTGGTTGAACTGCTTGCCGCACACGAAATTCCGCTGATTGAAGATGATATCTACGGGGACTTGACGTTTGATAACGAGCGCCCGGTCGCAGCCAAGTCATTTGACCGCTCGGATAGCGTCATTTACTGCTCATCGTTTTCAAAGACCATTGCCCCCGGCTACCGCATCGGCTGGGCGATAGCCGGGCGTTATCAGGCAGAAATGGAACGCCTGAAAATGATGATGAATATAGCGGCCTCATCGCCGTCGCAACTGGCACTGGCGGAATTTCTGGCAAACGGCGGGTACGATCACCACCTGCGCAGCATCCGGCGGGTTCATGCCCGCAACATGTCGCAAATGGCCGATGCCGTCGCCCGCTACTTTCCCGTTGGCACCTGTATGACTCATCCCACCGGCGGCTTTATTCTCTGGGTGGAGATGCCGGTCGGCATAGACGCCATACAACTTTATCACCGCGCCTTTGAGCAGGGCATCAGCATCGTGCCGGGCCCGTTATTCTCGCTTTCCAGTAAGTACGGCAACCACATCCGCCTGTCGGCGGCGCTCTGGGACGAACGGGTGGAACAGGGCATCAAAACGCTGGGGAAATTGGCTCATGACCTGCTGCCGGAGTGAAAAACATGACGAGTAAAATCCGCCGCGGCTTGTCAGCCGCCTGGCCGATCTGCCTCGGCTATTTCCCTATCGGGCTCTCGCTTGGGGTCCTTGCACAAAAAGGGGGCTTGGCACCGTGGCAGATGGCTGCCATGTCGATACTTGTTTTTGCCGGCGGCTCCCAGTTCATCGCCGTGGCGATGATAGGCATCGGAGCCTCACCACTGGCAATCATATCCACGACCTTTATGGTCAACCTCCGCCACCTGCTGATGAGCTCTGCATTGTCAGTACATTTTCCCGGTGTCTCACGCCGTTTTCTGGCACTCTTCGCGTATGGCCTCACCGATGAAAGCTTCGCCGTTAACATGACCCGCTTCAATCAGGGAGAGTGGCATCGTTATAGTGCCCTGACCCTCAATCATGCCGCCAACACAACCTGGATCGTCAGCACCGTTGCCGGTGTTTATCTGGGCCAACTGGTGCCACCCGGCGCTGCCGGAGTTGACTTTGCCCTCACCGGCATGTTCATCTGCCTGCTGGTGTTCCAACTGCGCGGCCCGGTTTTCACCATCACCGCGCTGATAGCTGCAGCCTCTGCCCTGCTGACCTATCTCTGGCTGCCGGGCAACGCCTATGTAATCGTCGCATCCTGCCTAGCGGCAACGATCGGGCTGATTCTAAAACGGCTTCTGTGGAAACAGGGGAGGATTCATGAGTAATCGGGACTTCCTCCTGTTGATGCTGGCAATGGGAGCGGTAACGTACCTGCCCCGGATGCTGCCGCTGGTTGTGCTGTCCCGTCGCGCCCTGCCGACCTGGTTCGCCGAGTGGCTGGAATTGATCCCGGCCGCCATCCTGAGCGCCTTAATTGCACCGACCCTTTTCGCGCATCCAGACCCAAGGCTCTTTACGCTTGGTAAAATTGAACTGCTGGCGGCCCTTCCAACCCTGATCTGTGCTTTAAAGACACGGTCCCTGGCCGGTACGGTAATCGTTGGCATGCTCTGTTACTGGGGATTGGGAGCCATGAGGTAACGAGTCAGGATTGTACTTACTATTTTTTTGAATTTGACAGATGGCGGGCCGGTTCGGTATACAGGGACGTTCATTTTTTTATCACCGTGTTACATAATCCTGCGAAAATTAGTTTTTCGCCAATCATTCAACCCTTTAATAAATCGGTGACTTCACTCCCATGCCAAAAACTAGAGAACTTGCTCAAGCAAATCTGGAGAATATAAACCGGATTTTTACCGTCCCGGAAGCCCCCGACTCTACGTTAGGTCGCATCGATCAGGCCATTTCCGATAATCTGACCGGTTTTTTGCAGGAGCATATCGTCGCCGTTGAACGCGACCTTGATGAAATCGAGATGGATTTTTCCCAGTCCCGCATCCCGGAAGAACCGACCTTCGTTTCTGACTACACGGAATTCCTCAAGGAAAAACTTGTTTCCCAATCCGTGCATACCGCCTCTCCCGGGTTCATCGGACATATGACCTCCGCCCTGCCCTACTTCATGCTGCCACTCTCCCGAATCCTGACCGCCCTTAACCAGAATCTGGTCAAGGTGGAAACGTCGCGCGCCTTCACACCGATGGAGCGGCAGGTACTGGCGATGATCCATCGACTGATTTACAGCGGCAGTGATGAATTTTACAGCCAGTGGATTCAAAACAGCAACTACTCCCTCGGCGCCTTCTGCTCCGGCGGCACCATTGCCAATGTCACCGCACTTTGGGCGGCACGCAACAAACTCTGCGGCCCCTCGGGTGATTTCAAGGGGATAGCACGGGAGGGGCTGTTCAAGGCCCTGCAGCATCTGGAGTGTCAGGGTCTCGCTATCCTGGTATCCCGCCGCGGGCACTATTCTCTGGCCAAAGCCGCCGATCTGCTCGGCATCGGACGGGACAACCTCATCGCTGTGGAGACGGATGACAACAACCGCATCGACATGAAGCGGCTTCGTGAGCACTGCACAAGACTAAAGAGCGAGGGTATCCGCCCTTTAAGCCTTATCGGCCTCGCCGGCACCACCGAAACGGGCAACGTCGATCCTCTGGAGGCATTGGCCGATCTGGCTGCAGAACTGGGGTGCCACTTCCACGTGGATGCCGCCTGGGGCGGTCCGACCCTGTTTTCCGAAACCTACCGGGGACTACTGAGGGGCATCGAACGGGCCGACTCGGTGACCATCGACGCCCACAAGCAGCTCTATGTACCGATGGGAGCCGGCATGGTGCTGTTCAAGGACCCAACGATGCTTTCCTCCATCGAACACCATGCCGCCTACATCATCCGTCGGGGTTCGAGGGATCTCGGCAGCCGCACCCTCGAAGGCTCACGTCCCGGCATGGCCATGCTGGTACACGCCGGCCTCTCCATTATCGGCCGCAAAGGGTATGAGCTGCTCATCGACCAGGGCATCGAGCGCGCCCGCCGCTTCGCGCGCCGCATAGACGCACATCCCGACTTCGAACTGGCATCCGAACCGGAACTCAACATCCTCACGTATCGCTACATCCCGGCCTGGGTGCAGGAGATTCTGGCGCACGCCCCGACTGAGCGTGCGGCCCGCATCAACGAACTGCTCGACAAAATCATCGAAACCATGCAGAAACGTCAGCGCGAAGCCGGAAAGACTTTCGTCTCCCGTACCCGCCTCGCTCCCGGCCGTTACAACGGCGAAACCATTACCGTCTTTCGCGTAGTTATGGCAAACCCCCTTACTACCGAAGAGATCCTTGCCGCCGTTCTTGACGAGCAGTGCGAGATCGCCATGCAGCCGGACATCCGAATGTTGTTGGAGCAGATTAAGGAATAGCTGTTGTTGAATTGGCAAAGCTGATGGGAATAATGTGGGTTCCCCGGGCACTGGTGCCGTTTATACCGCACCAGTGCCCGGAAAATAACTTCTAATGTTTCATCCCCGAATAGTGCAACCTGCCCTTTTTTAAATCCCGTTTCTTCATCAGGACAAAAATAACCGGCGTCATTATCAACACGTGCACCGCCGAGGAGATCATCCCGCCGATCATAGGCGCAGCAATCGGTTTCATCACGTCAGCTCCGGTTCCGGTCGACCACATAATCGGAATCAGGCCGAGAAGAGCAACCGCCACGGTCATCAGCTTGGGCCTCAGGCGCAGCACCGCCCCTTCAAAGGTTGCGTCGTAGATATCCTGTTCGGTACAGGGGCCATCTTTCAGCTTCTTATCCAGAGCCTCGTGCAGGTAGATGACCATCACCACTCCGGTCTCAACGGCGATGCCATACAAGGCGATAAAACCGACCCAGACCGCCACAGACAGGTTATAGCCAAGCGCCGAGACCAGGTAGACTCCGCCTACCAGGGCAAACGGCACCGAAAGCATGACCATGCTCGCCTCCAGCGCCGAATGGAAGGTGAAGTAGAGCAGAATAAAGATGATCACCATACCGAGCGGAATCAGAATCTGCAGGCGGGCTTTGGCGCGGATCTGGTTTTCCCATTGCCCGGACCAGGCTACATAGTATCCTGGCGGGAGTTTTAGATTTTTTTCAAGGGTCTGCTTGGCTTCGGTAACAAAGCCGCCCATGTCTCGACCCCGGACGTTCAGGAAGACCAACGAGCGCAGCAGCCCCCCTTCGCTGTTGATTTCCGGCGCTCCGGTGGAAATTTTCAGCTTGGTCACCAACGAGAGCGGCACCTGTGCGCCCTCCATCCCCCCCACCAGGATGCGGCGGATGGCCGGAATATTATCGCGATAATCCCGCTGGTAACGCAGACGGATCGGGAAGCGGTTTCTCCCTTCCACGGCGGTGCTGAGCATCTCGCCGCCAAGTGCGGTTTCAATGACAGACTGGATATCCCCGACAGTGACTCCGTAGCGGGCGGCAGCTTCCCGGTCGATATCGATGTCGATGTAGCTGCCGCCGGTGACCCGCTCAGCCACTACATCGGCCGCCCCATTGATCGGCTTGAGGATCGCTTCCGCCTGAATGGCCAGATCCTTGAGTACATTCAGGTCATTGCCGAATATTTTAACTCCCAGGTCGGTCCGTACCCCCGTTGAGAGCATATTGATCCGGTTGATGATCGGCTGGGTCCAGCCGTTGCGCACGCCGATCTGCTGCAGCTTGCTGTCCAGTTCTGCCACGATGTCGGCCTTCTTGAGACCCGGTCGCCACTTCTCTTTCGGCTTCAAAATAATGATACTTTCAAACATGGAAACCGGTGCCGGATCGGTTGACGTTTCGGCACGTCCCACCTTACCGAGAACATGCTCGACCTCGGGTACGCTTTTGATGATAGTGTCCTGTACCTGAATAATCCGCTTCGCCTCGGTGATTGAAACGTTGGGGAGCGTGACCGGCATGTAGAGGAGCGACCCTTCATCGAGCGGCGGCATGAACTCGGAGCCAAGTTTCATGAACATCGGCACGGCAACCGCCAGCGCCACGATATTGAGGGCGATGGTGGTCTTTTTCCAGACCAAGACCCAACGGATGACCGGAGAATACAGTTTTATGAAGAAGGTTGAAACCGGATTGGAACTTTCTGCCGGCATCTTTCCCCGCATGAAGTAGTACATCAGCACCGGCACCAGGGTAATGGCGATCATGGCCGATCCCATCATGGAAAAGGTTTTTGTGAAGGCCAGCGGGTGAAACAGTTTCCCTTCCTGCCCTTCGAGCATGAAGACCGGCACAAAGGAAAGCACGATAATTGCGAGAGAGAAAAAAATCGCCCGGCCGACCTGCTTGGCCGAGGAGATAACGACCTCCAGCCGCCGTGCGTCACGTTCTGCGGACGGCATCTCGGAAAGCTGACGGTAGCAGTTCTCCACCATGATCACCCCGGCGTCAACAAGGACACCGATGGCGATGGCGATACCGCCCAGCGACATGATATTGGAGGAGACCCCCATCAGCTTCATGGTGATAAAAGCGATCAGCACCGAGATCGGCAGGGTCAGCACGATCACCAGGGCGCTCTGGAAGTGGAGCAGAAAGACCAGGATCACCAGTGACACAACAACTGACTCCTCCAGCAGGTTTTTCTTCAGCGTATCAACCGCCCGCATGATCAGGTCGGAGCGATCGTAGGAAACCATGATCTTCACGCCTGGCGGCAACCCCTTCTCCAGTTCCGTAATTTTGATCTTGACCCGATCGATAACATCCTTGGCGTTCTCGCCGTAGCGCATAACAACGATGCCGCCGACCGCTTCACCCTCCCCGTTCATGTCCAGCAGACCACGCCGGATGGCGCCGCCGGTCTGCACTGTCCCAAGATTCTTGACGTAGATCGGTGTGCCGCGCATATCGGCGCCGACAACGATATTTTCCAGATCCGTTTTGGATTTCACATAACCGCGGCCACGAATAAGATATTCTGCGTCAGCCTGCTCAATCAGACGGCCGCCCACATCCTTGTTTGACGCCTTGACCGCGTCCATGACTTTGGCAACCTTGATGTTGTAGGCAAACAGCTTGGACGGATCGAGATCGATCTGGTATTCCCGCACCAGACCGCCGATGGACGCAACCTCGGCCACCCCCTGGACGGTGTTGAGCTGATAGCGCACGAACCAGTCCTGCAGGGTACGCAGCTGTTCAAGGTCATACCCCTTGCCTTCTATCGTGTACCAGAATACGTGACCAACGCCGGTGCCGTCGGGGCCAAGAGTCGGAGTTACGCCGGGCGGCAACAGCGAAGCGGCATAGTTCAGCCGTTCCAGCACCCGGGTGCGGGCCCAGTAGATATCTGCCTTGTCTTCAAAAATGACATATATCATCGAGAAGCCGAAGGCGGAAGATGCCCGTACTGCCCGCACCTGCGGCAAACCCTGCAGATTGGTTGCCAGCGGATAGGTCACCTGATCTTCGACGACCTGAGGTGAACGGCCCGGATAATCAGTGAAGACAATTACCTGGTTGTCAGAAAGGTCAGGAATTGCGTCTACCGGAGTCTTGTAAACCGACCAGAGACCCCAGGCGATGATCAACCCGAATATCATCAGGACAATGACCCGGTTACGGGCGGAGTATTCAATAATTTTTTCGATCATAAAGTCAGGACCTCAAGTGCAATAGAACGCGGATGACGCGGATTAGGCTGATCTACGCGGATTTTTGAAACGAGTTGGTAAAAACTATTCTCTTGAATTCTGGTTTGGAACCGAAATTAAGTAACAAACCAACCTCTTTTCTTGTCGCTTTCAGATAATTGGTAAGCTGTGCAACATGCTCATCCCGGGTACACTCCGCCGTTTTTAATTCAAGGACAATCAAATCATTCACCAGGAGATCAGCAAAGTATTCACCAACCGGTTGTTTCTCATATAAAACCTGAATTGGATACTGTTGACGAACCTGAAAACCGGAATTTACCAACTCAATAACAAGGGCATTTTCGTAAACCTTTTCCAGAAAACCATAACCGAGAGAATTATAGACTTTGTAAAACGCTTTAAGTATTCCATCCGTTACATCGGAGTGAAGCATGGTTTCACCTCTTAGGCTATCCGCGTTAATCCGCTCAATCCGCGTCATCCGCGTTCTATTCATTTTCGCAGCTACATCTTCATATCATCCATCTTGAGCGTACCCTTCGCGGGTGCCTGTTTTGCCGGAGCGGCTCCTTTTACCTCCGGCTTAGCTCCGCCGGTATGCTGGCTGTGATCGACAGTTCCGCCCCCTTTCAGCTGCGATTCGGAGTCGATCAGGTATCCACCGGATACTGCGACCTTTTCACCGGTTTTAATGCCGGAAATGATCTGGATGTTATCATCAGTCCGCTGGCCGACCTGCACGTCACGTGGTTCAAACATACCGGGAGAAGCTTCCACCCAGACCACCTGACGCTTGCCGGTATCCATTACAGCGGTTACCGGCACAACAATAGCAGACCCGAGAGGCACTTTTATGACGGCGTTGACAAACATGTCCGGCTTCAGTTTCATACCGGGGTTCGGCATATCCACTCGGGCCTTGACAGTCCTTGTCTTGGGATCGAGGAAGGGATAGATATAGGAAATTTTGCCGGTGAACGGCTTACCGGGAAAGGATTGGGAGCGAATCTCAACCTGTTGCCCGATATGAATGTTGGGGAACTCATTTTCGTACACTTCAATCTCAACCCAGACTGTGGAAAGATCGGCAATATTGAACAGCACCTCGCCAACATTGACATACTGCCCCTGCTGCACCATCTTCTCGATCACCACCCCGGAGATCGGGGTATAGATCGGGAGGCTGATATTCGGCTTGCCGGCCTTTTCCAGATCAGCTATCTGGCTCTCCTTGACACCAAAGAGCATCAACCTCTGCCTGGCCGAACCGACCAGACCGTCCCCATTCTGTGATATGGAGGGGATCGACGAGTTTTTCAACTGATCACGGCTTTTGACAGCGAGCAGATACTCCTGCTGCGTGGCAATCAGATCAGGCGAGTAGACTTCGGCTACCGGCTTGTCTTTGCTGACATACGCGCCTACGGTATTTACGTGGAGGCGGTCGATACGTCCGGCAATCCATGCGGTCGCCTTGGCCTGCCGAGACTGGTCGTACTGCACGATTCCGACGGCGTTGATCTCCTTATTGAGGGCGTTCTTCTTCGCCTCAGTCGTGGCGACATTAGCCATAACCCGCTGAGTCGTGGACATCGAAACGTGACCGAGCATATCAGCCTGCTGTTTCTGTTCAGGAGTCGTGGCGGCACCATCTGCAGGTGCATTGTCAATCTTCTTGATCAGTTCCATGCCGCAGATCGGGCAGGTACCCGGCTTATCCTTGATGATGAACGGGTGCATGGAGCATGTCCAGAGCTGAACCTTGTGTTCAAGTTTTGTATGCCCCCCGCCATCATCCTTGAACCACCCTTTTTTATAAAGCAATCCTCCACCGACAGAAGCAGCAACGATGAGGAGAACCAGGGGTATTGTAATTTTCTTATTCAGGGCCATAATAAACCTCTCGGATTCTTTATTATTGCTTGTGACTTTCGTTGCCACCCAACTCTACGCCTACCGCAGCTTCCAGCTTTGCCACCCCCATCATATACTCAGCCTGTGATTCATACAGTTCGCGCTCATACGTAAACAGGCTCATCCTGCCGTCCAGGAGCGTCAAGAAATCGACTTTATTCACCCGGTAGCTGATCACTGCCGACTCCAGGGACTGTTCCGCCTGCGGGATAATCCCCTCCTTGTAGAGTTCCACTAGTTTACGGCGGCGTTCCAGTTGGGCAAGCGTCTCGTTGATGGTGTAGGAGATACTGTTCTTCAGGGCGTGCAACTCTTCGGTCGCCATAGTCGTCTCTGACGTTGACTCCGCTATCATTGCATGCCGCTTTTCCTGCTGAAACGGCAGATTGAAGGTTACTCCGAGGGTGAACATATTGTAGCCGGGGTCGGTTATCATTTCGGTCGCGATGGCGTCTTTGAACATGTACTCAAAGGAAAGATTGAAATCCGGGTAGAACTCCCTCTGCGCCAGACGGTGCGAGGCTTGACCTTTGCTGGTCAGGCTTGCCAGGCTTTTTATCTGGGGGCGCGTTTCAAGGGCTGTCTGGTTAAGCTGATCAGCAGAGAGTGACAGCTGCGGCAGAGCGAAATCGGCAACTGTGCCGACCGGTGTATTTCCGGGACGATAGAGGAGATAGTTTACATTAGCTTCGAGACTTTTCCTCTGCTGCTTGAGGGTAATCTGCATATCGAGCATTTTTGATTTTTCCAGCCCGGCCTTGTAGATATCCTGCTGCACCCCTTGTCCCACCGAATATTTCGACTCGGCAATAGTCACGAAATCGGCCAGAATCCGGAGGTTTTTGTTAACGATCCCAATGGATTTGTCAACCGCCCAGATCTGGTAATAGGTCTCCTTGACCATACGTGCCAGTTCCAGCTTGCGCTCTTCGATAGCCCATTTGTATGACTCCGCCTCTAAATCGGCGACCTCCTGCTTAATGGCACGTTTGCCCCAAAAGGGGAGTTGCTGCGAGATGCCGATTACCCTGGCGGACTGGGGGTCCTTATTGAAAACAAATGGTTCACGAGCCAGCATATTCTGCAGCTTAAACATGAACATCGGATCTTCAAGGCTGGACGCCTGTTTCGCCTTACCGGCAAACATCTGCCAGCGGGCCTGGGATGATTTGAGTTCCGGGTTGTTGGTAAGGGCGGTTGTTATCAGAGAAGATAGCTGCTCGACCGCTTCGGGTTCATCGGCGTGGACGATGCCAAGGGGAAGTATCAGGAATGCACATATGACAAGGTATGATTTCATGGCAACCTCAGCTTTGAATTACTTCTGCGGGATGGCTTCTGCAGGCAGGACAATAGCAGATACTGCGCCAAGCGCAACCTAATAGTATTATTGTATTGTTACGTTATCTGTTCTGCCATAAGCACTTTAATAGACTGAAGAGCCCTTTGACGTTATCGTCAAAAGGTCCATCACGCTACTCGACCATCCTTCAGATGGATTGTCCGGTCTGAATAGGCACCATTCTCCGGATTATGCGTCACCATGACAACTGTCTGACCGGCGCCGTTGAGCTCGCGGAACAGGGCCATGACCTCTTCACTGGTTTTTGAATCCAGGTTGCCGGTCGGCTCATCCGCCAGCAGTATGTGCGGATTGTTGACAATGGCCCGCGCAATGGCCACCCGCTCCTGCTCGCCACCTGAAAGTTGATTGGGGAGCCGATCAAGCTTATTACCGAGACCGACCCGTTCAAGGGCCTGACGGGCAGCGGTTTTTTTTGCCAGAGTGCTCATTTTAACAATTGCCAGCGGCAGCATGACGTTCTCGATAGCGGTCAGATAGGAGATCAAGTTGAAGGCCTGAAAAACAAACCCCAGATTCTGAGCGCGGAAATCAGCCAGTTTTTCACTGGAAAGCTGATACAGTTTCACGCCGGCCATCTCCACATCGCCGGCTGTAGGGTGGTTCATACCCCCCAGCACCGACAGCAGGGTACTCTTGCCGGAACCGGATTGCCCCATAATCGTGATGAATTCGCCCGCTTCGATACTGATATCGACTCCGCGCAACGCTTCGACGACGTCATCGCCGCTGGTGTAATGCTTTTTAAGGTTTGTTACATTAATAAGTGGCATTTTACATTCTCCAAAAATCTTTAAATGCAATAGAACACGGATGACGCGGATTGAGCTGATAAAAGCGGATCTATAACCAAACCTAATTCGGGATAAAACAACAATCCTCGGGTTTGTAGTTATGATTTTGTTTTTCCAAGGACTCCGTTTTAGATTTTAAAATCCGTCTATATCCGTTAGATCCGCGTCATCCGTGTTCTATTGCCTTTGCTACAGCGCCCGCAGCGCCTCTGTCGGATCCATTTTACTCGCATGCAACGCCGGATAGAGGCTCGCCAGGAGTCCCAGTGTGACAGCGAGTCCAATCGAACCAAAGGCAACCGTGGCATCCCAGGCCAGATGGGCGTTTTTGCTCTCCGCCATTAGCGGCAGCGCCAGTTTTGCCCCTCCCATACCGACAGCATACCCCAAAAAACCGGCCAGCAGACTGACCAGAGCTGCTTCCAGCAGAATGATCCGCATGACATGACTCTTGCGAAAACCAATGGCCCGGAAGATCCCGATCTCAACCGTCCGCTCGTTGACGCTCCCCATCATGGTAACAAAGACAATCAAGGAACCGATAAAAACGACCACCGCTGCCATGGCATAGGAGAAGCGTTTAAACTGATCCAGCGCCTTAAGCCGGCCTTCAACCACCTGCTGAATGGCCGACACCTTGGCGTTGGGCAACTTCTCGGCGATCTGGGTGACCATGTCGCCGATTGGGCACCCGGAACAGAGCGCAGACACCTCGGCGAGAGTTATCTTTCCCTCTTTGCCCAGCAGTTTTTGAGCTTTCGGCAGGCTGACAAAGACGAGCGCATCATCCTGTGAACCAGTCTGATCAAGCACTCCGACTACTTTGAATGATTCATTTTTAATTGTGATGCTGTCACCTGAGCTGACATTCAGCACCTTGGAGGCATCACTCCCCAGCAACAGCTCGCTGTCGCCTTGAGGAGCCTCGCCAAAGATCTTCCACCACTGTTTCATCTTCAGCTCGCTGTCAAAGTTAACCCCTACCAGCAACACATCATGCGTCCCCACCTTAACACCGCCAAGCACCTTTGGCGCGACCGCCGAGATATTCTTGCTGTTGGTGATGGTTCTGATCTTCGCCAGGTCCTCTTCGCGAATGTCCCGCTGATCGAAGGTGACTCCTCCCAGACTGATACCGCCGTAGTTCATGGCGAGCCCGTTACTTTGCGGCGTAATCAGGATATTGGCACCAAACTCGTCCATCTTGCGCTCAATATCTCTCGACATGGAGCTTGTGAGGGTCACCAGCGTGACAATGGTGGCAATTCCAACAGTCAGACCGATCGTCAGAAAAGCCATTTTTGCCTTGCGCCGTTTCAGGTTGTTGATGGAGATATTGTGAAGTTTCATTAGAAGTATCTCGCTCCGCCTTTGAGGTCGGTTACTGAAATCGTTATAAAATTCCCGCTCTGTTGATGGGGAAGGTAGCCGGGGTTGCAGCCGCCGGTTGCATTAGGGCCGAGGCGGTTGATGGCGAATTTCTGGTTGCAGTTTTTACAGTTCATCTTGTCACCTTGCTGCTCGTACCCTTTTTTGGATTTATAGCAGGAGTCACAGGCGTCAAAAGCGGTCTTTATGCTGCCGTCCGCAGCCTTGGCCGCAAAGAAGGTAATCTCTTTGCCGCCGTCTTCGAATTTATAGAAGTGGGCTTTGCCATCAGCCAGCTTCTCAACCGGTATCGTTGCAACTCCATCACTAACCTTCACCTTCTCGTATTTGCCCAGCGAGAAAGCAAATACGCTTGCTGCGCCAACCAGTAGCGCCACCATGAGGACCCCTGTCAACACTACCTGTTTCGTGCGATTTCGTACCATTACAATCTCCTTTTTAGCTTTGTTTTGCTTGTTTTCCCGAACCACAGCCGCCACCCTTACCGCCGCAACAGCCGGGAGCCGAGGCATCTTTTTTTCCGATCTCCCTGCCGGTGATCTGCCTGAATTGCTCCGGAGTGAGTATCCGGTGTACAGCGCTGGCGAAACCGCTGGCATTAACTTTCTCAGCCAGTGTCTCCGGTTTGACCGACTTCGTGTCGTACCCGACAACAACCCATCCTCCTTCAACATCGACTTCGGCGACCGCCACACCTCTTACACCCTGAAGAGCGTCAGTGATTTTACCTGAGCAGCTGCCGCAGGTCATACCGGTTGTTTTGAGGACAGCCACTGAATCGGCGGTCGCTCCGATCCTGACGTATAACGCGAGTACGGAGAGCAGCGCTACAGCAGCAACAACCATTGATATAATTACGGATTTAGCTTTCATTTTGTACCTTTAACGTCATACCAGAATTTGGCCTGGCGAATCTTGCCGTCCTTCAGCTGGAATTTGCACATAATCCCGTATTTGCCACCCTTTGAAAAATCAAAATCTGCGCCAAAATGCCCGTGCATCCCCACAAACTCTTTTGTTTGAGCGGTTTTATCAGGATTTTGAACTTTAACCGTCACCGTCCCTTCAGTCAAAGCCTTACCGCTTCCGGCATCCTTAAAGGTTACCGAGATGTGGTGGGTCTCCTTGACATCATTTGGCATGTCCATACCCATCGCCTTCATGGCATCCGCCATGGTCTGGACATTAAAGGTCGCCTTGACACCGTCAACAACTTCTTCGTGAGCGGAAGCCGGTTTGTGTTCCATCGTATGGCCGCTGTGATCTGTGGCAAAAACGACAATTGGTGAAGAGAGGGCAAGAATGACTGCTGACACTGCAATTAATTTTTTCATCGGTACGTATCTCCTTTGGCAGATATTACTTTCTGACCCAAACTTTGCAGATGCCGTGCCAACTAACAACTACACGTTATTAAAGGGATAATTTTCATGACAGAGGATATACGGCGACTGTTTGAGGACTATTCTACAACCATTGAAGGATATTCTTCAGCGCTGCAACCCTACAATCAGAGCGGACATGAAAATATTTTACTTGCTTTTTGTTTTTTGACTCTATATTGTCCACACAATTAGTACACAACATATATTTGATTGCCACACGACAATACTAAACTATCCGCGAGGATAGGACGGAAAGCCTACGGGTCTCTACGAGACAGCCGGGTCGCCGAAATATCGAAAAAACGATACGACGCCCCGGCTTTTTTGTGTTCTAAATACGAAACAGGAGGTGACTCATCACAATCAGGTTTTAGCGCCTTTTAGGCGAACATTTATACCGATCGGCTTCACACACCGGTAAGCGGTATAAATCAAAGTAGTGGTACACGACAATACTAAACCATCCGCGAGGATGGGGCGGAAAGCCTATAGGGTCTCCATGAGACAGCCGGGTTGCCGAAATATCGCGAGATTTCGGTGACCCGGCTTTTTTGCGCCCATTTTCGGTTACCACCGAAGTCTACGAAACGTGAACAAACTGCGGACAATCCTATGCTGGGCCATGGGAGTTGATCAGTAGAATGACTTTACAAGGAGATCTTATGAAAAAACTGGTAAAAAGGGCTTATATAGCCGTAACAACTCTTTCACTGACGATTCTGTGCCTTATGCTGGCAGCGTGTGGTGGCGGTTCAGCAGGAGGCGTTTCGTCACAGGTTGTAAGCGGTACCGCCGCTGTCGGCGCTCCGTTGTCCGGACAAGTCAGCCTCAAGGATTCATCCTCGCCCCCGCTGCTAAAATCGACGGTAATTGGCAGTGACGGTTCCTTTGCTATTGATGTCACCGCCATGAAAGCACCCTATGTGCTGCAGGCAACCGGGCACGCCGACGGAACAGCGTATAAGCTGCACTCGTTTGCAGAGGGACCTGGAACCGCCAACATCAACCCGCTTTCCGATGTAATCGTAGCCAGCGCCGCCGGCGATAACGAACCTTCGGATGTTTTCGAAAAAACGGATTCCGACAAAAATCACAAAATAAAGAGTAACTATTCGGAGATGCTATCCATTTTAATGGCCAAGCTGCAGCCGCTCCTCAAACAGTACAGCGCAGAGAACACCAATCCGATCACATCCCGTTACATCGCCAATCATCTTGGTCTGGATGATATGTTTGACCATGTAAAAATCACCGTGTCAAACGGAATACTTTCAATTATCAACACTAAATCCGGTGCGGTCATTTTCTCCGGCAAGGTAAGCGACATTGCTAACGGCACCTTTGATGGCGGAGCATTGCCGCCCGTTGGCGCCGTCCCCGCAACCCCGACCGCCCTGACCGCTGTAGGCGGCACCGGGCAGGTGACACTCTCCTGGACCTCCGTCAGCAATGCAACCTCTTATAATGTATACTACTCAACCACGTCTGGAGTAACTGCAACCAGCGGCACAAAGATCAGTTCAGTTTCCACCCCGTATATCCAGGTCGGACTGACGGCGAACACCACCTACTACTATGTGGTAACCGCTGTTAACAGTGTCGGTGAAAGCGCAGCCTCTGCCCAGGCTTCAGCTGTCACCGCATCAACTTTACCACTGCCGACAGCTCCAAACGCACCTGCCGGAGCAATCGCCACCGGAGGGACCACACAGGTGACCCTCTCATGGGGCGCAGTCAGCACCGCCACGTCATATAATGTGTACTACGCCACTACCAGCGGCGTAACAAAGAGCAGCGGAACCAAGATCACCAACGCCACCACTCCTGCGGTACAGACCGGGCTGGCTGCCGGCACCACCTACTACTACATCGTCACGGCTGTAAACAGTGCCGGTGAGGGGGCAGCCTCGGTCCAGATTTCGGCGACGACCCTTCCTGCCGTACCGAGTGCTACTGCACCCGCTGCTCCGACCGGTGTCACTGCCGTTGGCGGTACGACCCAGACAACCATCTCCTGGCCTGTAGTGACAGGGGCTGACTCTTACAATGTGTACTGGTCGGCAACAAACGGTGTGACCAAAACCAGCGGCACGAAAGTAGCCGGAGTAACCAGCCCCTATGTCAAAACCGGACTTTCTGCCGGCACCACCTACTACTTCATCGTCACGGCAGCCAACAGTGTCGGCGAAAGTGCTGCTTCGGCCCAGGCCACGGCAACAACCAGTGCCCCATCTCTTGCGGTTCCGACCACTCCGACCGGCGTAACAGCTACCGGTGGCACAAATCAGGTATCCATCTCATGGCCTGCGGTACCAGGAGCTACGTCGTATAACCTCTACTGGGCAACAACATCGGGTGTTACCACCGCAGGAACTAAAATCACTACTGCCGCCGCCTCTTACATTCAAACCGGCCTTGCCGCATCCACCACGTATTATTATATCGTGACTGCAGTCAATACGGCAGGTCAGAGCGTCGCATCGGCACAGGTCTCGGCGGCCACTAATGCACCAGTCGTAACGATTCCTGTTGCACCTACCGGCGTTAGTGCTACCGGTGGGGCTAATCAGGTGAGCATCACCTGGACAGCTGCTTCCGGCGCCACCTCGTACAATATCTATTACGCAACCACTTCAGGCGTTACAAAGACCAGTGGTGCAAAAATTACTAATGCCGCGAAACCGTATGTTCAGTCAGGACTTGCCGCCGGCACTACGTACTACTACATCGTCACGGCTGTAAACAGTGCCGGCGAGGGTGCTGCGTCTAACCAGGCAAGCGCTGCCACGAATGCTCCTCCGGCACAAGCCTGCGGCTCGTGCCATGCCATTCCTCCTGCAACAGGCCAGCACGATTTTCACGTCAACCAACAGGGCTTTGACTGCTCTACATGCCATGGTACAGGATACAGCAAAACTGCAGTAACTGCAGCAACACACATGAACGGCACCGTCAATGTGAGTCTAAGCGCCTGGAATCCAACGACGCAAAGCTGCGCGGCTTATTGCCACGGCAGCAGGTCCTGGTAACACAGCGGGAACACACCACAGTGACGCATGAATAACCAATCAGTAATAACGACAGAAGGGGCTCCTGATATCGGGGCCCCTTCTCTATTTCTGTGTTGGCACCGGCCTCCGGAAATAATGCCGGATTCTGGCGCCAATTCTCCTCTGTCAAACCCGGCCCCAATTTGTCAGCGCTTGATCCGCTGCTCAAGCTCCAGGTCAAGCTGCTTCAACTGCTCCAGGCTTTGGCGCATCTCTTTGTTATCACGGCTTAGCGACAGGTTTTGTTCTTTAAGTGCCTTTAATTCACGTTGACGATTTCGAAGTGCCTTGACCTCAACCAGGTGCGACAGCAGCTGAGCTGATTGCCTGGTCCAGATACTGTCTGGATATTTATCCGCCAACCGCTCCAGTAACGTCTGAGCCCGCAGAAGACCTTTTCCCCCCTCTTCCTTCAGACTCAACAGCGCAAGACGAAAAAGCGCTTCGTCAGTAACACCGGCCCTTGGCTCACCATCAACAACCTTTTCCAGAAGATTATGTGCCGGCTGCTCGTTCCCC
Organism: uncultured Geobacteraceae bacterium; assembly: GCA_903939115.1. Classification (GTDB taxonomy): domain Bacteria; phylum Desulfobacterota; class Desulfuromonadia; order Geobacterales; family Pseudopelobacteraceae; genus JACRCG01. The sequence goes on from CAJAFV010000019.1 coordinate 46,846, forward strand.
GCACGAAGCTCCCTTATTCCCGCCTCCAGATTGCGTTCCTCTGTGCTTATTACAAAATGAGGCGTGCCCCTTTCAATACTTGCGCACCCTGAATTCATCATAATCAGAAACAACAGTAGCGCAGCGGACAAAGCACGCTCAGACTTCATCAATTACGGCCTCCTCTACAATGATATAATTGCTGCCGGTTGCCGCTTTAACGTGGTCTTTTACTCCGGCAGCGGCCGTAGCGATTTCGGCAGCCGTGGCATAATCACCCGGACAACAGACCAGAGCCGCAATAGATATGGAGCCGAGTGGAAATAACCTCGGCACTCCATAGCGATCAACCCCGTCAATAACCCCGGCAGCGCGGTCCTCTTCAGAATAATACGCTGGAACCATGGCATCAAAATTTTTAATAATTTCCTGACAGAGCGCCTCTGCCTTGTCAGCGCTGACAATAGCGACAAAATCGTCACCGCCGATATGCCCGACAAAGGCATCCGGGTCCTTGAGACGCGCCACGGCATCATAGATCAAACGACCGGTTTCCTTGAGTAATTCACTCGCCTTGATATAGCCATAGTGATCATTATATGACTTGAAATTATCAAGATCCATGTAGCACATGGTAAAAGGGGCACGTTCACGCAAACGCCGGTTCAAAGAGCGCTCAATGGCAATATTCCCGGGAAGCCGCGTCAGAGGACTGGCGTCAAGGCTCACCTGCTCCAGCTCCTTCAACCGCTCAGCCATACGCATAAAATCCTGAGCCAGAGAGCCGATTTCATCCCCTGGCGGGATGCCGGGGTCATGGCTGAAATCACCTGCGGCTATCCGGTGAGTTGCTCTCTGTAATTTGCCGATGGAAGTTGCAAAAGAGTAGATCATCAGGAAGGCTATCAGAAAAGCGGATGCGACGCCGCCGATTGCCAACCACGTAGAAAGCATGACCGTGCGCCGCTCCTGGTCCTCCGACTGTGCAAGTTTACGTTCCAGGGAAAATTGCTGTTCTTTTCTGAGCTGCCCTAAAGCATTATCGACTTTTTCAGACGCCTTCCGAAATTCTGATGGCAAAACATCCTGATCGGCAATAATTTTCTCTGCAAGGCCGGCATACCTGGCATATTCAGACTCCAGCGCCGTTAAAACCGGCCCCTGATTCCCATGCCTGATCAACGCCAACCCGTCAGTAAATCTGGCGGCATTGCGCAGATACAGTTCCCGAAATTCCGGTTGATGCAGAATTTGATATTTTCCGACAAGCCGGTCCTGAGCAAGCACCGTCTCATACAGCAAAAGAGTGGTAGTCGCTGCAGAAAGGTCATTACGAGCGATTTCATCTTCCATCATGCGAATCTGTCCCATACTGACGACTGAATATATCAAAGCAGTCATCATAAAAAGGCCGCTGACCACAAAGCTGATGATCAGCTTTTGAATAAGCGTTAGACGGATGAGTTTAGAAGTCGGCAAAGTGGAAACCCCTGAGATGAAAGTACTTTTATTCATATGAACCGGTAGCTGCATGAGAATAGTGGCGGTGAAACGCAAAAATCTTCAACACCATTGACGCAGAGATGATACTAACGATTACAGCAAAACACAAGCAGTGACCTTCATAAATGTGCAATTAATTAAGGACATCATATAAATCAGATCCTTATCAGCCGCAATGACAGATCTGTATGTTAAGAACCAATAATTCCGTATTTTTCCATCCGATAGATGAGTGTGTGCCGGGGAATGAATAGAAATTTTGCCGCAGCGGTCTGATTCCAGCCACTCCGTTCAAGAGCCTCAACGACCACCTCCCGCTCCAATTGTTCCAGAGAATAGCCGCCTTCCGGCAGATTGACAACTTTTCCGGAGATTTTTGAGGAACCGGACGTCATGCCGCCATTTAGTATTTTTTCTGAAAGATCATCAATGGTAATAGTATCACCACTACGCATTATCAGGAGACGTTCGACAAGATTCTCAAGTTCACGGACATTCCCCGGCCACCGGTAGGAATTGAGAGCAGCGGCGGCACCTGCGGAAAAGGTTACTGAACCTGCTCCATGTTTTCCACAAAAATAGCGTAACAACAGGGGAATGTCCTCACGTCTTTCCCGCAACGATGGCAGATGAATCGGGATGACCGCCAGGCGATAGTAAAGGTCCTCGCGGAACGTAGCCTCGGCAAGCGCTTTATCCATATCTAGATTAGTGGCGGCCACTATCCGTACATCGAGTCTCTGTTCTTTTGTTCCGCCAACCGGCTCAATTAACTTTTCCTGTAAAGCCCGCAGCAGCTTGGGCTGGAGCTCAATCGGCAACTCACCCACTTCATCCAGAAAGAGAGTACCGCCATCTGCCAGTAAAAACTTGCCGGCTTTGTCTTTGATGGCACCGGTAAACGCCCCTTTGACATGACCGAAAAGTTCACTTTCCAGGAGATCGCGCGGAATTGCAGCACAGTTGATGGCAACAAAGGGCGCTTTAGAGCGACCGCTGTGGTGGTGGATCGAACGGGCAACCAGCTCTTTCCCGGTCCCCGACTCGCCGGTGATCAAAACCGACGCCTCACTGTCCGCTACCTTGCGAACGATCTCGAAAACCCGTTCCATACCTTTTGAGGATCCGACAATGGTCCGATAATCGGTCTTGTCTGCCAGCTCATCTTTCAAGCGCCTGTTTTCTACCGTCAACCCCCTGAACTGGAACGCCTTGGCAACGGTCAGGCGCAGTTCATCGCGGTTAAAGGGCTTGGTGATGTAGTCATACGCCCCGGCCTTCATTGCATCTACGGCGACATCTACCGTGCCAAAGGCGGTAACCATGATAACCAGCGTTTCAGGCGAGCGTTCCTTGATCGCCTTCAGCACCTGCATGCCGTCCATACCGGGCATCTTCATATCGGAGATCACCACTGCCGGGGCCTCTTCGGCAAAGAGGGCCAACCCCTCTTCACCACTCGCGGCGGACAGCACCTGATAACCGGCATCCTGAAGGTTGTATTCCACGACGCGGCGCAGCGACACATCATCATCTATTACCAGGATTTTCTGTGTCATGGATTTTCCTCAGCCTGCAGAACAGGCAGCGTAATAACGACAGTTGTCCCCTTCCCTGCCGTACTTTCAATCTGCAGAGTACCGCCATGACCTTCAATAATTTTTCTGGAAATGGCAAGCCCCAAGCCGGTGCCGTCTGACTTGGTTGTATAAAACGGTTCAAAGATTTTAGCCTGGGAGGCGGTATCAATACCGCAGCCGTTGTCACTAAATCGTATCTCGCAGTTGGTGCCCCCACCTTCCACGCGGCAAATCGATGTCAGGATATCAAGACTCCCACCACTCGCAGTCGCCTGAAGGGCGTTAATAACAATATTAAGGAATGCCTGACGCAGTTTTTCGCCGTCCCCCTTCACGATCACTTCGGGTACTGCGGGCTCCAGATGCAGTGAAATCTGCCGTTTTCCGGCATCATTTGCCACCAGCATGACGACCGTTTCAAGCTCATCCTGGACACGACAGCGTGACATCTCGGCCGGTAACGGGCGGGCCATACGCAGAAAGTCCTCCACCACCCGGTTAAGACGCTCAGTCTCCTTGATCTGTATCTCTATAAACTCATATTTTGGATCACCCGGACGGTAATCATCCCTGAGAATCTCAGCCGTGCCGCGGATCGATCCGAGCGGATTGCGGATTTCATGTGCCAGCACTGCGGCCATCTCACCCAGAGTGGAGAGTTTCTCGGCTCGACGCAGATTTGCTTCAATTGCTATGATCTGTTCTGATTGTGCCTGAAGTTTTTTGAACGAGAGCTCCAGGCCATCGGCTGTCTTCTGGAGTTCAACGCTCCGTTCCCGCTCACGCTGCACCAGAAGACCGGTCACGCCGCCAACAACATTATAAAGAACAATTTCAAGATATTTTTCTAATTCCACAGTCAGATGCCCCCCCCACTGGAATAGGATATGGGGAGCATACACGACACTAACGGTCAGCGAGCAGGCCAGGCCACCGATAAGGCCGAACCAGATAGCGGCCAGAATGATTGGCAGGTAGTAAAGACGCTGGAATATGTCATGCAGATAATGCAGATGCAACGGCGTCAGATAATGCAGCAGACTGATGCCGATGATAAAGAGAGCAAGCAGGAGAATGCGTATGTACGTGGACGTTTTCATGAGATCAAGTTATAGCGCAGCTTGATAAGAATACAAGAAAAATGGTGCTCGCTTTGGCAAATAAGAATCCCCCAGTTGGAAACTGACAAAATAAGTTTCAAAACATCTTCTTGATTTTTTAAAGTGCAGTTGCTATATTTTAGCAGTCTCCCACAGAGAGTGCTAACGCATCAAGCTAAAGAGGTGAAGTTTTTATGGTAGCTCAATTACCCGTAGTAACAGACAGTCTCAGACTTTATATGAACGAGATCAGAAGGTTTCCACTGCTGAGCGAGGAAGATGAGCATCGCTACGCGGTTTCATTTTTTGAAGACAAGCAGCTGGCAGCCGCCCACACACTTATAACATCTAATTTGCGATTTGTAGTAAAAGTGGCCTACGAATTTCGCCACTACGGCCTCAAAATGCTCGACCTTATACAAGAGGGCAATATCGGGCTGATGATGGCGGTCAGAAAATTTAATCCCCATAAAGGTGTGCGACTGATTTCGTATGCGGTCTGGTGGATCAAGGCATACATACAGAATCATATTATATCGTCGTGGAGCCTTCTCAAGATCGGCACCACCCAGGCACAGAGAAAACTTTTTTTCAAACTCCGCCAGGCCAGAAATGCGCTTGTCGGGACAGATACCGAGAGTGATGATGTTTTGACCGCTGCACAGTCGCTGAAGGTGTCTGAGCAGGAGTTCTCTGAGATGGAACAGCGCATGCAGGGAGACTGTTCGCTCAATGCCGAAATACCGGGAAGCGACGGAGCAACGGCCCTGGAGTCACTCGCCGATGACAGACTCAATCAGGAAGAGCTGCTGGCGACCTTACAGGAGAATCAGAATCTACAGCAGAAAGTTGCCGGCGTGGTTAGTCAGCTGAACGAAAAAGAGCGCTATATCATTGCACAAAGAATTACCGCAGATGAGCCTATGACGCTGCAGGAGATCGCCAGCCATTTTTCCATCTCACGGGAACGTGTGCGGCAGATTGAAGAAGGGGCTCTGAGAAAAACGAAACAGGCACTGCTTCCACTGCTAGCAGCCTAGTTCTGGGCTCTTGACAGCAGGTCAGACTACTAAAATATGGCTCCTTTTAACGGAGCCATATTTATTTTACAAATTAGTGCTTGACTTTCTAAGTTATTTTCTTTAAATACACAAGTTCCGTTTCTTTCTGCCACAGAAAAAAGGCATTTGGCCCCGTTAGCTCATACTGGTAGAGCAGCTGACTTGTAATCAGCAGGTGATCCGTTCGATTCGGATACGGGGCTCCACTTAAGAAACAGTGCACCAGATCATCCCTGGAGGGATTCCCGAGCGGCCAAAGGGAACAGACTGTAAATCTGTCGTCAGCGACTTCGGAGGTTCGAATCCTCCTCCCTCCACCACATAATCATCGGAATACGGTGGAACATACGAACCCAGGAGACTCAACGTCGCTAGAACTGGTAAGAGATGGCCAGATGTATTTCAAAAGTCTTCGTCTGGTAGTGCGGGAATAGCTCAGTTGGCTAGAGCGTCAGCCTTCCAAGCTGAGGGTCGCGGGTTCGAGTCCCGTTTCCCGCTCCAGTAAAAAATGTGCCCACATAGCTCAGGAGGTAGAGCACTTCCTTGGTAAGGAAGAGGTCTCCGGTTCGAGTCCGGATGTGGGCTCCACTTTTCAAATGAAACACTCTCATAAGCAGGAACAATAAAAGCTACCATCAGGAGGGCCTTTCTCATGGCGAAGGCAAAGTTTTTACGTAATAAAACTCATGTAAACATCGGCACCATCGGTCACGTTGACCATGGCAAAACAACTCTAACCGCTGCGATTACTAAAGTTCTCGCTGGCAAAGGTCAGGCCGA